>JBDKJY010000031.1:0-76969 GCA_039796295.1 Verrucomicrobiota bacterium
GCGGTTGTAGTGGCGGAGTGATGCGTGCGGGGTTGTGTTTTCATACAGGCGACGATGTGCCCCTTGGGCCCACGCCGCGCAACCCTTCATGGCATCTAACCCGGCCATCGCGTCCAGGTTGCAATCGTTGCGTCCCGTGCGCCGGGTCGCTGAGCTTGGGTCGTTAGGCCACACTACGCCATCACCACAGACCACGCGCCAATATGCCAAAAGCCAAATCCAAAAACTCAGACCGACCGCTCACCGAATCCGAAGCGAAGGACATTCGCCTTTCGGTGGCCCGCGGCTACAAACATCTCAAGCTGAAGCCGGACACTTCCCCCGAAAAGGTTCAGGAGGCGATTTGCGCGGCCATAGATGGCATCTGCCTCGGCAAGAAGAAGGCGACGGCCAAGGCCGTCGAGGACATGGGCATCAACCTAGGCTGCCTGTGGGGGCAGACTATCTGCGACAAGCTTGGTTGGGAGTGGTGCTACATGACGGCGCACGGAGGCGAGAGCTTCGCCGTCGTCCCACCCGACCGCTCCTACGCCCTCGAACCCATGAACTTTGTGTTCACGCAGCTTCACAGGCGTCCACCAGAGGACAACACGAGCCTCTTGGTCTTCAACATGGTCGTGGGCGGCGCATTGGAGAAGCAGAAGCGCGGAGCATACATCACCTTTGGATGAGCACGACAGAGACACAGACCGTGTGGCCTCCTGAATAACAGACCACGTAAGTTATTGGGCGGCAACGAGGGTGAGGTTCAGGGCTTTGGCTTGGTGTTGCAGGTTTTTGAGGCGGCGCGCCAGGCTGGCGGGGGTGGTCGCGAAGGGTCGGTAGGCTAGCTTTGACTCAACCGCTTCACCGGGGCCTCCCACCTCATCGCGTGGGCTTCGCGGAGGAGGGCGTGGGGGGCTTGTTACCCGTCGTTCCCTTCGTTGCCTTGCTCCCTCACCCCGGCCCTCTCCCGCTGGGAGAGGGGGAGCCGCCGTCCGCGTCGTGCCTTGCTTGGTCCGCGCCTGCGTCCGGCACCGTGCTGCGCAGCGCCCAGCGCGGCCCCATTGGCTCCCTCTCCCAGCGGGAGAGGGTAGGGGTGAGGGAGAACGCGTCCTTCAACCCATCGCATCCGCCCCACACCAAGCCGACCGGTGGAACTGACCGAACTGAGGTGGCGACACGCGCCGCTCACTTTGAACTTTGAACCGCGCACCTTGAACCTATCCTCCCGGCATGAAAATCCACTTCCACGGCGCGACGCGCACCACGACCGGCTCGATGTATCTGCTGGAGGTCAACGGCCAACGCATCTTGCTGGAGTGCGGTCTCTATCAGGGCCGCCGCGATGACTCCATCGAGCGCAACCGCCATTTCCCGTTCGACCCGAAGACGCTCGATGCCGCGATCCTCAGCCACGCGCACATTGACCACTGCGGCAATTTCCCGAACCTCTGCAAACAGGGTTTCGCGGGGAACATTTACTCGACCTTCGCCACGCGCGATCTCGCCAGCATCATGCTGGAGGACTCCGCTTCGATTCAGGAATCCGACGCGCAGTTCCTGTCCAAGAGGCGCGCCAAGCACGGCCAGCCGCCGGTGCAGCCGCTCTACAGCGCGAGCGATGCGGAACGCGCCCTCCGCCAGTTCGTGGCCCTCAACTACGACCGCCCGATGCCGGTGGCGGATGGGGTGACGGTGACGTTCCGCGACGCCGGGCACATCCTCGGCTCCGCGCAAGTGGTGCTGGATGTGCGCGAGGGCGGGCGCAAGTTCCGTTACCTCTTCAGCGGCGACATCGGCCGTCCGGGCCAGGACATTCTCCGCGACGCGCAGCCGGTGGAGAACGTGGACTTCCTCCAGATCGAAAGCACCTACGGCAATCGTCTCCACTCCAGCCCCGTGGACGCGCGCGAGGAGCTGGCGTCGCTGGTGGGCGACACGTTGCGCGACGGTGGCAAGGTCATTATCCCCGCGTTCTCTGTGGGCCGCACGCAGCAGATTGTCTATGGGCTGCACCAGCTCACGGACGCGGGCAAGGTGCCGCCCGTGCCCATCTTCGTGGACAGTCCGTTGAGCACGAACGCCACGGAGATTTTCCGCCTGCACCCGGAGTGCTTCGACGAGCAGACCTACGCCTTTCTCCGCGAGCAGGGCAATCCCTTCGGCATGGAGAACCTCACCTACATCCGCGAGGTGACGAACTCGCGGAAGCTCAACGAACTGAAGGAACCGGCCATCATCATCAGCGCCTCGGGCATGGCCGAGGCGGGCCGGGTGCTGCACCACTTGATCAACCACGGCTCCAATCCGGTGAACCTCATTCTCTTCGTCGGCTTCTGCGCGGAGCACACGCTCGGGGCGCAAATCATCGCGGGTCGCAGCCCGGTGAACATCTTCGGCGAGCCACACGCCATCCGCGCGCGCGTGGCGAAGATCGACGCCTTCTCCGGCCACGCCGACCGCGCCGAGTTGTCCGGCTACGTGAAGTCGCTCACGGGGCACATCAAGAAAACCTTCGTCATCCACGGCGAAGAGGAGTCGTCGCTCGCGTTCGCGGAAACCTTGAAACACCTCCTGCCCAAGTCCGAAGTCACCGTGCCGGTGCAGCACCAAGCCATCGAGGTGTAGGCCCGCCACGGTGCGTGAGACCGCAGCGCTAGCCGAGTCACTCCTTCGGCGGCTCTACGTGCGGCTTCTGCTGCTGCAAGTAGTCCTCCAACGTGGCACCCGCTGCGGGGCCAGCCTTGGCCGCCGGCCGGTCGAGGCGGACGGTGTCGGACTTGGCGGGTTGGGCCGGGCGGCCGAGCCGGACCGTGTCCTTCGCGCTGGATGACGCCGGGCGGGCGAGGCGGACGGTGTCCTTCGCGGTGGGCTTGGGCGAGCTTGAGAGGCGAACGGTGTCTTTCATGGGTTCAACGTGCTCATTTGTTTGCCGTGCCGCGCATAGACTGCGCTTCGGGGCGGGAGCCTTCAACTTTGTTGTTCGGGCTTACGCTTTCTTCGCCGGCTCGGGCGGCTTGGGTGCGAGCTTGGTGAGGCGGAGTTTTCGCGAGTGATGGACGGTCGCGATTTGCAGGCCGTCGGGGTGGAGGTCCAGTTCGCGGGCCATGTCGGGGAGCTTGAAGGCGGGCGCGGGCTTCTCGTCGTCCTTGCCCCAGAAGAGCAGGTGCCCGCCGCTGCCGCCGCCGCAACCGGCGATGAGCGTGCCGTCGGGATGGAAGAGGCAGTTCCACACGGTCGAGTTCGTCAGGCCCTCGGCGAGGTGCGTCTTCAGCAGCTTGTGCGTCTCCCAGTCGTAGCGCTGGACGATGGGCTCATGGACGTTGCCGAGCGGGTTGGTGGCCTTGTGCAGTCCGCCGCACGCGAGGTGCTTCTTGTCCGGCGAGATGGCGAGGCCGCGCACGCCGCCGAAGTGGACTTGCTGGCCGCCGTTGTAGGAATGAAGCTCCTTCGCATCCAGCACGCGAACGGACTTGCCGGTGGCGAGGTCCCACTGCTGCACCTTGCCCATAAGGTCGCCGCTGAGGAGGAACTTGCCGTCGGGATGGAACGCGACGCTGTAAACGTCCAGCTCGTGGCCGGAGAATTCCTGCGCGAGCTTGCCGTCGGCGAGGTGCCATAGTTTTACGAGCCGGTCGTTGCCGCCGCTGGCGAGGAGCTTGCCGTCCGGGCTGACGGCGAGGGCGCGAATCCAGCCCTTGTGCGCCGTGACCTTGCGCAGCGGCGCGGGCTTCTCGGCGGCGGCAGGCCACCAGATGAGCGTGTCATCGCCACCGGCACTCACGAGCGTCTGCCCGTCCCGCGACACCGCGAGCGCGAACACCCACGAGTCGTGCCCGCTGAACACGGTCTTCTTCTTCGCGTCGGCCAGCTCCCAGCGCGCGATGGCGCGGTCCTCGCCCGCCGCGAAGACGAACTTGCCCGTGGGATCAAAGCGGCAGGTGATGAGCGGCGACGCGTGATCGAACTCGGCGGCGACGTGGGCGGCTTTGAAGTCGGGCTTCATGGAGTGGCGCGAATCAACCGAACCAGTCACGACCCGGTTGAACTTGGCACACACCGCTTCCGATGAATGACTCGGAAGAAAAGGAGCACCAGAACAGCGGCGGAAGCAAAGATGACCAGCAAGCCCTGAAAGCCAAACAACAACATTTCCTTTTGCCCAGAGAAACGAAACTTGGTTTCACTCATGAGAAACACAATTACCAGCAACGCTGCCGGTTGGAATGCGGCCCGGCCCGGAAGCAGCGAAATGAGAAGCATCGCACCCCAAACAACTCCAGCGAGCGCGCTCCACAGCAAGTAATCCCCGGGCGACCGAATCCAGAGAAAGGACAAGCCAGCCAGAGGGGTGGAAACGGTCGTGAAGACACGCGGATACCTAATTAGAATACTGCCATGTTCCGCTTGTCTCCTGTCCCAATCGTTCATGCTGGTGTCCACAGTTCACGGCGGTCCAACAACTCGGCTACGCCAGCAACTCCTTGATCGGCCCGCACGCCGGGTCAGCCATCAGCACTTGCCGACCGGCCACGTCGAAGTTGCCCTTGGAGCTGAGGCCCAGCGCGCGCAGGTAGGTGTGGAAGAGATGGCCGCAGTCCACTTCGCGTTCCTTCACCTCGGTGCCGTTGGCGTTGGTCGCGCCGATGACCGCGCCGCGCTGGAGGCCCGCGCCGCCGAGGCAGACGCTCCACGCCTTGCCCCAGTGGTCGCGCCCGTAATACTGGTTGATGCGCGGCGTGCGCCCGAACTCGGAGAGCACCACGACCAGCGTGTTCTCCAGCATCCCGCGCTCGTGCAGGTCCGTGATGAGCGTGGCGAAGGGCTTGTCAAACTCGCCGACCTGCTCGAAGTGAAAGTTGAAGTTCTCGTTGTGCGTGTCGTAGTTCGAGTGCGACACCTGCACGAAGGAGATGCCTTTCTCCAAGAGCCGCCGGGCCATGAGGCAGTGGCGGCCGAAGTCGTGCTTGCCGTAGCGCTCGTGGTCCTTCTCCGGCTCCTTGCTCAGCTCGAAGACGTCGCGCTGCTTCATCAGCTCAAGCGCCTGCTCGTAGCTTTGCACGTAGGCGTCGGTCATCGCGGTGCGTCGGCGGGAGAGAAAATGGTCGTTGGCCAGGCGGCGGAAGGCGTTCTGCTCGGCGAGCGAGGCGTCGGTGAGGCCGTCGGGCTTCGTAGTGTTCTGCGGGGGCTTGCCGCCGTCGAGCGAGATGCTGGCGTATTTCGGGCCGAGGTAGGCCGAGTCCGCGCTGCGGCCACCGCTGCCGCCCGCCGTGATGCGGATGTGGCCGGGCAACGTGCGGTCCGTCGTGTCGAGGCACTTGGCGACGACCGCGCCGATCTCCGGGTAAGTCTGGCCGGGCATCTGGCGGCGGCCTGTGACCATCATGTAGCTGCCCTTGCCGTGGTCCTCGTTCTTGGTGTTGATGCTCCGCACAAGGGCGAGGTGGTGCATCACCTTCGCCGTGTGCGGGAGAAGTTCGCTGATGTGGATGCCCGGCACGCTGGTCGGGATGGCGCGAAACGGCCCGCCGGTGTCGGTGCCCGGCTTGGGGTCCCAGCTCTCAAGCTGCGAGAGGCCGCCGTGCATGTTGATGACGAGCATCCGCTTCTGGTCCTTGGCGAGCGCGGCGGACACGGAGGGCTGGGCGAAGCTGCCGAGGCCGCCCACGACCGCACCGGTGCCGAGCGCGAGGCTGCCGAGGAATTGCCGGCGAGCGACGATGTGCTCGGCCGAGTTGCAGGCGTATTGGCAAGGCTTCATGTGCGTGCTGCGTTTGAACGGGCTGTCGGGAAATCTGACTGCCGAAAGCGCGGCTCAATTCGCGCCTTCTTTGGTTTCTTTGCGCCCTCTCGCGGTAAACCTCAGTGCTTGAAGCGGAACTCCGCTGAGGTGAGCAGGCCCCACGCGAGGTCTTGAGTCACGGCGGTCTTTTCTTTTTCGCGGCTGGCCAGTTGTTTCTGCACGGCGGCGACTTCGGCTTCGGTCGGCAGTCGACTAAGCGTGCTCAGGTAAAGCTCCTCCGTCAGCGCACGAGTGTCGGTGAGCTTGCCCAGGCGGGCGATCAAGTTGTCAGCACTCGGGGCCAGCCAGCTCCGAACCATGCTGCCGTTGTTGAGAAAGAGCGCCTGGTCGGCGGACGCGAAGAAGGCGTCCTGCGGCTCGCCTGCGCCAGCTCCGAATAGTGGGGCGAAGCCCGCCGCGCCCCCCTTGAGCTTGTCCCAAGTGTATTGCTCTGCTGCCTTTGCGCGGTCGGCGAGGCGCGCAGGGTCGCTCTTGTTCGCTTCAGTGGACGGCGATTTCTTGTCGAACTCCGCGCCGCCCGCGCCTTCGTGCGCGCCGACCACGCCTGCCGCGCGCATCATGCTCCACGCGAGCTGCTCCGGCGTGAGCGCGCCGAGCGCGCCGACGGCGAAGGACTTTTCCAGCATAGCGGTGAGCTTGTCGCTGGCCTCCACGAGGGCCTTCGTGTCAGCGGCCAGTTTGGTTTCAAGTGTGGCGAACTGTGCGACTGCGGCGGAACCGGCTTCGGAAGCGGATGCACTCGGACGCTTCGCCAGCGCTGCCTTTGTCTGGTCAATTTCGCGCTTGAGCCGGTCGCACTCGGCGATGGCCCGCGCCGTCTCCAACCGCCGTTCGATGTGCTTCGCGTTCGTCTTCGCGTCCTGCCAGCGGGTGGTGGTGACAATCAACTCCGCGTCGAGCGCTAGCAATTTGGCGTCCTCCGCAGCCCAGCGGGCACGCACGGGCGTCGCAGTGGCCTCGGCGGGACTGAGCTTCTCGCGCATCGGCTTGGCAGCGGTGTCCTTCGCGGTCACGTCCTTCGCGGCGGCTTCGATTTCCTTGTTCAGGTCGGCGATGCGCGCCTTTAGCTTGTCCACGCTGGCGGTGAGTTCCTTGTCACCGGGAAGTTTGGCAAGCGCCTCGTCCAGCTTGCCCTGCGCCTCCTGCACGGACTTCAACGCGCCGCGCTTGGTCGCCAAGTCCCGCTCGGCGTTGAGGTGGGCGAGGATGGCGGGGTCGCAAGCCTTGCGGACTTCGGCGATGACGGCGTTCGTCTTCGCCAGCTCGTCCAAGATTGGTTGCATCGCCTTCTTCTGCGCGGCAATGCGCTCCTGAACTTGCTTCGTCTCCGCCTCGGCAGCGGCGACATCATTTGTGAGCTGGCGCTGCTGCGTTTCGAGAATGGGAATCCATGTCGCCGCCAGCCCGCGCGGCGAACTGATGCCGGACGGTAGCTCGAAGCTCCGACCATACACGCGCGTCAGCGCCAGCTCGCGCAGAAACGGGCGCGTGTCGTAGCCGCTGGCGGCGAATTCGCTCGCGAGCAGGTCCAGCAGCGCGGGGTAGGCGGCGGGGTTCTGCGAGTGCAGCTCGTCCACCGGCGTGACCAGCGGGCGGCCCATCAGCATGCCCCAGAGCCGGTTCACGATGTTGCGGTTGAAGGCGCGGTTGTTCGACTCCGTGGCCGCCTTCGCCAGCTCGGCTCGGCGATTGAACTTCGGCACGGGGCGGAGGTTTTTGTCCTTCGCGTCCGGCGGGACGACGTATTCCGTGAAGCGGGGAAAGGCCGGCTCCTTGAGTTGCGCGCCGCCCGGCAGACGTGGACGCGTCGCGCCGGCTTCCTTGGTGAAGACCGAGGTGAACGTCACGTCGCCCTCGGCCTTCTCGGCGATGAACGCTTTTTTGTCGCGGTCGCGCGTGAAGAGGTAGGTGCGGTTGAAGAAGGCGAACAGCCCGTGATAATCGCGCTGCAAGTAGTCGGCGACGTTCGGGTGGTCGTGGCACTGCGCGCAGGCGAGGTTTTGGCCGAAGAAGATGCGGCCCGTGTCGCGCGTCAGCAGCGTCGGGTCCGCCTCGCGGTCGAGATGGAAGCGGGCGGCGGCGCGGGTGGCCTCGTCCGCGCCGTCGGCGGTGAGGATTTCGCGGGCGAGGTGGTGCCACGGCTTGTTCGTGGCGCAGGCGTTGAAGAGGAATTGCTGCCAGGCCGCGATGTCCACGTGCTTCTGCGCGCGCCGCTCCATGAGCATGAGGTCGAGGCTGGTCGCGAGATGCCGCGCGTGTTGCGGCGTGGCGAGGAGCTGGTCCACGAGGCGGGCGCGCTTGTCGGGCGCAGGGTCGGCGAAAAACGCGCGGGCCTCCGCCGCCGTGGGAATCATCCCCGTAAGGTCGAGGTGCGCGCGCCGGAGAAAGTCCGCGTCGCTCGCCAACGGCGTGAGCGGCCCGGCAAACTCGGACTCGATGAGCGCGTCAATGCGCTCGTGGAGCGGCGCGGGAGCGGCAGGCTTCGGCGCCGCCAACCCGTCCGCGCCACCAACCCAGCAGGCGATGGCGAACAGACCCGAGCAGACCGCGCGACGAAAACGGGGGCTGGTGGTGGCGTGAGGCATGGCAGCAAATCAGTGGCGACGGGTTTTTAGAGCGGGGGCTGGGAAGGGCTATTCACGCGGGCGTGTCGGCAGGCGTCCTCGCCAGCCGTAGAGGTCGTCATCTTGCCGCCCGGACTGGGGCGACGCAGTTCAGTGACCGTTGGAGACGTTGGACATTCCACACGCTTGGTTCACCGGACGGGACGCCCGGCTCTACGGCAGGCGAGGACGCCTCCCCCACCGGTTCACGGGCGCAAAAACCGGTGAGTTGAACTCGGTGGCCGCACGTCCAAATCCGCCAGCAAACCCGATACACCGATGACCGCTCCATTGCCGCACGCACTGCCAACCACCTCCCGCC
The DNA here is from genome assembly GCA_039796295.1 of Verrucomicrobiota bacterium. Lineage (GTDB taxonomy): Bacteria > Verrucomicrobiota > Verrucomicrobiia > Limisphaerales > SXTU01 > SXTU01. The sequence continues at coordinate 8,711 of JBDKJY010000031.1, forward strand.
GCACCGCGGTGCAGGCCGGCGCGATTGGCCTGCTGGGCTTGGGGATGAATCACTTGAACTGGCTGCGCGCCGCCGGCAGCCCCGGTCGCGAGCGCGCGAAGTCCGTCATTTACATCTTCCTCTCCGGCGGGCTGGCGCAGCACGAGAGCTTCGATATGAAGCCGGATGCGCCCTCGGGCATTCGCGGCGAGTTCAAGCCCATCCCCACGCGCACGCCCGGTCTGCACATCTGCGAGCACTTGCCGGAGCTGGCGAAACGCAGCGAGCGTTGGGCGCTCTGCCGCTCGCTCACGCACAAGTCCAACGACCACTCCGCGAGCCACCACATCATGCTCACGGGCCGCACGGACATCCCGCCGGGCTTCGACCCGAACCGGCCCAAGGACTCCGACTGGCCGTCCATCACCTCGCTGGCCGCGACGCGTTTCGCCCCGAAGAACAACCTGCCGCCCGCGCTCATCCTGCCGGAGAAGATCGTGCATCGCACGGGCCGCGTGATTCCCGGGCAGTTCGCGGGCATCGCCGGGAAACGCCGCGAGCCGTGGTTCCTTGATTGCGCGCCTTACAACGCGGTGAACTACGGCGCGTATCCCGAATACCTGTTCCACCACGCGGAGGGCGCGAAGGAGCAATCCTCGCTCTACTTCCGCGCGCCGAACTTGACCCTGCCGCACTGGCTCGCCGATGGACGGTTGCGCGACCGATTGGCGCTGGCGAACGAGTTGAACGGCCAGCGCACGCAACTCGCCCACGCCGCCGAGGCCGTGGACCACGACCGTTACTGGCAGATGGCCACGTCACTGCTCACGGATGGGAAAATCGCCGGCGCCTTCGACGTGACGAACGCGGACCCGAAGGAGCAGGAGCGCTACGGGCGCAACTCCTTCGGCTGGTCGTTGCTGCTCGCGTCGCGGCTCGTGCAGACCGGCGTGCGGCTCGTGCAGGTGAACCTCGGCAACAACGAGACTTGGGACACGCACGAGTCCGCGTTCCCGAACCTGAAGAACTACCTGCTGCCGCCGATGGACCGCGCCGTTTCCGCGCTGCTCGACGACTTGCACGAGCGCGGCCTGCTGGACAACACGCTGGTCGTGATGGCCGGCGAGTTCGGGCGCACGCCGAAGATTTCCACGCTGCCGGGTTCCGGCAAGCTGCCGGGCCGCGATCACTGGGGTGCGGTGCAGACCGTGTTCTTCGCCGGCGGCGGCGTGCGCGGCGGCAATGTGATTGGCTCGTCGGATAAGCTCGGTGCCTATCCCGCCAGCGCGCCGCAGACGCCGGAGAATTTCGCCGCGACCATCTACGATGCGCTGGGCATCCCGCAGGACGCGCACTGGCTGGACGAGCAGGGTCGCCCGAACCTCTTTTACCACAGCCCGCCCATTGCGGGATTGGTGGGGTGAGGGTTTAGCCCGTCATCCGTTGCCTTCGGAAATTCCCTTCGGCTCCCGTCCGCGCTCCTTTACGCTGCCCGCGTGACGATTCGCGAAGGCATCCAGCGCAGCACCGAATTCCTGCAACGCCACGAGGTGGACTCGCCGCGTCTGCAAGCCGAGTTGTTGCTCGCCCACCTGCTCAAGCTCCCCCGCCTCCAGCTCTACTTGAACCACGACCGCGCGCTTACCGAGGCGGAAACCGCCGCGCTCCGGCCTTTGGTGCAACGCCGCGCCAAGCGCGAGCCGCTGCAACACCTCGTTGGCTCAACTTCCTTCTTCGGGCTGGAACTCGCCGTGAGTCCGGCGGCGCTCATTCCGCGACCGGAGACCGAGACGCTCGCTGAACTCACCGTCGCCGCGCTTGCGAAGTGCGCTTCACACGCGCCCCAAGCCCTCGACTTCGGCACCGGCACCGGCTGCCTCGCCATCACCCTTGCGGCAAAGCTCCCGGCGGCGAGTGTCCACGCGTTAGACCTCTCCGAAGCCGCGCTGAATCTTGCGCGCCAAAACGCCGCGCGCCACGGCCTGACGAACCGCCTCACGTTCCATCTGGGCGATGGCTTCCGCGCGCTGCCGGCGGACCTGCGCTTCGACGTCGTCGTCTCGAACCCGCCTTACATCCCGACCGGCGACCTCGCCACGTTGCAACCCGAGGTGCGCGACTTCGACCCACGCTCCGCGCTGGACGGCGGCGCGGACGGCCTGGACTTCTACCGTTTGCTGGCGCGCGAAGCACCCGCGTGGCTGAAGGCCGGCGGCGGCCTCTTCGCCGAGTTTGGCGACGGGCAAGAAGCCGCGCTGCCCGGCCTCTTCAATGACTCCGGCTGGCGTGCCGTCGCCATCCACCGCGACCTCACTGACCGTCCGCGCGTGCTGGAAGCGTGGCGCTGAACTCGCCCCGCGCCCCACGGTCCATGGAACGGCTTGACTCCACCCCCGTCTCCGCGCGCTGATACGCACATGATTCATGTCCTTGCGACCATCGAAGTGCAGCCTGGTCAGCGCGCCGCCTTTCTCCGTGAGTTCCACGCCCTCATGCCGCTGGTCCACGCCGAGCACGGTTGCCTCGCGTATGCCCCGGCGGTGGATTGCCCCACGAGCATCCCCGTGCAAGCCCGCCTCGGCGACGACACCGTCATCATCGTCGAGCAGTGGTCGGACGTGTCCGCCCTCGAAGCCCATCTCAAGGCCCCGCACATGGCCGACTATCGCGTGAAGGTGAAACCCTTCGTGAAGAGCGTGACTCTCCGCGTGCTGCAACCGGCGTGACCCGCGCGCGGTCGGGATTGAACAACCACGGATGCATCCGTGGTTCCATTTCAGGCTCCAGCGCCAGGCCAGAATCCGGCTGGCTTCGGACAAAATTGCGGCTGGCAGCCCCTTGCCACCTCACGGATGCTCTCGCCCGTCAATTGCGTCCGACACTTGAAGTATGAGCCTTGCCACCATCCCGGTTGAAATCGCCGACCCCATCAATCACCGCATCCTCGCGATCTCCGAGGACCAGTTGCAGGGCTTCCAGGTGGACCCGCTCGGGGCCATCGCCCGCCAGGCTGACTTGCCGCTGGAAACGGTCATCGAGCGCATTCAGGCGATGCTGCGCGCGGGCGTCATCCGCCGCGTGCGCCAGACCCTGCTCGCCACGAACCTCGCCCAAGGCGCGCTCGTCGCGTGGGAAGTCCCGCAGGCGAAGCTCGACGCCGCCTTCGACGACCTCTTCGCCAACGACCCCTTCTCCGGCCACGTCGTCACGCGCTCGACCGACGCCGCCACGCCCGGCTCCACCTACAAGCTCTGGACCACGCTGAAGATTCCCGCCGGCTACTCCATGCCGCGCCATTGCGAGTATCTCGCCCAGCGCATCGGCGCGGGCCACTTCCGCCTCATGCCGGCAAAGAAACTTTTTGCCCTCGGCGTCGGCCACACGCGGCGCAAAGGCATGGAACCGGGCAGCAAGGCCGAAGTCCCCGCCGAAGCCACGGACGTCGCAATGGTCACGCTGAACGACGCGGAGTGGCGCATCCTCGAAGCCGTGAAGCGCGAGTTCAAGGCGGAGGAGCTCATCCCCGACCTCTGGACCGCGCGCGCTGCCGAGGCTGGCGTGCCGCTGAAGACCTTTCTGGAAGTCGCCGAGGATTTTAACCGCCGCAAAATCATCGGGCGCTTCTCCACCTTCCTCGAACACGTCAAGACCCTCACCACCGGCGAGAAGGTCACGAAGTTTAACGCCCTTTTCCATTGGGCCGTGCCGCCGGGCCGCGAGATCGAGGCGGGCCGCGAAGTAGGCCGCCACCACATCATGACCCACGCCTACTGGCGTGAGGGCGGCCCGGAGTTCCGCAACGTAAACGTCATGGGCGTCGCGCACGGCTCGGACAAGGCACTCGTCCTCGCGCACAAGGCCGCGATTGACGCGCACCTGAACAGCCTCGGCATCACGGTCAGCTACACCAACGTCTTCTGGGGCGGGCGCAGCGAAATCAAGCCCAGCGAAATCTCCCCCAACGCCTACCGCGCTTGGTGCACCGCCAACGGCCTCGACCCCGAGCGCATGCGCCTCCAGCCCGGCGAGGCGATGATCGCGGGCTAAATTGAGCAGGCGCGCAGGTGAGTAGGTGAGAATGTGCGACCGCACTACGACCACGATTCTCACTCTCCCACTTTCTCACTTTCTCACCTGCTCCCCCGCCCCATGGACCCTCGCCTCCAACGCAGCCTACGCGCGACCTTCCTCGGCATGGTGGTCAACACCGTGCTGGCCGTGGGCAAGATGGCCGCTGGCTTCCTCGGTCAGTCCCACGCGCTCGTGGCTGACGGCGTCGAGTCCCTCGCCGACTTGTTCAGCTCGCTGATTGTCTGGCGCGGCCTGGTCATCGCGGCGGAACCAGCGGACGAGGACCATCCCTACGGCCACGGCAAGGCCGAGCCACTCGCCTCCGCGATGGTCGCCACCATGCTCCTGCTCGCGGCGTTGTGGATCGCCGTCCAGTCCGTGCGCGAAATCTTTCACCCGCACGGAACTCCCGCCCCGTGGACGCTCGCCGTGCTCATCGTGGTCGTGGTGGTGAAGGAAACCCTCTTCCGCCATGTCTTCGCCGAAGCCACCTCCGTGGACAGCAACGTCGTGAAAGGCGACGCCTGGCACCACCGCAGCGACGCCATCACCTCCCTCTTCGCCGGGGTTGGCATCGCCGTCGCGCTCGTGGGCGGCAAGGGCTACGAGGCAGCGGATGATGTAGCGGCGTTGCTCGCCTCGGGCGTGATCGCGTGGAACGGCTGGCGATTGCTCCGCGAAGCCTCCGGCGAGTTGATGGACACCGCTGCCGACCTCGCCCTCGTGGAGGAAATCCGCACCCTCGCCGCCGCCGTGCCGGACGTGCACCTCGTCGAGAAATGCCTCACCCGCAAGATGGGCTGGCAGCTCTTCGTGGACATGCACGTTCACGTGGACCCGCAACTCACCGTCAAGCACGCCCACCGCATCGCCCACGAGGTGAAGGACCGCGTGCGAGCGAAACTCCCCAAAGTCCGCGACGTCCTCGTCCACATCGAGCCTTGGCATGAGCAAACCGCCGCGGTCCGCCCCCCTTCGGCCCCCCCGGCCAGCCCGGCTGGCTAAACACAACCTCCGAAGTTGAGCCGCGAAAGGGCGCAAAGACCCCAAAGGAACCAAGCCAAGGCGGGCGGGCGGAGTGCCAATTTCCAACCGCCCCATTCACTGTCCAACAACATGGCTTTGGGCTCTATGCGCCCTTTCGCGGCCATTCCATTTCGGAGTTCTGGCTAAAAATAGCCAACTTTCCCCTCCGACCGGCGAAAGTCGGCCTCTGACCAGCGCAAGTCAGCCTCGGACAAGCCTAAGTCCGTCTTGGACCAGCCTTGGTCAGAGACGAACAAGGGAACTTCCGTGACGGACTGGCCTTGGTCAGAGACGGACTAGGGAACTTCAGTGACGGACTGGCGCTGGTCGGAGCCTGACCGGGGAACTTCGTTGACTGACCGGCGCTGGTTAAAGACTGACTTGGGAACTTTGTTGGATGACTGGGGAACTTTGTTGACCGACTGGGGAACTTTCCTCGCTTGCCGGGGAACTTCCGTAGCGAACGGGAGAAGATCCGCCACGCGCCGGGGAGCGTCCGCCAAGGATGGGGGAACCTGCCTGACCCACTTGGGAAGGGCGAGGGGCGCGCTTCAGGGCACCGGCTTGATCTCGACCTTCCGCACCACGGTCGTGGTCTGGTAGGTGGCGAGGCCGAAGGGGACGGAGCTTTCGATCTCGCCGAAACGCATGGAGATGCGGCGCTCCTTGATGTCCTGGTCCACCACCTTCTCGTCGTTGATCCACGTCTCCAGCTTCGCGGGCGTGACCTTCATGCGGATGCGGAACCACTTGTCCTTCTCGTAGCCGAGGAACTTCGTGGTGTCGTTCTCCGAGGCGTCGAGGCCATCAATGCTCGAAATACCCGTGGTCGCGCCGCCCCAACCGCCGAGCACGAGCGTGGCGTGCGCCTCGCCGACGGGAAAGGTGAGGCCGATGAAGAAGTCGTTGCCCTGCACCTTGAGCGCCTCAAGCGTGACCTCGAAGTTCGTCTTGGGCACCGGGTTGGTGAACGTGATGCCGCTGAGGGATTGCCCGGCGTCAATGCGGATGACCGGCCCCGAGCCTTTGTAGTCCGGCACCACCGTCACCTCACCCGCCCCGGCGAACCCGGAGTCCTTCCAGCCGGCGAGGGTCTTGCCATCGAAGAGACTCTTCGCGGCGGCGGCGGTGGGTTTAGAGGTCGCCGCGCCCGGTGAGGCGGTGGCCTCGGGCTTGGCTTTGCAGCACGCGCACTCCGGGGTGCTGCACCCGGTGAGCAGCGCGACAACCAGCGACACCGCAGCCATCCAAGAGTGATTTAGCAGAGTCTTCATGAGTGCCAGTCAGTGCAGGTTAGTGGTTCATCCGAGTTGGCTGGCTCAGTGCGACGTCGCCTTCTCGGAGCCGAGGCCGGTGTTCGCGCGGACGGTCAGCTCGGCAAACTTCGTTTCGCTCGTGCGGTCGTTGCTCATCAGCGTCGCAATCCACGCGGCGAGGAAGCCGAGCGGGATGCTGACGATGCCAGGGTTCTTCAGTGGGAACCACGGCGCGGCGTGGATGAGTCCCTTGCCGCTCGGGTCCATGACGCTCGGGCTGAGAATGATGAGGACGATGCTGCCGACGAGGCCGACACCCAGCCCCCAGACCGCGCCGGCGGTGTTGAAGCGCTTCCAGAAGAGCGAGAGGACGATGACCGGCAGGTTCGCGCTCGCGGCGACGGCGAAGGCGAGGCCGACAAGGAACGCGACGTTGATGGTCTGCAACTTGATGGCGAGGAGGATGGCCACCGCGCCCACGACAAACGCCGCGATGCGGGCCACGCGGACTTCCTCGCCGGGCGCGCGCTCGGTGCCGTGGTGGAGGACGTTCGTGTAGAAGTCGTGCGCGAAGCTCGTGCTGGCGCTGATGGTCAGGCCGGCGACGACGGCAAGGATGGTCGCGAAGGCCACGGCGCTGATGAAGGCGAAGAAGATTTCGCCGCCGAGCGCCTTGGCCAGGAGCGGCGCGCTCATGTTTTCCACGCTGATGTTGGCGGGCGTCAGGATGGTCGCCGCGCCGAAGCCGAGGAAGGTGGTCATGATGTAGAACGCGCCGATGATGGCCATCGCCCACACGACGCTAATGCGCGCAGTCTTCGCGTCCGGCACGGTGTAGAAGCGCACGAGGACGTGCGGCAGCCCGGCGGTGCCGAAGACCAGCGCGAGACCGAGAGAAATGAGGTCAATCGGCCCCCAGCCCTTCGTGACTTCGAGGCCGAAGATGAGGCCGGGCTTGAGGAAGTCCTTGTGGACGACGGCTCCGTCCACGACCACAGGGACTTTGCCGACCGCCTCGAAGAACTTAACGAAGCTGTAATCGAAGTGTTTCAGCACGAGAATGCTGAGGAAGAGCGAGCCGCTCATGAGGAGAATGGCCTTGATGATTTGCACCCAAGTGGTCGCGAGCATCCCGCCGAAAACGACATAAACAATCATCAGCACGCCGACGCCCGTGACGGCCCATTCGTAACCGACGCCGGGGAGGAGGAGCTTGACCAGCGCGCCCGCGCCGACCATTTGCGCAATCATGTAGAAGGTCGAGACGGTGAGTGTGGAGAGCGCGGCCATGGCGCGCACGGGGCGCGGGGAGAGGCGGTAGGCGAGCACATCGGCCATGGTGTATTTGCCGGCGTTGCGCAGCGGCTCGGCGACGACGAGGAGCACGGTGAGATACGCCACGAGCCAGCCGACGGAATACATGAAGCCGTCGTAGCCCTTGAAGGCAATCATGCCCGCTATGCCGAGGAAGCTCGCCGCGCTCATGTAGTCGCCCGCGACGGCAAGGCCGTTCTGCCACGCGGTGATGCCGCGCCCGGCGGCGAAGTAGTTGCTCGCGCCGGTGGACTTGCGCGCGGACCAGTAGGTGATGCCCAGCGTCACGAGGACGAAGCTGAGGAACATCCCGAGCGCGGGGGTGAATTGAAAACCAGCGGGAGCCGCGGCGGGTGTGTTGGCGGCAGCGGCGAGGAGGAAGTTCATTTCGGTTGGCCTCCCTTGGGCGTGTCGAGTTGCGCGATGATGGCGTTGGCCTGGTCATCGAACTTCGCCGCCTTGCGCACGTAAACGAACGCCACGGCCCACGCCATGAAGAACTGCGAGAGCGCGAAAACGTATGCGACGTTTACCGGCCCGAGGCGCTTCTCCATCAGCTCCGGGAACCAGCCGACGAGCACCGGCAGCGCGAAGTAATAGACCGTGAAGAACAGCGTCGCCGGCACGATGAAGGCAATCTTCGCCTTCAGCAGCGCGCCGAACTCCGGCATGACCATGACGCGGTCCCAGTCAGCGACATCCGCATCCTCGTCGGCGGTTTGCTCGTGGGCGGGTGGCGGGCTGGAGTGGCCAAGCCGCGCGACGTCGGTTTCCGCGCTGACGGCAGCCGTCAGGTCGCGGTCGGGAGTGGGTTGTTCAGGCATAGTGGTAAAGCGCGCGACAGGATGGGAACGGGGCGCGGGGAGGTCAAGGCGTGAGGCAGGGAGCGAGGGGAAAGTGATTAGTAATTAGTGATTAGTCGGTGCTCCGGATGGCGTCGTGCTCTCTGACTGAGCACTAATTACTAATTTCTTTCCCCTCCCTGCTTCACACCAGCTCGCGGATCGCCTCGCAGCCCGGCTCCACCAAGTGCTGCGGCCGGCCAGTCAGGTCGTTGACCATGTCGTTGTGCGGGTCGAGGCCGAGCTGCTGGTAGAGGGTAGCGAAGACGTCGCCGAACTTGATGGGCCGCTCGACGCACTCGCCAGCATCACGGCTCGTGGCCCCGATGACCTGGCCGTGGCGCATCCCGCCGCCCGCGAGCAGCGCGAAGGACACGTTCGGCCAGTGGTCGCGCCCGCCTTCTTTGTTAATCTTCGGCGTGCGCCCGAACTCGCCCCAGACCACGACGCTCACGTCGCGGTCCAGCCCGCGCTGGTGCAAGTCCTCGATGAGCGCGGACAAGCCCTTGTCCAGCAGCGGGAACTCTTCGCGCGCCTGGCCAAAGTTGTTCCCGTGCCAGTCCCAGCGGCTGAACGCCACGGTCACACAGCGCACGCCCGCCTCGACGAGCCGCCGCGCCATGAGGAAGTCGTCGAGCAGCCGATGCGAGCCGTCGTCCTTGAGATTCGGGAAGCCGCGCCCGTAGCGGTCACGCAGCTTCTGGTCCTCTTTGTTCAGGTCCAGCGCATCGGCCAGCTTGCTGGAGGTCAGCATGGCGAAGGCTTGCTGGTGAAAGCTGTCGAGGCCCTCCACTAAGCCGCTGTTGTCCACGTCGCGGCGGAAGTGGTCAAAGGCCGTGAGCAGCGAGCGCCGTTCGTCGAGGCGACCGGCGGTGACGCCGTTCAAGACCATGTCGTCCTTGCCCTCCTTGTTCGGCTTGAACGCCGAGTGCGCGGGGCCGAGGAAGCCCGCCTGACCGGGGTCACCCCACGGACGATGCCCGGTGTTCGGTGCGAGACCGACGAACGCAGGCATGCCGGGAGTGGTGGTGCCTTGCAGCTTGGAAAGCGTCGCGCCCATGGACGGCCAGCCGCCAGCGGGTTGCAACCGGGGCGCGCGGCCCGTGTGGCACTGAAAGGCATCGTGGCCACCCGCCGCGCCGACCATCGAGCGGATGACGGTGTATTTGTCCGCGCACTTCGCGAGCATTGGAAACAGCTCGCAGACTTCGAGGCCCGGAACGTTGGTCTTGATGGGCTTGAACTCGCCGCGAATCTCACGCGGCGCGTCCGGCTTCAGGTCGAACATGTCCTGATGCGGCGGACCACCGGCGAGGAAGATGTTGATGACGGCCTTGTGCGACTTGCGGATGCCAGCCTTCGCCTCGGCTTCGAGGAGTTGCGGCAGCGCCAACCCGCCCATGCCCAGCGCGCCGACGCGGAGGAAGTTGCGCCGGGAGACGCCGTCACAGAAACGGCCCTGATTGCGTCCGAGGATGGTGAGCATGGCGGTGGGTTAGATGAGTTCGCGAATCGGGTGGTGCTGCAAGTCCACGAGATACTGCGGGCGGCCACCGAGGTCCGTGAGCGTGGCGGTCTGGGTGTCGATGCCCATGCGGTTGTAGAGCGTGGAGAAAACTTCGCCGAGGTGGACGGGCCGGTCACTGGCCTCGCCGCCGGTGCGGTCCGTCGCGCCAATCATCTGCCCGGTCTTCATGCCGCCGCCGGCGAGCAACGCGCACGAGACGCGCGACCAGTGGTCGCGGCCCGCGCCCATGTTGATGCGCGGCGTCCGTCCGAACTCGCCGAAGGCGATGACCGTTACGTCGTCCGCCATGCCGCGCTCGTGCAGGTCCTGAACGAGCGCGCTCATGCCGATGTCGAAGTTCGGCAACTGGCGCTTGAGCGTGGTGAAGTTCTTCTCGTGCGTGTCCCAGCCGCCGAAGTTCAGCGTCACGCAGCGCACGCCCGCCTCGACGAGCCGGCGCGCGAGCAGGAAGTCGCGCAGCACGTTTCCGTCACTGCCGCGATAACGGTCCGCGACCTGACGTTTCTCCTTCTTCGTGTCGAGCGCCTCCACCAGCCGACTGGAAGTGACGACCTCGAAGGCCTGCCGGTTGAAGGTGTCGAGCCCGTCCATCAGGCCGCTGCTGTCCGCGTCGCGCCGGAACTTGTCGAAGTCCGCGAGCAAACCCTTGCGGTCGTCGAGCCGCGCGCTCGTGACGCCGTTGAGCGACATGTCGCTGGCCCCGGGGCCGCTGGGCACGAACGGTCCACAGCTCGCGCCGAGAAAGCCAGGGCGCGCCTCCTTGCCGTTGCAACCCACGCTGGGCGGCACGCCGACCGCCGCCGAACCCTGTATCTTCGAGACCACCGCGCCGAGGGACGGCCAGCCGCCGGAGGGCTGGGGCTTGAACTGGCTGCGGCCCGTCATGCAGTGGAAGGAGCTGTGGTCATCCGCCTTGCCGACGAGCGAGCGGATGGCGGTGAACTTGTCCCAATTCGCCGCGAGCTTGGGCAGGTGCTCGCAGATGCGCACGCCGGGGACGTTCGTGGAAATCGCCTTGAACTCGCCGCGAATCTCGTTGGGCGCGTCCTCCTTGATGTCGAACATGTCCTGGTGCGACGGCCCGCCCGGCAGGAACACCATGATGATGGCCTTGTTGGAGTTGCGCACGCCGGACTGTGCCTCGGCTTGGAGCAGTTGCGGCAGCGAGAGGCCGCCGGCGGCGAGCGCGCCGAGCTGGAGGAAGTTGCGCCGGGAGACGCCGTCACAGAAACGGCCTTGGGTGGGTCCGAGAATTTTGAGCATAGTTCATGGCCCGTGATGCGCGCGGGGCTGGGAAACCTGACGGGAGCTTGTCGGGGAGCATTCAGGGACGTTGCCCGCCCGATGCTCCTCGACCGCTACTGCTTCAGCTCAATCCCCACCGGGCAATGGTCGCTGCCCAGCACGTCTTTGCGGATGAACGCGGACTTCAGCTTCGGGCGTAGCGCGGCGCTCAGGAGGAAGTAGTCCAGCCGCCAGCCCACGTTCCGCGAGCGCGCACCGCCCATCGGACTCCACCATGTATAATGCCCGCCGCCCTGCTCGAACTCGCGGAACGTGTCCACGAAGCCGGCGCTCACGAAGGCACTGAACCCCGCGCGCTCCTCCGGCGTGAAGCCGTGATTCTTCACGTTGGCCTTCGGGTTCGCGAGGTCAATTTCCGTGTGCGCCACGTTCAAGTCGCCGCACCAGATGACGGGTTTGGACTGCTCCAGCTTCTTGAGGTAGGCGAGGAAGTCCCGGTCCCACTGCTGGCGATACGGCAGCCGCGTCAGCTCGCGCTTGGAGTTCGGCACATAGACGTTCACGAGGTGGAAACCCGGATACTCGGCGGTGATGACGCGGCCCTCGCGGTCGTGCTCGGCGATGCCGAAGTGGTTGTTGACCTGGAGTGGGCGCTCCCTGGTGAAGACCGCCGTCCCGCTGTAGCCCTTCTTCTCGGCACTGTTCCAATACGTAGTGTAGTCCGCTGGCCAGAGCTGCTCCACGTCGTCAGGTGTGCACTTGGTTTCCTGGAGGCAGAGCACATCGGGCGCTTCGTCGGCGAGGTAGGCGAGGAAGTTCTTCTTCAGCACGGCGCGCAGACCGTTGACGTTCCAAGAAATCAGTTTCACGGGCGGCGACGCTAACGGGCGGATTCGCGCTTTGCAAACGCGAGCCAATGCGCGTCAATCCGCCCGCGCCCGCGATGCAAACTCCCTTCCACCCCAAGCTCGGTTTCGACAACTACGCTCTCCGCTCGCTCGGCTGGAAGGCCCGCCAAATCCTCGACCACGCCGCCACGCTCCAGCTCGATGTCGTGCTCTTCTCCGACTTCGACGTTTATGAGTCGCTCGCCGACGCGGACCTTCGCGACCTCAAGCGCCGCGCGGACGACCTCGGCCTCGCGCTCTACGCCGGGATGTTGAGCATCTGCCCCGCGTCCGCGATGTTCGACCCGCGTCGTGGCTCCGCTGAGGAACAACTTCGCCTCTGCCTCCGCATCGCCAAGGCGCTCGGCTCCCCCGTCGCGCGCTGCGTGCTGGGCAAGGTGGACGACCGCCGCAGCCCCGGCGGCATCGGCGCGCGCATCGCGGAGACGGTCGGCGTGCTGCGGCAAGTGCGCAGCGAGGCGCTCGATGCGGGCATCAAGATCGCCGTCGAGAACCACGCCGGCGACATGAACTCCACCGAACTGCTCGAACTCATTGATGCGGCGGGCCGCGATTTCGTCGGCGCGACGCTCGACACCGGCAACGCGCTGTGGGCTTTGGAGGAGCCGCAGGCCGCCCTCGAAACGCTCGGCTCGGTCACCGTCTGCACCGGCGTCCGCGACTCGTATCTGTGGGAGACGCCCGAGGGAGCGACCTTGCAATGGACCTCGATCGGCACGGGCTTGGTGGACTGGCCGGCGTTCTTCCGGCGCTTCGCCGAGCTGTGTCCGCAAGCGCCAGTCATCGTGGAAACCATCTCGGGTCGGCCCATTCCCCTACCGCTGCTACACGACGGCTTCTGGGACGCCTACCCGCGCGCCACGCCGCAGACCCTGGCGCAGATGCTCCGCCTCGCCCGCGCCAGCGCACCGCGCGAGCCGTTCGTCGCCCCGCCGGGCGAGGACGCGCTGCGCGCCGAGCAAACCCAGCAGTTGGCCGAACTGGAACGCAGCTTGCGCCACTGCCGGAAGGTGTTCGAGGAAGCGAACTGAGGCCTGCCCGCAGATAACACGGATAACGCGGATGGAAGCGCCTCCCTTCGGCTTCAATCCGCGCCATCTGCGTTATCCGTGGGCAACCGCAGGAAGCGCATCCACGAATCGCCGTGCTTCATCGTCTTGCGCTCGTCCCAGACCGCCGGCACTTCGAGCGTGTCGCGCTTAGCGTGGCCGAGGATGAAGAGGCCGCCGGGGGCGAGCAGCTTGGGCAAGTCCGCGTCGTCGAGCAGCCGCTGGGCGAAGGACTCGGAGCGCTTGCCGACGTTCTTTTCACCGTAGGGCGGGTCGGCTAGGATGAGGTCGAAGGTCGTGCCGTTCGCGACGAGTTGCGGCATCGCGACAAACACGTCTTGCACGCGCAGGTGGAACTTCTCCCGGGGCAGCTTGGCATCAATGACGTTCTGCTCGATGAACCGCGCGTGTCGTGACGACAACTCCACGCACACCGCGTCCGCTGCGCCGCGACTCAGGCACTCCAGGCTCAGCGCGCCCGTGCCGCCGAACAGCTCCAGCACGCGCGCGTCCAGCACGCGCGCGCCGAGGCTGTTGAAGACCGCCTGTCGCACGAGGTCGGGCGTGGGCCTCACGTCGAGGCCCTTGGGGGCTTTGAGGAGACGGTTAGCGGCGGTGCCGCTGATAATGCGCATGGGTGCAGCGTGGCTCAGGGAGAATGGGAAGTCAGCGAAGTTTGCGGCACCGGCTTCGGACTGCGCGCATCTTGACCTCCAAAAGTCACCGGACCGCGGGCCTGTGACCCGCAGCGATGGCCGATTTCCACCACACTGGAAAAGCCCGAGCGCCCTCGGGCGGCACGCGCGGCTGTGGGTTACGAACCTGCGCCCCGGCCATCACGGACGGGCAGGCAGTCGGCGGAGCGCACTCACATCCGCGCTGCGCAGCAGGAATTCCCCGGCGTTCCGCTCGCGGCCAGCGATGCCTTCGGCGCGCAGCTCCAGTTGGTTCACCAGCAGCCGCGAGCCGTCGGCGCTGTGGATTTCGAACTGCGCACCGGCTTCAGCGACATCGCGAATAAGCACCGCCAGCACGGAGCCTTCGGCAGAGTAGCTGCGGATGCCGAAGAGCACGGAGCTGATGCGGAGCCGACCCGGTTCGCCCGCGAGAAGTTCGCCGTCCACGAAGTCGCCATTCGCCAGCAGCGCGCCGGGGCGCTCGGGGCGCAGACGCGTGACCTGCGTCTCCGCGCGCGGCTCCAGCAGCAGTCGGCTCACGTTCACGAGCGAGACCTCCCATTCGCGGCCTAGCGCGTGCCAGCGCACCACGGAACCATCGGTGCTGAGAAACTTGCCGGACAGAATGCCGCCGTCGCGCAGGCGCAGTTGCGGCAGCGGCGCGGGCGGCGTGCCGGCGTGCTGCAAGTTCACGCCACTGAACGCCACCGTGACCGGCGCGCCTTTCTTCAAGCCCGTCACCAGCAGGCCGAGGTGCGCTTCATCGGGCAACGGGAGTAGTTCGTTGCCGACCATTCGCCATGTCTTGCCGTCCTCGCTCGCGAACGCGCTGACTTGCTGCGCGCAGCGTTCCAGCCGCAGCCACAGGCCCTGCGAGGCCAACGTGAAACTCTTCGAGGTCTCCTTGCCGGTTGCAGTGCGCCAGCGGGTGAGGCCCGACTTGCTGCCTCCGGCGAGGAGGAAGAACGCCGGTCCGCCGCCATCGAACCGCGAGAGCAACGCGAGGCCGGCGACCTTGAACTTCTCCTGAAGCCGGGAGGAAACCTGCGGCGGCACGAACACGGTCAACTGCGCCATCTCGCCGACGGACTGCTGGACGAAGAAGTGGCCGTCGTCCACCTGATAGGCTGTCCCCGCGCCGGTGACGCGAAAGACGCCGTTGGACTGGGTGAAGTGCCCCTCCGCCGGCACCGCGCCGACGCTCAGGGCGGTCCAAGTGCTGGGTTGGGCGACGGTGGCAGCGCGGTCGAAAGCGACGCTACCCATCGCCGTCAGCGGCACGCGCTCAGGGGGCATGCCGGTGCGGGTGATGACGAAGGTGCCGGCCTCGAAGGAGATTTTTCCGGTGAAGGATTTGCCATCGAGTGTGGCAAGGGTGTCGGCGCGGGAGGGAAACGCGACGAGCAAAAGCGCGAGCGAAGTGAGCACGGCCCACCCGGTAGGGTGAGACTCTGTCGAACCCCATCTGCCGACGCAGGAGGCGCGAGCGAAGCGAGTTTCTTGGCTGAGCGTAGTGCGACCCGAGATACTCGCTGCGCTGCGCTCGGTATGGCGCTCGACGGAGTCTCGCCCTACCGGAGGTGGCGGCTCGGCGTGCATCGCCCGGTTCACTTGAACTGCGCGCGGGCTCGCTTATCGAGGGCGGCTTTCGCTTCGGCCAAGAGCTTCTCGCTGGTCAGCTTCTTCTCGGTGGACTGCGCGACCAGCGTCTCCGCGCTCTGCACGGTGCGCTTGCGCAAGGCCACATCTGCGTTCACCCGGCTCACCGCGCTGTCCGCGTTGAGTTGCTGGAGCTTCAACTGGTTCCGCTCCGCCGCGAACTTCTGAATCAGGTTCCAGAGATCGGCGTTCTCCTTTTCCAGCGCCTTCCGCAACGCGTCCGCCTCCGTCACCTTCGCGTTCAACTCCGTGAGCTGTTTCTCCTTGCTGCCCTTGGTCTCGGCGAGCTTGGCGTCGGCTTGTTTCAACTGCTCCTCCGCCTTGAGGCGCGCTTCCTTCATCTCGCTCTCGGTCTTCTCGAAGGCGGCTTGCGTGGTCTTGGCGGCGGCGGCCTTGACGGCGGAATCGGCGGTCAACCGGTCCAGCTCGCCCTTCTTGGCGCGGTCCTCGGTCGCAAGCTTGTCGCGCTTCACGCGGACTTCTTCGGCGGTGCGGGTCTTGGCGGCGAGGTCGGCGTTCGCCTTGTCGGCGGCCAGTCTGTTGTCCGTGCCCGTCTTCAACGCGCTCGCCAGCTCGGTCGCGGTCTTGTCGGCAGCGGCCTTGGCCAGATTCCACGCGGCCTCGGCGGTGGTTTTATCCGTGGCGGCTTTCGCGGCGAGTTTGTCCGCTCCGGCCCGGGCCTCGACGGCGGCCTTCGCTTTGGTGGCCGAGTCAGCGGCAGCCTTGTCGGTGGCCAGCTTGGTGTCAGTGCTCGTCTTCGACGCGCTCGCCAGCTCGGTCGCCGCCTTGTCGGCGGCAGCCTTGGCCAGCGTCCACGCGGCTTCGGCGGCGGTTTTTTCAGCGGTGGCTTTGGCGGCGAGTTTGTCCACGCCGGCCCGGGCCTCGGCCGCCGCTCTCGCTTTGGTGGCCGAGTCAGCGGCGGCTTTGTCGGCGACCAGTTTGCTGTCCGCAGCCTTCTTCAGCGCACTTGCCTGCTCGGTCGCGGCTTTGTCGGCAGCGGTTTTGGCCAGCGTCCACGCGGCTTCGGCGGCGGCTTTTTCCGTGACGGATTTGGTGGCGAGTTTGTCCACGCCGGCCCGGGCCTCGGCGGCGGCCTTCGCTTTGGTGGCCGAGTCAGCGGTGGCCTGGTCGGCGGCCAGCTTGCTGTCAGTGCTCGTCTTCAACGCGCTCGCCAGCTCGGTCGCGGCCTTGTCGGCGGCGGCCTTGGCCTGAGTCCACACAACCTCGGCGGCGGTTTTTTCGGCGGCAGCTTTGGCGGCGAGTTTGTCCGCGCCGGCCCGGGCCTCGGCGGCGGCCTTCGCCTTGTTGGCCGAGTCAGCGGCGGCCTTGTCGGCGGCCAGCTTGGTGTCGGTGCTCGTCTTCAACGCGCTCGCCAGGTCGGCGGCGGCCTTGTCGGCGGCGGTTTTGGCCAGGGTCCACGCGCCCTCGGCGGCGGCTTTTTCCGTGACGGCCTTGGCGGCGAGTTTGTCGGCACTGGTCCGGGCTTCGGCGGCGGTCTTCGCTTTGGTGGCCGACTCGAGAGCGGCCTTGTCGGCGACGAGCTTGTGGTCCGAGCTGGTCTTCTGCGCGCGGGCAAGCTCGGCCGTGGCCGCGTCCGCCAACTTCTTCGCCTCGTCGCGCGCGGTGGCGGCCTTGGCCAGGTCGGTCTGCGCGGCCTTCCAGGCGGCCTCGGCCTTGGCCCGCGCGGCTTCGCCCTGCTCGGCGGCGAGGGCGGCGGCCTTGCGCCCGACCTCGGCGGTGCGGAGGCGGGTGACCTCCTCGAGCTTGGCCTGCTCCGCGCGGCGGCGCGCGGCGACGAGCGCGGCCTCGGCGGCCGCCAACTCGACGTTCAGCCGGGTGTGGGTCTGGTCGCGCTTCTGGGTGGCGACCAGAAACTCCTGTGCGCGCTGCGAATGCACGGCCTTCTGCTTATCGTGCTGCGCCTTGAGTTTGTCGGTCTCGGCAGTCTTGGCGTCGTGGGCCTCCGTCGCCTTCTTCGCGGCGAGGCGGAATTCCTCGGCCTTGGCCTCGGCGTCCTTGAGTTCGGCGCGGGCTTTGGCGAGCGACTCCTGCTGCTCGGCGAGTTTGGCGAGAGTGGCCTTGAGCACGCGGTCGGCCTCGGTGGCGGCGTCGAGTTCGCTGCGGACTTTGCGCTCCTCCTCGGCGTCCATGCGGGCGCGCTTGTCGTTCTCGGCGAGGACGAGCGTGCGGACGCCCTCGGCCTTGGCCTTCCACTCGCGCTCGGCGGTGGCGTCCACTTTCGCAACTTCCGCGTGGACGGAGGTCGGGCCGACGTGCAGCGAGGTGGAGAAAAGATTCGTCCCGCTGCCCTGGCGCAACTCGGTCAGCTCCTGCGCCGGCACACGGTAGCCGCGCAACGTGGCGTCATCCATCGTCAGGCCCTCGGCGGTCATCTGAAACTTCTTCACGAGCAGCACCGAGCCGTCGCTGGACTTCACGCGGAAGGTCGGCGAACCGGGCGTGGGGTCGCGCAGGATGACGGCGACGACTTCGTAGGTGGCGTCGAAGAATTTCAGGCCGAACAGGACGGAACTCATCTTCACGCGGCCCCGGTCCAGGCCCTTGAATTCGCCGTCCACGAAGTCGCCGTTCACCAGCAGGATGCCGGCGCGGCCCGGCTCGATCTTTGCGGCGCGCTGGGCGGAGAGGTTTTGAAAGATGATGCGGGCGGCGTTGACGGTGGAGAGGGAGAAGTCCTTTTGCGCGCCGCCGAATTGCAGCGCGGTGTCGTCCGCCGAGACGAGCGGAGCGGCGAGGAAGGAGCCGTCCCACGTCACCACACCGCGGTCGAGTCCGAGGCGGCGCTCGCCGGGCGCGGGCGCGCTGGGGGCGTTCGGCGGGTGAAGGCGGCTGGCGGGAATGATGCCCAGCGGCGTGGAGGGACTGCTCCACTTGAGCTTCGCCATCGCGGGTGGCTTGGCGGAGAAATACTCGATGGTGAGCGGGTAGAACTGCCCGGCGTTCAGGGCCGTGGGCAGGCTCACGAGCGTCGTGGCTTGCTGCCGCCACTCGTCCATGATTTGCCGGTCGCCGAGCCAGACGCGCACGCCGTCGTCGGCTTCGAGGTGGAAGGTGTAGTTCTCCGTGTGCTGCGCTTGGACTTGGCCGGTCCAGCGGACGGAGAAGTCCTGCGTGGGCACACCGGGCGCGGCGGGTTTGTCGGCCCAGTCGAAGTTCACCTGCGCGTCGAGGCGTTTGAGGAGTTCGCCGGTGCAATCGGGGCGCGAGAAGTAAGTGCCGAGTAAGCCGTGCTGGGGCTTGCGCGCGCTGGTCTCCGCCGGGCGCGAGGGCGTGAGCGCGTCGGCGGAGATGGGCACCTTGCGTTGCGAAGCGCTGCTCCAGAGGAGGCGGAGTTTGGCTTCCTTGCTCGTGCTGAAGTGTTCGAGGCGCAGGTCGTATTTCTGCCCGGCAGTCAGCGGGACGACCGTGCTGTAGAACTCGCCGGGCTGGTCGCGCCATTGGTCGAGAATGAGCTGGCCGTCGAGCCACAGGCGCGCGCCGCCGCCGGCCTCGACGTGGAAGGTGTAGCTCTCGGTGAACTGCGCGGCGACTTGCCCACTCCACCGCACGCTGAACGACTGCGCGGGCAACTCGGCCACCGGCGCATTCTCGCCCCAGTTGAAATCAAGCTGCGGGTCAACGCGCGTAAGGGCGCTGCTGCTGTCGAGTTCCGTGCGGCGGTAGTAGGCGGCGAGCAAGCCCTGCGTGGGCGCGGCGACGCTAGGTTTCGTGCCGATGGCGGCGTGGAGCTGGCTACGCGGGATGAGGCTCTTCGGGATGCCGGGGCCGGTCCACGAGAGGCGGAGACGGGCGGGACCGAGGTTGTCGTAGTATTCGAGGCGGAGGTCGTAACGCTGACCAGCGGTGAGGTCGAAGTCGCCGGAGATTTCTGCGCTGTCGGCCACGCGCCAGGCGTCGCAGATGAGTTTGTCGCCGAGCCAAAGCCGCGCGCCGTCGTCGGCATCGAGGTGGAAGGTGAACTTGCCGGAGACGGGGGCTTCGAGCTGCCCGGCCCAACGCGCGCTGAAGTAATCCTTCTGCACGCCCGCGATGGGTTCGCCCATCTCCCAGTCGAAATTGACCGTCTCGTCGAGCCGGTGGATGGCGCGCCCGCTGAGGTCCACGCGCTCGTAGTAGGTGCCGAGGAGGCCGTTGCCGCGGCCCTTCATCAACGCGGCGACCTCGGGCGGGAGGGTGGTGGTCGCGCCGCTGGTGAACGTGGCGTGGTCGAGATTGGCGAGGGGGAACTTCTGTTGTTCGCCGTTGGCGAGGGTGATTTTGACGCCGCCGGGCGCGTCGAGCTGGACGGTGCCTTCGAGGAACTTGCCGTCGCGCGTGCGGAGGGAGCCGGCCGGGGCGCTGGCAATGAAGGTGAACGCTAGGAGGAAGGCCGCAAACTTCGTGTGCATTGCCAAATCCTACCGCTGATACAGCGGGATGTAGTGATACGGCATCGCCAGGATCATCGTGTAAACCGCCGTGCAGAAGGTCGGACCGACGCCGCCGCGACCACGCGCTTCCCAGTAGGCGAGGTCGCCCTGCTTCACGACCTGCGCCAGGAGCACGTCCTTCACCTTGGGATACCATTTGGCCCATGCGTCCCCACCGACCATGTATTGCGCGGAGGCAGCGTAGAAGTTGCCGTAGGTGAACCACTCGTGGTCCTCGCGGAGGTTGTCGAAGAGGTAGGCGGAACCTTTCTTCACCATCGGGTCGTCGTAGAGGCCGCAGACTTGCAGGGAGTAAATCGCCGCCGCCGTGCGCGCGAAGCCGGGGTCGCGCTGCGGCTGGTAGCAAAAGCCGCCGGTGCGCTCGTCCTGGCAGCGCTTCACGTAGGTGACCGCCTCGTCAATGGTGCGCTGGGGGACTTCGAGCCCGCCGTTCTTCGCCGCGCGGATGGCGACGAGCGAGAGGACGGTGACGGAGATGTCGGCGTCCTTGGCGACGGGCCGATAGCGCCAGCCGCCTTCGTGGCCGGCCTCGGTGGCTTGCGCGCTGATGATGACCTTCACGGCCTTGTCGAGCTTGGCACGAATGGTCGGCGACTTGGTCTGGCCGTAAAGCTCCGCCAGCGCGATGGTGGCGATGCCGTGGGAATACATGTATTGGCCGTCGTTGCGCTGGTTATTGTGCGTGTAGAGGCCGTCGGGGCCGATGGAATCGAGGAGGTAGTTCATCCCGGCGGTGACGTTCTTGCCGTATTCGCCCTCGCCGGGGAGGTGGCCGGCGGCTTGGAAGGCCATGAGGGTGTAGCCGGTCATGGCGTGGGTGCGCTTGGCTTCCTCGCCGCTGAAACCCCACGCGCCGGAGGGCTGCTGCTTCGACGCGAGATACTTGAGGCCGCCCTTGATGACCGCTTCGGTCTTGGCGTCCACGATGACGGTGTCCTTGGGACGCGTGGGGGAACCGGCGGCGGCAGCGGCGAAGGTGGTTTGTGTCAGCGCACTGAGGCAGAGGGCGGCGAGCGCGGATGGGAGCAGTTGTTTCACGGTAATTTTAGTCGTAGCAGCCGACGCCGAGGGCGGATGGCAAGTTCACGGAAAGAAGGAATGGGGAGCTTGGTATCGCAAGTCCGCTCAGTAGCCTGACCTTCATTTGAAAACAGCCCGCTTGAGCGGTTCCGAAAATCAGAAGTCAGGCTGGAAGCACTGACCTACTTCACAAATCCAACGGCCCCGCCAACCGCTCCCCGTCCATCTGGTAGATGCCGACGAGGTAGCCGTTTTCGCGGATTTCGCCGACGTGCAGCTTGCCGTAGAGGGTCACGGCTTGGTCCATGATGGGTTTCACGCCCTTGCCGGTCATCTTCACGCTCACCCACTCGTTGATTTTCGGGACGGTGCCGTAGCAGCACATGGACTGGTCGCGCATGACAAGCAGCTCCGTGATGAGGCCACCCTCGACCTTGAGCGGGAGCATGAAGCCCTTGAGCGCCACGCGCTGCTTGTCGAAGGCTTTTACGCTCGCGGGAATCTGGTCCTTGGGCGGCGCGACGGGTTTGGCGGGAGCGTTCGTTCCGGCGGGGGCGTCATCGGGCACGTCGTAGTTGAACGTCGCGAGCCGGTCGAAGCCGACGATGAGGAAGTCGCCGTCCTTCTGCACGGGGCCGAGGGCGGGGGCGTTGGTCCCGGCGAGCGTGGCAGCGGGCGCGGCGTTGGTCGGCGCGGCGGGGGCCAGCTTCTGGATGGGCGCGCCGCGGACTTCCTTCTTCGCGGACTTGGGCGCGTCGGCAGCGGTGGCGAGGAGACAGCCGGTGACGGCGAGCGCGGCGAAGGAAGAGGCGAGTTTTGAGTTCATGGTCGGCTACTTCTTGACGGCTTCCGGCGCGGCGCCCTTCGGAAAGTTAAACTTGAGCGCCGCGTAATCTTTGCCGCGCACGGAGATGCTCTTCAGCTCCGCGTCGAAGTTCTTCGCCGTCTTGAGCCAGTCTGCCTGCGCCTCGAACTGCGAAGTGTCGCCAGCCTTCTCGCCGGTGCCGGCGTTGGCCACGGCCTTGAGCGTGAGCGTCTCCGCCTTGCCGCCGACGGTCGCGGTCAGCTCCAGCGCGGGCTGCGTGATGCGTTGGAAACCGGCCATGTGCGCCTTCAGCACGTAGCAGGTGAGCTTGCCCGCCGCCGCATCCAGCACGAACTCCAGGTGCGCCTCCTCTTCGCCGAGGTCAATCGCCGTCCCGCCGTGTGGCGGCTCGTGGTGATGGCCGCCGTGGCTGTGGCTGGACGAAGTGGAACCACTGGGCTTGCAACCGGTGAAGGTGGCAAGCGAGAGGACGGCGAAGAGGGCGAACAAAGTTTTCATTATGGTGTAAGGGTCAGAGCCAACGCCCAGTCTTATCGCACAGTAGCGAACTCCTGCCAACCCTGCGCCGAAACTTTCTGCCGCCGCCACAGCATGGTTGGCCACGGATGGCACACCGATACCGCACCGCGTTCCTCCCTTCCGTGTTTCATCCGTGTTCCATCCGTGGCTAAATCCTGAACGTTCGGCCTGCACGCTTGCCCCGCCGAACTTTTCCCCGATACTCTCGAACGACTTCACCCGTCACGCAGTCGAAACGCCGATGTTTTTCCAAAGTCATGGCCGGACCCGCCGCCTGACGCTCCGGTTGCTCACCGGCGCGCTGGTGTTGTTCGCCGCACTGGCCGGGCGCGCCGTGCAGCCGGATGACGCCGACCAAATCTTCTTCCGCGAGGGCAAAATCCCCAAGCTCCGCATCGAGATCAACCCCGTCGAACTCGCCAAGCTCAACAAGGACAACCGCAATTTCGTCCGCTGCACCGTCCGCGAAGGCGACGATTTCATCTACAGCGAAGTCGGCGTCCACCTCAAAGGCGCGGCCGGCAGCTTCCGCCCGGTCAACGACCGCCCAGCCCTCACGCTCAACTTCGACAAATACCGCGAGAAGCAGAAATTCCACGGCCTCGACAAGTTCCACCTCAACAACTCCGTGCAGGACGGCGGCTACCTGCACGAGTATCTCTCCTCCGCGCTGTTCAACGCCGCCGGCGTCCCCACCCCCCGCATCTCCCACGCCCGCGTCTGGCTCAACGGCCGCGACCTTGGCTTCTACGTGCTCAAGGAGGGCTTCGACTCGCAGTTCATGAAGCAACACTTCGGCAGCAAGGCCGGCACCTTCTGGGACGGGGGCTTCTGCGCCGACGTGGACCAAAAGAAGGACCGCAAGCTCGGCCACGGCACCAACGACCAGGCGGAACTCAAGAACCTCGTCGCTGCCAGCCGCGAGCCCGACCTCGTCAAACGCGCCCAGCGCCTCAATGAAACCCTCGCCGTGGACCACTTCCTCTCCGTCATCGCCATGGAGATGATGATCGCCCACTGGGACGGCTACGCGCGCAACCGCAACAACTACCGACTCCTCGTCCCCGCCGGCTCCACGCAGGTTTACTTCCTCCCCTCCGGCATGGACCAGGTCTTCGGCGACCCGAACTTCCCCGTCTTCGACAGCATGGGCGGCCTCGTCACCAGCGCCGTGTGGCAGCTCCCGCAGACCAAGAACCAGTATCGCGACCGCGTGGCCTCGTTGCTCACCAACGTCTTCACCGCCGAGTTTCTCACGAACGAAATCGCCAAAGTCCACGCCCACGTCCGCCCCATGCTCGCCGAGATGAACGAAGGCGCGGCGAAGAACTTCGACAACACCACGCGCGACGCGGTCAACCGCGTCCTCGCGCGCATCGCCGGCCTCCAGAAACAAGTCGGCATCCAGCCGATGAAACCCGTAAAAGCCGCCGCCGACGGCTCCTTCAAGCTCACCCAGTGGGAACCCCAGGCCGACTCCGGCGAACCGCAGATGTCCGCCACCGCCGACCGCGGCGGCGTGAAAGCCTTGGAAATCAACCTCGACAAGCCCAACCGCGTCGTCGCCTCGTGGCGCTCCCGCGTGCTGCTCAACGCCGGCAAATATCGCTTCGAGGGCAAGATCGCGACCAAGGATGTCGTGCCGCTCAAGGAGCCCACCGGTGAAGGCGTGGGCCTGCGCATCTCCGGCTCCTCCCGCCCGAACCAGTTGAGCGGCGACAACGACTGGAAGAAAATCACCTTCGAGTTCGACGTGCCCGCCGCCGACACCGAGGTCACCCTCGTCTGCGAACTCCGCGCCGAGAAGGGCCGCGCGTGGTTCGACCTCGGCTCCCTCCAAGTCGTCCGGCAGAACTAACCTCGCTGGGTGACCGCGCCGCGCCTTGGCCCCCTTTGGCGGTCGCTTTTGTGCTCCAAGAAGCAGGGAGTTTTACGCAGGGAGAATCCACATTTCTCCAGACCAAAACCGGAAAGCCGTAGAGAAAACTGCGTTTGCTCTGGAGTTTGCAACAGAACCCAGAAGCGAAGCCGATTTTGTCTGGACCGATCCGAATATTGGCACGGGAATGTTGAATTCCTCCTGCGGAACTTGGCTGTCCGCTGGAGAAATTCGGATTCCACAGCGGCAAAGTAGATTTCCCCAGCGGGCAAGTGCAAAACCTTTCAATTCAGGCCTGAATTCACGAGTCGGCATACCATTTTCCAAAGAGAATCGGTGCCGTGCCGTCCTTTGGGCGCTTCCCCCCCTCTGCATGAACCTGGTAGGGCCGACCTGCTGGTCGGCCACCGGATCCCCCAGCCAGCCGAGGCCGCGCACGCAGTGCGGCCCTACCGGGTTCACGGGCTGAAATCGCAGCTCTTGGGGCCGTGGGTTCTTTCCAAGAAACTGCGGTGGTAGGGCGGGGTGTCCTCACCCCGCCGTCGGCCATCCGGACGCCACGGGGCCTCGGCGGCGCGCTGGGGACAGCGCGCCCTACCAGATTAACCCACGGTCAGCACCGTGTAGTTCTTCTTGCCCTTCCGCAGCAGGACGTGTTTGCCGAAGAGCAGGTCGGCAGTGGTGAGCGCGCGTTGGGGGTTCGTCTCGCGGACGTTGTTCACGTAAATGCCGCCGCCTTCCACGTCTTTGCGCGCCTGGCCTTTCGACTGTCCCAACCCGGCGTGGACAAGCAACTCGACGAGCGAGGTGCCCGCGCCGTCGAGCTTCGCGGCCTCAACCGGCTTGGAGGGAACTTCGCCGACGATGTCGTTGAACGTGGCTTCCGAGATTCCGTCCAGCGGCGCGCCGAAGAGGACTTCGCTCGCGCGGATGGCTTCCTTTGTTGCGGTCTCACCATGAATCAACGACGTAAGCTGGATGGCCAGAGTTTTGTGGGCAACGCGCCTTTCCGGTTTCTCAGTATGTTCTCTTTCCAGCGCCGCTATGTCCGTTGAAGTTAGAAACGTAAAATATTTCAGGTAACGGATGACGTCGCGGTCATCGGTGTTAATCCAGAACTGGTAGAAGCGATAGACGCTGGTCTTGCGCGCATCCAGCCAGATGGTGCCGGCCTCGGTCTTGCCGAACTTCGTGCCGTCGGCCTTCGTGATGAGTGGGAGCGTGAGACCCCACGCGGGCCGCGCGAGCTTCTTGCGGATGAGGTCGGTGCCCGCCGTGATGTTGCCCCATTGGTCGGAGCCGCCGATTTGCAGGTCGCACCCGTGGTCGCGCGCGAGCACGTAGAAGTCGAACGCCTGGAGCAGCATGTAGCTGAACTCGGTGTAGCTGATGCCCACCTCGCGGTCCTCCATGCGCGCCCGGACGGACTCCTTGGCCATCATCATGTTGACCGAAAAGTGCTTCCCGATGTCGCGGAGGAAATCCAAGAAGCTGATGCCTGCGGTCCAGTCCGCGTTGTCCACGAGCGCGGCGCGGTTAGGCTGGATGGTGAAGTCCAGCAAGCGCGCGAGCTGCGGACGGACAGCCTCGACGTTGGCGGAGATTTGCTCCTTGGTGAGAAGCTGGCGCTCGGCGGTCTTGCCGCTCGGGTCGCCGATGCTGCCGGTCGCCCCACCCGCGACGGCGATGGGGCAGTGGCCAGCGTTCTGAAAGCGCCGCAGCGCGAGCAGCGGCACGAGCGAGCCGACGTGGAGCGAATCCGCCGTGGGGTCAAAGCCGCAGTAGAGCGTGACCGGGCGCGCGGCGAGTTGCCGCTGCAACTCCTCCGCATCCGTGCAATCCGAGACCAGACCGCGCCACTGCAATTCTTCGTAGATGTTCATCGAGGGCGGAGTTATCGCGGGCGCGCGAGGGCGGCTCAAGGGGAAAGTCCAATTGACCTGCACTGCTGCGCGGCTTATCCCGTTGCTCCCGCGACGGCACACTGAGTGTCCGCGTCGGCGATGTGTGCATGAACGAAAACCAAACGGCAGGCGGAAATCACAGCGGCCCGCCAGCAGGTGAGGGCCAACGACAGTCCGGCGTGTGGATTCACCTCTCCAGCCGGTCGCTGCTCGGACTGTGCCTGCTCCAGTTCGCCCTGCTCGTCGGCCTGGCGGTGCTGCACTGGCTGCCGCCGCGCTCCGTGCCCATCGCCGGGCCGCCTCCCCTGATGCCCGCCGCCCAGCCCAGCGTCGGCGCGGAGCCCGAGCTGTTCTTCCAGGGCAAGCCCGGCCCGTGGGGCAATCCCGAATACGTCCGCATCAACATCGAGCCGCCGGACGAGTTCGTGCCGGTGGACGACCGGCAGTTCGAGCCGACCCGCTGGCACTTCCTGAACTACACACGCGCCCAGCTCACCGCGTTCTTCACCGCCTGCGACCTGACGCCACCGCAGCGCGCCACGCTCACGGACTTGGCCCAATGGCAGGGCACCACCAACGGCATCCTCGTGACCCCGCCCAGCGACTTGATTCTGGCCCTCAACTCCCGCGCGCGGACGCAAATCTACACCGTGCTGGCCGAGAGCGAGGAAAACACCTTCCACGTCTGGCCGGCGACCTTCCGCAACGGCGCGGTGGACGAATGGTTCCGCGCGAGCGGACTTTCCCCTGCCACGCTCGCGATGGTGAAGTCACTCACCTACCCGCGTGGCGCCTCGCTCTGCTTCTCCGACCTGCCGCAAGCGTTCAGCCGCATTTCCGGCATTCCCGAACGCCGGCTACTGGTGAAGGCCATCTCCCGTCAGTCCACGCTCCTGATGAAACTTCGCGTCACACCCGATTCGGATGTGGCGGCGCTGACCGCCTACTGGGCCAAAGGCGGGCGGGCGAAAGACGTGGCCCCGCTCTTGGACTCGCTGTGCAAGGTGCCCGGCGGAGCCACCATCGACGTCGCGCACCTCATGCCGCCCTTCGCCCGCAAACGGCTCAACACCTATCCGTTTCCGCCCGACAAACCGACCACGCCCCCGCCCGACTGCTTCTGGACCGTGATGAACTTCTTCAACGAGCCACCCGACGACCGTTATCACGATGACGCCGTCTGGTCGAAGCTGCTGGAACAGGAATACACGCCCGTGGCCGAAGCGTCTTTCGGCGACCTCGTCTTCTTCCTGCGCGCGGACAGCACGCCGCTGCATGCCGCGGTCCACATCGCCGACGACGTGGTGTTCACCAAGAACGGCGGCAGCCTCAGCCAGCCGTGGATCCTCATGAAACTGGAGGACTTGCTCGCCAAGTATCCGACCATCACGCCGATGCGCGTCGCCTTCTTCCGCTCGAACAAGCGCAAGACCTGAGCGCGTTCGCCCACCGCGAGCTTCCCATGCCGCACTCGCTTACCTAGGCTGACAACGTGACAACTTCCGGCATCGCCCGTCTGCTGCGCTGGCCCTTGGCGGCGCTGGGAACTCTCGTTTGCCTCGCCCCAGCCCGCGCGGAAATCACCTTCCAGACCGACGTGGCTGCGGTGATTTCCAAGGCCGGCTGCAATCTCGGCACCTGCCACGGCAACGCCACCGGCAAGGGCGGCTTCAAACTGTCGCTGCGCGGCGGCGACCTCGACTACGACCACGCGGCACTCGTGCGGGACCAGTTCGGTCGGCGAGTGAACGCGCTCTCGCCAGACGACAGCCTCTTGCTGCAAAAGGCCACGCAAGCCGTCGCGCACGAGGGCGGCAAGCGCTTCGACAAGGAGTCGTGGGAATACCGCACCTTGCGCGAGTGGATTGCCAACGGCGCAAAACGCGAAGCCGCCGGAGCGCCGACGCTGGTGAAGCTGGAGGTCACACCCCGCGAGCAGTTCCTCATTGAGCCAGCCAGCTCGGTCGCAGTGAAGGTCGCGGCGAAGTTCTCCGACGGCTCGACCCGCGACGTGACGGACATCGCCTGCTACGAGGTCGTGAACGTGGCCGTTGCTGACGTGTCCACCACGGGCCGCGTGACGCGCAAGGAGTCCGGCGAGACGGCGGTGCTCGTGCGCTTCCTGCACTTGCAGGAGCCGGTGCGGCTGGCCTTCGTGCCCGCGCGGTCTGGCTTCAAATGGGCCGGCACGCCGCCACAGAGCTTCGTGGACGAGCACGTCTTCGCGAAGCTCCAGACACTGCGGATGAACGCCAGCGCGCTGGCCAGCGACGAAGTTTTCCTCCGCCGCGCTTACCTGGATTTGCTCGGCATCCTGCCCACCGCCGAAGAGGCGAAGAAGTTCGTGACCGCCGGTAGGGACGCGCTGCCGCGCGTCCAGCCCGCAACCAAGGGCGCACCCAACCAAGCCGCGCAGCCGCGCAGCCCTACCAGCGATAAGCGCGCCGCGCTCATTGACGAACTCCTCGAACGCCCCGAGTTCGCCGACTTCTGGGCGCTCAAGTGGGCCGACCTGCTCCGCGTCGAGGAGAAGACGCTCGACGCGAAGGGCATGCAGGACTTCCACCGCTGGCTGCGCGCGAGCATCGCCAGCGGCAAGCCGATGGACCAGTTCGCCCGCGAGCTGATTGCCGCGCGCGGCAGCACCTACGCCAACCCCGAGGCGAATTTCTACCGCGCCAACCGCACGCCGGTCATCCGCGCCGAGGCCGCGGCGCAGGTCTTCCTCGGCACGCGGCTCCAGTGCGCGCAGTGCCACAACCACCCGTTCGACCGCTGGACGCAGGATGATTACTACGACTGGGCCGCGCTCTTCGCCCGCGTGGACTACAAGATTCTGGAGAACAAGCGCCGCGACACGAACGACAAGCACGAGTTCATCGGCGAGCAGATTGTCTATCTCTCCCGCAAAGGCACCGTGACCAATCCGCGCACGGAGAAGGCCGCCGAGCCGCGCTTCCTCGGTGCGCTAAAGCAGGACTTCGAGAAGCAGGACGAACTCGAAGCGCTCGCGACGTGGATGACCGCGCCGACGAATCCGCTCTTCGCCCGGGCGCAGGTGAACCGCATCTGGTTCCACCTCATGGGCCGCGGCATCGTGGACCCGATTGACGACTTCCGCGCGACGAACCCGGCGTCGCACCCCGCGCTGCTGGACGGGCTGACGAAGGAGTTTGTGCAGAGCGGCTTCAGCCTGCGCCACGTCATCCGGCTGGTGATGAACTCGCGCGCCTACCAGACCGCCAGCGAGCCAAACGACACGAACGCGACCGACGAACTCAACTACGCCCGCGCCTCGCTGCGTCGGCTCACGGCGGAGCAGATGTTCGATACGTTGCACCAGGTCGCGGGCGTGGCGGCGGAGTTTAAGGGCCTCCCCACCGGCACGCGCGCGGCGGAGCTGCCCGGCGCGCGCATCGAGGGCCGGCGCGGACGCCGCGCGCAGATGTCGCCAGATGTGTTCCTCGCCATGTTTGGCAAGCCGCCGCGCCTGCTGACTTGCGAGTGCGAGCGCTCCACGGACACGAGCCTGGGCCAAGCGTTCTTCATGTTGTCTGGCCCGGCGGTGAACGAGCTGCTCACGCGCTCGGACAACCGCCTCGGCGCGTTGCTGGACTCAGGGAAGTCCAACCGCACCATCATCGAGGAACTCTACTGGACCGCGCTCACCCGCCCACCGAGCGCGACGGAGCTGACGAAGACCCTCGCGCACATCGAGCAGGCGAAGGATCGGCGCGCGGGCGTGGAGGACGTGCTGTGGGGGCTGGTGAACGCGAAGGAGTTTGTGCTGCGGCGGTAGCCCGACCCGGAAGCCAAAGCGAAACAAAGCCGCATGAAATTCGTGGACTACCTCATCATCGCAGCGGTCGTGGTCGGTTTTTATCTCGCATACGCTGGATACCGCTGGTCTGCGGTCTTCATGTTGACATCTATCTTCACCCTCGCCTCGTATCGCTTCTGGGACCAGAAGCGCGCCAATGCAGCGGCGCGAGGTTCCGGCGGGGACAATCTGCCTGACGTAAGCGACCGCACTGGCGGCATGGATGGTGACTCTGGAGACAGCGGTGGTGGCGACGGCGGCGGGGATTGAGTCCGCCGGTTGCCTCCAGAGCGGTGGCCGAGCTGGCCAGCGCTTCCATCCGTTGGCTCACGCCACCGGCGGTTTGGGCGTGGGCGGCTCTTCGTTGCCGAAGACGCGGAAGAACCAGATGGCTTCGTAGCGCGGGAGCCGGTCCTTGGCGTCGCCCTTCATCCCGCCGCGGAGCACGATGCGCACCGTGTCCAGGAGGATGAACAGGTCGAGGAAGGTGCTCATGTGCTTCATGTAGTAGAGGTCGTATTCGAGCTTCCACTTCGCGTCCTCCACCGACGAGCCGTAGGGGTAGTTCACCTGCGCCCAACCGGTGATGCCGGGCTGGACCATGAGCCGTTCCTGGAAATAGGGGATTTGCTGCGCCAGCTCCTCAATGAACACCGGGCGCTCCGGGCGCGGGCCGACGAAGGACATGTCGCCCTTGAGCACGTTGAGGAGCTGCGGGATTTCATCGATTCGATACTTGCGGAGGAAATGGCCCACGGGCGTGGAGCGCGGGTCCTTGCCGGCGCTGGACCAAACCGCGCCGTGTTTCTCGGCGTCGGTGCGCATGGAGCGAAGCTTGATGACGTTGACGGGGCGGCCGAAACGGCCAGCGCGGATTTGCCGGTAGAAGACGGGGCCGGCGGAGGTGAGCTTGGTGGCGATCATGCCCAGCAGCATGACGGGGCCGAGGAAGATCAAGCCGACCAGCGATACGAAGATGTCAAAGCCGCGCTTGACCTTCTTGATGTAGAGCATGTGCGGCTGCGAACTGGCGGCGAGGAGCCATTCGGAGGTGATGAGTTCCAGCGGCACGAGCTGGTGGACCTCCTCGAAGACGCTGACGAGGGGCATGACTTGCACGCCGGAGTAGCGGAGTTCACAGAAGGCCTTGCACATCGCGGGGTCGCCGATGCTCTTGCTGGTGCAGATGACGCGCTGGATGTTTTCGTTCCGGACGATGTCCTGGAGGTCGCTAACCTTGCCCAGCACGCGCATCTCGCCGATGGGTTGGTAGTTGTCGTAGTGGATGAGGCCGGCCAGATCCATGTTCTCCGTGCCGAGGGACTGGAAGAAGCGCGCCTCCAGCTCATCGAACGTGCAGGTCATGATGAAGGCCACGCGTTCGCGGTAGTTGCGCAGTGAGCGCAACAGCAGCCCGTGATGGAAGAGGATGGCGAAGTAGGCGATGAAAACGCTGTAGCCGAAGACGCCGCGACCGATGGTGACGGATTTCTTCAGGTAGAAGAGTGGGAACATCAGCAGGAGCGTGCCGATGAGACACGCGGCCAAGACGATGGCCCGTGTGGTCACGCGCTGCTTGTAGCTCTGCGGGGAGTAGAGGCCGAAGATGTAAACTAGGCAGGGGAAGCCAGCCGCGCCCAACAGAATGCCCGGCACGTAGGACTCCAACCGCATCTGCATGTCATCGTCGTGGATGATGAAGTCCGTGCCGATGGCGAAGGCGACCGCGAAGATGAGCGCGTCCACCACGAAGTGGATGGCCACATGCAACCAGTGCTGTTTCAGGATGCCGTCGGCGTTCATGGGCGAATGGAACTGACCAACGCAACGTAGCCGTCGGACACGCACGCGCCAAGTCCGACTTTTTCCAAGGCGCCTCTTCAGCGAGGCGATCGAAGCATTTCCCAGAGCGAGTGGCCCCACGTCCGTGTGCGCGGTCCAACTGCACTACGCCGCCCTCCAAGCCGACTCGCGTGGCTGCGACCACGTTACTGTTCGTCGCTCAAATTCCGAACGAGGCAACCTTGGCAGCGAGTTCCTTCTGCAAGCGTGAGCAGACCAGTTCGCACAGGTCGAAGAGCGACTTGTCGGCGATGAAGTAATAGACGTTCAGCCCCTCCTTACGCCGGCCCAGCATCCCCGCCTCGGTGAGCGTCTGGAGGTGCCGGGAGACGTTGGCCTGGGTCAACTCCGTCTCGGCCACCAGCTCGGAGACGTTCTTCTCGCCCTGCTCCAGCGCAGAGATCAGCCGCAGCCGGTTCGGCTCGCCCAGCACGCGGAAGCGGGCGGCGATGAGTTCGAGGGCCTCAGGCGGGAGCTTGTTCGCATTCATGGCACCGTGTGGCTTGACAGTCCGTATATGAGCGTATACTCATTGAGTAGTTCTCGCGCAAAGTGCGCGGGCACCAACCCAAAGGCAATATGAAAATGGAAAACGCCATCCGCATCCTCGCCGGCACCATGGTCCTCACCAGTCTGGCGCTCGCGCACTTCGGCAACCGTCACTGGCTCTGGCTCGCAGTGTTCGTCGGGGTGAACCTGATTCAGTCCGCGCTCACCGGCTTCTGCCCAGCGTGCAACATCCTCCGCCGGCTCGGAGTGGGGCGCGGCCAGCCGGGCGGCGACTGCTGCGGGCCAAAGTGCGGTGAATGACCGACAAGCCTGAGTCTGGGCGGGACCGTCCGCCGGCTTGACAATGTGCCGGCCGACAGACGCTCACACCCCACGCCATGATCGCCACCCGCACCATCACCAACAGCTACCAGGACTTCCAGTTGCTGGAGTTGAGCAAGCTCCTGCACCGCACGGAGGGCCGGGGGCCGTTCATGGTCGTGCAGGAAGGCTGCGCGCCGGACGACTCCAGCTCGCGGAATTGCAGCTTTGTGCTGACCCATCGCGGGACGTGGCTGCACTACTATCTCTACCTCGCGCTGCCGGAGGCGGTGCGTCGCGTCGCGATGTTCGACACGGTTGCGGATGTCTTCGCCCGTGCGGAAACCATGCCCGCTCGCGTCAAGGTCGAGGACGCCATGTCCTTGCAGGCACTGCTGCGTGACGAGGGCTTCGAGCCAGCCACTGGAGATGAACAAGGGCGCGTGCTCTTCGAGGAATTGAAACGCCGTCATCCGGGTGAGCCGCTGCCCAGACAGGAGTTGAAGCCATGAAACTTGTTTTCCCACTACTCGCAGTCGCGCTGTTGACGGCGTGCAAGCGGCACGAAGCGCCCGCGTCGTCTTCCGCGCCGCCTCTGCCCGCCGCCATCGTGCGCGTGCAAAAGGTCGAGTCGCAGCGGCGCATGGCGGTCGAGGAAATCGTCGGCACCGTCCGACCCAAACTGTCCGCCGCCGTGTCGGCCAAGGTCAGTGGCGGCATCGAGCGGATGCTCGTCGCGCCGGGGCAGGCGGTGAAGTCCGGCCAGTTGCTCGTGCAGCTCGACTCGCGCGAGATTCAGGCACGGCTCGACCAGGCCACGGCCCTGCGCGAGCAGACGGCGAAGGACTTGCAGCGCTTCCAGAAGCTCATCGCGGACAAGGCAGTGACAATGCAGGAATTCGACGCCGTGCAAGCCCGCCAGCGCATGGCAGCCGCTGCGGTCAACGAGGCGGAGACGCAACTCGGCTACACGAAGATTCTCGCACCCTTCGACGGCGTCATCACGCACAAGCGCGCTGATGTGGGCGACCTCGCCACGCCGGGCCGCGCGTTGCTGGAGCTGGAAAATCCCGCCGCGCTCCGTCTCGAAGCCGACGTGCCGGAGGCGCTGCTCGCCAACCTCAAGCTCGGCGACCGACTGCCCGTCCACATCGCCGCACTGAAGGCGGAGCTTTCCGGCAGCATCAGCGAAATCGCCCCCGCCGCCGACGCGGGCAGTCGCACGTTCCTTGTGAAGCTCGACTTGACCGCGACCTCCGGCCTACGCAGCGGACAGTTCGGACGCGTCGCCATTCCCGTGGCCGAAGTGAACGCGCTCCGCGTGCCCGCCAGCGCGGTGGTCGTGCGCGGACAAATGGAACTGGTCTTCGTCGTCGCCGGCCAGCAGGCGCAGATGCGCCTCGTTAAGACGGGTAAGCGGCTCGGACCCGAGATTGAAATCGTCTCCGGCATCAGCTCCGGTGAATCGCTGGTGGTGGAAGGCGCGCGTGCATTGACCGACGGCCAACCGTTGCAAGTGAAGCCATGAGCGCAGACGCCAAATCTTCGTCCTCCCTCGGCATCGCCGGCCGCATCGCGCGCGCGTTCATAGATTCCAAGCTGACGCCGCTCATCATTGTCACCTCGGTGCTGCTGGGCATCGCCGCCATCGTGCTGCTGCCGCGCGAGGAGGAGCCGCAAATCAAGGTGCCGATGATTGACGTGCTGGTGGCGATGCCCGGCTTCAGTGCGAAGGAAGTCGAGGAGCGCGCCACGCGGCCGATGGAGAAGCTGCTCTGGGAAATCTCCGGTGTGGAATACCTCTACTCGACCTCGCGCCCCGGCGAGTCGCTCGTCATCGCGCGCTTCAAGGTCGGCTCGGACCCGGACGCGAGCCTCGCACGACTCACCGAGAAGCTGCGCTCGAACTTCGACCGCATCCCGCACGGTGTCACTTGGCCGCTCATCAAGCCCCGGAGCATTGACGACGTGCCCATCCTCGCGCTCACGTTCCACAGCGCACGTTACGACCACCTCACGCTGCGCCGACTCGTCGCGCAGGTGGACGACGCGGTGAAGCAGGTGCCGCTCGTCGCGGAAACCGCGCTCGTTGGCGGCGCGCGCCGCGAGGTCCGCGTGCTGCTCGACCCCGCCAAGCTCGCCGCGCGCAACCTCAGCCCCGCCGGCCTCGTGCCGATGCTGCGGCAGGCGAACCGCCAGTATCGCTCCGGCGAACTCACGGCGGGCAACCAGGCTGTCGTCATCGAGACCGGCGCATTCCTCCAAAGCGCAGAGGATGTGGGCAACGTGGTGGTCGGCGTGTTCAGCGGGAAGCCGGTTTATCTCCGCGAAGTCGCCGACGTGCTGGATGGCGCGGAGGAGCCGGCGAACTACGTCTTCTTCGGCAGCAGTTCCGTCGAGCAGCCCGCCGTAACCCTCTCCATCGCCAAGCGGCCCGGCGCGAACGCCATCTCCGTCGCCGAGGATGTGCTGCGCAAAGTCGAGCTGCTCAAGGGCACCGTTATCCCGCGCGACGTGGAAGTCTCCATCACTCGACACTACGGCAAAACCGCCGCCGAGAAGTCCAACGAGCTACTGCTGCACATGTTCATCGCGGTGGCCGGAGTGTCCGTGCTCATCTGGCTCACGCTGGGCTGGCGCGAATCTGGCATCGTGGCGGTGGCCATCCCGGCGACGCTCGCGCTCACGTTGCTGGTCTTCTACCTCTACGGTTTCACGCTGAACCGCATCACGCTCTTCGCGCTCATCTTCAGCATCGGCATCCTGGTGGACGACGCCATCGTCGTCGTCGAGAACATTGTCCGCCACTTCCACCTGCCGCAGAACAAGGGCCGCAACTGGAGCGACATCGCCATCGAGGCCGTCAACGAAGTGGGCAATCCGACCATCCTCGCGACCTTCGCGGTCATCGGCGCGGTGTTACCGATGGCGTTCGTCGGCGGGCTGATGGGTCCATACATGCGGCCGATTCCGATTGGCGCGAGCGCGGCGATGGGCTGGTCGCTGGCGATTGCGTTCATCGTCACGCCGTGGGCGGCGGTGAGGATATTGCGGTGGCGGGGAGGGGAGAGGCGGCTGGCGGCGCATGGAGGAGAGGTTGAAGAGTTGAAGGGTTCAAGCGTTGAAGGGGAAGCTGGAGCGGAATCCCCTTCAACGCTTCAACCCTTAATCCCATCAACCCCATCGGGCAGCCTCGTTCACGAAGAGGATTTCTTCACCCGCCTCTACCGCAGCGTCATCGGTCCGCTGCTCTCCCATCGCACTTGGCGGTGGGCCTTCCTCGCGGTCATCAGCGGCCTGCTGCTCGCGGCGATGGCCACGGTCGGCTTCGGCTGGGTGAAGGTGAAGATGCTGCCGTTCGACAACAAGTCGGAGTTCCAAATCATCCTCAACATGCCGGAGGGCAGCGCGCTGGAACGCACTGCGCAGGCCGCGCGTGAAATCGCCGCCGCCGTGCGCACGGAACCCGAGGTGACGGACTACCAGATTTACGTGGGCACCGCGTCGCCGTTCAACTTCAACGGCCTCGTGCGCCACTACTTCATGCGACGTGGCGCGAACGTCGCGGACATCCAGGTCAACCTCGTCGGCAAACAGGAGCGCAAGGCGCAGAGCCATGACATCGCCAAGCGCGTCCGCCCGCAGGTCGCGGCCATCGCGGCGAAGTTCGGTGCGCGCGTGGCGATTGCCGAGGTGCCGCCCGGCCCGCCGGTGCTTCAGACGCTCGTGGCGGAGATTTACGGCCCCGATGAAGCGACGCGCCACGCGACCGCACGCAAGGTGCGCGAGGTCTTCACGAGCACACCCGGCGTGGTGGACGTGGACTGGTATCTGGAGGCCGACCAGCCGAAGACGCGCTTCGTCATCGACAAGGAAAAGGCCGCGCTGCACGGCATCAGCGCGGAGACGATTTCGCAGACGTTGCGCATCGCGGTGGGTGGCGAATCGGTGGACCTCATGCACCTGCCGCGCGAGAAGGAGGATGTGAACCTCGTGCTGCAACTGCCGCGCTCCGCCCGGACTTCGCCGGAGGAGTTGCTCGCCTTGCGCGTGCGCTCCGGAGATGCGAACGCGCTGCCTGAGCCGGGAACTAGCGGCGCGGCTCCGCTCGTGCCGTTACGGGAGCTGGTGAAGGTCGAGCACACCCTCGAAGACAAGAGCATCTACCACAAGAACCTCATGCCCGTGACCTACGTCATCGGCGATGTGGCGGGCGTGATCGAGAGTCCGGTCTATGCGATCTTCGACATGAACAAGAAGCTGAACGCGCTTGGGCTGGACCTCTACAACGCCACGATGCCCTTCTCCGATGCCCGTCCCGCGATGAAGTGGGACGGCGAGTGGCACATCACGCTCGAAGTCTTCCGCGACCTCGGCCTCGCGTTCGGCGCGGTTTGCATTCTGATCTATGTGCTGATGGTCGGCTGGTTCCGCTCATTCCTCACGCCACTGATCGTGATGGCGGCGATTCCGTTCTCACTGGTCGGCATCCTGCCGGCGCACGGCGGGATGGGCGCGTTCTTCACGGCCACCTCGATGATTGGCTTCATGGCCGGCGCGGGCATCGTGGTGCGCAACTCGATCATCCTCGTGGACTTCATCGAGCAGCGCCTGCGCGAAGGAATGCCGCTCGCGGAGGCGGTCGTGGACGCGGGCGCGGTGCGTTTCCGTCCGATGCTGCTGACGGCGATGGCCGTGGTGGTGGGCGCGGCGGTGATCCTCGAGGACCCGATTTTCCAAGGCCTCGCCATCTCGCTGATGGCCGGGGAAATCGCCTCGCTCCTCATCAGCCGCATGGCCGTGCCGGTGCTCTACTTCATGGCGAACCAGCCACGGGACTGACGTTACATCCAAGCGAGCCGCAAGCCGCCGTTCGCGGCACTGATTACTTCGCCGCTGGCGCCGGGGCCGGGGTCGGCGGCGGCGTTGATTTCGGGGCCGAAACTTCGCCGGGGTAAATCGTCAGGTCCACGATCTCGCCAGCGTAGAGGTTTAGCTCGGCGGGAATCTTCTCGATGATGATGGGCAGGCCCAGTTCCACGCGCGTCTGGCCGGGCGGCAGGAGCGCGCCGCGGATGGGCGCGAGCTGCGGACTGACCTTGTCAATCGTCGCGTCGTAAGTCTTCTGGCTACGGGCGCGCGGGCGGATGGTCACCTTCATGCCGGGCTTGGGGTCGAAGGTCAGCGGCTGCCGCAGGAACGCGATGAGGCGGTCGGGGCGCGGCGCGGTGATGGTCATGATCGGCTCGCCGGCGGCGACGACGGCGTTGGTGTCGCCGGGGTAGCGGTGGATTTTGGTGATGATGCCCTCGATGGGCGCGGTGAGCGGGATGGGGTTCTTCGGGTCCGCGCCGACGACGCGGGTGACGATCTGGCCGCTGGCGACCTTGGAGAAAATACGGATGTCCTTGCTGGCTTCCGCGAGCACGCCGGGCTGCGGACTGGAGACAATGGCATCAATGGTCTCCGCCTCCGCGAGCAGGGTGGTGGGGCCGAGCCGTTTGTTCCACAGCACCAACGCGATGATGGCGACGATGACGAACGCCACGATGGGAGTGTAGGTGTAGTTCAGCTCGCGCATCAGCACGGGCGACGGCGTCGGAATCTTCGGTTGCTCGTCCATAAATTATGTTTTTCCAGTCGGTCAAACTACCAGCGGCCAGTCTGGGACGCGCGGAGTGTAGGGGTGCATTCGCTCGAATCAAGCGGTTTGCCGGGGAATCACACCCCGAGGAAGTCGAACACCGCCAACCTCCCCCCGTCCTCCAGCGAGAGCAATACGCGCAGGCCGGGCGTGAGTTCGACGTGGTGGCCGTGGCGGAGGTAGTCGGGGTTGTCCACGAGCAACATGTCGGCGTTGCTCTGGTTCACCAGATACCACTTGTCCTGATGGAACGTGAAGTAGCCCACCGGCTCGCGCTTGGCGTCGAGCGGCGAGACGTTCGAGCGCGCGTGCCACGGGTAGAGGTATTGGCCGTTCCAGACGGTGAGGGAATGCTCGTCGTCCTTGAAATCCAACGTGTCGCTGCCGGGGCGTTTGATATGGCGCAGGAACGTCGCCACCGGCACCGGCGCGGTGAGGCGGCGCTTCGTGAAGGGACATTCCAGCGGCAGCCCTTGCGCGACGATGAACCAGTTCGTCCCATCGGGACTCGGGTGGACGAGGTCCAGCGTCTTCTGCAACCCCTTCTCCCACTCGCTCGCACTCGCGCGCAAGTGCGGCGCGTGCAGGCCCACCACGAACGTCTTGATAAACAGCTTCTCCAGATACGGTCCGAGGCGTTGCACGGGGATTTCCGGCGCGGGCTTCAAGCGGTTGCTCGCATCGTTCGGGTGCTCCACGTAAAGCGCCTGCGCGCCCATGCTCAACATATCGTCCTCCTCCGGCGACCGCGTGCTCCGCACCTTCGGCCCCATGAGCGGATGCCGCAGCAGCAGGCTCTCATATATCAGCACCGCCAGCGCATGCAGGTCCGTCTCGATGCTCGGTTGCTTCCGTCCGGCGATGACTTCCGGGGCGATGTAACCCGCCGTGCCCATCACCGTCGGCGGCGCGAGGCCGGGCACCACGAGCGAATCGCAATCAATCACACTCGCATCCCCGTGCTTCGGGTCGATCAGCACGTTGTTGTGGGACAAGTCCGAGTGCGCGAGGCCGGCGAAGTGGAGTCGGCGCACGGCGCTGGCCATCACGGAACAGCACTGTATATAGCGCAACAAGTTGCCGCGCTCCTCTTCGGGCACGAGCTTGCGGGCCTTCGCGCCGGTGAACCACCGACCCTTCTTCTCGCGCGTGTTGCCGGTGCGGTCCTTGAAGAAGAAATTGCTGCGATACGCCGGGGCCACGACGCCGAGCACGGGGCGGAAGAGGTTGTGCCGCTTGATGAAGTCGGCGGGCAGCGTGGGGTCGTTATCAATGATGCCGACGGGCCAGCAGAAGTGTTTGCGCCAGTAATCCGACTGCGCGCCGCCGATGGTGGGATTGTAGGGGCCGAGAATTTTCTCCAGGCGACGGCGACGCTCGCCGGGGTCGTTCACATGCCCGAAGAAGAACGCGACGACGTGCTGTTTGTCCTTGGTGAAGAAGACAATTTTCTCGCCGCCGGACGCGAGCGGCTCGCTATCGAACTCCACGGTGCTGCCATCCGTGAGCTTGGCGCGGAGGAAGACCTGCTTGGGCACGCTGGGCAACGGCGGCGGCGGGGGCGAAGGGGCTTTGGGTTTGGAGAGGAGGGACACGATGTTGAACCACTAACTGGCACTGACCGGCACTAATGGGGAAGTATTGCCCACGGATGGCGCGGATGACGCGGATGAAAACGAGGCGGTGGTAGAGCCGAAGCGCGCGACAGCAGATGCGAAACACTCGGACGGAGAAATGTGACGCGCTGCGTCGTGGCGAACCTCGAACACTGTCTTCAGTGCCCCAACGGGGCACCGGAATACAGCCCAGGGTTGAGCGCAGCGATACCCTGAGAAAGCGTCCACCAAATGATTCTTCGCCCTGAAGGGGCGGCGGAAATGTGTGCGACCGATTCCAGTGCCCCTACAGGGCACATCCGCATTCCACATGTTACCCAGGGTAGACTCCGCTGCGCTGCGCCAACCCTGGGCTATATTCCTGCACCCCGTTGGGGTGCGCTGTGTCCCCGCCTTCATCCGCGTCATCCGCGCCATCCGCGGGCAAACTCTTTGTCTTTGTTCCCTCTTCATGAGTGCCAGTCAGTGCAGGTCAGTGGTTCAAAACCCCACGTTCACCGGCAGCCGGTGCAGCACGGCCACCGTCCGGTCATCATTCTCCCCGCGCTTCTCGAACTCCAGCCATTGCGCCAGTCCCCACGCCGCCGACTCTTGCAGGAGCGGCGCGGGCTGCGGCAGTTGCGCTTTGAAATCCGGCAGC
Organism: Verrucomicrobiota bacterium; assembly: GCA_039796295.1. Classification (GTDB taxonomy): domain Bacteria; phylum Verrucomicrobiota; class Verrucomicrobiia; order Limisphaerales; family SXTU01; genus SXTU01. The sequence continues at coordinate 49,236 of JBDKJY010000031.1, forward strand.
GGCGCAGTCACGCCGGTATAAAACTGCCGGAAGATGGCACCCGCCTGCTTCTCCAACGGATAAAACGGGTCCTCGATGCCATCGCTGCACAGGAGCACGCACTCCACCGCTGCAACGTCGCTCGTGACCTCCACGACCTTCGCCTTCACGCGCGCGCAATCGTCGGGGACGAAGCACGAAACCTCACCGCTGTGCGTGCCGCTGTCGCTCGCGCCGAGGCGGGCGGTGGACTGGTCTTTGCGGAGCAGGCAGATGGCGCCGTCGCCGATTTGGTTGGTGAGGAGCAGCTCGTGTTGCGCGCCGCGATAGTGCAGCGCGGTCAAGAGCGTGCAGCGGAAGTCCTTGGGGGCGCAGCCGGATTGCTTGGCGAGGTCGAGCAGCGCATCGGTGGCGCTGAGGACGGCTTCGGTGACGCGGGCGGTGAGGTAGTCTTTCAACTTCGTCGCGTCGGCGGCGATGGCGGGGTCCACCTTCTCGGTGACGGCGAGCAACATCTCCACCACTCGCAGCGCGGCGACGTGACTCCCGACGCGGCTGTGCTGACAACTCCCCGCGCCATCGGAGACGCAGAGCACGGTGGCGCGGTCATGGGCATCGAAGGCGAGGGAATCCTCGCGGTGGGTGCCGCCATTCGCGTGCATGCGTCCGCGCCGCGATGCCCCGGCTGCGCGCCAGCCGGGGAGGACGCGCTCGAAGGCCACGGCGTCCGCCGCCGCGACCTTCCGCAGCTCCGGCGCGTGGGCGGCGATGGCGGGCGGACACCACGGCTCCTTGGCGGGAAGGTTCTTCCAAGTGGCGGGCTTGGGAAGGGCGGTTGCGGCCAGTGCCGGCGTGCTTCCAGCCGCCGCCGGAGACGCAACGCCGGAGCCAGGGGCGGTGACATTGGACGCGCCACTTGCTACTGGGGCGTCCGGACGGCGGCTGGAAGCCGCCGGCACGGGGGCGGTCGAGCGCGCTCCCTCGCCCTCGGAGGGAGAGGGCTGGGGTGACGGTGAAGACGTGGGAGTCTTGGTGGTGGCGGAGGCACCCGGAGTGGGTGGCTTTTCTCCCTCACTCCGTCCCTCTCCCGCTGGGTGAGGGGGAGACGCCGACAGCGGTTGGGCGGAAGTGGCCTTCATCTTCTCCGCCGGCAGGGAGACCACGGCGGACGCCGGGACGGTCACGGCGATGGTGGGGGCGTGCATTTTGACCTCCTCGCGGGGGATGAAGACGGTGGCCCCGGACTCGGCGATGTTCGGCGGGAGCTTCGCGGGGCGGTCGGGAGGCAGTGCCGGCGTGCTTCCAGCCGCCGTCGGGACGGCCGCCCCGGCGCTGGTGGCGGTGGAATTGGACGAGGCACTTGCTGCCGAGCCATCCGGGCGGCGGCTGGAAGCCGCCGGCACGGGGGAATTCGCCTCTGCGGAGCCGGAAATGGGTCGTGCGGCGGTAGAACTGGGGTCTGCGGCGCTAGAAATCGGTCTTGCGCCGCCAGAAATCATCTCTGCGCCGGGGGAACTGGCACGCGCGGCACTAGAAGTGGACGGTGCGGCGGTAGAAATCACCTCTGCGGCGGTAGAAATGGGTTGTGCGCCGGTGGGAGTCGGTTGTGCGCCGGTGGAAATGGGTGTTGCGGCAGCCGCAGTCGCCTTTTCAGCCGCCGCAGCGGGCAATGCGGCAGTCCCGGGGGCGGTTCCGGCAGGCACCGGAGCGGTGCCAGCGGGCGCAGCGGGCTTGCCAGCCGCTTCGGTTAGCTGGGGAGCGGCATCTTTGCCGTCGGCGGGCTTGTCGGCCTTGGATTTGCGGAACCAGTCAAGCATGGCGGGGGCGGAAGTGGCCGTTCTCCCTCAACCTATCCCTCTCCCGCTGGGAGAGATGATTCGCGCTGGAGCGGCAGAGGCCGGCGGTGCTCCCTCCGACCCGAGGCGGACGGACGCCCTCCCTCGCCCAGCGGGAGAGGGCCGGGGTGAGGGAGAAGATGTGCGAATTACTTAACACTTCACGTAGCGGATTGGATTCTGACTGCCTCTGGCAAGGTAATCGCGAACTGACTTGTGGAGGTAGTTTTTGCGAACCGCCTCTGGTGCAACGGTTCCCTCAAACTCATAACGGCCCGAGCCACGGAAGCCCTCGGAGTCGCGAGTTTGGTATTTCAGTGTCCCAGCTTTATGCCAGCGCTGAATCGTGAACACTTCTTGGACAGTTCCCTGATACACAGCAAGCGCTAGCTCCACATTTTCACGTCGCAAACCGACCTTCCAAACACCTCTCGTCGCTTCAAGCAATTCGAGTTCGGTCATGCCATCACGGAACAGACGGTTGATGGTAATCAGAATGACCTTGTGATGAATCTTGGCGGGTTTGGCTTGGAACTGTCGCAGAATGGTTTCAACTCTGACCCGTCCGAAAGACCGGCTGTGTGCTCCGCGAACCGCGTTCTTGAGCGCGCCACTGCCAAGCAAGTCAATGGCGACAGCTTCCACGAGTTCGGCTTCAGCATTGGTCAATCCATACCGAATGATTTCAATCTTTGGTTCGTGCCCCGCTTGGCGTATCGCTCGGATTAACTTCACCTTTTCGCTGTCTCCTGTTTCGGCCAAGTGAGAGAAGGCCCGATTTCCAATCCCCTTTCCAAGGTAGAAGAATTCCCCGCTCTGAGGGTCTGTATATGCGTAAACATACGACTTGAGCTGCCGGATGACTTCCGCCGGGAACTTTTTCGCGCGCACGGCGGCAGGCTTCTTCATTCGCGTCTTTTCGCGTGTTTCGCGGGCAGAAAGTTTGAGCCTCCTCACGTCGGCTGCTACGGGTTACACATGAATCACAATCTGCGGCGGGGGCGGCGGGAGGGCGATGCCTTCGGCGGGCACGGTGGGAGTCGCAGGTGCTCCGGGCACAGGCGGCATGGCTCCAAGTGAAGGGGCGGGCGCGCCGATTTTCTGGCTGGTCTGCTTGATGGAGGCGCTGACCCACTTGAAGAACTGCTTGAAGGCGTCGGGGGTCATTTCCTTCATCACCAGGACGGTCTCGGTGACGTGCTTGAGGACGTCGGGGTCGGCCTTTTCGCCGCAGGCCACGGCGATGAGGTTGCCGGGGCGGCGTTGCTTGACGGTGGCGGCGTGGGCTTCCCAGTCGTCGGTCGGCTCGCCGTCGGTGAAGATGAAGATGAGGGGTTTCCAGTCGCCCTTCTTCTCGGGGGTGGTCTTCTGGACTTCGCGGTCCACGCAATCCATGAGGAGCTTGAGGGCCGCGCCGAAGGAGGTCGTTCCCCCGGCGCGGATGTCGGGCGGGACGAAGCTGGTGAGCTCGGTGAGGGGGACGACTTGCTGGGCGTTGGCATCGAAGGTGATGACGCTGAGGTAGGCGCACTCGACGGCGGAGGGGTCGCCCATGAGTTCGCTGTGGAGGGAGCGGATGCCGGACTTCACGGACTCGATGGGGGCGCCGTTCATGGAGCCGGAGCAGTCGGCGAGGATGTAAACGGGGAGACGACGGACGGACATGGTGTGGCCTTTGGGTTGAGTGGTTGTTTGCTGGCGCGGAGTGTCGGGAGAAGTGGGGGCGGGGGGCAAGGAAATTGAGGGGTAAGCGAACAGCCATCAGCCATCAGCGGTCAGCAAAGGCCAAGCTGCCGGCTCGGCCCCGCCCTCGACGGCAAACCAAACGCCAAAGCTGACCGCTGACCGCTGACCGCTGACCGCCGACCGCTGACGGCTGATGGCTGACCGCTGTCCCGAGAATTTCCCAACCCCCTATTGCAATCGCGAAGTCGCTTTCTATAGTGCGCGCCAATTGAACAAAAAATGAGCGAACCCACTGCTGCCGGCCCCGCCGCTTGGTCCATTCAGGACGCCCGCACCCTCTACAGCATCGACCGCTGGGGCGCGCGCTACTTCGACATCAACGACGCCGGGCACGTCGTGGCCCGCCCGCTCCAGGACGCGGGCGTGAGCGTGGACCTCACGGACATCGTGGAGGAGGCGCGGGGGCGGGGGCTGAAGTTCCCGCTGCTCATCCGCTTTCAGGATATTCTCCGGCACCGGGTGGAGGCGATTAACAAGGCGTTCCGCAACGCCATCACGGAGTTCAGCTTCACGGGCCAGTATCGCGGCGTGTTCCCCATCAAGGTCAACCAGCTCCGCGAGGTGGTGGAGGAGATTCTGGATGCGGGCAAGCCGTTCAACTTCGGCCTCGAAGTGGGTAGCAAGCCGGAACTCTTCGCGGGCCTCGCGATGCAGAACCAGCCGGGCAGCCTCATCATCTGCAACGGCTACAAGGACGCGCAGTTCATCCGCATGGCGCTGATGGGCATCAAGCTCGGCAAGCAGGTCATCATGGTGGTGGAGAAGCTCGAGGAGCTGAAACAAATCATCACGGTGTCGCGGCAGGTCGGCGTGGAACCGCTCATCGGCATCCGCGCGCGACTGGCGAGCAAGGGCGCGGGCAAGTGGGCGGAGAGCGGCGGCGAGAATGCGAAGTTCGGCCTGAGCACGGCGGAGTTGCTGGCGGCAACGGAGCTGTTGCGCGCGGAGAAGCTGGCGCATTGCTTCAAGCTGCTGCACTTCCACATCGGCTCGCAGGTGCCGGACATCCTCACGGTGAAGAAGGCCGTGCAGGAGGCCGCGCGCTTCTACGCGAAGCTGCACAAGATGGGCTTCCCCGTGGAGTTCATGGACGTGGGCGGCGGCCTGGGCGTGGACTACGACGGCTCGCGCAGCGCGTTCGACTCCTCGACGAACTACACGTTGCAGGAATACGCGAACGACATCGTTTACTACATCGCCGACGTGTGTAACGCGGAGAAGGTGCCGCACCCGAACATCGTCAGCGAGAGCGGGCGCGGCATCGTGGCTTACCATTCCGTGCTGCTGGTTGAGGTCTTCGGTTCCATCGCAAAGACGAAGGGCGGCGACGCGTTGACCTTCGGTGAGAACGAGCACGCGCTCGTCCGTGAGTTGCTCGACATCAAGAAGAACCTCGCGAAGCTGAACAAGCTCGAGGCCTACCACGACGCCGTGGAGCGCAAGGAAGACGCGCACCAGATGTTCACGCTCGGGCTGCTCGAGCTGCCGGACAAAGCGAAGATTGAAACGCTCTACTGGGAAATCAGCCAGGCGGTCGTCGCCAGCTTCAAGGGTCAGGCCTACATCCCGGAGGAGATTCGCAAGATGGAGGACCTGCTCGGCGACCAATACCTCTGCAACTTCTCCGTCTTCCAGTCGCTGCTCGACCACTGGGCGCTGGGGCAACTCTTCCCCATCATGCCCATCGCGCGGCTCGACGAACGGCCGCAGAAGGAAGGCACCTTGGTGGACATCACCTGCGACTCCGACGGGGCCATCAACAAGTTCGTGGACCTGCGCGATGTGCGGGACACCTTGCCACTTCACACGCTCACCACCGGCGCGAACGGCCAGCAGGAGCCTTACTACCTCGGCTTCTTCCTGATGGGTGCCTATCAGGACATCATGGGCGACCTGCACAACCTCTTTGGCCGCGTCAACGAGGTCCACGTCTTCCTCGAACCCGATGAGCCGACCGGCTACTACATCGAGGAAATCATCGAGGGCAACACCATCGTCCAGACCCTCGCCGCCGTGCAGTATGACGAGAACGAAATCAAGCGCCTGATGAAGGTGCAGGTGGACGAGGCCATCAAGTCCGACCGCATGAAACCCAGCGAAGGGATGCGGCTGCTCGATGACTACGAGCGCGGGCTGAAGGACTACACTTACCTCACGTTCTGAGCGGGGACGCGGGGAATGACCAATGCCCGATTCCCAATGAGCAATGAATGTCCAATGACCGGGGCCCGGCTTTCGCGCAGTGCAGCCGGTCCGCATTGGGCATTGGGCATTGGTGGCAGGTCCTTGTTCATTCCATGACCCCCGACATCCTGCCCTCCCTCCGGCACCTGGTCCGCGGCCTCACCGCCATCTTCTGGGGACTACCCGCCACGCTGCTCATCTGCGTGCTCATGGCGGTGGCGGAGCTCCCCCGCGCGCTGGGGTGCGCGCCGCCCATCATCACCACCGGGATGCTGCTCTTCGGGGTCTGTGAACTGGCGCGGTTCCAGCCACAGGAGCGCGCGTGGCAGACCGCGCTCGAACGCGCAAAACTCCTCGCCCTGGTGAACTTCGGCCTCGCGCCCTTCGTGTATTTCTGGAGCCGGCTGCCGAGCGAGACCTATTACTTCCAAATCGTCCTCGCGCTGGCCTTCACCGGGCTACTCTTCCTCTACCAATTTAACCTCGTCCTCCAGCGGCTCGTCGCGATGCTGCCGGACGAAACCCTGCGCGCCGACACGCGCTTCTTCACACGGTTTAACCTAGCGCTGATGGTGGCGGGTCTGGTGCTGATGGGCGGCTTCCACCTGCTGGCGGAGCTGAAGTCCCTCCCACCGGCGGTCATCGAGTTGCTGGAAGTCGCACAAACCGCGCGCAGCCGCTTCGCCCTCGTGGTCGTGCTCGTGCTGGTGCCCGTCTCCATGACCATGTCGCTCGTGTGGAAAACGCGCGACGTGGTGCTCGGCAGTGTCTTTGGCCCGCGCAGTTGAGCGGCACGCCGGCGGCCAGCCAGCTCACCGACAGTGCTGCTCCAGCGACGCCTCGACCCGCGCCAGCCACTCGCCCGTGGCCCCTCCGATACGCCGCAAATCCTCCGCTGCGACCGGCAACGCGGCCGCCGCGGCCGCTTGTTCCAAGCGAGTGCAAAGCGCCGTCGCCTCCCCCGCAGGCGCGCGGAACGTGCGCAGGAGTTCCCGGTAGCCGAGTTGCCGCAACGGTGAAGGCGCTTCGCCGAACACCTCGTTGGTGAGCTTCAACATCCGTTGGCCGACGCCGTGCAGGGCCTGCACCCCCGCGAGGAACGGCGCGGGAGCCGCGTCGCCCGCCTCGTCCACGATCAGCTCGCAGAAGCCAAGGATCGGATTGATGGGCGTGCGCAGATCGTGTCGCAGCTTGCGCAACGCCTCGCCATCTGCCGGGAGGCGCAAGCGACCTTTGGCAGGAAGTTTCTGGCTCATGACCGGCGGGCGGCGGCGACCCACTGTAATTTCCACCGCGCCAGCCAAGCGTGGTTCAACTGGTCTGCTTCGATACTGAGTATGCTTGGCATGGACGGATGCGTTTCTGCGCGCTCCGGCATCGGGGTGCAAGTTCCAACCGGGAGTCCGCGCGCGGGTTCCGTCACCAGTGGCGTATCGAGTGAGTCATGGGAACCTGAAGACTGAACACTTGCCCGCTCCCACTTCAGACCAACTCCCCGACCGGCTCGTCCGCCTTGGGCCGTAACTGCTTCTCGCGCTTCAGCGTGTCCTCGGCCCAGCGGAGGAGGCGCTGGGTCTGGCGGTCGTGCGGGATGAGCTTGAGCGCCTGCTGGAAGGATTTCTGGGCCGCCTCCAAATCACCGAGGCGCACCTGGCACAGGCCCATGCCTTGCCACGCGGCGAAGTGTTCGGGGTTCAGAATCACCGCCTTGCGGCAGTCGGCGAGGGATTGTTCCACCTGGCCGAGCTGCCAGAGCAACGTGGCGCGGCGGTTCCAACCCTCGGCGAAGAACGGATACGTGCGCGTGAGCCGGGTGAGGTGGTTGAGCGCGCCCCGGATGTTTTTCTTCTCAATGGAATTGCCCGCTACTTGGAGGAGGAACGCGGCCTCCTCACCTTCCTCCGCCACCCAGATGTCGAACAGCGCGCTGATGGCCACGGTGCGGACGGAGGCGGAGTCGGATTGGAGCGCCTGGAGGAGTTGCTCGCGCCCGCCGTAGGCCACGAGCTGCTCGGCGGCGGCGATGCGTTCCTTGCCGCCCCCGCTGAGGAGCTGCCGGTAGAGCCGATCGCGATTCCACTCGCTGCGCAGGGCGTGCGGCCACGCGGAGAACAGGGCGAGGAACAACGCGAGGAACGCGTAGAGCCTCACGCAGAGCGGTGAAAAGAAGCGACGCATAGCCGCAAGCTAACAGTCCGGCTCCGGCTAGCAAGTCCCCGGCGCATCCGGCAAACCCCGCAGACAAGTCTGGCGCACCGCCAGCCTGCGACAGGGCTCGACGCTGCCAGCGCGCCACCGTAGCTTGCCCGCCGTCGGCAACCGCCCATGTCCAGCGCCCCGCCACCCGCATTCGGTCCCGAGCCGCCCGTTTCCACGGGCGCACCCACCGTCTTGCCCGAGCTGCTCGCCCCGGCTGGCGATTGGGAGTGCGCCAAGGCCGCCGTCGAAAACGGCGCAGACGCCATTTACTTCGGCCTCGACCGCTTCAACGCCCGGATGCGCGCGCAGAACTTCACCGAGGCGGATTTGCCGAAACTGATGGAGTTCCTCCACCGGCGCGGCGTGAAGGGCTACGTGACCTTCAACACGCTCGTCTTCACCGACGAACTGGCCGACGCCGCCGCCTATTTGCGCAGCATCATCGCCGCCGGGGTGGACGCCGCCATCGTGCAAGACGTGGGCATCGCGCGGCTCATCCGCCGCCTCTCGCCGGACTTCCCCATCCACGCGAGCACGCAGATGACCATCACGAGCGCCGCCGGCGTGGCCTTCGCGCGCGAGCTGGGATGCAATCTCGTCGTGCTCGCGCGCGAGTGCTCCATCAAGGAAATCGCCGCCATTCGCGAGGGAAGCGGTCAGCGGTCAGCGGCCAGCGGTCAGCCAGCAGCTCCGAGCGCTCAATCTTCGCTGGCTGAAAGCTGTCCGCTGACCGCTGACCGCCCACTTCCTCTGGAAGTCTTCGTCCACGGCGCGCTCTGCGTGGCCTACTCCGGCCAATGCCTTACCAGCGAAGCCCTCGGCGGGCGCAGCGCGAACCGTGGCGAGTGCGCTCAGGCCTGCCGGATGCCTTACGAACTCATCTCCGATGGCCGCAAAGTCGAACTCGGCGGCCGCAACTACCTCCTCTCCCCGCAGGACCTCGCCGGCCTCGAAGTCCTGCCCGACCTCATCCGCGCCGGCGTCGCCTCGCTCAAGATTGAAGGCCGGCTCAAGTCGCCGGAATACGTGGCGAGCATCACGAAGATTTACCGCCAAGCGTTGGAGGAATTAAGAGTTAAGAATGACGAGTTAAGAATTTCACCGCCGGCCACCAGCGCACCGATTCCCCATTCGGAATTCGCCCTTCACCATTCCGCCCCCGCTTCCAGTTCCCGCTACGAGCTCGAAATGGCCTTCTCCCGCGGCCTCCACACCGGTTGGTTCGAAGGCATCGACAACCAGCGCCTCGTCCACGCCCGCTTTGGCAAGAAGCGCGGGCCCTTCGTCGGCGAAGTCACCCGTGTCACCGGCGACCGCGTCCACGTCCGCCTCGCCAGCGCGCTCAAGGCCGGCGACGGCATCGTCTTCGACCCCGGCCACGGCGGCGACGACGAGGAGGGCGGCAGGGTGTTCCAAGTTCAAAGTTCAAAGTTCAAAGTTGAAGACCCCGAAGCGGTGCTGACGTTCATGCCCGGCGCGGTGAACTTCGACCGCGTCCGCCCCGGCCACCTGCTCTGGAAAACCGGCGACCCGGAGTTAAGCAAACGCGTCCGCGCCACCTTCGCCGGCGAAGCCCCGCGCTTCCAGCGACCCGTGAACTTTGAAGTCCACGGCCACCTCGGCACACCGCTCACGCTCCTCGCCAAGGACGAGCAAGGCCACGTCGCCCAAGCCCAGTCCACCACCCCGCTCACCGCTGCCGAGAAGCAGCCACTCACCACCGAGCGCCTCACCGAGCAATTCGGTCGCCTCGGCGGCACGCCCTTCAAACTCGGCGAACTGCGGAACCACCTCGCAGGCAACGTCATCCTCCCCGTCAGCGAGTTGAACCGCCTCCGCCGCGAAGTCATCGCCGAACTCGAACGCCAACGCGCCCTGCCGAAGCGGTGGAGACTGGAAGGTTCTGAGTTCCGAGTTTTAAGTTCCGAGTTGGAGCAACGAACGCCATCGCCCAACCCAGAACTCGAAACCCAGAACTCAGAACTCCTCGTCCTCGTCCGCACCCAAGCCCAGCTCGAAGCCGCCCTGCACTGCGGCATCACGACGATTTATTGCGAGTTTGAGGATCCGAAGCGCTACCGCGAAGCCGTCACCACCTTCCACACCGCGCGTGGTTGCCAATCAGCGGTCAGCGGTCAGCGGTCAGCAGCCAGTATCTTCGTCGCTCCTCCGCGCATCACGAAGTCCGGCGAGGAATGGATTCTCAAGCAAGTCCGCTCCTGCAATGCCGACGGCTACCTTGTCCGTAATTACGACCACCTGAACTTCTTCGCCGACTGCCGGCGCGTCGGCGACTTCTCCCTCAACGTCGCCAACCCGCTCACGGCGGAACACTTCATGTCGCGCTTCGGCCTGGAGCGGCTCACCGCCAGCTACGACCTGAACATCACGCAGCTCGAAGCCCTGCTGCGCGGCGCACCGCCCGCGTGGTTCGAGGTCACCATCCACCAGCACATGCCCATGTTTCACATGGAGCACTGCGTCTTCTGCGCGTTCCTTTCGAAGGGTAAGGACTACCGTGACTGCGGCCGCCCCTGCGACCACCACGACGTGCGCGTCCGCGACCGCGTCGGGCAGGAGCACCCGCTCAAGGCCGACGCCGGCTGCCGCAACACCGTCTTTAACGCCCGTGCGCAGACCGGCGCGGAGTTCGTCGGGCGCTTGCAGGCGCTCGGCGTGCGCCGCTTCCGCCTGGAGTTCGTGAACGAGTCGCCGGAAGAAGTCACCACCACCATCGCGCGCTATCGAGCCCTGCTGCGCGGGGAACTCACCGGCGAGCAGCTATGGCGCGAGTTGAAACTCCACCACCAACTCGGCGTCACGCGCGGCCAGATGGAGGGGGAAACCAAGCTTGCCCGCGGATGACGCGGATATGGAAGTCGGCGCCCCGGACCAAGGTGTTTTCATCCGCGCTATCCGCGTCATCTGCGGGCAATCCCGCTTCGCCACGTTTGACAGCTCTTCACCCCGCCACTACTTTCGCCCCACAACTCAGATGAGCACCGCCACCACCGCCGACCCCGTCCTCAGCCTCACGCCCAGCGCCGCCGAGCAGGTCAAGACCATGCTCGCGAACGAGAAGGACAGCGCCGGGAAACGCCTCCGCGTGTATGTCGAGAAGGGCGGCTGCTCCGGCATGCAATACGGCATGGTCTTCGATGAGCAGCGTGATGGTGATGTGGCCGACGAGTTCCACGGCGTGGGCGTGCTCACCGATGCCATCAGCGCCGACCTCCTGCGCGGCTGCGTCATTGACTACAAGGACGAGCTGACCGGGGGCGGGTTTAAGATTTCCAATCCCAACGCCAAGCAAAGCTGCGGCTGCGGGAAGTCCTTTGAGGCCTAGCCCAACTTGATCCATCGGCGCAGGCCGACCCGAGCCCTTCCGTGCGATGCGGAAGGGCGCTTCGTTTCAGGAGCCGAAATTTAATGAGGAAAGCAGGAGGGCAGGAGGAGGCTCTCGCTGGGGTTTCTCCTGCCTTCCTGCACTCCTTATGGAATCCCAGCCTCCTCGTTTGAACCTTGAACTTTGAACCCCGAACTTTGAACTTCCCGCCATGAGCCAGCCCTTCCGCGTCGCGTTCATCGGCGTTGACCATCCGCACGGCGCAGCGTGGCGCGAGTCGCTGCTGCATCTCGCCGGCGAAGTCAGCATCACCGCCCTCGTCCCGGAGTTTCCCGGCACGCTCGCGAGCTTGGAGGAACAACTCGCCACCTTGCCGCGCTTCAGCTCGGTGGAGGAATTGCTCGCGCGCGGCTCAACGCTTTTCGATGGCACGGTCGTCTGCCTACCCAACGACCGCACCCCCACCGCGCTGGAACAGCTCGCTGCCGCTGGGAAACACGTCCTCACCGAAAAGCCGTGTGGGCTGAACGCCACCGCCGCGCGCCCCGCCTTGGAGAAAGTCCAGCGGTCGGGCGTTGCGTTCCAAACCGGCTACCTCTGGCGCTACGACGAGGGCGCGCAGCGGCTCAAGGCGATGATTGCCGAGGGCCGCTTCGGCAAGCTCATCAGCGTGGAAATGACCTGCGTGACCAGCGACGCGAACCGACGCGGGCCGGCGCACTTCCTCTTCGACCCGCAGTTGAGCGGCGGCGGGTTCTTCAACTGGCTCGGTTGCCACTACCTCGACTTGCTCACCTACGTCACCGGCCAATCTGTGACTGCCGTGACGGCGCGCACCGGCGTCTTCGGCGAGACGCCGCTGGGCGTGGAGGACGGCGGCTCCGCCATCTTCGACCTGTCGGGCGGCGGGTTGGCGACGTTCACCGGTGGCTATTGGCTGCCACGCTGGGCGAGCGAATGGCGCTGGGCGCTGCGCGGCAGCCAGCGTTGGGTGCATTGGGATCCGAACCGCGCGGGCACCAGCGGCGTGCTGGAGATTCACGGCCCGCAGCCGCAGTTCCACGCGATGGAAGAGGTCTTCTCCCTGCCGCCGGACGCGACGCCCGGCTACAGCGGCTATCGCAGCCGAGAGTTGATTCGCGATTGGATTGCGGTCGCGCGCGGCGCGCGGCCGGAGTGCCGCAACACAACGGCTTCCGCCCTCGCGACGCTGGAGTTGATGGATGCGATGTATCGCGCCAGCAGGGAGGGACGCCATGTCCAGTTGGGGCAACGCCCCGCTTGACCGGCCCACCACCCAGCGTAGTCTGCGCTCCGAATCGGGGAGCCAACCGGCCGCGCGTGCGGCAAAGGCTGAGAGGGTTGCGCGGGAGCGTGACCGACCCTTAGAACCTGCTCCGGGTAATGCCGGCGAAGGGAAGTGCCCAGGATCGGCCTCCTTTCCCCAACCCCAGCAAGTCGCAGTGCGCGCCGACACAACTAATTACTAATCACGAATTACTCTCCCATGATCGCCGACCCCAAGACCTCCTTCGAACCCCACAGCAGCGAGCAACTGCCCGCCTCCAAACGCGTCTATCTGCCCGGCCAAATACACGCCGACGTGCAAGTGCCCGTGCGCGAGATCGAATTGTCGCCGACGAAATCTTACACCGGCGCGGTCTCGGCGAACGACCCCGTGCGCGTTTACGACTGCTCCGGTCCGTGGGGCGATCCGGCATTCGCTGGCAAGTCGGACGAAGGTTTGCCTGCGCTGCGTGCGAAGTGGATCCAAGCGCGCGGCGACGTGGCCGAATACTCCGGCCGCGAGGTGAAGCCAATGGACAACGGCTACCTCTCCGGCAAACACGCAGAGTTCGCCAGCAAGGCGGAGAAGAACCGGCTCGTGGAATTCCCCGGTCTGCTCGGCCAGCGCCGCAAGCCGCTCCGTGCTAGCAATGGCCACCCCGTCACCCAGCTTTGGTATGCGAAGAAGGGCATCATCACGCCCGAGATGGAGTTCATCGCCATCCGCGAAAACATGGGTCGCACGAAGATGGCTGACATGGCGAAGGACAAAGTCCGCAACGTCCTCGATAAGCAGCATTCCGGTTCCAGCCAACTTGCGAGCAGCGAGTATTCGCCTTCGGTGTTCCGCCGTTTTCCGCAGCGCATCCCGAAGGAAATCACCCCCGAGTTCGTCCGCGCAGAAGTCGCCGCCGGCCGCGCCATCATCCCGGTGAACATCAATCACCCCGAGTGCGAGCCGATGATCATCGGGCGCAACTTCCTCGTGAAGATCAACGCCAACATCGGCAACAGCGCCGTCGCGTCGAGCATTGAGGAGGAAGTCGAGAAGATGCGCTGGGCCACCAAGTGGGGCGCGGACACCGTCATGGATTTGTCCACCGGCAAGAACATCCACGCCACGCGCGAATGGATTCTGCGCAACTCCCCCGTGCCCATCGGCACCGTGCCGATTTATCAGGCGCTCGAAAAAGTCGGCGGCAAGGCCGAGGAACTCACCTGGGAGATTTACCGCGACACCCTCATCGAACAAGCCGAGCAAGGCGTGGATTATTTCACCGTCCACGCTGGCGTGTTGCTGCGCTTCATTCCGATGACCGCCAATCGCATGACCGGCATCGTCTCGCGTGGCGGTTCAATCATGGCGAAGTGGTGTCTCGCGCATCACAAAGAGAGCTTCCTCTACACCCACTGGGACGACATCTGCGACATCATGGCCGCCTACGACGTTTCGTTCAGCATCGGCGACGGCCTGCGCCCCGGCTCGATTGCCGACGCGAACGACGAAGCGCAATTCGGCGAACTTAAGGTGCAGGGCGAACTCACCACGCGCGCCTGGGCCAAAGGCGTGCAAGTGATGAACGAAGGCCCGGGCCACGTGCCGTTGCACATGATCGAGGAGAACATGGCCAAGCAACTCGAGTGGTGTCACGAAGCGCCGTTCTACACGCTCGGCCCGCTCACCACGGACATCGCCCCCGGCTACGACCACATCACCAGCGGCATCGGCGCGGCGATGATCGGCTGGTATGGCTGCGCGATGCTCTGCTACGTCACGCCCAAGGAACACCTCGGCCTGCCGAACAAGAAGGACGTAAAAGACGGCGTCATCACCTACAAGATCGCCGCCCACGCCGCCGATCTCGCCAAAGGCCATCCCGGCGCGCAATACCGCGACAACGCCTTGAGCAAGGCGCGCTTCGAGTTCCGCTGGGAAGATCAGTTTAACCTCAGCCTCGACCCCGTGACCGCGCGCGCGTTCCACGACGAAACGCTCCCGCAGGAAGGCGCCAAGACCGCCCATTTCTGCTCCATGTGTGGCCCGCACTTCTGCTCGATGAAGATCACCGAAGACGTCCGCAAATACGCAGCAGAGCAAGGCATCGCCGAGGAAGAGGCGTTGAAGCAAGGCATGGCAGAAAAGTCCCGCGAATTCACCGAGAAGGGCAGCGAGCTTTACGCGAAGGTGTGAACCAGTTATCGCTCAGCATTTGTGAAACGATCTCGCCGTTGCGCAAGGCATTGCTTGAGCATCGTTTGTATGCAGAGCTCAAGAACCTGGGGCAGTTACAAGTTTTCATGGAGCATCACGTTTTTGCCGTGTGGGATTTCATGTCGCTGCTCAAGGCGTTGCAGCGCGGGCTTACTTGCGTGGAAACACCCTGGCTACCGGTGGGTGAACCGCGCCTTCGCCGTCTCATCAATCAAATCGTGCTCGGCGAGGAGAGCGACATGACAGAATCGGGCGAGGTCGTCAGTCATTTCGAGCTTTACCTGCGCGCGATGCGCCAGATTGGAGCGGACACAACCCGGATTGAGCAATTCGTCCTCAGCCTGCGCGCTGGCAGGAGCGTAGAGGCTGCGCTGGAAGAAGCCGCTTTGCCGGTCTGCGTGAAAGAGTTTGTGCTGCACACATTTCGCGTCGTCTCCAGCGGGCAGTTGCATGAGCTCGCGGCGGTATTCACCTATGGACGGGAAGACTTGATACCCGACATTTTTGGCGCGCTGGTAGCGCAGTTAGACCGGGATTTTCCGGGCCGGCTGACGACATTCCACTACTATTTGCAGCGACACATCGAATTGGACGGGGACGAGCACGGGGGGATGGGCCGTGAGATGGTGGAATTGTTGTGCGGCGGCGACTTGGTGCGACAGGAAGAGGCGCGAACTGCTGCAGTGTGCGCATTGCAGGCCCGCCTAAGGATCTGGGACGGTATCGTGGAAAGCGCCACCCTCTGCCCATCCACATGATTGAAGAGATCATGGCGAAACAACTCGAGTGATGTCACGAAGCGCCGTTCTACACGCTGGGCTCGCTGACAACTGACATTGTGCCCGGCTGGGACCTCAACCTCAGCCTCGACCCTGTGACCGCGCGCGAGTTCCACGACGAAACCCTGCCGCAGGAAGGCGCCAAGACCGCGCACTTCTGCTCGATGAACATCACCGAAGACGTCCGCAAATACGCAGCAGAGAAAGGCCTGGAAGATAAGTCCCGCGAATTCACCGAGAAGGGCAGCAAGCTTTACGCGAAGGCGTGAACTTGGTGAATGATGCCATGCCGAGTCCGCTTGCAAGCCGTATTGACCGGCACGGGCGCTGGACATCGAACTTCAACCACGGCGGGTTGAGTGTCTGGAGATTATGCGCGTCGGCGAAAAATGGGCGGACCTCGTGCGCGGCTTTGGGAGCCAAAACTCGTTTTCCAATGTGAAATGCTTCATGCAGCATACGACTCAAAATTTCGTCTTAATGCCGCAGGCGCGCAACGCACACCAACCACGCAGAGCCTCGAAGGCCACAAAAAAACCAGACGCCAGCAGGACGATGCCTAGCCAAGCAGACACGGTGAAACCAAAGCCTGCCCCCACGAGCAATGCCATCGCGACGACTCCACGGACCAGTCGGCCTTGGTGGTCAATGTTTCGGGAGAAGAACGGTTTCATGGTTTCACTTTCTTGGCGGGTTTGCGCAGGTCGTCGAGGGTCGCACACAGGTCCGTGAGGTCTGCGATTTGGGTCGCCCCGATTTTTTCCAGAACAGCGTGATAGGCCGGCATGGCGCGTCCGCCGACGAGGAGCGTCACCTCCGGCGGCAGGGACTCGTGCAGCCGTGTCAATTCCCCATCGAGCCGGTGGTCATCTTCGGGATAGACTAGGCTCAAGGCCACGGCGCGCGCACGCTTCTGACGCGCCGCTCCGGCAATTTCCGCCGCCGGAAGGCTGGCACCGAGATAGGTGACGTGCCAACCGACGTTCGCCGCCGCCGCCCCGACGAGCAGGGCACCGAGTTCGTGAATCTGTCCCGCCGGGGTCGTCACCACTAGCACGGGCGCGCTGTCCGTTCCACCGAACGGCTTGGCGGCGTGTCCGAGGAAGATGCGGATAACCCCACTGGCAAAATGTTCGTGCGCGGCGGTGATGGTGCCCTCGCGCCATAAATCACCGAGGGTTTGCACCAGCGGAGCCACCACGCGTTGCAACAGACCCTGCGCACCCAACTCCGTCGCAGCGCATTTCAGAGTCTCCTCGAGCGCGCGGGCGTCGAGTGACCGGACCGCCGCGACGCATTCGTCGAGGAAGGTCGGGGCAGCCGGGGCCGCGGTCAGCGCGCGAGGGGCGCGGCTGTTGGTGCCGTGCGATTCCTTTGACAGTTCGCGGAGTTTCTCGGTCGGCAGCTTCGCGACGTGGCCGATGCTGTGTCCATTCTGCGTGATGTCGCGGAGCAGGCTCAGTCGCTCGATTTGCTCATCGGAGTAGAGGCGGCGATTCGTCTCGGTGCGCTCGGGCTCCACGGCGCCGTAGCGTTTCTCCCAGATTCGGATGACATGAGCGCTCAATCCCGTGCGCCGGGCGACTACTTTAATTGCTTGGTGAGCTTCAGCCATATACTTAGACAGAATTGTGACAATCCGGCGACGCTTTGCAAGTGAGGATTTTTAGAAAGTCGAATAAATCACCATAATAAGCTGATATATTGTGCTTTTAGCCTCATAAAATCAGTCATAGCGGCCCTCAAAACTTTTATGAGACAAGTTATTGACAATTAAACACATCTTCGACAAAGTATGGACAAGTTCAATGCTGCTTGGCAGTAGTCTGAACATGAAAACAAAACGTGAACATCGGAATACAAACGCAAACGTCGCACAGCGACGGCTCATCGAATGCCGGTTCGCGAAGCCGACTCACTTTGCGGTGGTTGTCCGGGTTCACCCCAAAACAAGAAACTAAGCATCCGATACGAACCATGAAAACCATCCGCATCCTCACCCTCACCGCACTCCTCGCCACGTCCGGCTTTTTCGGAATCGCGCACGCTGAGACCAAGCCCGCCGGCAAAGACATCGTCGCTGTCGCCTCCGGCAACGGCAGCTTCAACACCCTGGTCGCCGCCCTGAAGGCCGCCGGACTCGTCGAGACCCTCCAAGGGCCGGGGCCGTTCACCGTCTTCGCGCCGACGGACGAAGCCTTCGCCAAGCTCCCCAAGGGCACGGTGGAAGACCTGCTCAAGCCTGAGAACAAAGCGAAGCTCGTGGCCATCCTCACCTACCACGTCGTGGCTGGAAAAGTCATGGCCGCAGACGTCAAGACGATGAAGGCGAAGACCGTGAACGGCCAGTCGCTCAATCTGAAGGTCGCCGCCGGCGCCGTCACCGTGAACAATGCCAAGGTCGTCATGACCGACGTGGCCGCCAGCAACGGCGTCATCCACGTCATCGACACTGTGGTGCTGCCGAAGTAACGGCAATTGTCGGGGCGGGGAGTCTCTGGCTCCCCGCCCCTTCTCACCAATAAAAATCCCCCACCACAGACTCAAACCAATCAAGGCCTCCCACTATGTTTCAAAAAATTGACTATCCCTTTCTCATCGCGGCCTTCGCGAGTCTCCTCGTGAGTGTCGGACTGTGGTTTCTCCTGAGCCACGACGCCGGCGCCTTCGTGGGACTTTGGGTGCCGAGCATTCTCATTCTCTGGGTCGGCGTGCGGCTCGTCCTCCTGTCCGGTGCCACCATCAACAAGAGAAGGAACTGATATGGCCACCTACATCATTCCCATTTTTTGTTTTGGCCTGGTCATCACGGCAGTCGTTTTCCTCGGCTTGCAGCAGGCGGCAGACATGGCCAAACAATTGGCCGCGCAGAGCAATGAAACACCGCCCGGGTTCAACAACCCACCGGATTCGTCGGGACAAGGCTCCGCTCCTATCAAGCCGCTGCCCGCGGTGAATTCCTAATGAACCAAGCCCCTCATACGACCAACGTGCTCATCCTTGGAGCGACCGGAGGAATTGGCTCGGCACTCGCCCGGCAACTCGGAACGCTGGGTTACGGCTTGAGCCTCGCAGCACGCAGCAGCGAACGGCTCGACGCGCTGGCTAGAGAGTTGAAAGCTCACGCCGGCCCCGTGAATGCCACCGACTCGGCCTCGGTTGAAGCCTGTGTTGACAGGGCCTTTGCACAGCTCGGTCCGTTGCATGGCGTGGTGAATTGCGTCGGCTCGCTTTTGCTTAAACCAGCCCACAGCACCACGGATGAAGAATGGTCCAACGTGCTCGCGGCCAATCTTAATTCTTCGTTCTACGTTCTCCGAGCGGCGGCGAGCCGGATGATGCGGACCGGCGGTGGTTCCATTGTCTTGCTGGCCTCCGCCGTGGCCCAGCGCGGCATGATCAACCACGAAGCCATCGCTGCCGCCAAAGCCGGGGTGGTGGGCCTCGCGCAATCCGCCGCTGCGACTTACGCCCGCTACAACCTTCGTGTGAACTGCGTCGCGCCCGGTCTCACTCGGACACCGCTCACCGAGTCCCTCACCAGACATGAGGCTTCGATGAAAGCCTCCGCTGCGTTGCACCCGCTCGGTCGCATCGGAGCGCCTGAGGAAGTCGCGAGCGCTATCCGCTGGTTTCTCGATCCGCAACAATCATGGGTGACTGGCCAGGTGCTCGCGGTGGATGGCGGCCTCAGTTCCGTCCAAGCCCGGCCGGCTTCTCCTTCATGAATCCTTCTTCCCGATTGCTCCTACCATCGAGACCCACGCTCGAACACGACAACACAACGATCAGAAATTTTATGCACACACGATTTCTCATTCTCTTCGCGTTGCTCCTGGCCGGCGCTGCGACCACCCGTGCTGAAACGGCTCTCAATTCAGCCTGGCCCCAGTGGCGCGGGCCGAATCGCGATGGCCAGTTCACCGGCCCCGTCTGGCCGGAGAAGCTCGACACGAATCATCTCCAGCGCACCTGGCGCGTCGAACTGGGACCAAGTTACTCCGGCCCCATCGTCTCGGGCGATCGCGTGTTCACGACCGAGTCGAAGGACAAGAAGTTCGAGGTCGCCACCGCCTTCGATCGCCAGACCGGGAAGGAACTGTGGCGCGCGCAGTGGGAAGGCGCGATGACCGTGCCGTTCTTCGCCAAGTCGAATGGCGACTGGATTCGCGCCACGCCGGCTTGTGATGGCGAGAGCCTGTTCGTCGCCGGTATGCGCGACCTGCTGGTGTGCCTCGACGCGCAGACGGGGAAGGAACGCTGGCGGTTTGACTTCGTAAAGAAGATGGAAGCACCGGCACCTGATTTCGGCTTCGTCTGCTCGCCGCTCGTGGATGGCGAGTTCGTTTACGTTCAGGCTGGCGCGAGCCTTGTGAAGCTCAACAAGCGCACCGGCGAACTGGTTTGGCGCACGCTGACCGAAAAGGGCGGCATGATGAGCAGTGTTTTCTCGTCGCCGATGTTCGCGGACCTCGCCGGCCGGCGGCAGCTTGTGGTGCAGACCCGCGAGAAGCTCGCGGGCGTGGATCCGGCGGACGGCAAGGTGCTTTGGGAGCAACCGGTCGAAGCGTTTCGCGGCATGAACATCCTCACCCCGGTCGCTTACAAAGACACGCTCTTCACCAGCACCTACGGCGGCAAGACCATCGGTTTCAAGGTCGCGCAGACGGACGGCAAGTTCACCGTCACCGAGGCGTGGAAGAACAAGGCGCAAGGCTACATGAGCACGCCGGTCATCATTGACGGCGTAGCCTACAATCATCTCAAGAGCCAGCGCGTCATGGCAATCGAAGTGGAGACCGGCCGCGAACTGTGGACGAGCGAACAGTCCTTCGGCAAATACATGAGCCTCGTCGCCCAAGGCGACCGCATCCTCGCCCTCGACCAGCGCGGACAGTTGTTCCAGTTCCGCACGAACAAGGAAAAGCTTCTGCAACTCGACCAGCGCAAGCTCAGTGATTCCGAGACGTGGGCGCACGTTTCCGTCGCGGATGATCAACTTTTTGTCCGCGAACTGAATGCGCTGTCCGCTTTCCGCTGGACGAAGTCGGCGACGGGTTCCCTTACCTCAACTCAACCATGAAGACTCTTCAGAAACTATGCGCCGCTCTCGCCACGCTAGTGTCACTGCCAGTCGCGTCCCAAGCCCAGACACGGATCTACCCTCTGTTTGCGGACTTCAACCAAGCCCTGGGAGCCGAGGTTTCCTATTCGCTGCCGGCCCCAATTTCGCAGGGAACTACCCCCTTAGGAAACATGGATGCGCTGCACACAAAGGTGGGCTGGCTCGGCACGATTCGCGCCGGGGAGAGTCATTCTTGGTTGCTGGGTGCGGAGTGGAGTGGTTCGCGATTCGCGGTCCCGGCGGGCGCCCCGCTTCCGAGCGAAGTCCACAGCCTCGCGTTGAAGCTGGGAAGCGAATGGCGCTTTGCAGATCGCTGGCTGGCGCGCTTCGAAGTCGACCCTGGTATCTACAGCGACTTTGCAGACGTGAGCAGTGACGACTTGAATGCGCCTTTCGCGATGCGACTCGCCTATTCGCCCAGCACCAGCCTGACCTGGGTGCTCGGCATCAATGTGGATTTGCGTTCGGGCCAACCCGTGGTGGGCGGTCCTGGGGTGCGCTGGAAATTCGCGCCGGACTGGACCCTCAACTTCATCATGCCCCGACCTCGCATTGAGTTTGCCGCGAACGATTCATTGAGCTTGTTCGCCGGGGGTGAGCTGAGGGGTGGCTCGTGGCGGGTCGCGGAAGATTTTGGAACGCGCGTGACGCTGGCTGGATTAAACAACGAGATCGTTGATTACAGGGAGATGCGCGTTGGTGGTGGCGCACGGTGGAAGTTGGGACAGAAATGGTCCGCGCACTTCGACGCTGGCTGGGTGATGGATCGGCGGTTCACATTCGATCGACAGAATCTCCTGCTCAATGGTGATGGTGCCCCTTACTTGCAGGTGGGGTTCCTCGCCCGGTTCTGACCTTGAAGGCGGAGGCTCTTCGCCAATGAAGTTTCATCGGCAGTCCCAAGCGCGTCATCGCCGCCGGGGATGTCGCCGTTGCGCAATACATCATGAAAGAAGTAGCAGCCGACGTCAGCAGGCTCTTAATGAACGACTTTTCCCGAATGAACTTCGGGGCCTCCTTGCGTCGGCTGCGAGGAGAATTTGAGTCCTGTGCTGGCTCCATGAAGGCACACTATCCGCCTTCCCTTCGCCTCGGACTCTGCTGTCAGTTCGCAAGTGAGCCGATCAAGTTCCGCACCACGACGGCGACGGCGCTGCTCAAGCTGGCGCGCACCGAACAGTTGCGCCGTCTGTCTGAACTTTGTCTCGCCAACGCGGAAGCTCTGCTCGCCTCACTGCGCTATTGCGCCGCGCACGGCATCGGCGCGTTCCGCATCAACAGCCAGATTCTCCCGATCAAGACTCATCCCGAGGCTGGCTATGCGGTGACGGATCTGCCCGCCGCGGCGCGCATCAGCCAGGCGTTCCAGGATTGCGGCGCGTTCGCCCGCGCGCATGGGTTGCGGCTGTCCTTTCATCCCGATCAATTTGTCGTCCTCAATTCGCCGAACCCGGTCACGCTCTCGCGCTCGCTGGCGGAATTGGATTACCAGGCGGAGGTCGCGGAATGGGTTGGCGCCGAGACCATCAATCTGCACGGCGGCGGCGCGTATGGGGACAAGCCCGCCGCGCTCCGTGCGCTCGTCCAGAACATCGAGCGCCTGCCCGCGCCCGTCCGCTCGCGGCTGACGCTGGAGAATGACGAGAAGGTCTACACCCCGCGCGATTTGCTGCCGGTCTGCGAGGCGACGAAAACTCCGCTCGTCTATGACGTGCATCATCATCGCTGCCTTGCCGATGGCCTGAGCGTCGAGGAAGCGACGGAACACGCGACGGCAACCTGGCGCGGACGTGAGCCGCTGTTCCATCTTTCCAGCCCGCTCGAGGGCTGGGATGGGCCGAAGCCCACACGTCATCACGACTACATTGACCCGGCGGATTTCCCCGCTGCGTGGCAACATCGCAGCATCACCGTGGAGGTCGAAGCCAAGGCCAAGGAGCTCGCGGTCTTAAAACTGCTCGCGCACTTGCGGGCCGACGGCTGATTGCACCCCTTGTCCACGATGCCTGCCCAACGCTTCAACGTCCGTCTCGCCTTCGCCCTGGCGGGCTGGCTGGTTCTTAGTTTCAGCGCCGCGTCGCTCGGCGCGTTCTTCATGCCGGGCGAATGGTATGCCACGCTCAAAAAACCGGCGTGGAATCCACCTGGCTGGATCTTTGGCCCGGTGTGGTCAGCTCTCTACACGATGATGGCGGTGGCGGCGTGGCTCGTTTGGCAGCGCGGCGGATTCGCCGCGCAACGGCGGCCGCTCACGCTCTTCCTGGTGCAACTCGCGCTCAACGCCGTATGGACACCACTGTTCTTCGGGCTGCACCGGCCGGGCCTCGCGTTCGCCGAAATCGTAATGCTGTGGCTGGCGATTGCCGCGACACTTGCCGCCTTCCGTCCAGTGAGTCGTCCCGCCGCGTGGCTGCTCCTGCCATATCTGGCGTGGGTGAGCTTTGCGGCGGTGCTGAATTTCACCCTGTGGCGACTAAACTCCTGAACTGTCCCAACTCAAATGACAATTCCCTCCGCAACTTCTCTCCGCCATCTCGCCGCGCACGTATGTGCGTGTCTTGCCATCACCATGAATGCTGACGCCGCTTCCGAAAAAATGTTCTTCAACTTCCAGACGGCCACCAATTCCACGAAGTGGCAAGTCGTCAACGACGACGTGATGGGCGGCGTGTCCACCAGTCAGTTCCAACTCCTCACGAACGGCGGCGCGATCTTCAGCGGAGTCGTCTCGCTCGAGAACAACGGCGGTTTTGCCTCGGTGCGCTCCTCTCCCGTGCGGGAAAATCTCAACGGCACCGATGCCCTCGTGCTCCGCGTGCGGGGGGATGGACGGCGTTACAAGTTCACGGTGCGCACCGAGGCGGGTTTCAACGCGCTGAATTATCAGGCCGAGTTCACCACGAAGCGCGGCGAGTGGGAAGAGCACCGTCTCGCCTTCAAGGATTTCATGCCGACTTTTCGCGGACGCGTGTTGACCGACGTGCCGCCGCTGATTCCTTCCAAAATCACTTCAGTGGGCCTCCTCATCTCGGACAAACAAGCAGGCCCGTTCCGGTTGGAGATGAGCTGGATCAGAGGGGCAACCCCATGACACCGGAGATGAAAAATCTGGCCCGCCGCCGCCTGTGGCTCGGCATCACGAACGTCGGCTTCTGGGTGTTGACGGCTGCAGCGGGCCTTTACTGGCTGACGCCCGGTCACACCAGCGCTTTCGACCTTCGTCGCCTGGGGTTCATTTTTGTGGCGATGATCGCAGTGCAGGCACTGTTCGATTTCATCGGCGGCATTTTGCTGATGCCCGAACCACGGCCAACGATCACGGCCTTCCTCCATCGCTGGTCGCGCGGCGTGCTCGTTCACACGCTGGTGCTGACCGGAGTGGGTTTCCTGAGCTACGTCAGCTTCCGACTCTCGGGCGGATTCTGTTTTGCCATCCTGCTCGCGACAGCGGGGCTGGCGCTCGGCCGTCGGCAACTCTTCCGCGCGATGGACGGTGTTCCAATCAAGGAAACTCCGCATGATGGCGGAACGCTTCTGGTCGCCAACACCACCGACCCGGCGTTCACCGGTGGGATCGTAGGTTTTGGACGTCGCGCCAAAAGCCTGATACCGGAACGCTGGCTGGCAAACTTGCCGAAGGAGGAACTCGCCGTGGAATCGGGCCGGCGTCAGTGGCAGCTGGGGAATGGCCTGACTGACCGTGCATTCATTCTGGTTCTCGGTTGGAATCTCATCGGTGGTTTTTTCGGATCGCTCATCTTCAAATTCGCCGAGCGCACCCCAGCCGAGGCGTTGTTCGGCCACGCCTGCTGGATGACGCTTTGGACGTTTGGCAGTCTGCTGATACTGCCGACGTTGAGTCGCAAAGCCGTGTTCGTCGCTGACCGCGCTGCTGCCGATTCCGGCCGCGATCCGCGCCCATGGATTGCTCGCTTTCCCAACTTGATCGGTGAAGACGGCAGTTCAGACTCCACCGTGCAAAACATCTTTTACCCGATTCCGTCAGCCTCGCTGCGGTTACGCCAACTTGAGAAACCGCTGTCAGGTTTTGTTCCCGGCAATCTCGCGCGCAGCAACCTCTACTACTCTTGGGCCACGTTCACATTGTTGGGGCGTGCGGTGCATTGCAACGTCGGCCGCCCGGTGCTTTGGGTTTTCCCACCCTCGGCATGAAACGGGGGGCGGCCCGGTCGCCCCTGTTTTCGAACTCCCGGTCGAGCCAGGAATTTACACTGCCAATGCCGGGCAATCAGTCCTAAGATGCGGTCATGGAAACTCTGACGATTTCTCTACAAGCCTTGGTGGCTGCCTCGATCTTCTTCGTGTGGGTCGTGCGCTACGACAACGCCATCCAGGAGTTCAAACAGTATGGCCTGCCGGACTGGCTGCGCGATTTGGTGGGAATTCTCAAACTGACTTTTGCGCTGCTGCTGCTCATCGGCATTGAGCGGAAGCCTTTCGCCATAGCAGGCGGTCTGGGCATCGCCTTCCTGATGGGATGTGCGTTTATCATACATCTGCGAGTGAAGAATCCAGTGTTCAAGATGCTACCCTCGCTGACCTTGCTGGTGCTCTCCCTGATCATAGCGGTCATCAACTACCGACTCCTCAACGCGTGATGACGAGCGGCACAGGGGGGGGGAAACGAGGCGCGTTCAGTCCCGAACGAATGCCGCGAGGGCGAAGTGGCCAGCGGGTAATTCTAATGAACGAAGGATGCGCAGTCGGATTCATGCTCTATTCTCCCCATCTTGAACGTCGCTCTGATTTTTTTCTGTGCCATTTCTTTTCTTGGATACGGCGCAGCGTGCTTTCTCTCCGACCCCCTGAAACGGGAATTCGACCGCTACCACTTTGGTTCGCAGCGCGCGCTGATCGGAGGATTGCAGTTGTGCGCAGCGCTGGGTTTGCTGGCTGGCCTGAGCCAACCGTGGATGGGGCGCGCGGCGGCGGCCGGCCTGGCCCTGATGATGCTGGGTGCGGTCGGCGTCCGCATCAAAATCAAAGATACTTTCCTCCAAACGATCCCGGCACTGTTCTATCTGGTGCTGAATGCCTACCTCTGTCTGGCAGCATTCTGAGCACCCGGTATGCGGTCAGGGTGGGTTCCCGCCGCCGTCACTTCGTCATCGCCCATTTCCGGGTGCGATGATGGCGGTATTTGAACAGCAATTTCAGATACACTCTTACGCCGGTCTCGGAAACGAGTCTACCCCACCAGGCGCGACCCCACTGATAGGTCACCGTGTCATGCATGATGCATTCGGCGGGCCCTCGTCGTTCGAAGCGGTGCTCGTGAATGAACAAGGTGAATGGACCTTTCACGATCTCATCCACCAGCAGATCGGGTGCTTGCACGGTCTTCCACCGACAGGTCCAGTGCATCGGGATAATCCACCAATCGCGGCAATGAAGTTCGATCAGGCGCCCCTCCTGGGCCGGGCCATCGGTTTTGAGGCTCACCAGCTTCAAGGTCGGGGGCATGACCTCGGGCAAATTGCGCGGATTGCTGTGGAATTCAAACATGGTCTCCACGCTGGCGCGGAGCGGAGTGCTGGCGCGGAAGATTGATGGTATCGGGTGTTTCATGATGGCTTCAGAATCGCATCCGCTGTCCTCAGGCCGGAGATGATCGCGCCTTCGATGGAGGCGCTCCAAAGATGATCTCCGCAGAGGTAAACACCGGCTTCCTTGCGAAAACCCGGCCCGGTGAAGCCAGTGCCGGGCGCCTGCCGGGGCAGCGCCCGCTCGATCCGATAGGTCCGGAGGTGGCGCCATTCGCGCACCGCGCCGCCGAACCAGGCCTCGAGTTCGGCCAAGACCCGCGATTCCAGGTCGGCTGAATCCACTATTCCAAGAACGCTCACGGAGACGAGCGCCCGGCCGGGCGGCGCATAGTCCGGCGCGAGATCGGAGGGAACGCATACGTTGTTCACTAATCCGGAGCCCGTGCCATTGAGAGCGATGATCGACTCGCCAAGAGGCGAGCGGGGGGCGGCGAAATACAAACAGGTCACTGACCGCCAGACGGGCCCGGCAGTCGCTCCAGCAGATACCAATCCTGCCGCGGTCGTCGCATCGGTGGCCACGACCACGGCATCGCCCTGAAATTGCTCGCCGGATTCAAGGGTGATGCTTCCCGGCTGGATTCGCGTGACCCGCGCGCCGAGGCGGATTGTGCCCGAAGGGAGGCGGGAAGCCAGCTGGCGCGGAATTTCCCCCATCCCTCTCGACGGCAGAGTGGCGCTTCCCTGCGAAAACATTTTGAAGGTGAACTCGAACATTCGGCTCGAGCTCTGGAGTTCTCGTTCGAGAAAAATGCCCCCGTAGAACGAGCGGAAAAACCCATCGATCATCGCTGGAGAAAATCCCGCGTGCTTGAGATAACTCTCCGTGGTCATGTCTTCATGCCCGGCGATTTCTTCGGTGGACAGACGCATCAAGCGCCACCTCAGTCTGGCCACTCTCAGTTTGTCCGCAAACGATCCCACCGGGGCCAGCGCGCTTTCAATGAGGTGACGCGGTTCACGGAGGACATCCATGATCCGTCGCATGCCGGAAGTCTGGTAGATCAGCGCACCGGGCCGGAATGCCCGCAGATCAAGCTTATCCATGTCGAGGAGCGCGCCCGCTTCCGGGTAAGCGTCGAGAAACACCTGGAACCCGCGGTCCAGCAGAAATCCGTCCACCTCATCGGTCCTCACCCGTCCTCCGACGCCGTCACTTCCCTCGAAGATGAGGGGCCGCGCGCCGGATTGATGCAGGCGGATGGAACAAGCCAGACCGGCCAGTCCGCCGCCCACGATCAGCACCTTTTTCTCCGAAGCGCTCATGGGCGTAATTCAATCAGAGTCTGTTTTTCCGCGAAACCGTTTCCCGTTGAGTTGGCAACGAGTGTCTTGAGGAGTCGCTCGCAGAACTGAAAGAATGCGCCCTAGCAGTTTCTTGAAAAATGGGTGATTTCCACAGTTGTGACCTCCGTTTTGTGACTCGCCATGCGCTTGTGGCGGGGTGTCGGATTCGGTTTTCACCGTTTCCAGAC
>JBDKJY010000032.1:0-76433 GCA_039796295.1 Verrucomicrobiota bacterium
CTGACCCACGTCATCAAGGAACTGGACCTGCGCCAGAACCCAACCCAACCTTGAACTCAGCCGCGCCAAAAGTGTCCACCATGTCCCCGCACACCTGTCCACCATGTCTCCGGTCCATACACCTCGGAGGAGGGGAGAGGGAGCAGAGGCACGCCTAGGAAATTCTTCACGACCCCACCCCGTCGCGGCACCGCAAAACGCGACGCCTGTTTCTCAACTCAAGCCGCCTAGTTCTTCGGCAGCTTCGCCTTCTCCGCCGCCTGCCTCTTCTCCTCGGCCACGATCAGCTTCAGGTATTTCTCCGGGTTCTTCTGAAAATCCTTCAGACACCCCTCGCAGCACACCCGGATCTCGCGGCCCTTGTAAATCAGGCTGGGGTCGCCCGTGTCCAACTTCTCGTCACTGACCAAGCACATCGTCAGCACGTAAGGCTTCGGCTGGGCGGCCTTCGGGCCGGGGGCCTGTGGGTCCGGGGCGAGGCAGCCGGTCGCGCAGGCGAGGGCGATGAGGACGGGGCGGAGCAGCTTCATGAAGGAAAGGGATAAGGCAAAAGGAAAAACGAAAAACGAAAAAATGTCGCGCTGCGTCTGGCCTCACTTTTGCCGTTTAACTTTGGGTGGGAGGGGGGACGCTTTCGTTGGCAATGGAGGACTTTGCGGCGCCGGACGTGGGCGTCCGCGCTCCATTTCACTTCGAGCGGAACAGCTCGCTTTGCACGACGCCGTGGATGAGGGAGCGCAGGCCGTGTTGGTCTTTCGCGGCGGCGGTCACGATGGCTTCGAGGGCGGGTTGGTCCAGACGCGTGGGCGGAGCGCCCGTCGCGTAGGTGACGAGGTGACGCGTGACGCCGCGCGCGAGTTGGGCGGGGTTTTGGGCAACGGCTTTCCGTAGCTCACGGATGTCGCTGAAGGTCTGGCCGGTCGGCGTCTTGCCGCTGCAATCCACGGGGAGGCCTTCGGTCCACCACGGGCCGCTTTTGCGCTCGGGGTTGAGGACCCGGTAGTTTTTCCGGTAAGTGCCGGTGACATCGAAGCTCTCCAGTGCGAAGCCATACGGGTCGAACTTCGCGTGGCAGGCGGCGCAGGAGCCTTGGCTGCTGTGGAGGGCGAGTTGTTCGCGCAGGGTCTTCGCGCCGCGAATGTCGGGCTCCACGGCCGGCGTGTTAGGCGGTGGAGGCGGGATGGGGGTGCCCAGCAAGCGCTCGGCGACCCAGACGCCACGCTTCACGGGCGAGGTGTAGGTGCCGTTCGCGGTGACTTTCAGCACGGCGGGCTGGGTCCAGAGGCCGCCGTAAGCGGAGTCGGCGGGGAGGCTGACCTTTTGCAAGGCGAGGCTGGTGATGCCGGGCAGGCCGTAGTGCTGGGCGAGCGAGTTGTTGGCGAAGGTCCAGTTGGCGGCGGCGAACTCGCGGACGCTGAGGTTCTCGTCAAGCACGCGCCGGAAGAAGGCGCGCGTCTCCTGCACGCTGGAGCGCTTGAGCAGGTCGTTCTTCGCGTATTCGGGGTAGAGCTTGCTGTCGGGCGAGGTGTCGTCGATGGCGCGCAGCCCGAGCCATTGGTCGGTGAAGTCGTCCACGAAGCGGCTGGCGCGCGGGTCTTTGAGGAGGCGCTCGGTTTGCGCGGCGAGGACCATGCCGTCGCGCAACTTTCCTTCGCGTGCGACAGCGAGCAAGGCATCGTCCGGCGTGGAGTTCCAGAGGAAGTAGGCGAGGCGCGAGGCAAGGGCGAAGTCGTTGAGCGGGCCGGGTTGCTCGACGATGCAGAGGAAGTCCGGCGCGGTCATCAGCTCGACGACGCAGTCGCGCAGGGCGTTGTCGGCGGTGACGCCTACGTCGAGTTGCTCGGCGAAACGGAGGTTCAGCTTCGCGAGTTCGTCGGCGGTGGGGTCGCGGCGGAAGAGGCGTGGGGCGATGCGCTTGAAGGTGGCTTCGGCGGCCTTGATGAACACGTCGCGGTTTTGCAAACCACCGGCGAGCGCGGCACGGAAGTCGGCGCGCAGCCAGCGGTCGCCGAGCAAGGGCAGCTCCGGCTCCTCGATTTCCACCCACTGCACGGCCAGGCCCGGCGCGCGGCAGGCGCTGGCCTGTGTGTTCTTCGGCACGGGCACGCCGAGGCCGAAGGGGATGAGGCGGAAGTTGTCGCCGATGGGCGCGAGGTCGTTGAGGTCGGCGGTGCGGAGGTAGATTTCGGTTTCGAGGATGGTGGGTTTGCCGGGCGGGGCTTCGAGCACGGCGATGAGCTCGATGATTTGCGGATAAGCGCCCGTGTGGCCGGCGTAGATGCCGAAGGGCAGCGGCTTGTCGGTCTGGTAGCCATAGACCGAGAGGCGCAGGCGGTGCATGCCGGGATTGCGTGGGCCGCTGAAGCCGCGCAAGGGGCCGGAGGTGGTGTCGGTGTTGAAGCTGACCTTGGTGCCGTCGGGGAGCTCGAGGATGTGTCCCTTGGATTGCTCGCTGCCGAAGGCGAGGGCGCGCGTGGTGCGGGCGGGGTCGAAGGGGCTGGCGGACGTGGCGGACGGCGGTTGCAAACCGCCGGCACTGGGGGCGGCGGTCTTTTTGTCGCCGAGGACATCGTCGAGGAGGTCGGGCTGGCGGGGCTTGGCGGCGGACTTGGGCGGGCCTTTGGGAATGGGGCGGAGCATCCGCGCGAGGATGTCATCGGCCATCTTGAAGTAGCCGGCGGCACCGGAGGCGGAGAGCGGGAGGGCGGCGGCGACTTTGTCGTAGCCATCCACCCGGCCGTCGGTGGGGAGGTTGAGGCCGACGGCGGGCTTCACGCCGAAGAGGTCGAAGATGGTGTTGGCGTATTCGGTGCGGCTGAGGCGGCGGAGCTTGCTGCGGCCCTCGGCGCGCTGGCGGCCGAGCATGGTGCTGGTGAAGTCACCGCGCAGCCACGCAACGAGGGCAGCGCGTTCGGTGGGCGTGGGTTGTTTTTCGTCCTTCGGCGGCATGGTGCCAGCCTCGACTTGGTCGAGCACGCGGAACCATTGGTCGCGCTCCGTGACGAGGTGGTCGGTCGTGCGTGCGCCAGAGAGCTGGATGCCGGCCTTGGGCTTCGCGCCCGCGTGGCACTCGGTGCAGTAGGTCTTGAGCAGCGGCTGGACACGGGAGGTGAAGGTGGAGGCGGCGTCTTGGGCGACGGCGAGTTGCGCGAAGGAGCAGAGGAGAAGAAGGAGCTTCATCGGATGCATTTGAGAGCGGAATTTAACCACAGAGGCACAGTGGAAAGCTACGGAAGGAAAACTCGGTGTGCTTCAGTCCCCCCAGCGTCCCGGCACCCGTGCCGAAGCGAGACCTCGCCATCGGCGAGTCTTCGCAAAGTCTGTGAGAGCTTTGGGGGGCGGGACGGCGGGTTGTTTCGTGGTGCTGATTCACGCCAGTAACTCCGGCAGAGGCACACCCTGCTTCACGTCCTTCAACGCGATGTCGTCGAAGCCGAACTTGTCACGCGGCTTGCCAGCCGCATGCAGCAACGTGTTGTAGAGGCTGCCGATGGTGCGGTGGTTGGCGAGGCCATAGCCGGGGAATTCCAGGTAGCGGCCGCCGGTCTTGAGGCGGTCGCCGAGGTTGCCGAGGAGCACCATCGGCCAGGTGCGCAGTTGCGGGTGATGGCCGTCGCCGGAGTCGCTGAGGAAGAGAATGGTGGTGTGGTCGAGCATCGTGCCGTTGCCCTCGGGGATGGTGGCGAGTTTGCGCGCGAGACTGGCGATGAGCCGGGTGTGCAACTGGTGCAGCACGATGAAGCTCTCCTCGTTCGTTTTGCCCGCGATGGACCCGCCGTGGCCCAGGCCGTGCAAATCCTGCGCGCCCAGCTCCGGGTATTTGCCGAAGCGCTGGCCGCCGCTGCCGGAAGTGAGGGTGACGACGTTCGTCAGCCCAGCAATCAGCGCGGCGGTCGCGATTT
Organism: Verrucomicrobiota bacterium; assembly: GCA_039796295.1. GTDB lineage: Bacteria > Verrucomicrobiota > Verrucomicrobiia > Limisphaerales > SXTU01 > SXTU01. The sequence goes on from JBDKJY010000032.1 coordinate 3,903, forward strand.
CAAACTGCGCCTCCAGTATCAGGCTCGACGTGGTGGTCGTGCGTTTCTCGCCGAGCTGCGGCGCGTTGCGTTTGATGACTTCCTGCATCGCGGCGATTTGCGCCTGCCGTTGGTGCAGCGACTCGAAGGCTTCCACGTAGCGGTCGAGCTTCAGGCGTTCCTCGGGCGCCAGCGCGGTGCGGGCGCGCTTCACGTCGTCGGCCATGAACTCGAGCAGGTGCGTCTGGCGGTCGAACGGCCCCTTGCCCCCGCCGTCCACGCTGCCGAAGAGCGAGCGGAACGCGAGGTCGGGCGAGCAGAGGGTGGGCAGCGGTTTGTTCGCAGCGACGGCGGAGTGCGCGTAGTTCATCGCCTCGCTGCCGGTGTCGCCGGCGAGGCCGAGCAGCACGTGGGGGAAGACGGCGGGCAAGGCGTCGGCGAGCGCGGAGTCAATCGTCTGCCCCAGCACCTTGCTGGGGGAGTAACAGCCGAGCGCCCCGTGATTGCCGGAATGGTCACCCAAGGCCACGCGGCCCGACAGCCCTTGAATCAGCGCGAGACGGTCCTTGAAGGGCGTGAGCGGTTCCAGCGCGGCGGGGAGCTGCTGATCAGCCAGCGGGATTTCGACCACTTCGCGCGCGGTGCTGCCGCCTTTGCCGTCGTCTTTCCGCTTGTGGCCGACGGGCGTGATGAAGCTCGGGCGCAGGCCGTTGCTCTGCATCACGATGACGACGCGATGACGGATGGCCGCCGGGCTGCCAGCGGCGTGCGCGGCGAGTTGCGCGAGGAAGCGGCTGAGGAGCGTCGCGCCCGCGCCGAGCGTGAGGCCCTTGAGTGCGTCGCGCCGGGTGAACTCAGGGCGGAACTGGAGGGGGTTGGTTCTCATTTGGACTGCGCGGTGGTGGTGGGCGACGAGCGGTAGAGAAAGGAATCCGACGTGAGCAGCGCTACGACGAGTGCCTTGAAGCTGCCGCCGCTAGCGACGTAGGCGCGGTCGGCCTCCTGCAACGAGCGGGCATCGGCCAGCGATTCGTTGCGGCCCATGAAGTAGCGGAAGACGTGGCGCACGAAGACCTGCCGGACGCGCGTGGAATCCGCGAGGCGGCGGACCAGTTCGTAGGCGTCCTTCACGGGGCCGTCGAGCTGCGGGTCGTCGGTGTGCGCGACCTCGCCGGTGGTGTTGAGTTTCGTGGTCGTGAACACCTTGCCGAGCGGCTTGCCGTTCTTGTCCAGGTGCTTCGCAGTGGCCTCCGCGTCCACGACCAGTTCGGCTTTTTGAAACACGCCGTAGTGGGTGAACTGCTCGAACGGCAGCCCCAGTTCATCCATCCACTGATGGCACTTCCAGCACTTCGCCTCGCGCGTCACTTGCAGGCGGTCGCGGAACGCGCGGTGTGGCTCGTCGGGCACCTGCGCCACGACGCCGATGGGCAGGTCGGGGACGGTCTGGCCGAGCAGGCGCTCGCGAATCCACCGGCCGCGGCGGACGGGGTCGTTCTCGAAATTCGTCGAATGCGCCACGAGCCACGCGGGCTGCATGAGCACCCCGAGGCGGGGCTGGTCGGCGGGTGCTTTCACCGGTTGCGCGGCGGGCCACGCGGCGAAGCCGTAAACGTAGTGCGGCCCGACGATGCCGCGATGGTTGTTGGGATTTAGTTCGGAGGCGGGAACGGGCACGGGCTGGCGGGTCTGCTTGTCCTCCTTGAACCGCAAGTTGACGAAAGTGATGTCCGTGGTGAGCAACTGCCGGAGCACATCCTTGTCCTCGGCGAGGATGCGCTGCACGAGTCGGTCGGTGTCGGCGACTAGATTGGCCGCGTGGTGAATCGAGCCGACGAGAGTCAGGTCGCCTTTGGGCCAGTTGCCGCGTCGCAGGGCGAATTCGCTGGCCTTCTCGGCGAAGGGAAACCGCTCCTCTTTGAAAATCTCAGGCGCGCGGTGATACTCGAAATACTGCTGGAAGAAGGCCAGCAGCCGCGAGGTGTCGAGCCGCTTGTCCGGGGTGTCGAGGATGGCCTGGAGGCGCGCGGCGATTTGCTCCTTGGTGACGAGTTCACCCTTGGCAGCGGCGGCGGTGAGGGGTTCGAGACGTTTGTTGCCCAGGGCCAGACTCAGCGCAACGGCCAGCTCGCCCGGAGCCAGCATCCGGCGGCCCTTGCCATCGGCGACGCCGCCTAGCTCCGAGCGGAACACCGCGTCGGCCCGCAGCAGCACGGCTTGCAGCACGGTCCGCACGGCGGCGGGGCGGTCGCCATCCCGCGCGCACGTTTCGTAGAACGCCTGGTAGCGGGCAACTTCCTCCGCCCCCGGCACGCGACCGATGGCCAGCGTGAACTGCTGCTTCACGACCGCCGCGACTTGCTCGGGCGTGGGAGGTTTCGCCGGGTCCATGAGCGCGACGAACTCGCGGATGGTGTCGTTCTTGCCGATGAGTTTGCCGTCCTTGAAGTCGTGCGCGGACTGGCGCTCGACGATGGTCGCGGCATTGCGGAGGAGGATTTCCGTGGTCGGCTCGTCCATCGAGTAGAGTGCGGCGTAGTCCTTCAAGCCGCGCTCGGGAATGAGCGTGAAGGGTTTCACGAGGCTGTCCATGCGCCCGCGGGCCACGCTGCTGACGAGGCCGAGGTAGGAGTCGGAGTTCAAGCGCCACAGGCGCGCGGCGGGCGGCGTGACCTCGCCGGCGGGCTGGCCGAAGAGCAGGTCGTGCGGAATCAAATTGCCCTTGTTTGGCAACTGGTCGCTGGCGAATTGCTCGGCGGTCTGCGGCTTCGGCAGCGCGTGCGAGAGTGTCGCCACCACGCGCCGGGCCAGCGCCGCATCGGGCTGTTTTTCCTTTTTCGGCGGCATGAGGCCATCGCGCAACTGGTCACGGACGAGGGTGAGGAGTTCGCGGTCCTTGGCGAGGTCGCCGGTGAGCGCGTCGAGCCGCGCGTCGCCCTTCTGCTTCTCGGGGCCGTGGCATTTCACGCAATGCTCGGCGAGGAAGGGGCGGAGCGTCGCGACGAAGCTCGCCGTCGTCGCGGGCGCGGCGGGCGCGGCGGGCGCGAGGCTGGCGCAGGCGCAGAGGAACAGGCCGACCACGCGGGAATGAAGCGGTAAGAACGCGGGCTGCATGTGGCGGGCGGATTTGACGGCGTTCAGTCGGCTGGCGCTTGAACCAGAATCGTGACGGGCCGGGAGAGTTCGCTGGCTCCCGGTGCGTTGACGGCGTGGCACTCGGTGCAGTAGGTCTTGAGCAGCGGCTGGACGCGGGAGGAGTAGGCGGAGGCGGCGTCTTGGGCCCCGGCGAACTGCGCGAGGAGGCAGAGGAGGAGGGCTAACCTCATCGGGAAATTCTGTTTAACCACAGAGACACAGAGGACACAGAGGAAGACAGAAAAAGCAGAATCTCTGTGCTCTCTGTGCCGCTGTGGTTGTTCAGTCTTAGCGCTTCACACCAGCCCATCCATCGTCCCGACGCCTGTGCCGAACTGGGCGGTCTCGACGCCGTGGCGTTGGAGCATGCTGACGAAGAGCTTGGCCAGCGGGGTGTTGTTCTTGCGGTCGCCGGCAATGTGCTGGCCGTGCTTCCAGCCGCCGCCCGCGAGCAGAACGGGGAGGTTGCTGGTGTTGTGGCTGCTGGCGTCGCCGAGGTTGCTGCCGATGAGCACCTGCGTCTGGTCGAGCAGGCTGGTCGCGCCTTCCTTCGTGTCGCGCAACGCGGCGAGGAAGTCGCGGAAGACGCCCATCTTCGCACGCTCGATGATGCGGAGTTGGTCAATCTTCGCCTGGTTGCGGCCGTGATGGGAAAGGCCGTGGTGGTCCTCGGAGACGCCTTCGATGGGCGGCTTCAGGTCCATGCCGCGAATGAAGACGGTCACGACGCGGGTGGAGTCGGTCTGGAGGGCGAGCTTGGTGAGATTCAGGAGCAGTCGGGCGCGACCGACGTTGTCGCTGCGGTCCAGCGCGTCGGAGGGCGGCTCGGCTTCGACGACTGGTTTGGGCTTCTGCACCCAGGCTTCGTCGGCGTGGAGTTGCTTCTCCATGTCGCGCACGGCCTCGGCGTAGTCGGCGACCTGCTGTTGGTCGTGGGCGCTGAGACGGGGCTTGAGGGCGGCAAAGCGTTCACCCATGCGGTCGAGCACGCTCTGGCCGCGCTTGAGACGGGCCATTTCGAGTTCGATGTCGCGGGCTTTGCCGGCAAGGAAGAGGCGGGCGAAAATCTCCGAGGGCTTGTAAAGCGCCGGCACGCCCGCGCCGCTGGCGGTGTGCGTGAGCGGGCTGCCATCTTGCGTGGAGAGTGTGAGGAGCGGGAAGCGCGTGGCGGTGCCGACGTGTCTCGCGGCGACGTAATCCAGCGAAACGCTGTTGCGGAAGCCGCCCGCAGTGGGGTGCTTGGCGCTGGTGAGGAAGCACGCCTCCGACGCGTGGTCGCCGCCAATCTCCGGGTGCGCGATGCCGGAGAAGACCGTGAACTGGCTGCGCAAATCACCTAGCACTTTCAGATACTCGCTGGGCTGGTAATCGCGCCCGGCCTGCTCGGGAAAGAACGACGGGCCAAAGAGACCGAAGTTTGTGCAGATGCAGACCATGCGCTTGGGCGGCGCGGCATCGGCGGCCCCGGCGAGGCTTTCGAGCCATGGCAACGCGAGCAGCGCGGAGCTGGTGCGGAGGAAGTGGCGGCGGGTGTTGGCGGGAGCTGTGTTCATCGGCGAATGGAAGGACGTCATCAGAGGCAGTGCCGTTGGGCCGGCAAGTCGTTCATTGCAAATCCCACAGCGCGTCGGGTGCGCCCACGGTATTGGGCGCGGTCCCGGCGGCGTTGAGGAAGCCGATGGTTTTGACGAGGAAGGTCTCGGCGTGGCCGTCCACCCAGGCGGTGCTGGCCTTTCCGTTGTGGCGGCTCATGACGCGGCGCGCGAAGGCGGCGTTCCAGCTCGGGTGGGCGGGGGTGAAGAACTCGATGCGTTCCCACGGGTTCACGGTGGAGCCGGTCAGCTCGCTCCACTTGGTGGGGTCGGGGTCGTTCTGCGTGGCGAAGGCGGCGAACGAGGCGTCCGCGATGACCACGGTGGCGCTGGGTTGGGCTACGTTCTGCTCGCGGACGCGGGCGGTGCCAGACCAGCCCAGCTCGGGGGAGCTCAGGCCGATGCCGAAGTCGTTGGAGTGGCGGTTTTGTCGCGGGCAGTGGAAGAGTTCGGCATTTTCGGCGGAGTAACGCTTGAGGTGGTCCGGCCACCAAGTGACGGTGGGGCTGATGAGGACGATGCCCGACGGCGCGCCCGCACTTTGTATGGGGACTAGCACGCCGTCGTAGTCGTCGGCGTAAAGCTTGTAGGCTAGGCCGATCTGCTTGTGGTTGTTCAAGCACTTCATACCAATGGCCTTGAGCTTGGCCTTCGACAAGGCGGGCAGCAGCATCCCCGCGAGAATCGCGATGATGGCGATGACCACCAGCAGCTCGATGAGCGTGAAGGCACGATGCGCAACGGCGGTGGACAGGCGGGGTCGGCTAGTCATGGTGCGTTTCAGACTGGCGGGTGAAAGCACGCATTCAGGAGCCTTGCTGATTTCGGCAGCCACCGGCCAAACCAATGGAAAGGCCCGCGCCGTGGGGGACGCGGGCCTTTCCTTGCGAGCTTAAGCGAAGGGCTGGTTACAGCTCCGACTCGTCCTCGGCCTTGAGGGTGGTGACTTGGGAGGCTCCTTCGAGGGCGGTGATCTCGGAAATCATCTCATCGGCGCGGGCGGGATCGCGGAGCATGAGGCGGAAGGAGAAGTCCGCGCCTTCGTAGCCTTGGTGCGAGCGCTGGCTGGCGAGGTGGACACGCCGGGCGTGGCGGTTCAGGAGAGTGCTGAGTTCCATCAGTTCGCCGGGGGAGCGCGCCCAGTGGAGATTCAGGATGAGGTCGTAGCGATGGCGGGCCCCGAAGTTGGTGAACCACAGGTAAATCATCAACGCGAAGATGATAAACGCGCCGACCATGGTGGTGGAGAACTTCTGCGTGCCGCAGCCCATGCCGATGAAGATGGAGGTGAGCACGAACGTGGTATCAAGCGTGTCGCGCAAAATGTTGCGGAAGCGGACGATGGCGAACACGGCCATCATGCCGAAGGCGGTGACGATGTTGTTCGAGAGCACGGTCATCACCAGCGAGACGATGACGGGAGTGATGACGAGGGCGTTGACGAAGGTGCGCGAGTAGCTCAGGCCCGCGTGGGTCATCATGTAGGTCCACGCCAAGAGCTGCCCGAGGAGGAAGGACAGGAGGAGGCCGAGGACGACGGCGGGAATGTTCGGCGGAGCCAGTGAGGTGTCACCTTGGAAGAATATCCACTCGTTCATGTGATGTTTGGGTTCGGACTGCGGGCTAGGATTGGGATTAAGGTTACGATTGCGAGAAAAATTTCAGAACAGCGTCTTGGTGGCGAGCACGTCCTCGGTGAAGACGTGGGTGTCGTCGAATTCCTCCAGCGGTTTCTTGGCGCGCATTTGTTGGAGTGCGCTGATGGCGCTGAAGCGGCGCTCGCCCGCAAGCGCGATGCCGTCGGCGTATTTCGCAGCGGTGGTGGTGGTGAGGCCGAAGACGCGGCAGCACTCGCGGAGGAAGTCCGGGAAGCGGCCCGTGAACTTGAACTCGAGCACCACGTCCTTGCCGAAGACGCAGGTGGGGTTCACGTGGTCGGTTTCCAGGCGGGCGGTGGGCTCGGCGGAGATGAGCACCTCCCGGTCGAAGGTGATGCGCAGGGAGTTGTCGTGGCGGCTCACCCAGGCCTCGCGGAGGTAGTGGATGTGGGCTTTGGGGACGGCCTTGTATTCCTTGAGATACTGGCTGAAGCGCTGGAGGGCGACGAGTTCCTTGGGGTTGCCCTGCTTGACGAGGTGTTCGGGCTGGGGCAGGTGCCCGGCGAGGATGTAGTCCACGGACTTGCGCCGCACGCCGCCGCGCTGCTTGAGGATGGCGTTGTTCATCCGGCGCTTGATCTCGAAGAAGACGGGGGACTCCGGGTCGTTGTCGTAGAAGCGGAGGCGGAGTTTGAAGCGGTTCTTGTTCCCGTTGATGGTGTGCCAGTAAATCGTGAGCGCCTCGGAGTCGAGGTAGAGGCTGTGGATGGGGTAGGAATTGTGCGGCTTCCCGACGCCGTATTCGTCGAGCACGGTGTAGGAGCTGACGAACCGCGCGACGGCCAGCGCGGTGTCCTCTGGGATGATGTATTTCAACTCCCAGCGCTGCATCTGCATTTCCCGGCTCATGTCATCAAGGTGGCCCAGCCAAATTATGCTTGGGGCGGGCGGATTTGTAGCGGGGAGGCGGCGTGGAGGTAAAGGCTTTCCTCCGGCAACGCGGTGATTTCTGCCGCATCATTTCCACTCGCGATGGAAGTGGCGGGTCACCAAGTAGGCCTTTTCGCTAAACACAACGCTGCTGTTCTGGTTGCGTGTCACGGGATGAAAGCTACCAACGCCACTACGCTCCCGCTGCCCGCCACGCTCACCATCCCCGGCGTCCCCGCCCAGGAAGCGGCCTGGTGCAACGCGCAACTGAACACCCACCACTCCCTTGGGCCTGGCTGGGCTGGAGCGCCCCGCAGCGCGTCGCGCCAAGCACTGCTTCCTCCCGCTCACGACCAAGGGCGCTTAGCCGGAACAATTCCATTGAAACCACAAAGGCACAAAGCACACGCAGGCCAGCAAGGGTAGCTGCCCCAACCGGTGCGGCTGACTTGGTTGGCAACCCCGCAGCTGCGCCTGTGCTTCGTGTCCTTGGGGTCTTGGTGGTGCAATCCAACGGCATCGTTCCGGCTTAGTCGCCTCCCCGATTTTACCTTCGGAGCCAAACCTGAAACCTCCCAACCCACCCGCCGCGTCTGCTGGGCATCGTATGAAAGCTGCCTTGCTCCTCCTCGCCCTCGCTGCGTCGCTCGCGTTCGCCGCACCGCGCACGCCCAACATCATTTTCATCGTGGCCGACGACCTCGGCTACACGGATGTCGCGTGCTTCGGCAGCAAGTATTACGAGACGCCGCACCTTGACCGGCTGGCGGGGCAGGGGATGAAGCTGCTCAGTCACCACCATTGCCAGAACTGCACGCCCACGCGCGCGGCGCTCATGAGCGGCCAATACGGCGCGCGCACTGGCGTTTACACCGTCGGCGGCACGGACCGCTTCGATTGGAGCAAGCGCCCGTTGCGGCCCGTGGAGAACGTCACCGACCTCCCGCTCGACCGCGACATCATCGCCAAGCAGCTCAAGGCTGGCGGCTACGCGACCGGGATGTTCGGCAAGTGGCACATCGGGCAGAAGGGCGATTACCTACCCGGCAAACGCGGCTTCGACGAGGCCATCGTCAGCATGGGCCAGCACTTCGACTTCGCGACGAACCCGCAGACGGATTACCCCAAGGGCACCTACCTCGCCGACTTCCTCACGGACAAGGCCGTGGACTTCATCACCCGGCACAAGGACCAACCCTTCTTCCTCTACCTCCCGCACTTCGGCGTCCACTCGCCACATCAGGCGAAGCCCGAACTCATCGCCAAGTTCAAAGCCAAGCCCGGTGTCGGCGGCCACAACAGCCCGACCTACGCCGCGATGATTGCCAGCGTGGACGAGAGCGTAGGCCGGGTGATGAAAACCCTCGACGACCTCAAGCTCACCGACCACACCGTGCTCATCTTCACCAGCGACAACGGCGGCGTGGGCGGCTACGGCGGCCCCAACGGCCTCCTCCGCGAGCCTGGCATGGAGGGCAAGGGCAAGAAGGCCAAGGGTGCCGACGCGGACGGCGGCGGCATCACCGACAACGCCCCGCTGCGCAGCGGCAAGGGCAGCCTCTACGAAGGCGGCACGCGCGAGCCCTTCATCGTGCGCTGGCCCGGCGTGGTGAAGCCCGGCTCCACCTGCGCCGTGCCCACCATCCATGTGGACATCTTCCCGACCTTCCTCGAACTCACCGGTGCGCCGAAACCCCGGCAAGTGCTCGACGGCGAGAGCCTTGTGAAGCTCCTCCGCGACCCGGCCGCGAAGCTCCAGCGCGACGCCATCTACCAGCACTTCCCCGGCTACCTCGGCTCCGGTCCGGGCCTCTGGCGCACCACGCGCCGCCTCCGCGACAACTTACCTGCGCAAGGGCCTGCCGCCCTTCCTCCTGATGCACGGCACGAAGGACGCGCAGGTGGACTACTCGCAGTCCGTGAAGTTCCAAGAGCAGATGCAGGCGCTCGGCAACGCGTGCGACTTCATCACCATCCCCGACGGTGCGCACGGCATGGGCGGCTGGGACAAGCTCCTGCCGGACTTCAAGGACCAGCTAGTCGCCTGGCTACGCAAGGCGTTGAAATAAGCCTCGCTCGCGGTGGCGGGCCGGGCCGTTTCCTGATTGCGAAATCCACCTCCGCACCTATCGTCCGTCCCGCCATGACAAAAATGACGTTCGTTTTTTCTTCCACCCTCGTTGCCACGCTCGCTGCGGCCAGCCTCGCTCCCGCGGCAGACTGGCCCCAATATCGCGGCCCCAACCTCGACGGCTCCACGCCCGAGAAGATCACCACCAAATGGCCCGCTGGCGGGCCCAAGGCGCTCTGGAAGACTCCCACGCCAAACGGTTTCAGCTCCTTCTCCGTCGCGGGCGGCAAGGCCTTCACGCAGGTCACCCGCGAGGTGGACGGCGCGCCCCGCGAGGTCGCGGTGGCGTTGGACGCGAACACCGGCAAAGATGTCTGGGCCTTCCCCGTCGGCAGCACCGCCTACGGCAACGCGGGCGGTATGGCTGGTGCGAAGGGCAACGACGGCGGTGACGGCGCGCGCTCCACGCCCACCGTCGTGGGCGGCAAGGTCTATGTGCTCGCCTCCGACCTCGCGCTCTTCTGCCTCGATGCCAACACCGGCAAACAGGTCTGGACCCACGACCTGATGAAGGAGTTCGGCGGGCGCAACATTTCCTGGAAGAACGCCGCCTCGCCGCTCGTGGAAGGCAACTTGGTTTACGTCGCTGGCGGCGGCCCTGAGCAGTCTCTCCTCGCGTTCAACAAGGACACCGGCGCGCTGGCGTGGAAGGCTCACGACGAGAAGATCACGCACTCGACGCCTGTGGCCGCGACGATTCACGGCGTGCGGCAGGTGATTTTCTTCTGCCAGAGCGGCCTCATCTCCGTGGACGCGAAGGACGGCAAGCTGCTGTGGAAGCGCCCGTTCAAGTTCGCCGTCTCCACCGCGATGACGCCCATCGTGGCGGGTGACCTCGTGTTCTGCTCCGCCGGCTACGGCGTGGGCGGCGGCGCGGCGCGCATCACCAAGGACGCGTCCGGCTTCAAGGCCGAGGAGACGTGGTTCGTGGCGGGCAACGGCAAGCCGGAGTCGGTGGCCAACCACTGGAGCACGCCGCTCTACAAGGACGGTCATCTCTACGGCATGTTCCAGTTCAAAGAATACGGCTCTGGCCCGCTCAAGTGCGTGGAACTCGCGACCGGCAAGGTCAAGTGGAGCCAGCCCGGCTTCGGCCCCGGCAACGCCATTCTCATCGGCGACCAACTCCTCGCCCTCTCCGACGCGGGTGAACTCGTCGTCGTGGAAGCCTCGCCCGCTGGCTACAAGGAAGTCAGCCGCGCCAAGGTCATCGGTGGCAAGTGCTGGTCCACCCCCGTCGTGAGCAACGGCCGCATCTACGTCCGCAGCACGACGGAAGCCGCCTGCCTCGACGTGGCGGCCAAGTCGGCGCAGCGTTGAACCCAATCGTTTTCGCAGGCGGGCTGGCCAAGGGTGGTCAGCCCGCTTTTTCTTTGCCCTTCATCAACTCGCGCGTAACCACCTACGCTCCCGCGCGTCACCAGTCCCGTGCTGGTTTGGGTTCCGACCGACTTATGGGTGAGCAGCCCGGCTTGGATGTCGCGGTGTGCCTGGCGCGCGTGCGCGAGCGTGATGAGGACGCCGCCCGCGCGCTGGTCGAGCATCTCTACCCGCTCGTCATCAAGATTGTCCGCGGACACCTGCCCCGCGCGCTCGACGAAGAAGATTTGGCGCAGGAGATTTTCATGAAGGTGTTCGCCAACGCCGCGCAGTATCGGGGTGAAGTGCCCTTCGCCCACTGGGTCTCGCGCATCGCCGTGAGCACCTGCATTGACCGGCTCCGCGCGCAGAAGCGCCGGCCCGAGTGGCGCTGGGCGGATTTGTCCGAGGGCGCGGCGCAAGTGCTTGATGCCGTTCTGCACTCCGCACACGAGCCGCATCCCTCGCAGGCGGCGGACGCCGGCGAACTCGTCGGCAAGCTGATGCAGACGCTTAACCCCGAGGACCAGCTCGTCATCCGCCTGCTGGACTTGGAAGAGCGTTCGGTCGCAGACGTCGCTGCGCGAACCGGCTGGAGTCAGACACTGGTGAAAGTCCGCGCCTTCCGCGCGCGGCGGAAGCTGCGCAAGCAACTTGAACAACTTGAGAAACGCCATGAGTGAACCGAACGACAACTGGCAGAAGCTCGCCCGCCTCGCGCGCCAGGCACCGAAGCCCGCCGAAGCCGCCGCGCCTTTCGGCTTCGCCACGCGCGTCGCTGCGCGCTGGTCGTCAGGAGAGTCGCCCACGCCGTCCGCTTGGGATGTGTTGGAATCTCTCTCTCTCCGCAGCCTCGTCGTCGCGAGTGCGCTGATGGTGGCCGTCGTGTTTGCGAGCTACGACGTGGCCACGCCTGGCTGGACACAGCAATACACGGTGGCCGACGCCACCTTCGACCCCCTCTTCGAGCAATGAGCTGGCTCCGACATTGGAAGGTGATCCTCGCGCTCCTCGGACTATTTCTTCTCGGCGCGGCCACTGGCACCTTCATCACCCTCAAGGTCGTCAAGCGCTACATCGAAGCCCGCACCAACCCGGAGCGGATGTCGCAGAGCCTGCTTCAGGAGTATCAACGTCGGCTGCGCCTCACGCCTGAGCAGGCGGAGAAAATTCGTCCTATCCTCCAGCGCACTGGTCGCGAGATGTGGGAGCTGCGCACTGAGATGGCCGGCCGGACGCTCCAAGTCATTCGTCTCTCGCACGAGGAAATCGCCGTCGAGCTTCAGCCCGAGCAGCGCGAGGAGTTCGCCCGCGTGAACAAGGAAATGCGTGAGCGCTACCGCCAGCCGGGGCCGAAGGGTCCGCCGCCAGTGAAAGAGCCCGGCCTGTTCGGCACACCTGCCCCGAAGGACGGGGCGAAGAGCCTCAAGGAGGGCGACAAGTGACTCTTCGTAGGAGACGACGTGAGGAGTCTCTGACTTCCTCGGTGAGACAAGTGAGACTCCTCACGTCGTCTCCTACGGCACTGGTGGCGCTGCTCTGCCTCGCGGTCTGGGCTACTGCGGCGGAAGTTCAACTCGCTGACTTCAACGGCAAGTCGCACTCACCCCTCCGCGCCGAGGGCCGCAAAGCCACCGTCATCGTCTTCACGCTGCCGGACTGCCCCATCGCGAACGCCTACGCACCGGAGATCAACCGCCTTGTCGCGGACTACGCAGCGAAGGGCGTCGGCTTCTACCTCGCGCATGTGGACCGAGACCTGATGGTGGCCGACGCCCGCAAGCACGCCGCAGATTTCAGCCTGCGTTGCCCCGTGCTCCTCGACTCCCAGCACGCGCTCGTGAAGGCACTCGGTGCAACGAAGACCCCGCAAGCTTTCCTCCTCGGTCCCGACGGCAAGACTCGCTATCAAGGCCGAATCAACAACCTCTTCGCCGACTACGGCCAGCGCCGCCAGACCGTTACCCAGCACGATTTGCGCAACGCACTCGATGCCGTGCTCGGCGGCAAGCCCGTTTCGCAGCCCGTCACAGAAGTCATCGGCTGCCACATCCAAACCACTTCCGAAGCCAAGCAACCATGAATCCACGCCTCCTCCTCGGTCTCGCCGGTGCCGTCGCGCTCCTCGCCCTCGCCGCACCGCGCGCTGTCTCCAACCCGGAACTCAAAACCCAAAACCCGAAACCGCTGGTTTACTCCCCGCGCCCCGCGAACACACTGACCTTCACGAAGGACATCGCGCCGATTCTCTTCGCGAACTGCGCCTCGTGCCATCGCGCCGGCGAGGTCGCGCCCTTCAACCTCACCAGCGACGCCGACGCCGCCAAGCGCGCGAAGACCATCGCCAGCGTCGTTGAGAAGCGCGTCATGCCACCGTGGAAGGCCGCGCCCGGCCCGGCCTACGTGGACGAGTGCCGGCTGACCGACGACCAGATTGGTGTCATCAAGCAGTGGACCGCCGAGGGCGCGAAGGAAGGCAACCCCGCCGACTTGCCCGCCATGCCGAAGTTCCCCGACGGCTGGCGCAACGGTGAACCTGACCTCGTCATCCAGATGCCCGAGCCATTCACCGTCCCCGCCGAGGGCCGCGACATCTACCGCAACTTCGTCATCCCCACCGGCTTCACGGAGGACAAGTGGCTCGCTGCCGTGGAGATTCATCCCGGCAACCGCCGCATCGTCCATCACGTCCTTGTCCACCTCGATGTCTCCGGTAAGGCCCGCGAGTTGGACGCCCAAGACCCCGGCCCCGGCTATCGCAGCGGGGGCGGCATCGGCTTTCCCTCTGCTGGTCAAATTGGTCTCTGGGCTCCTGGCAACGTTGCCCGCCGCGCGCCCGACGGCATCGGCGTGAATGTTCCGAAGCAATCTGACCTGGTGATCCAAGTGCATTACAACCTGACTGGCAAACCCGAGACTGACCGCACCCAGATTGGCCTCTACTTCGTCAAAGGCCCGGTGGACAAGCGCGCCCGGCTGCACCAACTCGCCAGCCGTGTCAACATCCCCGCTGGCGACGCCAACTACACCACCAGCGCCTCCATGCCCGTGCCCGCCGACGTCACCTTGCGCAGTGTCCTCCCGCACATGCACCTGCTGGGCCGCGACATCAAAGTCTTTGCCACGCTGCCCGATGGGAAGGAACTGCCGCTCGTCCACATCCCCGAGTGGGATTTCAACTGGCAGATGGGTTACTTCTTCCAGGCTCCGGTGAAACTCCCGCGCGGCTCGAAGGTCACGCTCGAAGCCCGCTACGACAATTCCGCCGCCAACCCGCGCAATCCCAACTCCCCGCCCAAGCCCGTCCGCTGGGGCGAACAGACCACTGACGAGATGTGCCTGGCCTACCTGAACTACACCGTGGACAGCGAAAGCATGACCCAGGGCAAGACGGTGCCGAGCGTCGCCGACTCCCTCCGCAAGGTGGGTGAGGCGCGGAAGAAACAGCCGTAGAAGCAGTGAGGCGATGGCCGTGGTGGAGCGCGGCTGTCCCCCGCCGCAGCAAGCCGCATGGGCTCCGAGTGCTTTGGGCCTGGAGGCGCGGTTCGGAGCAAGAACCTTCGTTGCGGCTGAGCCAACCGCTCCAGTTCGTCCCGTCGTCAACTCCGCTGCAAACGCGTGCGCACGCGCTGCTTTACGCGGCGAGCCAGGGCTTTCAAGTGGCTGTGCGGCATCGTCCGCTCCAGCACCCACGCGCGGTGCGGCACGGGGGAGCGGAAGAGGTCTTCGGGCGCGGTGTGCTTCACGTCCAGGCCGGGCGTGAGGTCGTGGCCGGCCTGGGCGAACAGGTGCCGGACGAGCGCGGAGCAGAAGAAGGCGTTGTCGCGGACCAGCAGGTTGCCGCGCGGGCGCAGCGTCGGATGTCGCAGGGCGATGAGGATGCCGAGGATTTCGCGCAGCGAGTAGCGGGTGCGCCCCGAGACGAGTTCAAGGCCCTCGGCCACGAGGCGGTTCACCTGGTCCGGCGGAAGCTGGAAGTCGAGGATGGCGAGTGAGGAGTAGAGTTTTTCGTCGTGATATTTGGTGGTGCGGTTCTCCTGGACCCCGAACTGCACGTGGCCGCGCAGCGCCTGCATGTCGGACTCGATGATCCACAGATGCCCGTCGCAGCGGCGCTCGCCGAAGACGAAGGCGTGCGTCCAACGGCTCCAGCGGCCATCCGGCGTGGCGTGGCGCTCGGCGGCGGCGATGCCGCGGTCAATGAGCGAGTCGCCCCCACAGAGGCCGATGCGCCCGGGCTGGGCGAACTGTTCGAGGAACGCGCGGTTCGTCGTGCCGGGCGGGGCGGTGATGACGGGTGAACTCACCTCAAAGGGATTTGCCGCAAGAGGGCGCAAAGAGCGCAAAGAGAAAGGTTCTTTGTGAACTATGCGTTCTTTCGCGGCCAACTCATTTTCCCATCAAGTGCTCGATGACCATCTGGTCGAGCGCCTGGTAGTTGCGGTCGGCGACGAGGGCTTGCGCGGCCTTCTCATCGAAGCTGCGGACCTTTTCCAGCAGGCGGAGGAAGGTGCGGCGGCTGTTCGTGAGGTGGTCGAGCCAGTGCTCTTCCTTCGTGGTGCGGAAGGGATGCACGTCGAAGCACACATATTCGCCCTTGCGCCCGTAGCCGTTGCGTTCGAGCGAACGAATTTGGTCGAAGGCGCTGCGGAGGTTCGTGCAGCCGAACGGGCGGTCCTGGTCATACTTGAGGCCGTTCTGGTCGTTGAGGTGGAGCGACCAGAGCTTCCCGAAGGCGCAGGCGAAATCAATTTCGTCCGCCGGGTCCAGGCCAGCGAGGATAGCGTGCGCGCTCTCGATGAGGCAGCCGACGCGCTTCGGATCGCGCGTGAGCTGCGCGATGGCCAGCGCGTGGCCGATGGTGGGGATGTAGGCGTGATCCATCGGCTCGTTGGGCTTGGGCTCGATGGAGAGGCGGATGCGCTTGTCGTAGGCGAGCATCTTGTCGAAGGCTTCGACGAGATAGTCCACGCAGCGGCGAGCGTTCTTGGCCTCGCGGATGTAGGTGCCTTCACGGGCGAGCCAGAGGACGATGAGGTTGGTGTCGAGCTCGTGCGCGATGTCGATGCAGACCTTCGAGCGCTCGATGGCGTAGGCGCGGCACTTGGGGTCGTTGCTGGTGTAAGCACCGTCCACGGTGTTCGGGTGGAACCAGAGGCGCGGGGCGACCATCTCGGCGGCGATGCCGAGGTCGTCGAGGCGCTTCTTCAACGCCTTGGCTTCGGTGGCGATTTGCTTGGCGGATTTGTTTTCGAGGTCGGGCACCGCGTCATCGTCGTGGAACATCATCGCGTCGAAGCCGTGTTTCTTGAGCTGCTCAAGTTTCCAGTCGAAGGTCTGCGGCGTGCGGACGGGCGGACCGTAGGGGTCTTGACCTTCGCTGATGTTCCAGGGGCCGAAGCAGAATTTGTAGGAGTGCGGTTTTGCCATAGATTTAGGCGCGAAGGCTGGCGAAAGGCAGGCCGGATGAAAAGGGAAAAGGCGATCGCCCAGCGGCCCGACTCAAGCGGTGGCAGTCCGTTCCGTCCGCGTTTCGAGGAAGGACTTCAGTTCCTGCGCGGTCTTGCCGCCGAAGCCGGGGACTTCCGCGATTTGCTCGACGGTCGCGAGGCGCAGGCGGTGGATGGAGCCGAACTTTTTCAGCAACGTCTGCTTCCGCGCGTCGCCCACGCCGGGGAACTCATCGAGGAGGCTTTCGGAGATTTTGCGCAGCCGGAGCTGGGCGTTGTAGCTGTTGGCGACGCGGTGGGACTCGTCGCGCACGCGCTGGAGGAGTTTCACCGCCGGGTGGTCGAGACCGAGGCGCAGCGGCGCGCTTTCGCCCGGGCTGTAGATTTCCTCGAACTCCTTCGCGAGGCCGATGATGGCGAGGTGGCCGAGGCCGAGCTGGGCGAGCTCGGCACACGCGGCGTTGAGCTGGCCCTTGCCACCGTCAATCAGGATGAGGTCGGGCAGGCGCATGGCGGAGGGAACCTTCGGCACCCACGGCGCGGTCAACTCGTCGCGGCTGGCGGCGTCGTGGACGATGGCGTCGAAGGCGTTGGTGGGGCGTGTCTCGGGGGCTTCTTCGCCATCCGGGACTTCAAACTGCGAGTTGCGAATTGCGAATTGCGAATCTGGCGAAGGGAGACCTGCTGTAGAATTCGACACCCGCAATTCGCTGTTCGCCATTTCGCCGGCCACTTCCTTCTTCAGTCGCGAGTAGCGTCGGCGAATCGTCTCGGCCATGCAGGCGAAGTCGTCTTGGCCGGTGACGGTCTTGATTTTGAAGCGCCGGTAGTTCGTGCGGTCGGGGCGGCCGCGCAAGAAGCTCACGAGCGAGGCCACGGCGAAGGTGCCGCTGATGTTCGAGATGTCGAAGCCCTCGATGCGCTGCGGCGGAGCGGCCAGACCGAGCACCTTCGCCAGCTCCTCCAAGTCGCGCTCCGGGTGGATGGACACCGGCAAGGAGTAAGGCACGCGCTCGAAGGATTTGGTCTTCTTGGTCGCGCTCTTGATGTCCGCCAGTAGGTCGCGGAGCTGAGCGGCTTGCTCGAAGTCGAGGACGGCGGCGGCCTTCCTCATCTGCGCCTCTAGCTCGGTCGCCATCTCGTCGCACTGGCCGTCGAGGAAGTCGCAACCGGCGTTGACCTGCATGAGGTATTGCTCGCGCGTGACGTTCCCGATGCACGGCGCGGTGCAGACCTTCATGTGCGCGTAGAGGCAATGCTTGTAGTCGCTGGCGTCGGGGTTGAGCGGGCGGCAGCCACGGAGGTTGAACTTGTGGCGAACCAAATTCAGCGTCCGACGCAGCGCGCCGCCGCTGGCGAAGGGGCCGAAGTAACGCGCGCCGTCGTCGATGCGCAAGCGCGTGAAGGTGAAGCGCGGGATGGGATCGTGGAGGTTGACCTTGAGCAGCAGGAAGCGCTTGTCGTCGCGGAAAGAGACGTTGTAGCGCGGGTGAAACTCCTTGATGAGCTTGCCCTCGAGCAGCACGGCCTCGGCGTCGGACTTCACGACGTGCCAGTCGAAGTCGTGGATGGCCTCGACGAGGGCGTTAAATTTCAAGTCCCAGCCCATCCGCCGCGAGTTCTGAAAATACTGACTGACGCGCCGGCGCAGGTCGCTGGCCTTGCCAACGTAAATCACCGTGCCGAAACGGTCCTTGTGCAGATACACGCCGGGCCGGTGGGGCACCTCCGAGAGTTTGCTACGGATGTGGTCGGTGACGGGCATGGCTACTCGTGAACGTAAGCCCACGTGCCGATGCGTTCCAAGACGCCGCCCCAGCCGCGTTCGGGGTAGTTCTGGTTCGGCAAGTAGATGAAGCGGTCGAAGCCGATGCCTACTATCGGTGGATTCACCTCTAACATCCAAGCGTTGCCGTCGATAGACTCGTCTGGTTTTGGAAGACGGTAGAAAAACTCGGGCGAAGTGTGGATGCCAGGTGTTGGAACCGCAGCGAGGTGATTCGGAACGAGCGCGGACAGATCCGGCGGCGGCTTGCCGTGCTCCGACTCAAACTTGCGGATTGCGACGATGAGCGATTCGGCACGGGTTATTACTTGTTGCAAAGCTTGCCGCCGAAACGGCTGGCTCAAGTGGAAACCAAGGCCGAAACAAACCACGGCCACAACGGAGCAGAGCAACAGCCAGCCAGCTTTGCGTTGGTAGCGCGGGATGCAGCAGACGAGAAGACTCAGCGGGATGCCGAGTATTGCGACCAAAAATAAATAGATAAAACCCAGGGAGAGGAGGTCTCCAAGTGCGCCGCTGCGCGACTCGCTCCATGACAGCCACTCGGAACAGGGCATCAATCCCAATGAACTGATGGCGAGTCCAAGAAGTTGCCATCGAGTTGAGCGACTCCAATTCGTTGATGCCGGTGGTCCGGTTCGGGCTTGGTCGGTGTCTGTATCGGGCACGACCGGAATTTCACGCAAAGCCGCAGAGGCGCAAAGCAGTTTGTGGCTGTGCTGCCGGCCTACTTCCCCAGCTCCGGGTGCTCGATGAACGCGTAGCACAGCAGGTGGCAGATGCCCATCTGCGCGTCTTCGGCGCGGCCGTAGTGGCCGTCGGCGATGACGATGACGTCCTTCGCAATCTCCGCGAGTTTGCCGCGCTTGGCGCCGACGAGGGCGATGGTGTGCAGGCCGTTGGCGTTAGCCCATTCGATGGCTTTCACGCAGTTCGGCGAGTTGCCGCTGACGCTCAGGGTCAGCGCGATGTCGCCGGGCCGGCCGTAGTTCTGGAGCTGGCTGGCGAAGACATCGGCGTAGGAGTAGTCGTTTCCGAGGGCGGTCATCCAGCTCACGTTGTCGTTGAGGGAGAGCACGCGGAAGCGCTTGCCGAGCTTGTCGGAAGCACCTTTGCCGAGGTCGGTGGCGAAGTGCGACGCGTTGGCCGCGCTGCCGCCGTTGCCGAAGACGAAGATTTGCCGGTCCTCGCGGTGGGCTTGGCGGAGCTTCTCAATGAGGCGCGCCACTGCGTCGGGCGGGATGGAGTCGAGCGCGGCCTTCTGCTTGGCGATGTAGTCGGAAATCCAGTCGTTCATGAGGGGCGAGTCTGGCAAAGCGATGGCGGGAGCGGCAAACAAATTGGAAGACCGTGCCAGCGACTTGCAGTCGCCGTCCGTGGGGTGAAGCAGGACGAAGTGGTTCAGAACAACCCACCCGCAACGCGGCGACTGCAAGTCGCCGGCACGGACCTAAATCTTCCAGCCCTCGCGATACTTGTGCTGGATGAACTGGTCGGCCTCGGGGCAGCCCTTGGCTTTCAGCGTCTTCGCGTCCCAGACGAGCTTCTTGCCGACGCGGAAGGCGACATTGCCCAGCAGGCCGGCCTCGGAGAGCGGGCCGCCGTAGGCGAAGTCGCACTCGGCCTTGCCGCCGGTCTTGATGGCTTGAATCCACTGCTCGTGGTGCCAGTTGTTGCCCTTGGCATCGGGCACGAAAGGCGCGGGGGGCTGGAAGTTCGCGAACTTTTCCTCGGGCAACAGCAGGCGCTGTCCATAGTTCGCAAGTAGCCTGCCCTTCTCGCCAACGAAGAGCACGCCGCCGCCCTTCCATTTGTCGAGCAGCGGGCCGAGTTCCTGTTCCGGGCGATACTTGCCTTGATACCAAGTGAGCTTCACCGGCGGCTGCTTGCCGCGCGCGGGATATTCGTAGCGGACTTTGAGGTCAATCGGCACCAGCTCCGGGTCCACCGCCGGGCCTTCCGCCTCGACGGTCAGGGGATACTTCAAGTCCAGCGCCCAGTGTGCGAGGTCGCCGAAGTGGCACCAAAAATCCGCGAGCGTCCCGCCGCCGAAGTGCCAGAAATGCCGCCAGTGAAACGGCGCGAATTCCGGGCGGTAGCTGACGTATTGCACGGGGCCGAGCCAGAGGTCGTAGTCGAGCGTGGCGGGCGGCGGCGGCGGGTTCGCGATGACGACCTTGTTCCCGTAGATCGCGCCGGCCCAGACGTGGACTTCCTTCACCGCGCCGATAGCTCCGCTCTGCACGAGCTCCACCACGCGGCGGTAGTTGTTGCCGGGGTGGGAGTGAATCTGGTTGCCCATCTGCGTGATGCGTTTGGTCGCCACCGCCGTGTCGGACATCGCGCGGACTTCGGAGATAGTGCGCGCGAGCGGCTTCTCACAATACACATGGCGGCCGCTGCGCATCGCGGCTACGGCACACACGGCGTGCGTGTGGTCGGGCGTGGCGACGACCACGGCGTCAATGTCCTTTTGTTCGAGCATCTTTCGGAAGTCCGCGTAGCGCTTGGCGGCGGGGAACTTCTCTCCGGCCTTGGCGAGGTTCGCGGAGTCCACATCGCAGAGCGCGACGATGTTCTCGCCCTTGACGCCCTCAATGTTGCCCGCCGCACGGCCCGCCGTGCCGATGCAGGCGATGTTCAGCTTGCCGTTCGGCGAGCCTTGGCTGCGGGAGAAATACGGTGCGGCCAGCACGCTGGCGGAGGTGGCGAGGAATCGACGGCGGTTCAGTGATGGGTTCATGCGCGGGTGTTGGAATGCGACCGGCGGGGAAAGTATTCAGTATTCAGTGGGAGCCACGCGTGCGAATCCCACTGAACAATGAAAACTGAATCCTTTCCACCTCCCGTCAGCCAACCCGCCAGAGCGCCTCGGACGCGCCAAGCCGCTCCAGCAGCCGCGCGTCGGCGGCGGGGAAGGTGTAGTTCGCCAAGGCCTCGCGTGTCACCCAAGTCACGGCTTGGCAGCCGAGCGCGCGTGGTTCCGCACTCGCGTCGGCCAGCGTGCAGCGGAAGAAGCGCAGGTGAACGGTCTTCTCCGGGTAACTGTGGGTGAGTCGCTCCAGCTCCTCGTGGACGCAGACGACCACGCCGAGTTCCTCCTGAAGTTCCCGCCGGAGGCAGTCCTCGAAGCCCTCGCCCGGCTCACGCTTGCCGCCGGGGAATTCCCAGAGTCCCGCGAGGTGCCCCCCGCTGAGGCGTTGGGCGATGAGAAGCTGGCCGGCGCGGAAGACGAGGCCGGCGCTGACCTCGATGGAATTTCGAATCTCGAATTGCGACTGTCGAATCGGCTCTAGGTCACCTGCCGCGTGCTCCGTCGAATTCGTCATTCGGAATTCGGAATTCTCCGCTACCTGCCCACGCTCTTATACACCCACCCGCGCCGCTCCATCTCCGCCGGGTCGAAGAGATTCCGGCCATCGAAGAGGATCGGGTGCGACATGGTGCGCCGCGCGCGGTCGAGGTCCAGTTGCTTGAACTCCGGCCACTCGGTCGCGACCACCACGGCGTCGCAGCCCTCGGGCACCGCGTTCATGTCCTCGACGTAGGTGAGGGTTTTGCCCGGCGGCAGAACTCCCTTGGCCTTCTCCATCGCCTTGGGATCGAACACCCGCAGCGACGCGCCTTCTTTCAGCAACCGCTGGCACAGGTCAATCGCCGGCGACATACGCACATCATCGGTGTTCTGCTTGAAGGCCAAACCCAGCACGCCAATCTTCTTGTCCTTCAACACCCACAGCGTGTCCGTGAGTTTCTTGTGAAAGCGGTCCATCTGATCCGCGTTGATGTGCTGGACCTCCTTGAGCAGCCGGAAGTCGTAGCCGAGCTGGTCCGCAATCTTGATGAACGCGCTCAAGTCCTTCGGGAAGCACGAGCCGCCGAAGCCCAGCCCCGCGTTCAGAAACCGCCGCCCGATGCGCGCGTCCATGCCCATGCCATTGGCAACCTCCTCGACGTTCGCCCCGCTGGCTTCGCAGATAGTCGCGATGGCGTTGATGTAGGAAATCTTCAGCGCGAGGAAGGAGTTCGCCGCGTGCTTGATCAGCTCGGCGGAGTTGATGTCCGTGACGATGATCGGCGCGTTGAACGGCGCATACAGCTCACGCATCGCGGCGGCGGGCCGTTGCGAGCCGACGCCCACGACGATGCGGTCCGGCTTCATCAAGTCTTCGACCGCGAAGCCCTCGCGCAGGAACTCCGGGTTGCTCACCACGTCGAATTCCACCTTTGCCTTGCAATAGCGCTTGATCGTCTCGGCCACCTTCTCACCGGTCTTCACGGGCACCGTGCTCTTGTCCACGACGATCTTGTAGCTCGTCATGCCGGCGGCGATGTCGCGCGCCACCTTCTCAATGTAGGACAAATCCACCGAGCCATCCGGCTGCGGCGGCGTGGGCACGGCGATGAAGACCACGTCCGACTTCTGCACGCCTTCGGACGTGTCGCCGGTGAAACTCAGGTGCCCGGAAGCCACATGCTTCTTCACCATTTCCTCCAGCCCCGGCTCGTAAATGGGAATGCCCCCCGCGCGCAACAACTCGACCTTCTTCGGGTCGTTGTCCACGCAGATGACGGTGTGGCCGACCTCGGCGAAGCAGGCTCCGGTCACGAGGCCGACGTAACCAGTGCCGATGATGGTGAGTTTCATGGCGGGGAAAACTTCTGACGGCAGCCAGCCCGACACAGCGCTGCCTACTTCTTCGCAGGGGCGTTGGTCTTAACGGGGAGGGTGACCTTCACCGGCGCGTTCGTGGCGGGGAGCACCACCGTGCTGGCGGGCGCCACCACCGCCGGCGTGCCCGGCACTAACTGCGGATTCAAGCGCACCAACTGCTCGCGCCGCATCTCCGCCTCCATGCGCCAGACCGTTGCCGGCTTCGCACTGAGGACCGCGTCATACTGCCGCAGCGCCAGCTCGGGCTGCTTCTTCAACTCATGCAACATCCCCAGCGCGAGCTTCGCCTGTTGCGCCTCGGGCGCACTCCCGTGCTGGGTAAGCACCTGACCGTAAGTGGCGATGGCTTTGTCCGCATCCCCGGCTGCCTCCTGACACGCCGCGACGCCCATCAACGCCGTCGCGGCCGTCGGGCCGGTCGGATTCGTCGCCAAGTATTTTTCAAAGCGCGCCTTCGCCTCCGGGAACTTTCCCTCCGTGAACAGCCGGTCGGCCGCATACAGCGACGCACGTTCGCCAGCCGGCGTGCCCGCGTGCTGCTCGGCGACCCGGAGGTATTCCGAGGCCAGCGGCGGGGCCGACTTGCCGGCCTTGTCGGCGGGCTTGCTCAACGCGGCGAGCGCCGCATTGGCCTCCGCTTCCTTACCGGTGCGGACGTGTTTGTAAGTGAAGGCCGCGAGCCAGACCGCCAGCCCCGCCGCCCCAGCATAAGCCAAGTTCAGCTTGTTCTTCTCGAACCACGCCAACACATCAATTTGCCACGACGACTGGATTTCCTCAGGTGCCATAAAATAGGGGGCGCATCATCGGAGCGAGCGTTGGAAACGCAAGCCCAAAGCCCGTCCCGGATAACACTTACTTTTGAGTCATCACGAAAGGGTGACACTTTGAGCGACGGCGGTTAGGTAGCCGACGGTGGGCGTGAATTCAGTCCGCGCGAGCCTTGTAGGATCGGCAAGGGCTCGGTAGCCTTTAACCATGATCGCACTGCCCCTCGACCCGCAACAAACCCGCCGCGATTTCCTTGCGAAGCTCGCCGCCGCGACCGCCACCACGATGGCGATGGGCGCGCCGCACGTGCTCGCGAATGAAAAGGCCGTTCACCCCAAGGCCACCGCCGACGCGTGCATCCTGATTTGGATGGGCGGCGGCATGGCGGCCCCGGACACGTTCGACCCGAAGCGCTACCAACCCTTTGAGAAGGGCGTGCCGGTGAAGAACATTCTCAGCACCTTCCCGGCGATTCCCACGGCGGTGGATGGCGTGAAGATTTGCCAGGGCTTGGAGCAAATCGCCTCCGTCATGGACCGCGCCACGCTCATCCGCAGCGCCGTGCAACCGGACCTCGGGCACATCCTCCACTCGCGCCATCAGTATCATTGGCACACCGGCTACGTCCCGCCGCAGACCGTCGCCGCGCCGCACCTGGGTGCGTGGATGGCGAAGGTGCTCGGGCCGCGCAACCCAGTGATGCCCGCCTTCATTAACGTCGGCCAGCGCCTCGAAGGCGTCGGCGAGCAGGAGGAGTTGAAGGCCTTCACCACCGCCGGCTTCTTCGGCAACGAGTTTGGCCCGATGAACCTGCCGTATCCCGACGATGCCGCGCAGTCCGTGCGCCCGCCGAAGGGGATGGAGCCGGGCCGCTTCGACAATCGCTACAGCCTCTACCGCAAACTCGTGGACAAGAACCCGCACCGCGAGTTCATGAGCGACTTCCAGCAGGAGTCCATGCTGCGCTCGCTCGACAGCGCGCACCGGCTCCTCAGTTCGAAGGAACGCGCGGCCTTCGACCTCTCGACCGAGCCGAAGGAGAGCTACGCGAAATACAACACCGGCCGCTTCGGCCAAGGCTGCCTGCTCGCCCGCCGCCTCGTGGAAAACGGCGCGCGCTTCGTGGAGGTGACCACCGAATACGTGCCCTTCCTGCACTGGGACACGCACAAGGACGGCCACGAGACAGTCGCCGGCATGCACAAGATCATGGACGCGCCCATCGCGCAGCTCATCCGCGACCTCGAAGCACGCGGGCTGCTGAACCGCACCTTGGTCATCATCGCCAGCGAGTTCAGCCGCGACGCGATGATTGAGGGCATCCCCGGCTCGAACGCGAAGGACCAAGCCACCGCGCCGAGCGAGACCTTGCAGGAGATGAAGCACTACGGCCTGCACCGGCACTTCACCGGCGGCACGAGCGTCGTGATGTTCGGCGGCGGCGTGAAGAAGGGGTTTGTCTATGGTCAGACGGCGGACGAGCGCCCGCTCATCGCGATCAAGAACCCCGTCCCAGTCATGGACCTGCACGCGACCATCTTCACCGCGATGGGCATCAGCCCGAAGACCGCCTTCGACATCGAGGGCCGGCCCTTCTACGCGACGGAGGATGGAAAAGGCAAAGCGGTGAAAGAGATTTTTGCGTGAGCGGCAGCCCGCCCTCCTGCTCGTAATCTTCATCCTAATCTTAACCCTGCTCCCGTGTGCAACGCTGCATGAGAAACCTCCTTCCCCTCGCCGCCCTCGTCGCCGCGCTCCCGCTCACTGCCGCCCCAGCCAAACTCGACTTCAACCGCGACATCCGCCCCATCCTGTCCGACAACTGCTTCGCCTGCCACGGGCCGGACACGCAGAAGGTCAAAGGCGGTTTGCGCCTCGATACTCGCGAAGCCGCGCTCAAGCCCGCCAAGTCCGGCGCGCTGCCCGTCGTTCCCGGCAAGCCGGAGAAGTCCTCCCTCCTGCAGCGCATCAGCACGATGGTCGCAGCCG
The DNA here is from genome assembly GCA_039796295.1 of Verrucomicrobiota bacterium. Lineage (GTDB taxonomy): Bacteria > Verrucomicrobiota > Verrucomicrobiia > Limisphaerales > SXTU01 > SXTU01. The sequence goes on from JBDKJY010000032.1 coordinate 29,298, forward strand.
ACCTCATGCCCCCGCCGGAGTCGCACAAGACGCTGACCACCGCGCAGAAGGACACGCTCCGCCGCTGGATTTTCGAGGGCGCGAACTACTCGGCGCATTGGGCGTTCGTCGCCCCGCAGCGCCCGAGCACGCCGCCAATCGGCAATCGGCAATCGGCAATCGGCAATCCCATCGACGCCCTCCTCCTCGCGCGGCTCAAGCAGGACGGCCTAAAATTCGCCCCCGAAGCCGACCGCCCCACGCTTCTGCGCCGTGTTGCGCTGGACCTCACCGGCATTCCGCCAACGCCCGTCGAGGTGGACGCATTTCTCGCCGACAAGTCACCAAACGCTTACGAGAAGGCCGTGGACGGCCTGTTGGCTTCGCCGCGCTACGGCGAGCGCATGGCGATGCTCTGGCTCGACTACGCGCGCTATGCTGACAGCCACGGCTTCCAGACCGACAGCTCGCGCTCCATGTGGCCGTGGCGCGATTGGGTCATCAAAGCCTTCAACGAGAACATGCGCTTCGACCAGTTCACCGTCTGGCAGCTCGCTGGCGACCTCTTGCCGAAGCCGACACAAGACCAGTTCGTCGCAACTGGCTTCAACCGCAACCACCGCATCAACGGCGAGGGCGGCCTCATCGCGGAGGAGTGGCGCATTGAGACCATCATTGATCGCGTGGAGACGACGGGCACGACCTGGCTGGGCCTCACCTTCAACTGCTGCCGCTGCCACGATCACAAATACGACCCCATCACCCAGCGCGAGTTCTATTCCTTCTTCGCCTTCTTCAACAGCATCGAGGAGAGCGGCACGTTGAGCGGCATCCGCGCCAATCGCGGCGGCGGCAACCCCGACCCGACTATCCACGTCACTACGCCGGAGACCGACGTGAAACTGGCGGAGTTGAACCAGTCGCTGCAAACCGCCGAGGCCAAACTCGCGGACGCGGTGAAGCAGTTGCCCAAGCTCATCGAGGAATGGGAGCCGACGTTCATCGCGAAGCTCGACCCCGCCGCCGCTGCGTGGAAGCTGCTCGAACCCACCTCGGTGAAGGCCGCGAGCAAAACCACCTTCACCCGCCAGCCCGACGCGTCCTGGCTCGCCGTCGGGCCTGCTGCCGGGCAGGAGATTTACACCGTTACCGCGCCCGTCGCGGCCGGGACGCTCGGCGGCGTGTTGCTGGAAGCCTTGGCCGACGCCTCGCTGCCCGCGCAATCCGTGGGGCGCGCGTTCAACGGCAACTTCATCCTCAGCGGTATTGAGGCGGAGGTCACCGCGCCGTCGCTCGCGAAACCAGAGGTCATCAAGTTCACCAAAGCCGAGGCCAGCTACTCGCAGAAAGGCTACGAAGTCGCGACCGTCGTCAGCGCCAAGGGCGGCAAGGGCTGGGCAGTGGATGGCCCGACGCGCAAGGAGCCGCTCAAGGCGATGTTCCTCGCCGACCGCGTCGTCACCGTGCCCGCCGACGCCACGCTCACCGTGCGCCTGCTGCACAAGTCGAGCGGCGCGCACTCCATCGGCCGCTTCCGCCTCTCTGCCACTTCGCTCGCGCCGGGCTTGGCGAAACTCGAAGGCGGGCCGCAGGTGCCGGACGCGTTGAAGAAGATTTTTGCGACCGAGCCCGGCAAGCGTTCCCCCGCCCAGCGTGCCGAGCTGACGAAGTTCTTCCGCGCCAATGCCGAAAGCCCGGTGAAGACGGCGGATGCCGCTGTGGCCACCGCGAAGAAGGCCGTGGACGACTTCGAGCTGAAGCTGCCGACCACGATGGTGATGAAGGAAATCGCCACGCCGCGCGACGCCTTCATCCTCGTGCGCGGCGAATACGACAAGAAGGGCGAGCAAGTCAGCGCAGGCCTTCCCGCCGTCTTGCCGCCGCTTCCCGTCGGCGCGCCGACGAACCGCCTCGGGCTCGCGCAGTGGCTCGTGTCACCCGAAAATCCGCTCACCGCGCGCGTGTGGGTGAACCGCACCTGGGAGAAGTTCTTCGGCTTCGGCCTCGTGAAGACGACGGAAAACTTCGGCTCCCAAGCCGAGCCACCGAGCCATCCCGAGTTGCTCGACTGGCTGGCGACGGAGTTCATCCGCCTCGGCTGGGACATGAAGGCGTTGCAGAAAACCATCGTGATGACGGCGGCTTACCGGCAGTCGTCGAAGGTCACGCCCGAACTGGTCGCGCGTGACCCGGAGAACCGCTTGCTCGCGCGCGGCCCGCGTTTCCGCCTGCCTGCCGAGCTCATCCGCGACCAGGCGCTCGCCGCGAGCGGGTTGCTCGTCGAGAAGCTCGGCGGTCCCAGCGTGCGGCCCTACATGCCCGAGGGCGTCTGGGACGAGACGAGCCGCTACGGCGACCTGCGCGGCTACAAGCACGACAAGGACACCGGCCTCTACCGCCGCGCCCTCTACACCGTCTGGAAGCGCACCGCCGCGCCGCCCACGATGCTCCTCTTCGATTCGCCCACACGCGAAATCTGCACCGTGAAGCGCAGCCGCACGAACACGCCGCTCCAGGCGCTCGCGCTGCTGAACGAAGTCACCTACGTCGAAGCCGCCCGCTCCCTAGCGCAACGGATGCTCACTGAAGGCGGCGCGACCACGAGCGAGCGCCTCACCCACGGCTTCCGTCGCGTCACCGGCCGCACACCGGACAAGGCCGACCTCGCCGTGCTCACCGCTGGCTTGGAGAAACGCCTCGCCAAGTATCGCGCCGATGCCGACGCCGCGAAGTCCCTCCTCGCGCAAGGTGAGTTCAAGCCCGATGCGAAACTCGATGTGGCCGAACTTGCTGCCTACACCGTGACCGCGAACGTCCTTCTCAACCTCGACGAAGTCATTACGCGCGAATGAACACCCGCTGGAGCGCGCACGCCCACGTCCGCAGCAAGTCAGCTTCGAGAGTGTCGCGGCTGCGGACGTGGGCGTCCGCGCTCCAATCGCTTGGCCCCTTCCTCCTCGTCACGACCTCCTTCGCCGCCGCCCCGCTCCCCGCCGACCACGCCGAGCGCATGACGCGCGGCCTCGTCACCTTCACCCAGCACATCCGACCCGTGCTTGTGAAGAGCTGCCTCGGCTGCCACGGCGGTGAGAAGACCAAGGGCGGCCTCGACCTCGCCACGCGCGAGGACTTGCTCAAGGGCGGCACCGAGGGCGCGGCCATCGTGCCGTTCAGCGCGAAGGACAGCCGCTTGCTCAAGCTCGTCCGCCATGCCGAGGAGCCGCACATGCCCTCGAAGGCGGACAAGCTCTCGCCCGAAGTCATCACCCGCCTCGCCGCGTGGATTGACGACGGCGCGCCCTACGACAGCCCGCTCCTCGCCGGCAAAGTCGCGAAGGACAAATCGAAGGTGACGGACGAGGACCGGAAGTGGTGGGCCTTCCAACCGCTCGCGCGCCCGACGCCTCCCCCCATCGGCAATCGGCAATCGGCAATCGGCAATCCCGTTGACCGCTTCCTCCTCGCCAAAGCTGCCCCGCGCCAACTCGCCACGCTCGCGGACAAGCGCACGCTCATCCGCCGCGCTCACCTTGACTTGCACGGCATCCCGCCAACACCCGAGGCCGTGGACGACTTCCTCAAAGACACCGCCCCCGACGCTTGGCCGAAGCTCCTCACCCGCCTCCTCGACTCCCCGCGCTACGGCGAGCGTTGGGCGCGGCATTGGCTGGACGTGGCGCGCTTCGCCGAGAGCAGCGGCTTCGAGCACGACTACGACCGCCCCGGCGCGTTTCACTTCCGCGACTTCGTCATCAAGGCGCTCAACAGCGACCTGCCCTTCGACCAGTTCCTCCGCTGGCAGCTCGCGGGCGATGAGTTCGAGCCGGACAACCCGCTGGCCCTCAGCGCCACGGGCTTCCTCGGCGCAGGCGTCTTCCCCACGCAAATCACCGCCAACGAAGTCGAGCGCACGCGCTACGACGCGATGGACGACATGCTCTCGACCACCGGCTCCGCGTTCCTCGGCCTCACCATCGGCTGCGCCCGCTGTCACGACCACAAATACGACCCGCTCCCGAACGAGGACTACTACCGGATGCTCGCCACTTTCACGACGACGGTGCGCAGCGTCGTGGACCTCGAGATGGAGCCGGAGAAAAGCCGTGACGCGAAAACCAAGTGGCAAGCCGCCGCCGCGTCGCTCGCTGCTGAACTGAAGCGCCACGAAGCCTCGCTCGCCCCGAAGTTCGACGCCTGGCTCGCGTCCGGCGCAGCGATGCCCACCGGCGGCATCTGGACCGTTGTGGAACTCGCGAGCACGAAGTCCAAAGCGGGCGCGACTTTCAAGAAGCTCGACGACCTCTCCTACTTGGCTGAGGGCGCGAACGGCGCGAGCGACGAATACACCTTCACCTTCACCACCACGCAGCGTCGCCTCACCGGTCTGCGCCTCGAAGCCCTTGCCCACGCCTCGATGACGAAGGCCGGGCCGGGCCGCGCGGACAACGGCAACTTCGCCTTGAGCAAAATCACTGTCGCCGCCGCGCCGCTCGGCAATCCGACTGCGCCGCGTCCCGTCGCGCTGGCGAAGGCCGTCGCGGACTTCGAGCAGAACCAGTCGTCGCTTTCCATCGCGTCGTCACTCGACAACGACCCGAAGTCCGGTTGGGCCGTGGACCCGCAGTTCGGCAAGGACCACGCAGCGGTGTTCACGTTCGCCGAGCCGGTGGACTTCGAAGCGGGCGCAACCTTCACGGTGCGGTTGCAGTTCGAGGTGAACACGAAGCACAACATCGGTCGCCCACGCCTCGCGCTGATGGCCGACGCGGAGCCGACGCTCAAGGGCGAGGACTTGCCCGCGAAGGTCGCGGAGGTGCTGCGGAAGTCGAAGCAACCGGAGTTCGCGGCGAAGTTGGCTGCCGCCGAGCGCGAGACGTTGCTCGCGTGGTGGCTGCGCAAGGACGCCGGCTGGCGTGACCGGCAGGCCAAGCTCACCGCCCACGCCAGCAGCGAGCCGGGCACGAAGACCCAGGTGCTCGTCTGCGCCGAGGGCAACAAGCCGCTGCGGATGCACACGCAGGGCGCGGACTTCTTCGAGCAGACGCACTTCCTCCGGCGCGGCAGCACGGACCAGAAGCTGGGCGTCGCGCCGCAGGGTTTTCTCCAGATGCTCACGCGCACTACTGACGTCGGCCAGCGCTGGCAATGGCAGCCGCCGACCGGCGCGAAGTTCTCCGGTCGCCGTCGCTCGCTGGCGAACTGGCTCACGGACGTGGACCACGGCGCGGGCGCGCTCGTCGCGCGCGTGGCGGTGAATCGGCTTTGGCAGCACCACTTCGGTCGCGGCCTCGTGGCGACGCCGGATGACTTCGGTCGCACCGGCGCGCTGCCGTCGCATCCGGAGTTGCTCGACTGGCTCGCCGGCGAACTCGTCCGCAATGGCTGGAAGTTGAAACCCATTCACCAGCTCATCATGGGAAGCGCAGCTTACCGGGCCGGAAGTGTTCAGTCGGCGAAGGCTGGCGACGCGCGCACGGAGAAGGCTGCCCCACTGAACACTGAACACTTCCTCCATCGGCAGCCGCGTCGCCTCGAAGGCGAGGCCCTCCGCGACGCGATGCTCGCCGTCAGCGGCCAGCTCGACGCGACGATGTTCGGCCCCGGCACGAAGGACGAGCGCAGCAAGCGGCGGAGCATTTACTTCACGATGAAGCGCAGCCAGCTCATCGGCTCGATGGTGGTCTTCGACCAGCCCGAGCCGCTCGTGAGCCAGGGCGCGCGGCCCACCACGACCGTCGCCCCGCAGGCGTTGCTCTTGATGAACGGCCCACAAGTCCGCGAGTGGGCCGAGGCATTCGCCCGCCGCGTGGAGTCGGACACGCCCGGCACCGAGTCACCGGCGCAAGTCGCCCGGGCCTACCTCCTCGCCCTGAGCCGCCCGCCCACGGCGAAGGAGCAGGCCAGCGCCGCAGCTTTCCTCGCGTCCCAGACCGCCAGCTACGAAGCTGAGAAGAAGCCGAACGCCCGCAGCCTCGCGCTCGCGGACTTCTGCCAGGTGCTCTTCGGCCTGAACGAATTTGCGTATGAGAATTGAAACCGAACCCCGTGCCGGCACGTTCTCGCGTCGCCAACTACTCCAACGCGCCGGTGGCGGCCTTGGCTGGATCGCCGCCGCGAGTTTGCTCGGCCGAGACGCGCTCGCCGGGTCGCTGAACCCGCTCGCCCCGAAGTCCGCGCACTTCACTCCACGCGCCAAGTCCGTCATCTGGATTTTCGCCAACGGCGGGCCGAGCCAAGTGGACACTTGGGATTATAAACCCGAGCTGGCGAAGCGCGATGGCACGGAGCTCGGCGGCTTTGACAACAATACCGGTTTCTTCCCCGGCTCCGTCGGGCCGCTGATGAAGTCGCCCTTCGCATGGCAGCAGGGCGGGCAGAGCGGCACTTGGACCTCCGAGCTTTTCCCGCATCTCTCGGGGCAGGTGGACAAGCTTGCCTTCATCCACTCGTGCTACACGAACTCAAACAACCACAGCCCGGCGCTGTTCATGATGAACACCGGCGTCACGCGCATGGGCAGTCCGTGCGTCGGCTCGTGGGTGACCTACGGCCTCGGCTCGGAGAGCGACGCGCTGCCGAGCTTCGTCGTGATGAGCGACCCGCTGAATCGCGGCCTGCCAAAGGGCCATGCGCTCAACTGGGGCGCGGGTTTCCTGCCGAGCGTGTATCAAGGCACCTGGCTCAAGCCGCAGGGCGAACCCATCGCGAACCTCAAGCCGCCGGCGAATCTCAACGAGTCGCGCCAGCGCGCGCAACTCGACCTGCTGGCGTCGCTGAACCGCGACCACCTCGCACAAGGCGCGTTGGACAACGAGTTGGGCGCGCGCATCGAGAGCTTCGAGCTGGCGTATCGGATGCAGACGGCCGCTCCGGAGGCGTTCGATGTGTCGCGCGAGCCGGAGCACATTCGAAAGCTCTACGGCATCGGCGAGAAGCATTGCGGTCACTTCGCCGCGCAGTGCCTGACCGCGCGCCGCATGGTCGAGCGTGGGGTGCGCTTCGTGCAGGTTTACAGCGGCGGCATGGAAAATCAGCAGAGCTGGGACTGCCACTCTGATTTGGTTGGCAACCATCGCGGCTTCGCGGCGGAGGCGGACCAGCCCATCGCCGCGCTGCTCGCGGACTTGGAGCAACGCGGATTGCTCAAGGACACACTGGTCATCTGGGCGGGTGAGTTCGGCCGGTTGCCGGTGTCCCAGAAGGGCGGCAAGCCGGGCCGCGATCACAACCCGCACGCGTTCACCGCGTGGCTCGCGGGCGGTGGCGTGAAGGGCGGCGTTCACTACGGCGAGACGGATGAGATTGGTTTCCGCGCCGCCGTGAACAAGGTGAGCGTGCGCGACTTTCACGCGACGATTCTGCACGCGCTGGGTCTGGACCATGAGCGGCTGGCCTTTAAGTTTCAGGGGCTGGACCAGCGGCTGACGGGCGTGGAACAAGCGCATGTGGTGAACGAGATTTTTGCCTGAGCTATGAACTGCAACGACCATCAATTCAGTGGCTTGTCCCCAGCGCAGCGGCTCGCGGTCACGCGCCGCACCTTCCTCGCGAACTCCGCTGCCGGTTTGGGCATGGGCGCGCTCGGCTCGCTGCTGGGCAACGGAGTGCAGGCCGCACCAACTACCGCCGCCGCGTTCCCAAACTTCGCGCCCAAGGCCAAGCGCGTCATCTACCTCTTCCAGTCGGGCGCGCCGTCGCAGATGGATTTGTTTGACCCGAAGCCGGTGATGGAGAAGCACCGGGGCGAGGACTTGCCGGAGTCCATCCGCAAGGGCCAGCGGCTCACGACGATGACCAGCGGGCAGGCGAAGTTCGCCATCGCGCCGAGCCTGTTCCAGTTCGCGCAGCACGGACAGAGCGGTGCTTGGCTCAGTGAACTCCTCCCGCACACTGCGCGCATCGCGGACGACCTCTGCATCATCCGCACGCTGAACACCGATGCTATCAATCACGACCCAGCCATCACGTTCTTCCAGACCGGCCACCAGCTTCCTGGCCGGCCCAGCATGGGTTCGTGGTTGAGCTACGGTCTCGGCAGCGAGAACCGCGACTTGCCGGCTTACGTGGTGCTGACTTCCTTCGGCTCCGGTCGCCCCGATGACCAGCCGCTCTACGACCGTCTGTGGAGCAGCGGCTTTCTCCCGACGCAGCATCAGGGCGTGAAGTTCCGCAACAAGGGCGACCCCGTCCTCTACTTGTCCAACCCGCCGGGCATGGACCGCGAGACGCGGCGCGAGACGCTCGACGAACTCGGCGCGCTGAACAGCCGCCGCTTCAAAGCGCTCGGCGATCCCGAAATCCAGACACGCATATCGCAATACGAGCTGGCCTTCCGCATGCAGGCCAGCGTGCCGGAGCTGACCGACTTCTCGAAGGAGCCGCAGTCCATCCTGGAAAGCTACGGCCCCGATGTGAAGCGCCCTGGCAGCTACGCCGCGAACTGCCTGCTCGCGCGCCGACTCGCCGAGCGGAATGTGCGCTTCATCCAGCTATTCCACATGGGCTGGGACCATCACGGCGGCCTGCCCAAGGCCATTCGCGGCCAGTGCAACGACACCGACCAGGCGACGGCAGCGTTGCTCCTCGACTTGAAGCAGCGCGGTCTGCTCGACGACACGCTTATCGTTTGGGGCGGTGAGTTTGGCCGGACAATTTATTCGCAGGGCGGACTCACGGCGGACAACTACGGTCGGGACCATCACCCGCGCTGCTTCACGATGTGGCTGGCTGGCGCGGGCGTGAAGCCCGGCATCACGTTCGGCGAGACGGATGATTACTGCTACAACATCGTCCGCGACCCAGTGAGCATCTACGACCTGCACGCGACCATGATGCACCTGCTCGGCATCGAGCACACGCGGCTGACCTACCGCTTCCAAGGCCGCGACTTCCGTCTGACGGACATTCACGGCGAGCTGGTGCGGGGCATTTTGGCGTGAGCGGAAAGTGCGGTGCTCGCGAATTACGCGAATGAGACATAGCTCGTCGGGCCTTTCCCATTCACGTCAGCCCACTTGATTCGCTGGCACGCTGAAGCCCTCGCTTGCGCACGATCACCCAGCCTGCACCCGCTCGGTGGGGGAGTAACCAAGGCGCCAGCTCGAACGTTCGGCTTGCACGGATTGACGAGCCGGAGGCGAAGTGCCCCAGGAGTTACTCCGCTACAATCTTGACCGTGTGCGTCACGGGGATGAACGCGGTCTTGATGGCGGCGGCCAAGGGCGCGCGTTCTTCCTCGGACTTCTTCGCCACGGCTTCCATGTCCGCCTTAGCCTCCGGGCTGCGGAAGAGCTGCTTGATCTGCTTGGTCTCGTAGCTCTGCTTGGCGATGACGGCGGCGTCCACCTTGCCGAAAGCCTCGCTGAACGGGTTCACCGCGAAGTCCGCCGCCAGGTTCACGCCCTTGGCGAGCTGCTCGGCGCTGTAGGTGCGCGCCTCGGCACCCCACGTCACTTTATAGCTCTTGGCCGTGCCGCCCTTGGCCACCAGCGTCAGCCGGTTCAGCTCCTGATTGAAGGGGATGACCGTCATCGCCGACCGAATGCTGGAGTCGTTCGTGAGCGAGCCGGTGGCGCAGTAGGGATAGCGGCTGCTCTTGAGCTGGACTTCACCGACCTTCGCGGAAACCACCTCGTGGCCCTTGCTCGCCGTGGCTTTGCCCGCGCTCAGATCAACCGTGATGGTCCCAATCTCGCCATTCAGGCCGAAGGATTTCAGGAAGGCGTAGGCCATGGTGAAGGAGCCCGCCCAACCGGGGTGGACGCCGTCCTTGCCAGCGATGGCGTAGTTGGTGCCGTATTTCTGCTGCGCGGTCACGCCGGCGGTGAGCATTGGCCAGAACACATCTGCGAAACCGACTTGCTCGGACTGGGCGATGCCGATGCCGAGGTTGCGCAGCTCGGCGAGATTAAGGTTCTTGGACTCGACGCCGGCAGCGTCCCAGCCGGGGTTGTTCTTCGTGCCCACGCAGCCAGGGGAGCCTTGGATGACGCGCACGCCGTTGGCCTTGAAGCCGCGCACGATGGCGGTGGATTTGTCGAGGTAGGTCTTGCCGATGCGTTCCTCGTAGGGCCGGTAGCCGTGGTCGTTCATGCCGTAGCAGGTGGTGGCGATGGTGGGCTTGAAGCGGAGGCAGTCATTGGTCATCCGGCCCAGGAAACCGCTGGCCGTCTCGCCGCCCCAGCCGTATTGGCGGGCGGTGATTTCCAACTCGGGCACGCAGACCGTGAGATAGGTCTCCATGACGCGGGAATACATCTTCTGTTCCGTGATCGAGTCGCCGCAGATGGCGAGGCGGTCGCCCTGTTTCAACACGAGGCCTGCGGGCTGCGGTGCCTTGACCGGTTGGAACTTCTCGAACTGCGGGCCGGCTGGCTTGGACGCCAGCTCGGGAGCAGCCGCAGCTGCGTTGAGCGCGAACGCGGTGAAAGTGACGACGAACAACGGCTTCATGGACTGGAATTGCATGGGGCGAATCTCCGGTGGAAGCACACCGAGCGTCAAGCCTCCCGGCGGGCGGAGGCTCGGGGGGCAAATTGGTCTGAGCAGTGCGGTGCCGAAGCACGGTGGCCGCGCTGACCGGCCACCCTGGATCAACTGCTTCGTCCCGGCGCGCGAACGTTGCTCACCTCACCGCCAAGCGGCGCGTGAACTCCGCGAAGCCCGCCGCTTGCTTGCGCAGCCGCCCCACCAGCTCCTCGTCCTTGAGCCGCCCGTCCGCGCCCAACTGCTGGCCGATGCCGGGAATGAACACGCGCTCGGGATAGGTGTGCGCGTTGCGATAGCCGAAGATTTGCTGAAGCTGCTCCACGGCCCGCAGCGCGCCCCACTGGCCCGCCGCCAGCCCCGTGAAGCACACCGGCCGACGGTCGAAGCTCTCCGGGAACTTGAGCAGGTCGATGAAATACTTCAGCGGGCATGGAGCCGTTGTATTCCGGCGTCACGACGTGCAGGCCGGACGACGCCAGCACTGCGTCCGCGAACGGCGCAAAGCTGACGGGCTTTTCCGCATAATCAGTGGGCGAAAAAACCTCCGGCGCCAACAGCGCGAGGTCCAGCACGCGCACGGGCTGGTTCAGCTCGGCGTAGAGCTCTTCAATTTGCCGTGCCACTAGGCGAGTGTTGCTGCCGGGGCGGTTGGTGCCAACGAGGAGGGTAATCATGGGAGTGGTTTGAGCTGCTGCGTTCGCGTGCAGGCTGGTGCGCGGGCGGAAGTTGTCCAGCCTGCGGCGAGGGAAGGAACCCCTGCGCCGGCGGTGCAGCGAACGGTTGCAAACCTCGCCGAGCCCCCCAACGATGACGCCACGCTTCGGTAAACAACCCCCAACAATCAAAATGCAACCCCCTACAGAGCCGGTAATAGACGTGCCGCAACCGCTCCAGGACCCGCTCGCCGTCGAATCGGCGAAACAACTGGGAGACGCCGAGCGCGCCGGGGGGGCTGAACCGGCTCCCCATCGCCGGCCTTGGCGAGAGCGCCGGGGCGTGCCGTGCAAAGAGTGTGAGGGCGACGGCCAGCGTCAGTGCGAGTATTGCGAGGGAGAAAACTGCCCCCAGTGCGGTGGCACCCACGTCGTGGAGTGTTCACTCTGCGATGGTTTGGGCGTCCTGATCGGCGATCCGGATGAGAAGTATCCTCAGTGCGATCAATGCCACAGCGTGCGAGACTCGCTCCCCATCCGCTTGGGCGCTGATGGCCGCCGACTCTGCGCTGCCTGCGCGGTCGCGGTCGCCCCGCCAGCGCCGGGTCCACGATCCGCTGCGCTTCCGCCTTCACCTGATCGTCGCTCTTCCGCTCAAAGCGTTCCAGCGCCGACTCCAGCCGGCCCGGCTGCGGGGTGAAGTGCCGCTGCTCCTTCGTCGGGAACAGCCCTTTCTCCTGCCCTTTGAGCGCGCCCAGCCGCTCTCAATACTGCAAGGCCCGGCGCACCATCTCCGCCCCTTTTCCGGCCTTTATTTCACGGCGAACCGCCGCGTGAACTCCGCGAAGCCCGCCGCTTGCTTGCGCAGCCGCCCCACCAGCTCCTCGTCCTTGAGCTGCCCGGCCGCGCCCAACTGCTGGCCGATGCCGGGAATGAACACGCGCTCGGGATAGGTGTGCGCGTTGCGATAGCCGAAGATTTGCTGAAGCTGCTCCACCGCCCGCAGCGCGCCCCACTGGCCCGCCGCCAGCCCCGTGAAGCACACCGGCCGACGGTCGAAGCTCTCGGGGAACTTGAGCAGGTCGATGAAATACTTCAGCACGCCGGGCATGGACCCGTTGTATTCCGGCGTCACGACGTGCAGGCCGGACGAGGTCAGCACGGCGTCGGCGAACGGCGCGAAGCTGGCGGGCTTCTCCGCATAAGCCGTGGGCGCGAAAATCTCCGGCGGCAACTGCGCCAGGTCCAGCACGCGCACGGGCTGGTTCAGCTCGGCGTAGAGCGATTCAATCTGCCGTGCGACGAGACGCGTGTTGCTGCCGGGACGGTTGGTGCCAACGAGGAGGGTGATCATGAGGGTAGGGGTGCGCTTTTGCGTTCGCGGGCAGTGTGGTGGGCGGGCAGAAGTTGTCCAGCCTGCCGACTAAGGTTGGCGCGCTTGCAACTCCGCCAGCGCCGCCCGCAGTTCCGGGAAGCGAAACTCAAACCCCGCCTTCAGCAACCGCCCCGGCACCACGCGCCGGCTCTTGAGAATCAATTCCGTTTCGGTCCGCAGGAAGAACGCGCCGACCTCCAGCATCCACACCGTCGCCGGCAGGCCGATGGGCATCCCCACCAACTCCCGGAACGCCCGCATCAACTCGCGGTTCGGCACCGGGTTCGGGGCAGCGAGGTTCACCGGCCCGATCAACTCCTCGTGCGCGATCAGGAACTCCACCGCGCGCAGAAAATCCGTCTCGTGCAGCCACGACACGAACTGCTCCCCGCTGCCCATGCGCCCGCCCAAGCCCAGCCGCGCCAGCCGGCGCAGCACGGGGAACACGCTGTTGTGCGCGCGCCCCAGCACCATCGTCGTGCGCAGCGCCAACTTTCGAGTGCGCGGAGTCTCCGCTTCGTTCAGCGCTCGCTCCCACGCGTGGATGACCTCCAGCGAGAACGCATCCTTCACCTCCGGCGTCGCCGCGAAGTCCGTCCCCGACTCGTCCCACGCCGGACCGAACGTGTGTCGGTAAATCGTCGCGGAACTTGCGTTCAACCACACGGGCGGCGGCTGCGCGCACTGTGCGATCGCTTGCCCGATGACACGGGTGGAGTTCACGCGCGACGCAATGATGTCGTGGCGGTTCTTCGCGTTGTAGCGGCAATCCACCGTGCGGCCGGTGAGGTTCACAACCGCCGCCGCGCCTTCCAGCTCGCCCGCCCACGCGCCCAACGTCTCGGCGTCCCAGCGGACTTCACGCGCCGCACGATTGGTCTGGGGCGAGCGCGTTAGCACGACGACTTCCCAGCCGAGCCCGATGAAGTGTTTCGCCAGCGCCTGACCAAGGAATCCGGAGCCGCCGGCGAGGAGGAGGAGTTGAGCTTTCACGGCAGCTCAAAGAAGGCCGTGGTCCGGTGGGCCTTCGGGCGGACGGGCGGCTGCGCTTGCTTCCGCACTTCGCGCGGCGGCGCGGTCGGCAGGAGTGGCTTCAGCCGTAACCAATAGTCACGCAGCGGATGGGTGTGGATGAGTTTCATGGCAGTTTCCTTTCCGGTTGTGGTGGCAGCTTGCACTGGCCCGCGAGGCAGTAGCGGTTCGCGGCAATCCACCGGTAGCCGCGCCACGCGAGTTGGTTGAAGCCGGGAACCCGTGCGAGCCAGCCCAGCGGCGCAGTCCAGCCGGCGGCCTCCGCGAGCACGATGTAAGCGTCCACGCCGCCGAGCAGTTGGCCATCAGCGAGCCGCAGCTTCATCTCGGTGGGCAACTCGCCTTCGGTCAAGCCGAGGTCGCGGCGCGCGGCCTCCGATTGCAATGGGACCAACTCAAACCCGCCTTGCCGCGCGATGAAACCAAGCCGTCCCAGCCAGCGCAGGCAGAACGGACACACGCTGTCGTAGTAGAGCAAGCCGGTGCAGGCCGTGGGGGCGGGCTGCATCAGCGCGAGTGCGCAGCCAGTGACCGCGCCGTAGCACAGGCCCAAGACCGTCAATCCAAAGCACGCCTGCCAGTATCCCGGCGCGTAATCGAGCCGGTCGTCGAAGAGTTCAGCTGCCGCAAACCAGCCGATGAGCAACCCCGCGAACCAGCCGATCTGGCCCATCAGCGGCCAGAGGAATGTCCTTCGCATCCCGCTGCCAGCCAGCAAGGGCCATTGCAAGAGGCAGACGAAACCGCCTAATGCGATCGTCGCATACCAGGTGGCGACGAAGGATGCGGCGGCACCGAGTAAGGTGAAGACCGGCCAGGCCCACAGCCATCGTCCCCGCCCGCGAAGGAAAAACGGCTGCGCCAGACTGATCGCCAGCACACTCGCGTATGATGACCCGGCCACGGAATACCGCTGGTTGTCAAAAGCCAGCAGTGCGTGAATCCCACCCATCGCGAGGCCGTGGACCCATGTCCAGCCGAGCCAGAGGCGAAATGAGGGGAAGGCGTTCATTGTCCACTAGCGTTTGCCGTCGCCGCTCTCGGTAATGCCCATGAGCTTACGCACCTTGTCGCCGAGCTTGACGAACTTGGTCAGCGCACTGGTGGGCCACTGGCGGATTTGCGAATACCAGTTGGTTGTCAGCTCGAAGAAGTCGTGCAGCTCACGGAGCTTTTGCTCGGTGTGTTCGTCGGTTGCCTTGTCCTGCTCGGCTTCGATGATGCACTCGCGCAGGACGGTGAGCGTGGGGTCAATCTCCCGCTTCTTCCGCTCGTCCAGCACCACGCGGAACATCTCCCACACGTCCTTCATGCACTCGTAATGGTCCCGGCTGTCGCCCATCACGTGGACGCGGCGGATGATGCCCCAAGCCTGGAGTTCCTTCAGGCTGGTGCTCACATTGGAGCGGGCCACCTGAAGCGTTGCCGAGATGTCCTCGGCGGGGATGGGTTTCGGGGCGATGTAGAGCAGGGCGTGAATCTGGGCGACGGTCCGGTTGATGCCCCAACGCGTGCCCATCTCGCCCCAGTGGAGGATGAACTTCTGTTGAACGGGACTGAGGGTAGCCATAGGTGAAGTTAGTTGTTTCTGACGGAACAGAAATAACAGACTTTTAAAACAATGGCAAGCCTTTTGTCCCAGCTCAACGGCACTCCGGGGCGGAAAAGCGCGAAGGCCGTCCGCAAGCGGACGGCCTTCGGCGGACTGGCGATGCTCGGATTAGAACTTGTAGGCGATACCGGTGATGAGCCGCAGGTCATTAGCCTTGCGACGGGCAGCGGGCTGGCTGTTGTAGTTGTCCTGCAGCACGGCGCGGAGGCTCACCTGCTTGGTGATGGCAGAGTCGACCCCAAGCTCGACGTTGATCAGATAGCGGCTGAACTGGTCCACTTGTGGGATGAACTCCGCCGTCTGCCAAAGTTTGGCCCGGTCGCTAAACTTGTGCTCGAACCGCTCGCCGGCTCGCACGCCCACGTAGCTGCGACTGGTCGCACCCAGCTTCTCGATGACGTAGGAAGGACCGACCTCAGCGCTTAACTGGGTGGCGGCTTCCTTGAGGAAGTAATAGCCGAGCAAGGGGCTGAGGGTGAGGCGGTAGTCAATGTCCGCTATGTCATCCTTGGTCGCGTTGAGCTTGAGGCCGCCGTAGAGACGCTCGTTGAACAGGCGGTTATACTGGGCGTTGCCATTGTAGTTGTTGACGTTTTGCACGCCTGACACCTCGCCATAGGTCATGCTGGCACCGAGGTTGATCTCGTTGGCGGTCCACTTCTTGGTGGTGGTGACGCCCAGATTGGCGAGCATGGTGTCGCTATTCCCCTTGGTCAGAGTGAGGCCGGCCGAAGCCAGTGTTTCCCATTGGGGTTGGGGAGGTGGAGCGGTCAGCGGAGGGGTAGCATTTTGCGCCGGCAGGTTCAGGTTCGAGAGGCACACGGCCAGTCCCAAGACGGCTCGCCAGCGGAGTGGATGTTGCAGATGCATGGAGTCAAACAGATGCGCATGACGGACGGAAACAGATCCGCAGGCGCTGTCACCTGCCTCCGACGCTGCGGCGTCGGCTTGATCCTGCTCAAGGCGCGGGGCGCACTCTAGTGACCATCAGGGACGATGCAAGCCGGTGCTGACAACCATCAGGCATCGCGTTGATCGCCACCCAAGGGCGCGCTGACTTGAACGGACTCGCCCGGGCGGACCCAGACCAATTCTCATTGAAGAAGCCCGGCCCCACCGGCATAACCGCGCCCCATGCACACCGGTCCATTTCGCTTCGCGGGCCTCGGCCTCTGGCTCGTTGCCGCACTGGTTGGCCGCGCCGCCGACCTGCTTCCGCCCGGCCACCGCCCGAAGTCGCCCGGCGTCCACGCGCTCGTCGGCGCGCAGGTCCACGTCAACCCGAGCAATCACTGGAACAACGCGACCGTCGTCCTCCGCGATGGGCTTATCGAGGCCGTCGGGCGCGACCTGAAGCCGCCGGCGGACGCGCGCATTTGGAACGCCAGCAACACCGTCATCTACGCCGGTTTCATTGACCCTTACCTCAGCATTACCGGCACCAACGCGCCGGTCGCGACCACGCACATTGACCCGATTGGCGGCCTCACCAGCGGGGTCAACTTCCTCGGCGTCGAGAGCCAGGAGAAGGTTCGCGCCCTGCCCGGAGCGGGCTACGAAGTCACCAGCGTCACGCCCCAGGCGCGCGTGGCTGCCGGCTACATGCCGAACGGGAAGACCTTGGAGACGCTCCGCGAGATTGGCTTCACCGCCGGCAACGTCGTGCCGAACAAGGGCATTCTCCGTGGCTCCAGTGCGTTCGTGAACCTCAGCGACGCGCCGCCGAACGAGGCGTTGCTGCGCGCGGACACGCATCAGCACATCGCGTTCGAGTCGCAGGAGGTTTATCCCAAGTCGCTCATGGGCACGATTGCCGTGGTGCGCCAGGCCTTCGCCGACGCGCGACACTACGTGCTCGACCAAGCCGACTACCGCGCCAAGCCCACCGCCCGCAAACGCCCCGACCTCAACCCCGCGCTCGACGCGCTCGCGCCCGTCCTCAACCGCCAGACCACCGTCGTCTTCGAGCCCGGCAGCGTGCTGATGTGCGACCGCGCCGGGCAGCTCGCGCGCGAGCTGGGGCTGAACTTCGCCGTGGTTGGCAGCGGTCACGAGTGGCGGCGGCCCGACTTGATGAAGGCCGTGAACGCGCCGTTCATCATGCCGCTGAACCTGCCTTCCGCGCCGAAGCTGCCGGATGAAGACGATTGGCTGGATGTCTCGCTCGACCAGTTGCGCCACTGGGACTGGGCGGCGGAGAACGCGGCCCTGCTGCGCCAGCAGGGCCTCGAAGTCGCGCTCACCACGCACGCGCTCGGGGACCGGAAAGTCTTCCGCAAGAACCTCCGCCTCGCGATGGACCGGGGCCTAACGGAACGCGACGCGCTCGCGGCGCTCACGACCGTTCCCGCGAAGCTCTGCGGCCTGAGCGACCGGCTCGGCACCATCGAGAAGGGGAAGATTGCGAACCTCACCGTGGTCGAGGGCGCGGGCTACTTCGACGCGGAGGCGAAGGTGAAGCAGGTGTGGATTGATGGCGTGGTCTTCGAGACGCAGCCGCCCAAACCGCTCGTCGCCAAAGCACCGCCAGCCAAGCCGGCCGAGCCGAAGGCCGACACAAAGGACACGAAGAAAGCGGATGCAGAGAAGAAGAAAGCCGAACTCACCGCGCTCCAGAAGCAGCGCATCGCCCAGCCGCCCAATGCCTCGCGCGGTTCCCTCGCTGCGCCGAAGTCCGTGCTTATCCAAAACGCCACGCTCTGGACCTGCGGCCCGCAAGGCACGCTCACCAATGCCAACGTGCTCATCTCCGGCGGCAAGGTTCAGCAAGTCGGCTACTTCAAAGCGCAGTTGAGTGCCGACACGCTGGTCATCGACGCCACCGGGCAGCACCTCACGCCCGGCCTGATTGATTGCCACAGCCACACGGCGATTCTCGGCGGCGTCAACGAAGCGAGCTTGCCCAGCACCGCCATGGTCCGCATCGCCGACGTGGTGAACTCGGAGACGGAGAACTTGTATCAGCAGCTCGCCGGCGGGTTGACGATGGCCAATCTGCTCCACGGCTCGGCCAATCCCATCGGCGGCCAGAACAGCGTCATCAAGCTGCGCTTCGGCGCGGGGCCGGAGGGGCTGAAGTTCACGAACGCCCCGGGCGGCATCAAGTTCGCGCTGGGCGAAAACGTGAAGCAGTCCAATTGGGGCGAGAAGAACACCACCCGTTTCCCGCAGTCCCGCATGGGCGTGCCGACCTTCTACGTGAACCGCTTCACCGCCGCCCGCCAGTATCTCGACGACTGGGCCGACTACGCGCGCAAGGGCGGCGTGCCCCCGCGCACGAACCTGGAGCTGGAGGCCCTCGGCGAGATTCTCAACGGCACGCGCCGCGTCCACTGCCACAGCTATCGCGGCGACGAAATCATCGCCTTCCTCCGCGTCTGCGAGAGCTTCGGGGTCCGCGTGGCGACGCTCCAGCACGTCCTCGAAGGCTACAAAGTCGCGGACGAAATCGCGAAGCACGGCGCGGGCGGCTCGTGCTTCACGGACTGGTGGGGCTTCAAGTTCGAGGTCTATGACGCGATTCCCTACGCCGGCAGCCTGATGCATGCGCGCGGGGTGAACGTGTCCTTCAACTCCGACTCCTCGGAGCTGGCGCGGCGCATGTATCTCGAAGCCGCGAAGGCCGTGAAATACGGCGGCACCAGCGAATTCGAGGCGCTGAAGTTCGTGACGCTGAACCCGGCGAAGCAGCTCGGCGTGGACAAATGGGTCGGCTCGTTGGAACCCGGCAAGGACGCGGACTTCGCGCTGTGGAAGAAGTCTCCGCTCGCCTACGACACGGTGTGCGAACAGACGTGGATTGAAGGCCGCAAATACTTCGACCGCGCCGCCGCCGTGAAGCGCACCGAGACCTTGGCGAAGGAACGCGCGGACCTGATAGCGAAGGCGAAGAAACTCACCGCCGCACCCGGTGGTGGGGAAGGCAGCGCTGAAGCCAAGGCCGCCTTCTTCCAACGTGCGCTGGAGAAACTCCACGAGCTGGGCATCGCCGAGTGCCTCGACTGCAAACTCACCCAACGCCGGGAATGAACGGTGCGCCCTCTGGAGTGCGTCGTCAGAGCGCAACGCCGCCGGCGCTTTCGGAGCACTGAGGAGCAACCCTGGAAAGCTGAAGCCATTTTGGCCACAGATGAACACAGATGAAACACAGATGACTTCAAGCGGGGTGGGTTCGTTCCCAATCGCACGGGACTTGTTGCCCGCCCTATCCGTGTTCCATCTGTGTCCATCTGTGGCCACAAGTCAGGCATCCCGTGCCAAAGCGGTGTCGCCGCTGCGCTCTGCCACCGCACTCCATATATGAGCGACGATCGTTTCGGCGGCATTGCACGGCTCGTGCAGGAGACCGGCCTCGCCCGGCTCCGCGCGGCGCATGCCTGCGTGGTGGGCATTGGCGGCGTGGGCTCGTGGACGGTGGAGGCGTTGGCGCGGTCGGGGGTCGGGGCGTTGACGCTGATCGACCTGGATGAGGTGTGCGTGACGAATGTGAACCGCCAGCTCCACGCGCTCGAGGGCACCGTGGGCCGCGCGAAAGTGGACGTGATGGCGGAGCGGGTGCGGCTCATCAACCCGGAGTGTCGCGTCACGGTGGTGCCGGAATTCTTCACCGAGCAGACGGCGCAACGGCTCTTGGCCCCGGACTTCTCGTGCGTGGTGGATGCCATCGATGCCGTGGGGAACAAGTGCCGGCTGCTGGCGTTGTGTCGCGACCGCGGGCTGCCGGTCATCGCGTGCGGGGCGGCGGGCGGGCGGTTGGACGCGACGGCGGTGCGCGTGGTGGACTTGGCTGATGCGACCCGGGACCCGTTGCTGGCGGACGTGCGGAAGCGGTTGCGGCGGGAGCACGGTTTTCCCCCGCCCGGCGAGCCGCTCGGGGTGGCGTGTGTCTTCTCAGCGGAAACCCCGGTGCGGCCGGAGCCGCCCGTGTGCGCGACGGAAGGGCAGGGGAGCCAGCCCGCGCCGCGCTTGAACTGCGAGTGGGGCTACGGCTCGGCGACGTTCGTGACGGGGACGTTCGGTTTCGCGGCGGCGGGCTGGGTGGTGCGGAAGATTGCGGGCGGAACGTGACGTGGGTCGGCGTGTTGCAGTCGCCGTCCGTGGGAACTGGTTTTGCCGCGAAAGGGCGCAGAGAACACAGAGGCGGGCAATGCAAGCGGGCGGTTGCCGAGTGACAGCTTCGCCCACGAGTGCTGGTGGCTGGCGATGGAAACCGAACTCCGACCTCAGTCTTGCTCTGCGCTCTTTGTGCACTTTCGCGGCTAACTCAACGTGGGCGGCGACTGCAAGTCGCCGGCACGCGGCTCAGGGCAGTTCCTCGATGACCAGCTTCCGATACCACGCTTCGCTCGGGGGGCCGCCGTGGATTTGCACGGCGATGATGCCGAACTGCGGGAGCTTCGCGTCCTCTTCCGTGTAGTCCACGGTCTGGGTGCCATTGATGGCGAGGCGGATGCGCTTGCCTTCGCAGCGGATTTCGTAGGTGTTCCAGTCGTCGCGCTTCACGAGCTTGTCGGTGAGTTGCGCGTCGGCCTTGGCGAGGACTTTGTTGCGGCGGGACTCGTCGTAAAGGCTGCCCCACCAGCCATCGCCCATGTCCGCCTGATAGCCGCTGACCTCGTGGTGATTCGGGATGCGTTGGGTGCGAATCTGCACGCCGGCGTTGGCCTTCGGGCCACCGAGGAGCTTGAACTCCAGGCGCAGGACGAAGTTCGTGTATTGGCGCGTGGTGCAGAGGAACTCGTTCCGGGGCACCTTCTCCGTCATCCCGCCGCCGACAATCGCCCCGTCC
Source organism: Verrucomicrobiota bacterium (assembly GCA_039796295.1). GTDB lineage: Bacteria > Verrucomicrobiota > Verrucomicrobiia > Limisphaerales > SXTU01 > SXTU01. The sequence goes on from JBDKJY010000032.1 coordinate 50,225, forward strand.
TGGATGCGGAAGGTCTTCTTGGTGTCGCCCTCCCAACCGGTGAAGGACTTGCCGTCGAAGAGGGAGATGGCCTTGCCCGGCTCGGCGGCGGCGAGCGGGAGCGTGAGGAACAGGGCGAGCCACAGCGGGGAGAATTTCGTAAGTGCGTTCATGGGGTCGTAGTATCGGCAGGAGGCGGCGGTGTCGAGTTTGGAGTCGTGAGCCGTAGTGCGGCTTGAGAGCTTTGTCGGGAGCTTTGGCCGTGACCTGCTGCGCGCGGTGTGGCATCCCTTCTGCCATGACAAAGCTCACCCCTGCTCAGATTAAAGCCGCGCTCCCCTCCGTCCCGCACTGGCAGCGCAAGGCATCCACCATCCGCCGCACCTTTGAATTCAAAGACTTCGTCGTCGCCATTAAGTTCGTCAACGCCGTCGCCAAGGCGGCGGAGAAGGCGTGGCACCACCCGGACATCGACATCCGCTGGAACAAGGTGACGCTCGTCCTCTCCACACACGATGCCGGCGGGTTGACGGAAAAGGACTTCGCGCTGGCGGCGAAGTTCGACCGGCTGGGAGCTGTGTAAGCCAGGGAAGCAGTTGGCCCGCGAATCACGCGAATCTTCGCGCATGGGGAACGAGACACCCGCAGCACGCCCGCTTCATTCGCGCTGATGCGCGTGATTCGCGGGCCAATCTCCCCGCCGCCGGCCGGTCCGGCCTTGGCAGAAGCCCGCCGCGCGCCCACACTTTCCGCCCAGTTCATCAGCACGCCATGACCCGCGAAGCCATCACCGTCCAGCGATTCTACACCGACCATTCCGCCAAGCTGGACCTCAAGCTCGTGGGCGGCGCGGCGGGCCTCCGCCGCATCATCCGCGAACCCACGGTGAACCGCCCCGGCCTCGCGCTGGCCGGGCACACCAAATACTTCGCCCGCAACCGCGTCCAGGTCATGGGCCACGCGGAGGTGACCTATCTCCGCACCTTGCCTCGCGCGGAACGGCAACTCCGCTACGCCACCCTCTTCGGCTACCCGCTGCCCTGCCTCGTCTTCTGCCGCGACCTCCCGCCCGACCGCGATTGCCTGCGCGCCGCCGAGGTGAAGGACATCCCCATCCTGAAATCATCGCTCATCACGATGAAGTTCATCAGCCTCGCCACGCTCGCCCTCGAACAACTCTTCGCCCCGCGCGCCAGCGAGATGGGCAGCATGGTGGATATCCACGGCGTGGGCGTCCTCATACGGGGCGAGAGCGGCATCGGCAAGAGCGAGAGCATCCTCGCCCTCATCGAGCGCGGCTACAGCCTCGTGGCGGACGACATGACCCGCGTCATGCTCGTGGACGGGCGCGAGGTCGTGGGCACCAGCGCCGACCTCACGCGCAACCACATGGAGATCCGCGGCATCGGCATCGTGAACGTCGCCGCCATGTTCGGCGCGAAAAGCATCCGACCCGAGAAACGCATCGACCTCATCCTCACCCTTAAACTCTGGGACGAAGTGCCGGACATCGACCGGCTGGGCATGGAAGAAGAATACCAAGAAATCCTCGGCGTCCCCATCCCCCACATGACCATCCCCGTGAAGCCCGGCCGCGACCTCGCCCGGCTCATAGAAGTCGCCGCGCTCCACACCAAACTGCGCCGCGCCGGCCACAATCCCGCGAAGGAACTCAACGAACGGCTCATGGCCCAGATGGCCGCCCAAACGCGCGGGCTGTGACGCGAACATCGGGACGCGAGTTGGTGCACAAACCCTTTGTCAAACCCCGGTCCGCCCACTACAAGTTCCCGCCGTGCCGCTCCCAACTCTTGAGCAAATCAAAGCCCTCGCCGAGGCCGCTGTGCCGGGGGCGCAACTGGCCCTCGTGAAGAACGACAGCCCGTGCGCGCAGCATTCGTTGCTCGTGGATGTCGGGGACGCCTACGATGTCGCCAAGTTTCTCCGCGATGACCCGCAGCTCCGCCTCGACTATTGCTCGAACGTCACCGGGGTTGATTTCCTCGACGCCGAGCTGTCCGAAAAGGTGAAGGTGAAGAAGGTCGTGGATGGCGTGGAGAAAGAGGTGGAGGAAGTGAAGAAGACCCAGCGCGCGGGCTACCTCGAAGCGGTCTATCACCTCTACTCGATGTCGCTGAAGCACGGGCCAGTCATCCTCCGCCAGCGCACGCCGGGCCGCGCGGACCCGGTGCATGTCACGTCGCTCACGCCGCTCTGGCGCAGCGCGGAGTTTCAGGAGCGCGAGGTGTTCGACCTGTATGGCGTGCTCTTCGATGGGCACCCGGATTTGCGGCGGATTCTGATGTGGGACGGTTTTAAGGATTACCCGATGCGGAAGGATTACGTGGAGCCGGATGATTACGAATACGAGCCGACACCGCATGACGAGGTGCTGGAGAAGGCGAAGGCGCATCGGGCGGCACAGGAGGTGAAGGCGTGAGCACTGACACCACAGCGGACGTGGAGGGAACGCAGTTCATGACGTTCCACGACCTCGCTTACGACGCGGGGAAGACGGACTTCCACCGCAAGGCCCAGTCGGTGGGGCAGGGGAGGGAAGGGGAGTTGCTCGAAGTCGCGATGGGGCCGCAGCACCCTTCGACGCACGGCGTCTTCCGCATGGACGTGGTGCTCGACGGCGAGACGGTGGTTAAGCTCAAGCCGGTGTTCGGCTACTTGCACCGGAACCACGAGAAGATCGCCGAGAACACGAGCTACCTCGGCTCGATGCCTTACACGGACCGGCTGGATTACTTCTGCTCGCTCACGAACAACTGGGCTTACGCGCTGTCCGTCGAGAAGCTCGCCGGGCTGCAAGTGCCCGAGCGCGCGGAATACATCCGCCTCATCACCGCCGAGCTGACGCGCGTGCTGAACCACACCTGTCTCGCGGGCTTCCTGCTCCAGGACATGGGCGCGCTGGGCACGCCGCTGATGTATGCCTTCCGCGAGCGCGAGAAGATTCTGGACCTCATCGAGTCGCTCACCGGTGCACGCATGATGTGCAACTACATGCGCTTTGGTGGCTGTCGTTGCGACCTGCCGGCGGGCTGGCTGGACGCGGCGAAGAAACTCGTGGCGGAGTATCCGAGATTTCTGGATGAGTTCGACCGGCTTCTCTCCGGCAACGAAATCCTCATGGCCCGCACGCAGGGCGTCGGCAAGTTGTCCGCTGAACTTGCCATCAACGCCGGCATCACCGGCCCGATGCTGCGCGCCAGCGGCGTGGATTACGACCTCCGCAAAGTGGACAACTACGGCATCTACAGCCGCTACCCGTTCCGCGTGCCGCTCGGTGACCACGGCGATGTTTACGACCGCTACATGATTCGGATGCTGGAGATGCGCGAGTCGCTGAAGATTCTGGAGCCCGCGCTCAAGGACATCCCCGAAGGCCCCGTGGTGGACCCGAAGGCGAAGCTGCGCGGCTTCCGCCCGAAGCCCGGCGAGGCTTACGGTCGCATCGAGACGCCGAAGGGCGAGCTAGGCTTCTACCTCATCAGCGACGGCAGTCCGAACCCGTATCGCTACCGCGTCCGTCCGCCGAGCCTCATCAACCTGACCATCCTCGAAGACATGTGCCTCGGCCAGACCATCGCGGATGCGGTCATCACGCTGGGGAGTGTGGATATTGTTCTCGGCGAGGTGGACCGGTGAAATCTTGCATCCCGCAGCTCGAATCCTGAAACTCACCTAAATGCTCGGCACCGGAATACTCAAAGGCATGGTGGAGACTGCGAAGAACTTCGCTGGCTCATACACCGACCCGGCGAACCGGCTCACGACCGTCGAGTATCCCGAGCAGCGCATTGCCTCGAAGGAGAACGCGCGGCAGTTTCCCTTCCTCGTCCACGACACCGAAGACCCGATGAAGGGCCTGCGCTGTGTGGCCTGCCAGATTTGCGAGAAGGAGTGCCCGCCGCAGTGCATCTACATCGTTAAGAGCAAGGACAAGCGCGCGGACTACAAGGGCCAGATGCAGTTCTACCCGGCGACCTTCGACATTGACCTGTCGGTCTGCATGAGCTGCCAGATTTGCGTCGAGGTTTGCCCGTTCGAGTCCATCAAGATGGACACGGAGTTCGAGCTGTCGAACACCGACCGCTTCGGTGGCCTGCTCGTCAACAAGCACCAGCTCGCCAAGTCCAACGACCACTACCGCAAGATTCACCCGACGGAAGCCGGAGTGTCCGACGCCGCGCTCGCCGTTGAAGTCGCGAAGGCGCAAGCCAAGGCAAAGGCCGACGTGGAAGCGAAGGCGAAGGCTGCAGCGGAGGCGAAAGCCAAAGCAGAAGCCGCCGCTGCCGCCGGAACTGCCCCGGCCCCGGCCGTTCCTGCCGGTCCGAAACCCTCTTCCCCCGCTGCCTCCCCGGCTGCGGCTCCCGCCGCGTAGCCCATGGCCGAATTATTCCAAGCCCTCGACCAATTCCCGGTCACGCTGAAGCACTGGCTCATGAGCCATGCGTCGGGCGTGTTGCCGGAGTGGGCGCTGCCGCTCGTCTCCGCCGCGCTCTCCATCTCGCCCATTCTCGCCGTCTTCCCGCTGATGTTCGCGCTCACGACCGTCATCGAGCGCAAGGGCCTTGGCCGCATCCAAAACCGCATCGGGCCGAACCGCGTGGGCATTCCGCTCACGGACATCCGCCTCTATGGCTTCGGACAGTTCATTGCCGACGGCATCAAGTCGCTCATCAAGGAAGACGTCGTCCCGCGCGCGGCGGACAAGGTCGTCCACTTCCTCGCGCCCATCGCACTGCTCATCCCGGTGCTGCTGACCTACTCCGTGCTGCCGTTCGGCAAAAACATGGTCCCGCTCGACCTGCCGCAGACGGGCCTGCTGTTCTTCTTCGCCGTCGGCGCGAGCACAGAACTCAGCGTGTTCATGGCCGGCTGGTCGAGCCGCAACAAGTATTCCCTCCTCGGCGCGATGCGGGCCATCGCGCAGATGGTCTCCTACGAAATCCCGCTCATCCTCTCCTCGCTGACGGTGGTGATGATTGCCGGGACGCTCTCGCTCACGGCGATTGTCGAGAGCCAGTCCGGCGTCCACTTCGGCTTCCTGCACAACTGGCACCTCTTCACCCCGTGGGGCTTCGTGGGCTTCTGCCTCTTCCTCACCGCCGCCGCCGCCGAGGCGAACCGCACGCCGTTCGACCTCCCCGAGGCCGAGTCGGAAATCATCGCCGGCTACTTCACGGAATACTCGGGCTTCAAGTTCGCCATCTTCTTCCTCGCGGAATACCTCGGTCTCTTCGCCATGTGCGGGCTGGGCATCACGCTGTTCCTCGGTGGGTGGCTGCCGCCCTTCAGTTTCCTCGGCTTCATCCCCTCGTGGTGCTGGTTCCTCGGCAAGCTCTCCGCGCTCATCGTCCTCTTCATCTGGTTGCGCGGCACGCTGCCCCGCCTGCGCACCGATCAGCTCATGGGCTTCGCGTGGAAATTCCTGTTGCCCATGACGCTCATCAACCTCGTCGTCGCCGCCGTGTGGCACCTGTTGGGCGGCAGCCTCCCGCCCGTCCTCCGCTGGGCGTTCTGCTTCGGTATGCTGGCCGTCCCGTATTGGCTGCTGGGCCGTGGCTTCGAGGCGAAGTTCACCAAGCGCGAATACCGCTTCGCCAACTAATTACTAAGCACTAATCACTTTGACCCTCCCCTTCGCCATCATCGCCGGTCTCACAGTCGGCAGCGCCATCGCGGCGATGTCACTGCGGAACATGGTGCATTGCGCGTTGAGCCTCGTGCTGACCTTCGCCGGGCTGGCCGGGCTTTACCTCCAGCTCAACGCCGAGTTCGTCGGCTTCACGCAAATCCTCGTCTACGTCGGCGCGGTTTCGATTCTCATCGTCTTCGCCATCCTGCTGACCCGCAGCACCGAGCCGAAGGATGAGCCCTCGACCGTGACCCCGTGGGTCGGCATCTCCGTGGCCGTGGGCGCATTCCTCACAATGGCCCTCGCCGTCCTCGCCAGCCCCGTGGGCAAGCGCGCCGCCGCACCGATGGGGGAAGTCTCAGTCAGAACCCTCGGCCAAAAGCTGATGACCGACTACGTCCTCCCGCTGGAAGTCATGGCCCTGCTGCTCACCGCCGCCATGCTCGGCGCGGTCATCATCGCGATGCGCGAGAAGGAGGGGAAATGAAGGCCAGGAATAGGCAGTTGGGAATAGGGAATAGGGCTGCGGCCAGGAGCCTTCCTCCCTATTCCCTATTCCCTATCACCTATTCCCTCCTGCCCGAAAGGAGCGACGTATGAGTCCGCTTTGGTGCTATCTGACCGTCTCCGCGCTGCTCTTCTGCATCGGTCTTGCCGGCGCGCTCACGCGGCGCAACGCTATCATGGTGCTCATCGGCATCGAGCTGATGCTCAACGCGGCGAACCTGAACTTCATCGCCTTCTGGCGCTTCAGCGAGAACCCGGAGACGATGACCGGCCTGACCTTCGCGCTGTTCTCCATCGCCATCGCCGCCGCTGAAGCCGCCGTCGGCCTCGCGCTCATCATCACGATTTACCGCCACTTCCGCACCGCGAACGTGGACCAGGTGGAGGACATGAAGGGATGAAGAACCAAACTTGTGCTGACCTCCGCTCCTGACTACGGTTCTGGCAAATGAGTAATACAATCACAGTCCGGCTGACGAAAGACCTCGCCGAGTGGCTTGCCAGAACGGCGGCGGCCACGGGAGTGCCACAGGGAAGGGTCGTTCGTGAACACCTTGAAAAGGCGAAGGCATCCTCAAATCAGCAGGCTTTCATGCGCTTGGCCGGGTGCATCAAAGGCAAACCGAGGGACCTCTCAATGCGGAAAGGGTATTCGCGCGGATGAATGGGATTGCGGACACCGGCTTTTTGGTGGCCTTTGCGAGCGACCGTGATGCTCATCACGAGTGGGCAGTGGCTTTGGCCGCCCAGATTCGCGAGCCCTTGCTGACCTGCGAATCGGTGTTGTCCGAGACGGCATTTAATCTGGGCAGCGCGACGGCGGTGTTTGAGATGATTCGCGGTGGGTTGGTGACGCCGGCCTTCGAGTTCGCCGACCATGTGCTACAGATTGAAGCACTCGCGGAGCGATACTCGGACAGAAGCCCTGACCTTGCTGACTTGTGCCTCATTCGGATGAGCGAACTTCACCCCCGACACACCATCATCACCACTGACCGCGAAGACTTCCGCGTTTATCGGCGCAACAAGCGCGAAGCCCTCCCGCTGATTTGCCCGCCCGAGAAATGAGTTGGATTGCCCAAAACCTCTGGCTCATCCCCGTGCTGCCGTTGCTGGCGGCGGGTATCAGCGCATTGCTGAAGCGGCCGAACCGCTCGCTCGCCGCGGGGCTGGCCATCGGCTCGATGGGCGCGTCCTTCCTGCTCTCCTGCGCGGCGCTCGTGGCGACGCTCGGCAAGCACGGCGCGGCCTCGCGGCAGGTCGTCAACTTCGACTGGTTCGCCCTCGGCGACACCGTGGTCCGCCTCGGCTGGGTGCTGGACCCACTCACGGCGGCGATGGTGGTGATGATTACCTTCGTCGGCTCGCTCATCTTCATCTTCAGCGTCGGCTACATGAGCCACGACGAGAACTTCACGCGGTTCTTCTGCTTCCTGTCGCTCTTCGCCGCCGCGATGCTCGGCCTCATCATCGCGAACAACCTGCTGCTGCTCTTCATGTGCTGGGAGCTGGTGGGCCTCGCGAGCTACCTGCTCATCGGCTTCTGGTTTCACAAGCCCAGCGCGGCGGAGGCGGCCAAGAAGGCCTTCATCACCACGCGCATCGGCGACGTGTTCTTCTTCCTCGGCATCGTGTGGCTCTACTCGGAGACCGGCACGCTGCTTTTCTACGATTCCGGTCGCGGCTGCCTCGAACAGGACGCGCTCGCCAAGATGGTCGCCCACACCACCATCGGCGGACTCGCGGCCAGCTCGGCGATTGGCCTGCTGCTCTTCTGCGGTGCGATTGGCAAGTCCGGCCAGCTTCCGTTGCACGTCTGGCTGCCGGACGCGATGGAAGGCCCCACGCCCGTCAGCGCGCTCATCCACGCAGCGACGATGGTGGCGGCGGGCGTCTTCCTCGTCGCGCGCGTGTATCCGCTCATGGAGATGCAGCAAGCCGGGGTGTCTGAACCCATTCCGCTGACCGCCGTGACGTGGATTGGCGCGCTCACGGCCATCTTCGGCGCGCTCGTCGCCGTGTCGCAGACGGACATCAAGCGCATCCTCGCCTACTCCACCGTGTCGCAGCTCGGCTACATGATGATGGGCCTGGGCATCGGCGGTGTGGCGGTCGGAATGTTCCACCTGCTCACGCACGCGTTCTTCAAGGCGCTGCTCTTCCTCGGCTCCGGCTCCATCATTCATGGCTGCCACGAGGAGCAGGACATCCGGCGCATGGGCGGCATCCGCAAATACATGCCCGTGACCTTCGCGACCTACGCCATCGGCATGATGGCGCTGTCCGGCGTCCCGCTGGTCTTCTGCGGCTTCTGGTCGAAAGACGAGATACTCCACTCCGCGTGGCATTACGGCCCGAGCAAAATTCCCTTCTTCCTCGGCCTCGGCGGCGCGTTCCTCACGGCGTTCTACATGACCCGGCAAATGTGCTTTGTCTTCGCGGGCAAACACCGTGGCCATGCTCGTGAGAGCGTGGTTGACGCGCACGACAGTCACCCACCTTCTCACGAAGCTGGCCACGGCCACGCGCACGACCCGCACGAAAGCCCGGCGGTGATGACGCTCCCGTTGCAAATCCTCGCCGCCTGCACCGTTCTGCTCACACTTGTCAGCACGCCGCTCTGGCCGTGGCTGCCGGAGTATCTCGTCGGCGAGGCCGCGCACTGGAATCCCGGCAAGCTCTTCAACGCCGGCACACTCACGCTGCTGGTCGTCTCCGGCGTGGTGGTCGCGGCGGGCATCGGGCTGGGCTGGTGGTTCTACGGATTGCTGCCCGCCGAGAAGCCCGATGAGAAAGACCCGTTGGAGCAGCAGTTCCCCGAGCAGTTCGCATGGTCGCGCGGAAAGTTCTTCGTGGACGAACTCTACGCCGCGACCTTCGTGAAGTGGAACGCCCGCCTCGGCGAACTCTGCCACGACCTAGACCGCCGCGTGCTCGACCTGCTCGTGTCCATCGTCGGTTGGGCGACTACAGGCTGCGCGCACGTCGCGAAGCTCTTTGACGAGTTCGTCGTGAACAAGCTGTTCGATGTCGGATGCGACAGAGTTCGGAGTGGCGCGGAAGCCGCCTCGGAATTGCAAGGCGGGCAGATTCACCAATACCTGCGCAGCATCGGCGTCGCGCTCATCCTCTTCGTCTTCATTCTCGCCGTGGGGTGCAACAAGTGAACGGCCTGCCGCTCATCTCGATTCTGACCTTCCTGCCGTTGGTGGTGGCCGCACTGGTCTTCGGCGTGGACCGCGAGCGTCGGCAACTCGCTCGCGGACTCACGCTGGCGGTCAACATCCTCGCACTCGCGCTCGTCGCCGCGCTGTGGGTGAACACCAACCCGGCCGATGGCGCGATTCAGTTCACCGAGCGGCACGTTTGGATTCCCACGCTCGGCATCGAATATCACGTCGGCCTCGACGGACTTGGCCTCGTGATGCTGATGCTTGCCGCGCTCGTCATCCCGATGGCGGTGCTGGCCTCGGACAAGATTCAGGAGAACGTCCCGCTTTACTGTGGCCTCTTCCTCTTTCTACAAGGCGGACTCTTCGGCGCGTTCACGGCGCTGAACTTCTTCCACTGGTTTCTCTTCTGGGAACTCAGCCTCATCCCGGCGTTCTTCCTCATCAAACTGTGGGGTGGTCCGCAGCGGTCCGATGCGGCACTTCAGTTCTTCGTTTACACGATGGTGGGCAGCATCGCGCTGCTGCTGGCGTTCCTCGCGCTCTTCCTCGCCACCGGCACGTTCGACTTCCTCAAGCTCGCCGAGCTGGCCCGCACTAAGGCGCTCGGTCCGGCGGTGGAGGCTAAGTTCGCGTGGCTCGGCTGGGGCGCGGGCAAGGCGTATCTGGTCCTCTTCATCGGTGCGCTGCTGGGCTTCGCGGTGAAGGTGCCGCTGTGGCCGTTCCACACCTGGCTGCCGCTGACTTACGCGGAGGCACCCACGCCCGTCTCGATGGCGCTGACCGGTGTCATGTCCAAGCTCGGCGTGTATGGCTTCGTGCGGCTGCTGCTGCCCATCTTCCCCGAGCCGATGCAGGCGCTGCTCACGCCGCTGCTCTGGCTGGCGGTGGCGACCATCGTCCTCTCCGCCTTCGCCGCGCTCGCACAACGCGACCTCAAGCGCATCCTCGCCTACTCGTCCATCAACCATCTCGGCTACTGCCTGCTCGGCGTCTTCGCGGCGGCGAGCGCAACCGGCACCGCGCACGACCGCACGGCCGCGCTCAACGGCGTGGTGCTCCAGATGTTCAACCACGGCATCACCGCGAGCCTGCTCTTCTGCTTCGTCGCCTTCCTTGAAGACCGCAGCGAAGGCGCGCGCGGCCTCGACGACTTCGGCGGCTTGCGCAAGGTCGCGCCGGTCTTCTGCGGGCTGATGGGCCTCGCGCTGTTCTCGTCGCTGGGGCTGCCGGGCCTGAACGGTTTCATCGGCGAGTTCCTCATCTTCAAGGGCGTCTTCCCGCTCGTGCCGTGGGCGGCGGTGCTCGCGCTGCCGGGCCTGCTCGTCACCGCCATCTTCATCCTGACCCTCATCCAGAAGGTCTGGTGCGGCCCGCTCAACGAGAAGTGGGCGCGTTTTCCTGACCTCACCTACAACGAGGGCGCGGTGGTCTTCCCCGCGACGCTGCTGATGTTCGTGCTCGGCGTGTGGCCGCAGTTCATCATCGCAGTCATCAATCCGACGGTCGCGCACTGGGTGCGGCAGTTGCCCTTCTGAGCCATGCTCGCCTGGACCATATACCTCTCATTCGCCGGCGCGCTTTCGTGCCTGCTGACGCCGCGCGCCAACCCGCGCGCGACGCGGGCGGTGGCGCTTGGCACGGCATTGGCCGGACTGCTCTGCGGCTTGATGGGGGCGGTGCAGTTCAAGCCGGAGAATGGTCTCGAAGTCATCACACACATCCGCTGGATTCCCGCGCTGGGCATTGACTTCTCGCTCGCGGCGGACGGCATCAGCGTGACGCTCGTGCTGCTCACCGGCATCGCGGCGGTGGCGGGCGTGCTCTTCTCGTGGAACGTCGAGCACCGCACCAATGAGTTCTTCGCCTTCTTCTTCGCGCTCATCGGCGGCGTGTATGGCGTCTTCCTCAGCCTCGACCTCTTCCTGCTCTTCGTGTTCTACGAAATCGCCATCGTCCCGAAATACTTCCTCATCGCCATCTGGGGTTCGACCCGGCGCGATTACGCGGCGATGAAGCTCGCGCTCTACTCGTTCATCGGCAGCGGCATGGTGCTCATCGGGATGCTGGCGGCCTACGCGGTGTCGGGCCTCGCCAGCTTCGACTTGCAGACGCTCGCACAACATTCCTTCGCGCCTGAGTTTCAGCGCTGGGCCTTCCCGCTGGTGTTCGTTGGCTTCGCGATTCTCGCGGGCATGTGGCCCTTCCACACCTGGGCGCCGACCGGCCACTCCGCCGCGCCGACCGCCGCCTCAATGCTGCTGGCCGGCGTGGTGATGAAGCTTGGCGCTTACGGCTGCCTGCGCGTCGCGATGACGCTCTTCCCCGAGGGCCTCAAGATGTGGCAGCACGAACTCGCGGCGCTGGCAGTCACGGGCATTGTCTATGGCGCGCTCGTGGCGCTGGTGCAGAAGGACTTCAAGTTCGTCATCGGCTATTCGAGCGTGAGCCACATGGGCTTCGTGCTGCTCGGTCTCGTGACGCTCAACGAAGTCGGCTGGAGCGGCGCGGTGCTGCAAATGTTCTCGCACGGCGTCATCGCTGGCCTCCTTTTCGCCGTCGTGGGCCGGATGGTTTACGACCGTGCGCACACGCGGGAGCTGGACGCACTCGAAGGCATGGGCCTGGCCAGGGCGATACCCTTCGCAGCCGTGACGTTCGTCATCGCGGGTTTTGCCTCGATGGGGATGCCGGGCTTCAGCGGCTTCATCGCCGAGCTGCAAGTGCTCATCGGCGCGTGGCAAGCGTTCCCGAAACTCACGGTCATCGCAGGTGTCGGCATCGTCATCGGCGTTGTTTACACGCTGAAGACCACAGCCACGGTTTTCTTCTCTGACAAGCCCGCGCCGGCTGAACCCCACGCCCACGACCATCCGCTCGAACCGATCACCGTCCCCGAGCGACTCGGCGCTGCGCTGCTCATTTTCTGCACGGTGCTCATCGGCCTGCACCCGCGCCTGTTGCTCGACCTCATCGTGCCCAGTTTCAAATCGCCGCTCTTCGACGGGCTGAGAAAGGTGGCCGGCCTGTGAACACCGCCGACTATTTCAAACTCCTCACGGCCCTCGCGCCGGAAGCCATCCTGGTCTGCACCGCGCTGCTCGTGCTCGCCGCCGACCTGCTTGGCCTGCGAGACACGCCCCGCTCTTACCGCATGAGCATCGCGGCAGGGCTCACGACGCTCGGCTGTGCCGCTGCGGTGGTCTGGATGTTCATAAACCCGACGGTGGGCAACTGGCACGGGGGGATGCTCGTGATTGACCCGCTGAACGAGACCGTCAAGGCCGTCATCCTCCTGCTCACCGTGTTCACCGCGATGCTCTCGGTGGACTGCAAGTTCACGCGTCACGTCGGCGAATACTTCGCCCTCCTCCTGCTCGCGACCGTCGGCATGATGCTCCTCTCCAGCACCGAGGAGTTGCTGATGATTTTCGCTTCGCTGGAGCTGGTCAGCCTCTCGCTCTACATCCTCGTCGCGTTCAACAAAGACAGCCGGCAATCCGCCGAGGCCGCGCTGAAATATTTCCTCTTCGGTGGCATGAGCGCGGCCTTCCTGCTCTTTGGCTTCAGCCTGCTCTACGGCCTCACCGGCACCACCCACGTCCCGAAGATGGCGGAGAAACTCTTCACCATTGGAGCCGACCCGCTGCTGACCGTCTCGCTCGTGATGGTCGTCATCGGCTTCGGATTCAAGGTCGCGGCGGTGCCGTTCCACCTCTGGGCACCGGATGCGTATCAAGGTGCGCCGCTGCCCAGTGCCGTGTTCATCGCCAGCGGCTCGAAGGTCGCGAGCTTCTACGTCTTCGCGAAGGTGTTGCTGTTCGGCTTCAGCCAGCTCGGTTGGGGTGATGAGGAAAAGGCGACTGGCGGCTGGATTCCGCTGCTCTCCATCATCGCCGCCGTCTCGATGGTCCTGGGCAACCTCGCCGCCATCCAGCAGACCAGCGTCCGCCGCCTACTCGCCTACTCCGCCATCGCGCACGCGGGCTACATGCTCATCGGCTTCCTCGCGCTCGGCGGCGACGCCTTTGGGTCGCTGCTCTTCTATGTCACGACCTACGCGCTCACGACGGTTGGCGCGTTTGGCGTGCTCGGCGTGGTCGAGTCGCAAGTCGGCGGCGACCAACTCAAAGACTTCGCCGGCCTCGCCCGCCGCGCGCCCGTGCTGGCGTGGTGTTTAATGGTCTTCCTCCTGTCGCTCGCGGGCATCCCGCCGCTGGCCGGATTCTTCGGCAAGTTCTACCTCTTCGCCGCCGCGCTCACGAATGACGCGCAGAGCCTGCCCTTCCTCTGGCTCATCATCCTCGGCATCGCGATGAGCTGCGTCTCGCTCTACTACTACCTGCAAGTGTTGAAGCAGGTCTTCGTGGTGGAAGCGGACGCCGCCGCCCGTCCGCTGGCCGTGCCGTTCCTCGCCCACGCCGTCGTGGTGCTGTTGGCGGCGGCGGTTGTTCTCTTGGGTTGCTTCCCCGGCTGGCTGCTAGACACGCTCCACGCAGCCATCGGAGAGCACGGCTGGTAGGCCACCTCGTCTCCGGTCCTCGGTTGGCGAAGCTGCGCCAATTCGCGTCAACGCTTGCGCAGCCAGAAAACCCACCCGAGCAGCCCGGCCAGCGCGAAGCCGGTCGCTACTCGGAAATCCCAGCGCAGCGTCGTCCCGCGGGCGGGAGTGACCGGCGGGATCGGGCTGCCCGTGATGGTCACAGTTTCGGGGGCGGCTTCACCTGTGCCGGTCGTTGACGGAACGCCGCGTTGCGCACCGGACGGCAGTTGCACGGCGGCGTCCCAGTCCGCTGCGAGGAGCAGGTCCACGCCGGGATTGAGTTCCTTCACCTGGCACGAGCACTTGCCGATCAGGAACGTCGCGGCTTCATCCAAGGTCGCGTGGTTGATACCCGCGCCCGCCAGCGCGTAGAGCGCTCGTCCGCGTCCGAAGACCGGGAAGAGCAGCGGTTCCTTGAATCCAACCAAGTCGGGCTCGGTGCCCAGTAGCATCGCGATGAACGCTCGTTCTGCCGGGTCGGTGCGGGACACGCGCATTAGGGAAAAGGCCAGCTTCAAGCCACCCGTCGGCACGGTTACGAGGCCGCTGGCGATGTCTTGCGGGTCGAGCGCGGGGAGCTTGAGCACGGAGGCTAGGTAAGCCAGCCGCGTTTCCGCCAGCTTCGCGGTCGCATTGTCTCGCGGCGGGTCGCCGATCTCCAGCAACACCCAGACGGCGCTTTCACCCTGCTGGAGGCGGCGGGTAAGCTCCAGGCGGGTCGGCGATTCGAGCAGTTGACGAACGGACGATTCCGTGAGCGGCTCGGAGACAAGTGGCTTCGGGACTCGCGCCGCTGGTGGATAGCGCACCACGAGCCAGGGCAGGGGGTCGGTCGGCGAGGGGCGCCAACGCTCGGGCGCGTCCGGCTCGGGACTGTGCGCTAGGTCCACCAGTTCGAGGGAAACATTCGCGAGCTTCCGCCCCGCCGAACCTGCCGCGCTCAGGTCGCGGAGCAAGGTCTCTTGCGCTGCCGTGAGTGGACCACGATGAAAGACCGTGGCGAGATAGGCATCCGCCGGCCACTTTTCCAACGCGTAGCGGAACACCGGCACCGAGCAAGCCCACAGCGCTTCGGTGACGAGCAGCGTGCCGAGAACGAGCAGCCGCAGCAGCGGACGCGCGTGGTTCAACTGGCGTCGGTGGTGGTGGACCGCTGTCGGCGGCTCAAGCGAAGGTGACACGGCTAGTTTTTTGGCCCGCGTTCGACGGCGTCTAAGCGGGCGGCATTTAGCGAACTATCTCGAGCGTCGTGCTACGGTGCACCGTCGGGGAGTTCTCCGGTAGCCTGCGTGAATGAGCCGGGGCAGCGACCAGTCGCTCCCTCTGGATCAACCCGAGTTCGAGTAAGGCTGGCCTTGCTGAAACACGTCTGGTTGGCCGAGTGTCACCCTCACTCGCAACGAAATGAAACGCACCGCCTACAGCTTGCTTCTGCTCGCCAGCCTCGGCCTCGCTGCCGCAAGCGCGGCTCCCGGCGGAGGGTCTTGGGAAGCCACTTATCACGAGCGCCAGACTTGGTGGAGCCTCCAGCCCGTCCGCTCGCTCGCCCCGCCCGCCGTGAAAAATCATGCGTGGTGTCGCACCGAAGTTGACCGGTTCATCCTCGCCGGACTGGAACAGGCGGCGCTCCCACCCGCGCCGGAAGCCGCCGCGCGCACCTTGGCTCGCCGCTTGAGTTTCGCGCTCACCGGCCTGCCGCCGCGCCCCGAAGAGGTCGAGGCTTTCGTCCACGCCAGTTCACTTTCTCACTCTCCCACTTTCTTACCCGCTCCGGAGCGGGCAGGTGCGCAGGTGGGAAAGCGGGACAGTGAGAATACCGCCTACGAGCGCTTCGTGGACTCCCTCCTCGCCAGTCCGCATTTCGGCGAGCGCTGGGCGCGGCACTGGATGGATGTGGTCCACTACGCCGACACGCACGGCTACGAGTGGGACGCGCCCGCCAAGCACGCGTGGCGCTATCGCGACTACCTCGTCCGCGCCTTCAACGACGACGTGCCGTTCAAGCAACTTGCCCTCGAACAACTCGCCGGCGACCTCCTCCCGCCCCGCGTGGACCCGCGCACAGGCTTGAACGAAAGCCTTCTCGGCCCCATGGCGTTGCGGCTCGGCGAGCGTCGGCACGGCGACAACGCCGCCGCCGAGGGCGTCACGCAGGAAGCCATCGCCAACATAATCGACACCGTCGGCAAGGGTTTCCTCGGCTCCACGGTCGCCTGTGCGCAATGCCATGACCACAAGCTCGACGCCATTTCCCAGCGCGACTACTACGCGCTCGCCGGCATCTTCATGAGCACGCGTTGGGGCGCGCGCTGCGCGGACGCGACCGACCCCAACCTCGACGTGCTCGCGGAGCTGCGTCGGCACAAGCAGGCCCTCCGCGCCGAGTTGGCGAAACTCTGGCTCAACTCGCGTGCGCCGCTGCTAACAAAACTCACCGCTCTGCCCGCCGACGAGAAAGCCTCGCCCGCCTTCCCCGACTCGCTTGCGTCGCTCTGGCGACTGACGCTCCTGCGCTCGACCAACGGGACCGCCCTCGCCGCGACGTGGCCGAAGCTGCGCGAGGAGTTTCAACGCGAGCGCGAGAAACGCGTCGCTGCCAACCAGACCAACCTCACCCTGCTCGCCGACTTCACGCGCGCGGGCACCGAGTGCGGCTGGCGCTGGGACGGCTCCGGCATGAAGCACGGCTTCGTCCGCGACGGCGAGCCCGTCGTGGCCGACGAGGGCGAGACCGCGCTCGCGCAACTGCTCCCCGCTGGCCGCTGGTCGCACGCGTGGTCGCAGCAGCTCGCCGGCGCGGTGCGCAGCCCGCTCTTCGCGCCGGAGACGACGGTGACTTTCTCCGCCGGTTACGCGGCCGGGCGACACGCCGCCCGCGCGTTCATCGTGGACCAGGCGTTTCACTCCGAGCGCCTCGCCTTCCTCAACCAGCCGCAGCCCGCGTGGCTTACGCTCACCGCCGGCAACTTCGACAAGCTCGCCGGCGGTAACGACACCAGCCGCGCCCGCCGCGTCTATCTCGAACTCGCAACCAAGTCGCTGAACAACTACTTCCCGCCACGCACCGGCTACGGCGGCCTGAAGGAAAGCGACGTGGCCGACGAGCGCTCGTGGTTTGGGCTGACGCGCGTTTACCAGCACGCCGCCGGCAAGCCGCCGCAGGATGAACTCACGCGCTTCGCCACGCTCTTCGCCAACGAGCCCGCGCCGGAGTCGAAGGAGCAACTCGCCGCCCGCTTCGCCGACACGCTGCTCGCCGCCGTCACGCGCTGGACCGAGGACCGTTGCAACAGCGAGGACGTGCGGCTGCTCAACGAAGCGCTCACCGCCAAGTGGCTGCCAAACGAATCCACCAACGCCAGCCTTGCGCTGCTCGTCGCCGCCTACCGCGCGACCGAGAAGCGCCTCCAACCCGACCGCACCATCGGCTCCGCCGACGACTGGAACGAAGCCCGCGACGAACGCCTCAGCGTGCGCGGCACTTACACCGAGTTCGCCGACGTCGTGCCGCGCGGCAACATCCGGCTGCTCGGCGGCCCGACCCCACGCGACGTGCTCGACTCCAGCGGCCGACTCGAACTCGCCCGTAGCATCGCGAGCGACGCGAACCCGCTCACCGCGCGTGTGTTCGTGAACCGCGTCTGGCTGCACCTGTTCGGCGAGGGCTTGGTGCGCACGCCGGACGATTTCGGCCATCTTGGCGAGAGGCCGGTTCATCCCGAGTTGCTCGACTACCTCGCCGCGCGCTTCGTGGCTGAGGGCTGGTCGCTCAAGAAACTGGTGCGCCTCATGGTCACGTCCGCGACATGGCGGCAGGCCGGCACCACGAGCGCGGCGGCGCTCACCAAGGATGCCGAGAACCGTCTGTGGCATCATTTCCCGCAGCAGCGTCTCGATGCCGAGTCCATCCGCGACGCGCTGCTCGCAGTATCCGGCCGCCTCGACCCGGCGCTCGGTGGCGAGCCGATTGACCCCTATCGCACCGCGCAGGACGCGGCCAAGCGGCTTTTCAGTGGCCCGCTCGATGGCCTCGGCCGCCGCAGTCTCTACTTGAAAATGACCTTGATGGAGCCGCCCAAGTTCCTCGCGCTCTTCAACCAGCCGATTCCCAAACTCACCACCGGCAAGCGCGACGTGACCAACGTCCCCGACCAGGCGCTCGCATTGCTCAACGACCCGTTCGTCCTCGCGATGGCGAAGCACTGGGGCGACCGCGTGCTCAAGGACGGCGCGACGACGCCGGAAGTGCGGGCGAAAGCGATGTTCGCCGCCGCGCTGGGCCGCCCACCGCGCGACGAGGAGCTGCCGCGGCTCGTGAAGCTGGCGAGCCGCTCGGCGGAATTGCACGGTATCGCGCCCGGCGCGCTCATGGCCTGCGCGCCCGTCTGGCAGGACGTGGCGCACGCGCTGTTCAACGTGAAGGAGTTCATCTATGTCCACTGAAGACGGCATCTCCACAAACTCGCTTTGCCCCGGGCGCCTTTCTCCCGTCGCCACGCGTAGAAGTTTTCTTCAGCAATCCGGCATGGGCTTCGGCTGGCTCGCCTTCGCTGGGTTGGCCAACCGTCTCGCCAGCGCTGAGGCCCGTCGTGCCCAAGCCCACTTCGCCCCGCGCGCCAAGCACGTTATCTTCCTCTTCATGGACGGTGGCGTGTCGCACGTGGACACCTTCGACCCCAAACCCGAACTGACGAAACGCAACGGCCAGCCCGCGCAGTGGCGCGCGGACGAGCTTTCACAGAGCGTCAGCGCGAATCGCAAGTGGCTGAAGAACCAGTGGGAATTCAAACAGCGCGGCCAGTCCGGCCTGTGGGTGAGCGACCTCCTGCCGCACATCGCGGGTGTCGCCGACGAACTCTGCGTGGTGCGCTCGATGGTCGGCGAGACGCCGTTGCACGGGGCACAGAGCCTCTTGCTCCACACGGGGCGCAGCATCGGCGCGGCCCCGAGCCTTGGGTCGTGGGTCTCCTACGGCCTCGGCACGGAGAACGAACAGCTTCCGAGCTATATGCTGTTGAACAACGACTGGGTGCCCAACGGTGGCTCGCAGAACTTCGCCAGCTCGTTCCTCCCCGCGACGCACCAGGCCACGCCCGTTCGCGCCAAGGGCCGGCCCGTGGACAACATAACGCCCGCCGACCCCGCCGCGTTGCAGCGAGCGAAGTTGGATTTCCTCCGTGAGCAAGACTCCGCCACCGCGCAGGCCGTGGGCGGCTCCGACGCCATCGAGTCCGCCATCAAGAACTACGAGACCGCCGCGCGAATGCAGTCGCTCGTGCCTTCGCTCTGCGACGTGAGTGGCGAAAGCCCCGAGACGCTGCGGCTCTATGGCGTGGACCGCGGGAATGACTTCGACAAGTTCTACGCGCTCCAATGCCTGCGGGCGCGGCGCATGGTCGAGGCTGGCGTGCGCTTCATTGAAATCACCTGCCCGAACACACACGGCAACAACTCGCCGTGGGACCAGCACGGGGACTTGCGGCGGCGACACGAGGAGAACGCCCGCATCACCGACCAACCCGTCGCCGCACTCGTCACGGACCTGAAGGCGCGCGGTCTGCTCGACGAAACGCTGATCCTCTGGGCCGGCGAGATGGGCCGCACGCCGCATTCAGCCGGCACAGACGGTCGCGACCATCACGTCAGCGGCTACACCATCTTCATGGCCGGCGGCGGCGTGCGCGGCGGGATGACCTACGGCACCACGGACGAGATGGGCATGAGCGCCGTGGAGCACCGCGTGGACATTCACGACCTGCACGCGACGATCCTCCACCAGCTTGGCCTGCATCACGAGCGCCTGACCTTCCGCTTCGGCGGCCGTGACCAGCGGCTCACGGATGTGCATGGGCGGGTCATCTCGGAGATTCTGGGCTGAACCGCTTTGCCGAGGGCCGCAAGCCCGGGCACGGAAGCCGTTCGCTATAGCTGGCGCTGGGCGTGCCCCGTCACTTCAGGAGCACGGGCAACAGCGCGCGGGCGATGGCTTCGTTGCCGGGGGCGTCGGGATGCACTCCGTCCTTGGTGAGGCTGGCGTCGGGAATGACGCCGAAGAGGCTGGTGAAGTCGCAGCCGAGTTCCTTCGCTAGCTTCGCGAAGGCGTCGCCTTGCTCGCGCAGCTTGGCCTCGCGCTCGTTGGAGATGGGCTTGGTGGCTACGAGGGCGTTCTTGCTGATGTTCGGCGGGCCGACGAGCAGCACGCGCAGTTTGTCACCCCAAGCTTTACGGGCCCTCTCCACCATCGCGCGCAAGTTTGCCACGGCCTTGGGCACACACTCGTCGGTGATGTCGCGCGAGTCGTTCGTGCCGAGGGCGATGACGAGCTGGTCGGCACGCGGGTGGCGGGTGAGCATCGCCTCGAACTCCTTCAGCGAGGCGGTGGGGCGACCGCCCTTGCCTTCGTTGACCAACTTCAGACGACCAGCGGAATCCTTCTCCACGAGAGCAACCCAGACACGAGGCCGGTCCACAGTGGGTAACGCGCCGCCCTGCGTAATAGAGTCGCCGAAGACGACCACGAGGCGGGGTTCGGCGGCGGCGCCTATCTGCCCCGCTGCAAACAGCAGCGTGACGCACAGCGCGGTGGGAACAGACAGGAAGCGAAGCATCTGCGGGTGGGAGGATCAGTTGTTCTCCGCCAAGCCCTCTTTGTGTCCGAGATTCTTTACGGGGGCGAAGATGGCTTGGACTTCGGTGAGGAGTTGTTGGTCGAGCGGCTTGGCGGCCCACTTGGCCCAGTTGCGGATGTTGGCCGGGTTCGCGCTACCGCTGACGGTCGTGGCGATGTCGGGGTTCGCGAGGCTGAACTGGAGCGCGAGCTTCGCGATGTCCACGCCCTTGCTGGCGCAGTGGGCGGCGGCGGCGCGGGCGGCGGCTTTCACTGCTTCGGGTTCCTTGAGCCACGCGGGGAGCGGGGCGTTGGTGAGCAGGCGCGCGCTGAACGGGCCGGCGTTCATCACGCCCACGCCCTTGGCCTTCAGATACGGGACGGCCTCGTCGGCGAAGCGCGTGTTTTGGAGCGTGTATTGGTTGTAAGAGAGCACGCAGTCCACGGGGGTCTGGTCGCAGATGAACTTAAAAATCTTCATCGGGTAGCCACTGAAGCCGATGAAACGCACCTTGCCGGTCTGCTGAATCTTCCGCAGCGCCGGGATCGTTTCGTCCACGATCTGCTGCATCGGAACGAACTCGATGTCGTGACAGAGAATGATATCGAGGTGGTCGGTGCCGAGGCGGTGCAGGCTCACGTCCACGCTCTCGGCGACACGCCTGGCGCTGAAGTCGAAGTGCGTGAGGTCGTAGCGCCCGAGTTTAGAGCAGAGCGTGTAGCTGTCGCGGGGAACGCCCTTGAGCGCGATGCCCAGCAGCACCTCGCTCATGCCGCGACCGTAGAAGGGCGAGGTGTCGATGAAGTTCAGCCCGCAGTCCAGCGCGACGCGGACGCTGTCGAGCGCTTCGTCGAGTTTCACGCTGCGGAACTCCGCGCCGAGTGAGGACGCGCCGAAGCTGAGGATGGGGAGATGGAGGCCGGTTTGACCGAGGGGGCGGGTGAGCATGGGGGTAGTAATCAGTGTGCAGTGTTCAGTGTTCAGAACGAAGGCGGTGCTCAGGTGAGGTCCAGTTGAGAGGCTCCCTTTGGCAGGGAGAAGCAGATGAGTGTGGCGTCGGCGTCGCGGCACCAGGTGCCGGGCTGGAGCTTGAGAGGGTTTGCGACTTCGGTGAGCGGCTTGGAGTCCGCAGCGATGCGGAGTTGCGGAGGCTTCTGCGGCCGAGCGGCGATGCGGAGGGTGAAGTCCGGGCAGGCGTAGGGGGCGCGGAGCTTCACGGTGTTGCCGGTGCGCTCGATGCGCGTGAGTTCCTTCGCGGCCCAGTAGCGCGAGACCTCGCTGTTCTTCATCCAATGCAGGTTGTCGAAGCGCGCGTGCAAACGCTTCACGACCTCCTGAAGGATTTTGAAGCCGACCTCGTAGCCATTGAAGTAAATGCCGGTCCAGTGTCCGAACATGAGCGCCGGTTCGCTGCGTTGGATGACCTCCACCATGCGCCCGCCCTTGCCGTCCGCCGTGATGAACTTGTCCGCGCCGACGGGGTTCGTGCAGTCCCAGCCGGCGGTCCAGTCGCCGGTGCAGCCGGGCACATAAACCACGCAGCGCGGGTCGGGGCCGTCGAGGCCAGAAGCATTGAGCACGAGCGGCGCGACGCTCATGTCACCCTCGGTGGTCAGGTCGGTGAAGTAGTTGGGAATCTCCGCGCCGAACACGTCGCGCACGGCTTGGAAGGTGGCCAGCGCCATCTGCGGACGGGCCTTCTTGCCGAATCCGCCGGGTGTGGTGATGCCTTCGCACGGCAGGCCGACCTCCTTCAGGATGCGCAGCGCGTAGGCCATGTAAGCGGCGATTTCGTCCGAGCTGCGGCCCGTGGTCCACTCCCAGTTCTCCATGAACTTCGGCGTCAGCTCCGGGTAGGGATGGCCGGTCTTGAGGTCGATGACGCGCGTGTGCGTGACCATCTCGGGGTGGATGTCCCAGCTCGGTAGCAACAGCTCGCGGACGAGTTTCAAGCTATCGTCCAACTCGCGCTTGGACCAGCCGGGCAGGCCGCGGTCGAGCCGGCCCACGCAAGCGGGATAGGGCACGACGCTGTATTTGCCCTTCACGCCAGCGCCCACCGCCCACTCGCCGAACTTGCGCACGAAGCTGTCGGGAATCTCCACCGGCCACTCGCGCCAGTTGCGCTGATAGACTTCCTTCGCGCCGAGATAGACCTCGTTGAACTGCGGCATGGCGAAGCGGTTCAGGTTCACCAGACACGTCGAGTCATCAATGATGAGGCCGACGGGCACGCGGCTGCGCGGGTTGATGACGGTGACGCCCTCCGCGCGCGGCGGGCGCTCGCCGGCGACTTGGGCAAGGATGTCTTCCCCTGTTTGAAGCAGTGCCGCCCCAGTCGCCGCGAGCCCGCTGCGCTGGAGAAATCCCCGACGCGAAACCGCTTCCGTGTTCAATCCTTGTTTCATCCGTGGCTCCAATCAGTTCATCCGACCGTCTTGCGCGCCACCCGCTTTGCGAAACTCTCGACGGTGATGACGGCGCGCTTGTGCAAGCCACGCGCGATGACCTCGTGGGCGTCGCGCACCTCGAACTGGAAATCCACCGTGCGCGTTTCGGTGCCGATGACACGCGTCGTGATGGTCACGGGCTGGCCCAGCGGCGTGGGGGCAAGGTGGCGGATTTCAATCTCCGCGCCGACGGTGCGCTCGTTGTCGTTGAGGAACGGATAGAGCGACTCACGCGCGCAGCGCTCCACCAGCGCGACGAGTCGCGGCGTGCTCAACACCGCCGGCATCCCGCCCGTGGCGAAGTCGATGACGTGCTCCTGCGCGACGGTGAACTTCAACTCGCCGACGGTGCCGATGCGGGGCTTCGTTTTCATGAGCTAGACAATTTCACCACAGAGGCACAGAGGACGCAGAGACGGGAGACAGGGGGAGACAGCACCGCGTTTGGCATTGATTTCCCCTCTGTGGTTCAAAACTAGTTCGTCCGGCAGCCGAGCGTGAGCAGCACGTTCGCCCAGAGCGCCTGGTCGCCGGTCTGGATGGTGAGCACGTGGTCGGGCGATTCGACGTGTTTGTAGAAATCCCACTTGGAGATGGGTTCGATGTTCGCCGTGAGGCCAGCCTCCTGCGCGATCGTGCGGAACTCGGCCCACGCGGGGGGCTCGCCGAACTTGGCGTAACTGTCATCGGCGGGTATGCCCATCGTGTTCACGAAGTCCACGGGCACGGCGCTCAGGAGCGCGCGGAGCACTTGCGTCACTGTTACGCAACCGGGCGCGAGGTTCAGGCAGACCAGCTCGGCGTTCGGCCCCTTCTTGGTTGAGGCCGGGTAGTTGCCGTCGGCGATGAGAATCTTCGCGTGGTGGCCGGCCTGCGCGCAGATGCGGAGGATGTCGGGGTGGAGGAGTTGGGTTTTGAGCATGGGAAGGAAGCGGTCAGCTATCAGCGGTCAGCTTGCGGAAGCTCACCATCGTCTGCGCCGCTGCCGTGTCCGCGTCGGGCAACGGTAGAATCTCCGCCGAGAGGTAGCCGGTGTAGCCGATCTCCCGCAGCGCGGAGGCAATGGGCGTGGCGTCCGTGTGACCGAGGCCGATGGCGCGGCGGTTCGAGTCCGCGAAGTGGACGTGACCCACGAGCGCGCCGGTCTGGCGCAGGGACTCGGCGAGGTTCTGCTCCTCGATGTTCATGTGGTAGAGATCGCAGAGCAGCCGCACGTTCTTCAGGCCGTGTTGCGTGACGAACTGGACGGCGTCGGCGTTGCGGTTGAGCAGGTTCGTCTCGTAGCGGTTCAGGGGTTCGTAGAGGAGCACTTGGCCGTGGGCGGCGGCGCGTTCGGAGAGGGCCGTCAACTCCTCTGCCAGCCACGCGAGTGCCTGATCGCGCGACACCGCGCCGTCCCAGCGGCCCTGCATCGAACCGATAATCGTGGGCGCGCCGAGGTAGCCGGCGAGGTTGATGATGCCGTAGATGAACTCGCGAGCCTTCGCCCGCACGGCGGGGTCGGGGTCGGTGAGGCGGAGCTTGTGTTTCACCCAGCCCGCGCCCGTGCCCACGGCGGCGACCTTGAGCGAATGTTTCTCCATGAGTTCGCGCGCCGTGCCGATGGAAACGGCATTGGCGGCAGGCGGAAAAATCTCGACCGCATCGAAACCGTGCTTGGCGGCGGCGGCGAATCCGGCGGCAAGGTCGTCCCAATAAACAAACGGACCGCCGCGCGCTTCGGAGACGAGGGAGATGGTAATGGCGCTTTTCATTTACGACTCAAGAATGTGCTCCGAACAGCTTTAGTTGATGACGAACGGTGCCGAAGCACAGGGAGAGTATTAAGAGTAAGCACCGACGTTTGCCAATTCATTACCCGCCGGGTGACACGCTGGTTGGCCGACCAGCGAGTGCCGCGGTCGGCCAACGACAATAACAGCTATGGTCCGCGAAACTCTCACCCCCAGGCCGCGTGATCCTCTTCGCCCTAACAGTGGTCGTGTTGAGTCTGGTGCTACTGGCAGTCGGGGCCCAGCAGCGCGGAGCCGGTCGCGTGCGGAGCCGGGGACCCGGCCCTCGTTGCCGAATCCACAAACCGCTCCGTCCCGGATGTCTCGCCAAAAGCCCCGTCCGCCCGGGTGGAACCGCAGCCCGAACCCGTCAGCAAATCCCCCGGTAACAAACTCGCCGCCTACCTCTAACCCGCCGACCCCGCCCGCGCGTGGATCAGCAAGCGCGTGCTCGCCCTACTCGCGACCCAAGCCGCCGTCCCGTCCTTCTCCGCCGCCGCGCTGAAACTCGCCACCCTCACCCAGGACCCCAACGCCTCGCTGGCGGACCTGGAAGCCGTCATCGCGCTGGACCCCGGCCTCGCCACGCGTTGCTTGCGCGCCGCCAGCAGTGCCGCTCAAGGCGATCAGCCGGTGGCCACTCTGTCCGAAGCGCTCCTTCGTCTCGGCCAGCGTGAGTTACGCCGCATTGCGCTCGCCGCGAGCGTCGTCGAGGGCTTTTCCCGCGCCCCGGTCAACGTGGATTGGCACGCCTTCTGGCTCCACAGCATCCTCGATGTGCGCGTCACCGAGGGGCTCGCCTCTGCCTTCCAGCAACCGACCGACTCACGCCGTGGGTCCAGTTGGCGGGGCCGCGGCTTCGGCCGCCAAACGGCCTAGGGTCACGTTGCCTGCCGCTGCCTGCGTCACGGCTTGAAAGCGTTCGTAGTGGGCGCGCACCAGCGCGCGTGTGGGGTCGTCGCGCGTGGCCACGTCACCGTTGCCGCTCGTGCGGAGCGCATGCAAGACATCGTGGCAGGTGATCTTTTCCAAGGGCCGCGCAGGCAGGTAGGCGACTTCGCCCTGTGGGTTCTCTGCCAGCAACTGCGCGTTGACGAGTGCTTGGAGGATTTTCCCCGCCGTGCTGGTCGGGACACCCAGCAACTCCGCCAGTGCCGCGCCGGACACCGGCTTCTCCCCGACGAGGAAGCGCCGGGCGATTTCCACCATGAGCCGCAGCCCGATAAACTCGCGGCTCTGCTGGTCCAAACCTTCCACCTGTCGCTCCTGAAAATAGACGCGGCGGTTCTGGAAGCTGTAGGCCACCTGCGCGCCGAAGAGCAGAATGGTCCATGAGAAATAGAGGCCAATCATCACCACCGGCACCATGCCCAGGCTGCCGTAAACCTTGTTGTTCGAGACCACGCGCGACACGTAGAGGACGCTCAGAAGAGCCGGTGTAAACCTGCTTCTGTAATTTGTCTTTCTTCCCTCCAGCTTCACCCCTTTGGGGTGAGGCGGAGCGAAGGCGAGCGTAGCGATCCGAGCGCA
>JBDKJY010000033.1:0-71881 GCA_039796295.1 Verrucomicrobiota bacterium
GACGCGCAGCGCTGGGATCACCAACCCGCAGAGCGCTCAGGCATGAAAGCCAGGCGCTCGCACGCGCTTTTCCTCATAGCTCATTCCCAGTTCACCCCAAGTTAGCCATGAAATTCCCCGAATACCCAAGCTTTCCGAGAGCTGTCTTAAGTCTTCCGAGAGCTGACTCAAGTCTTCCGAGATCCGTCTTAAGCCTTCCGAGAGCTGATTTAAGGTTTCCGTGAGCTGTTCTAAGCCTTCCTGGAGCTGTCTCAAGCCTTCCGAGAGCGATCCTTGGCTTGTGCAAACAGCCCGCCCAGCCCGAACTCCGCCACACAACAGGCTTACGTAAGCGGAACTTTCGTCCGCTTCTTGACCATCGCGATGGCTTACGCGCTGCGGAGGCCGGCAGCCGAGACTACTTCGCGTTGTCCTTCACGAACTTGATGGCCCCGGCCACGAACTCGCTCGGCTCCTTGGCGTAGGTGCCGTTGTCCGTCTCGATGGCCATTACGCCGTCCCACTTGGCTTTCTTCAGCTCGGCGAGCAGGCCTTTGTAGTTCGCGTCACCGGTGCCGACCATGACGTCGAGGATGACGGACTTACCGTCGGCGGTCTTCTCGGTCTTCTTGTCCTTGAGGTGGATGTCATGCACGCGGCCTTTGTAGGCGACGAATTCTTTGCCGGCGTCGAAGCCCGCGCCAGTGAGATGGCCCACGTCCATGCACACGCCGATGCGCGCGTCGCGGTCCTTGAGGACGGACCAGACCTTCTCCGGCGTGCCATAGACTGAATCCTTGCCGTGGTTGTGGATGGCGAGCTTGACGTCGTATTCCTTAACCAACTCTTCGAGGCCGTCCCAGAGCGCTTTGTCATTCTTCGGCTCGACGACAATGACCTTGATGCCCATGGCCTTGGCGAAGACGAAGAGCTTCCGATTCTGCTCCTTGTCTGCCGAGGTGCCGGCGACGCCGAAGGTGTAGAAGCTGATGCCTTTCGCATCGAGGATGGCTTTCTTCGCCTTCGCTTCTTCGAGGGAACCGGTGGGGTTGATGTGGCTGCCGATGGCTTGGAGGTGCTTGAGGCCGTTCTTCTCGGCGAAGGCGACGACCTCGTCGAACTTCATGTTGCGGCAAGTCCACGACTGGAGGCCGACTTTCGGCGCGTAGTCGGCGGCTTGGGTGGCGGTGAGGAGAAGGCTGGTCAAGGCCAACGCGAGGAATAGTTTGGTTTTCATTTGTTGGAAAAGGTTGCCCGCAGATGACGCGGATGACACGGATAAAATCGTTGGTATCAGCCGGGGAAAATCACTTCGCGGGTGTCACCGCCAAGTCATCGAACTGAATCGCCGTGCCGGAGAAGGGCAGGCCCCAGATGGACGGGCGGCCCGGCGTCGGCGCAGTGGTCTCGGTGAAGTTGATTTGCCACGCGGCCGGCTCGGGCGTGCCTTCGGCCCAGACTTTGCCTTCCACCTGCCACTCGCCGGCTTTGGCGGGGCGGACCTGGAACTTGAAGTGTGCCCACTTGCCGCTCTGCCAGTCGAACGGTGCTGAGGCCTTCATGTCCTCGCCTTTGTAGAGTTCGAGCAACTTCTTCGCGGGCGAGACTTGCAGTTTGTAGCCGCCCACTCCGCTGAGGCCCACGGCGAGCACCGGGAAACGCCGACCCTTGCCCGTGCCCAGGATGCGCGCGGAGACGCAGAGGCCATCCTTCTCGGTCGGGCCGAACAGGATGCCGAAGGTTTCGAGCGGGTCGCCGGGCAGTTCCAGCACCTTGCCGCCGCCGGCCTGCTTCACGGCGAAGCCGCCGTCCAGCACGAGCATGCCGTCGGGGACTTTGTCCACGTCGGTCTGCTCGAAGTCCTGCGAGTAGATGGCCTTCGCGGCAGGCGCGGCGACAGGCTTGCCGCCGCTGGCTTGGGCGAGTTGGTCCTTCTGCAAGTTGGCGGCAATCCAATTTCCCAGAGTCGAGCTGCCTTTCCCGTAGCCTCCGGGAAGGTCGCGGTAGTCTTGTGTCTGGATTTGTGGCGGCTGGCCCCAGTGAGCGGGGAAGCTCTTCTCCGCCGCGAGGGCGAGCGCGGTGCTGGCGAGCAAGGTCAGGAAGATGTGTTTCATACGTGTGCTTACTTTCGTTGGGTGGCTAGACGGGGGCAATCCCGGATTTGTTTCGCTTGGTTCGGAGCGCACCGAGCGAACTTTGCGCCGACACTTGGCTCAGTCGGCTCACGACTCCGACAACATAACTACGTCACGTCCACTAGCGCGCGGTCGGAAGCCCCGAGTGGATCGGCGTCAGTGGGTTTCTTGTTTGGCAGCACCAGCCAGGCTTCGAGGAAGAGGAAGGCGAGCATGCCGAGAAGGAAGATGCGCCAGATTTCTCCCTGCAACGCGTCGCTGCGGGCGGTGCGCTCTTGGAGGAGTTGCAAGGGCAGGGTGCCAAGAAGCTTTTTCGCGACGGCGGGTTCGAGGAGGGCACGGTCGTCTTCGGCGCTCGGGCGGTTGACGGCGAGGAGACGTTCGCCGGCGCGGTAGATACCGGCGTTGAGGGCGATGTTCTTGCCGGTGGAGCCGTCGGCGGAGGTCCATTGCTTCGCGCGGTCGAGGGCGCTGAGTTCCCCGCACGCGACCATGGTCTCCTGATTCAGGCGACGCGCGCCGGTTTGGAGGAGGCGTTGCAGCATCGGCACGAGGACGGGGCCGTCGCCGAGGGTGGACCAGTCGTCGTGCGGGACGGTGGCGCAGAAGAAGAACTGGCCCTTCCCCAGCGCGCGACGCGTGAGCAGCGGCGAGCCGTCGGCAAAGGTGGCGAGCGCGGTGGGTTCGCCGGTGATGGGCTGGCGGCGCGTGATGTCGAGGTCGGCGAGCGGGAGGCTCAGGCCTTCGTCAGTCTTCGCGAGCGGGCCTTCCTGCTGCTCCCACTTGGCGACCTTGAAGGGCTTGTCGGCGGGCGCGGGTTGCGCGTCGGCCCAGCCGAAGCCGAGAAATTTCCCCGTGTCGGTGCGGCCGGGCGGGAGGAAGAGCACGGCACCGCCCTCCTCGATGAAGCCGCGCAGACGCTTCTCCCCGGCGGCATCGGGAAGCGGCGCGTGCCAGATGAGGAGCGTGGCGTCGGAGCCGGTGCGCTCGGCGAAGGCGGCGGGCGTGAGCACCTCGGCAGGCTGGCGCGTAGCGGGCGAGAGCGCGGCGAGCTGGGCGTTGCGAATGAGCGCGGGCTGGTCGCTGATGACGGTGGCGCGGAGCGCAGAGTCGGAGCCGAAGACGAAATAGGCTGAGTTGTCGCGGACGTTGGCGTCGGCGGGAAGTTCGAGCGCGCCCCAGCCGAGACCCTTCGCCGCGCCGAGGTCCACCTTGTGCCGCCAACGGAGCGCCGCACCGTCCATGTCGAGTTCGGTCTGCGACTTCACGCCGTTGAGCGTGAGGGCGAGCGGGAAGTGCGCGGGGCTGCTGCCGGCGGGAGCGTTGCGGGCGAGGTCGAGCGCGAGGTTCAGCTCCGCGCCGTCCGGGCGGGCGCGACGGAAGACCTCGGCGAGCGTGGCGGAGGTGTTCGGCTCGCGGTCGTCATCGAAGGCGAGGAGGCGGACGCGGATTCCTTGCGGGAGCTTGCCGAGCTGGGCGGTGACGGCCTTCCAGCGCTCGTCGTCGGGGAGCCAGTTGCTGCGCTGCAAGTCCGAGGCGAGCCAGAGTTCGGCGGCCCCGGCGCGGTTCTCGACGAGCCAGTTGTGGGCGAGCTGAAGCAGCGTTGGCAAATCGGCGGCGGTGTCGGTGGGGCCGGTGAGCGTGGGTTCGAGGAGAGATTTTGCGCTGGCGAGCTGCTGCGGGATGCGGGTGGCGGAGTCGAGCAGGACGAGGTGGGACTTGTCCTGAAATTCGCGCGCGGCCTCGGCGAGGAGTTTCACGGCTTGCTCGCGCTTGGTCACAGTTTGCCCGGCGAGGCGCGACTCCATGCTGGCCGAGCGGTCGAGCACGATGACGATGACATCGGGCGCGGGCGAGAGCGTCCAGCCGAGCCAGCCGCCGGCGAGCGGTCGCGCGATGAAGAGCACGAGCGCGAGGACGGCGAGCGTGCGGAAGAGCAGGACGAGCCACTGGCGGAGCTTGGCGTGACTGGTCGAGGCGCGCGTGGCCTGAAGGAGGAACATCATCGCCGCCCACGGCTGCGGCTTGTGGCGCAGGCGGTTGATAAGGTGGATGACGACCGGCACCAAGACCAGCGGCAGGCCCCAGAGGAGGAAGGGTTGGAGGAAGGTCATGGAATTGCCGATTGCCGATTGCCGATTGCCGATTGGCCAGGTGGGAACGAGCAGCGTCCGGCAAAATGTTCAAAGAACATTACCACGAGCAGTGCGAAAACTGGGATGGAACTGGGGAACAGAACTTCAGAGAGATGCACCCAATCCAATCCCCAACGACTCCGCAAGCCATCAAAGAGCCAGACACAAATCCAACCGCACGCCAGAATCGCAGGCAGTATTCGCAGCTTCGGAAAGCATCTCGACATCAGCATTTGAAGCCCGGGAAACATGCCGATTGCACATGTGTTGAACGCAGCCCACGGCCCAAGCGGAATCGGAAACGCGTGGCACGCAAAGATGGGGGCGCAGTGGCTCATGAGTCCTTCGCTGGCTGTGACACCTGGTCCTTGGTCCAGTCCTCCACCCGCAAACCCGGCACGCGTCCGAACTCACTGGTGTTGGTGCTCACCAATGTCAGGTCGTCGGCGCGGCAAATGGCGGCAATCTGAAGGTCGTTCGGGCCGATGGTTTGGCCACGCGATTCGAGATGGTGGCGGATGCTCGCGTAGTGTCGGGCGGCGACGTCATCGAAGGGCAGGGAGACGAATTGTCTGAACACAGCATCCAATGCCGCCAGCCTCCGTTCGCGCCGCTCATACTTCTGAGCCCCGTGCCACAACTCGGCCTTCACAACAGAACACAAGACCAAGTCGGCTGGCCGGGAGCGCAGTATCCGTTGTTCAATCGGACCGCCCGGATTCTTCAGATGTAGAATCCAGATGTTGGTGTCGAGCAGCCACGCCATCACCACTCCTCACGCTTCTCGAACTCACCTTGCGGCGGGCGCTCGAACGGTTCGTTGCCCCAGTCGGCGCGGACCTTATCCCAGAAATCTGGCGGCCAGTGGGAGGCGGCAGTCTTCATCTCAGCCTGGCGCATCGCTTCGCGCACGAGTTGCTCCACGTAGGCGGCCGTTTCCGGGTCGAGCGTTTGCAACTTCTTGTCCAGTTCGGCGGCAATGGCAGTCATGGCGTGAACCTAGTTGGCGGGGATGATTCTGGCAACCGGTCTGTCCAGTGTCCGCGTCAGTGTGCGCCGACTTGCTGCGCGCGCTCGGTAAGGAAGTCGGCCAGCACCTTGCCGGGCTCCTGGTCGGTGACGACTTCGCGGTAGTCGGCGTTGAATTCGAGGCAAGCTTGGCGGAGGCGGGCGCGGTGGG
Source organism: Verrucomicrobiota bacterium (assembly GCA_039796295.1). Classification (GTDB taxonomy): domain Bacteria; phylum Verrucomicrobiota; class Verrucomicrobiia; order Limisphaerales; family SXTU01; genus SXTU01. The sequence goes on from JBDKJY010000033.1 coordinate 5,430, forward strand.
CGTCGAAGGCGCGGAGGTATTCGTCGCGCACCATCGCGGGCTCGGTCACGAGGCTGAAGGGGCTTTCCAAATCCTGAAAGCGCAGCGGGCGGTCGAACTTGAACTCCATCTCCATCCGGTCGAGCAGGTGAAACACGGCGAGGTCGTGCTTCTGGAAGCGGAGGTGTTGCAGGCAGCCGAGCAGCGGCTCCAGCTCGCAGAAGAAGTCGGAGAACACGATGACCAGCGCGCGGCGCCGGATTTTCTCGGCGAGGTCGTGGAGCGCGCGGAGGATGGTGGTGGGGCCGCGTGGTTCGAGGCTTTCGAGGGCGTTGAGGATTTCCTGAAGGTGCGCGGGGTTGCGGCGCGGCGGGAGTTCGGGCGAAGCGTTTTCTCCGACGCAGTAGAGGCCGGCGGCGTCGCCCTGCTGCACAGCGAGGTAGGCGAGCGTGCCGGCGAGCTGGCGGGCGAAGGCGAACTTGCTCGGGCCGGTCTTGCCCGCGAAGGCCATCGAGGCGCTGGCGTCGAGGATGAGACAGCAGCGGAGGTTCGTGTCCGCCTCGAACTCCTTCATGTAGTAGCGGTCGGTGCGGCCCAGCACGCGCCAGTCGAGTCGGCGCAGGTCATCGCCCGGCACGTAGCTGCGATACTCGGCGAACTCGACGCTGGAGCCGCGATGCGGGCTCTTGTGGTGGCCGGAGACGCTGCCCTCCATCGCGAAACGCGACACGAGCGGCAGGTGCGCGAGCTGCGCGAGCACCTGCGGGTCGAGGAACGAATGGGGTTTCTCCTCAGCCACGCTTTACTTCCTCCCCCGCAATTCCGCTAGCAGCCGCTCAATAATCTTCGGGCTCGTCATGCCTTCGGTCTGTGCCTGGAAGTTCGTCAGAATGCGGTGCGTCAGGACGGGTTGGGCGACGGCTTCGATGTCTTCCATGCGGACGAGGTAGCTGCCGTTCAGGACGGCGTGGGCCTTCGCGCCACGGATGAGATATTGCACGGCGCGGGGGCCGGCACCCCACGTCACCCATTTCTTAATCCACGCGGGCGCGGAGACGTCGGCTGGGCGGGTCATGCGGACGAGGTCCACGGCGGTGTCGTAAATGTGGTCGGGGACAGGCACGCGCTGGATGAGCTGCTGGAAGGCGATGACCTGCTCGCCGGTGATGAGCTTTTCCAGCTTGGCGTGGGCGGCTCCAGTCGTGGCACGGGCAATCTGGCGCTCCTCTTCCATCGTCGGGTAGTGGACGTGGATGAAGAACATGAAGCGGTCGAGCTGCGCCTCGGGGAGTTGATAAGTGCCTTCCTGCTCGATGGGGTTTTGCGTGGCGAGCACGAAGAACGGCTCGGGCAGTTTGAAGATCTTGCCGCTGGCCGTGACCTTGTGCTCCTGCATGGCTTCGAGCAGCGCGGACTGCGTCTTGGGCGGCGTGCGGTTGATTTCGTCCGCGAGCACGATGTTGGCGAACACGGGGCCTTTGAGGAAAACGAAGGCGCGCTTGCCAGAGTCCGTGTCCTGCAAGATGTCCGTGCCGGTGATGTCGCTGGGCATCAAGTCAGGCGTGAACTGGATGCGGTTGAACTGGAGGCTCATCACCTCGGAGAGGGCCTGGACCATCGTGGTCTTGGCGAGGCCGGGCACGCCCATCAGCAACGCATGGCCGCGCGAGAGGATGGCGATGAGCAACTCCTCGATGACGGCCTCCTGGCCGATGATGACCTTGGCGACCTCGGCGCGGAGCTGCGCGTGAAGGGTGCGCATCGCGTCAATGGCGGCGACATCGGTGTCGGAAACTTGGAGGGCGGGGGCGGGCGCGTCGGGCATAAGTGGATGTTGAATGTGGGGCGGACTGTAGTGGTGAGGCGAGGAGGGTGTAAAAGAGTTTCACCGCCGGAAGAACAGCCGGGCGCTCGGCGGGACTAGGTCGAGAACCCAGCCGGTGGCGGCCGGGGTGAGTTTCAGGCCGGCGGGCTCGGCCGATTCGACACGCCAGCCCGCCGGCACTTGCAGCGGCAGTCCGTTGAGCGGCTGCGGCGCGGTGAGCGTGACGGCGGCGAAGTTCGCGGAGAGTTCCACGTCCACGGTGACTTCGTTGCGCGCGGTCCACCACGTCGCGAAGTCGTTCACGGTGCCGAACCACGCGACGGGTTTCAGCGCGGTGATGAAGTCGCGCTCGAACTGAAGCTTGTGCCCGGTGATGTCGGGGTGGATGAGCACGTTCATCAAGCCGCCGTAGCGGGCCAGCTCGCGGGCCACGTCCAGCGCGGCCTGCACGCGTTCGCCGAGCGGCGGCTTCTCCTCGTCCTCGATGGTCACGGGGAACTCGAAGATGGGCGTCTCGGCGGCGCTGCGGCGGTCGTAGTTGAGCTGGAAGGGCAGGTGGGTGAGCGAGTCGTTCGCGGTCACGGACGAGCTGTGGCGGTAGCCGGTGGCGACGAGCGCCTGCGGAAGCGAGTAGGGGTTGCTCAAGTGGCCGGGGCGGAACGAGACGACTTCCTGCCCGCCGAATTTCTCCAGCAGGAACTTGCTCACGCGCAGCTCGCCGAACACCGAACCGCCGATGGTCAGGATGGGCGTGCGGACGAACGGCTGGTAATCGGGATAGTGCTCCGTGCCCGTGCCCAGCGGGAACTTCGCGAAGGTTCGCGAGTGGCAAATGGTGTGGCTGGCCAGCTCGTGGCCGAGCGCGCGGAGGCGTTGCAGGATGGGCGGCGCGGTGTCGTTGAAGAACGCGGTGTCGTTGAAGTCGCGGAGGTATTTGACCTGCGTGAAGTAGGTCGCGCGCACGCCGACGCTCGCCTCGAACTCGGCGTAAGCCAGCGCGTTCGTCAGCGAGCGCGTGTAGTCCACGTCGTGCGTGATGAGCACGGGGAGTTGCCGTCCGAACGGCACGGTGCCGAGCGTGACGGGCGCGGGCGCGGTGGCGCGGTAGAGTTCCTTGAACAGCCGCAGCAGCACATCGAGCGACGGCTCGAACTGGTTCACGTAGGCGCGCGAAATGCCTTCCTCGCGGTTGTTGTGGCCGAGCAGGAGCAAGTAGCCGGGGTCGAAGCCCAGCGCGCAGGCGTAACCGGCTTCCCACGGGCGCAGAAGAATCGCGGCGGTGCCGTCCTCGTAAATGGCCAGCGGCGGCACAGCGGGCTGCGTGTAGTGATGCTTCCCGGCGATGGCGGCGGGGTTGCTCGGCTCGGCCACGCGGATGATGCGTTCGCGCGGATGGGAGAAGCCAGCGGTGAGCGCGTGCGATACCGTGAAACCGATTTCGTAGTGGCGCTCTGAAGGCACCGCCTCCTTAAAACCAAACAACTCCTCCAAGCCGCCGCCGAGCACGTTCGCGGCGATGAGCGTCCCGCCCGTCCGGGGATGCGCCGCCAGCGCGCGCAGCTCCGGGGCCGTCCGCACCGCTCCGGACAAACGCGGATAGACAAACACGACGCGGTGCGTGAGCGCCTGTGCGGTGTTCGTCGTGAGGATGAACGGCACGCCGATGCTGCGCAGCCCGTGCGCAAGGCCGAGCCACGCGGAGTCGGCTTCCGTGAGCAGGATGGCGAGGCGATTCGTGCCGCCCGTGCTGTAGCGTCGCCAGTCGGCGGGCACGGGCGGGAGGACGTGCGAGACGTTCGTTGGCCCGACCACGCCGGGAAAGCGGTGCATCTCGACGGCGGGCGCGGCGGACGCGGCCTGCTTCTCAACCGTCGGAGGGTTTGGCGCGATCGGCTCCAGCGACTTGAACGCCTGCTTGCTCACCCACACCAGCAGCGCCAGCGCGACCAAGCCCGCGAGCGGGAAGTAAAACCAGTTCCGTTTCACGCAGTGGCAGGCGGCAAGGGCAGAGCAGTGTTGGACACGCCAAGTCTAGTAACACACCCGTCCCGCCAACGTCGAGTCGTGGGGAGCGTCTGCGAAGTTTCTTGCTGAAATACGCTGGTTCACCGCTACCCTCCGCGCACCAGACAACAGCTTTCCCCCCGCCCCATGACCACCTTCCGCCACCTTGCCTTGCTGCTGTTCCTCACCCTCCCTGCCGCCGCGCAGAGCACCGCCGCCGTCGAAGGCACCGTCACCCTCACCCCGCCCCTCGCCCCCGCCAAACTCAACCCTCGTTACTCCGCCCCGGCCGGTGCGCTACTCGCCCCGGAACCTCCCACCGCCATCGTCTTCCTCGAAGGCGCCCCCCTCCCCGCCGACGCTCCGGCCGCCACCAACGCCGTCCAAGTCATCCAACAAGGCATGCAGTTCGGCCCCGGCCTGCTCGCCGTCCGCAAGGGCACCCGCGTCGAGTTCCCGAACCGCGACGACTTCTACCACAACGTCTTCTCCTACTCGAAGGCCAAGCGCTTCGACCTCGGCCGATTCCTCAAGAACGAACAACCCGCCGCCATCACCTTCGACCACCCCGGCGTCGTCAAACTTTACTGCGAAATCCACGAGCACATGCGCGGCACCGTCCTCGTCCTCGACACCCCCTACTTCGCCAAGACCAGCACCAACGGCACCTATCGCCTCACTGGCCTCCCCGCCGGCCAGTTCAAACTCAAAGCCTGGGTGGACGACAAACTCACCCATGAACAGCCCGTGGACCTGAAACCCGGCGTCACCACCCGCGTCAACTTCCCCGGCCCCTAGCCGCCCATGCCCCGCCTCAGCTTCCGCCTCAAACTCCTCCTCGCCATGATGCTCGTCGTAGGCGCGGTGTCCGGCGTGACACTTTACCTCACGCAGAAGCGCGTGCAGGCCGCCTACGAAAAGCTCTTCAAGGACAAGCTTGAGGCGCAAATCACCTACATCCCGCGCGAGCAGGAACTGCGCATCGGCAGCATCAAGGCCGAGTGCGAACGGCTTGCCAAGTCCGTGCGCGTCATCGCCGCCCTGGGCGACGGCGAAGCCACCCAGCTCTACAGCGTCGCCCGCGACGAGTTGAAGATCATCCTCCGCACGGAGGAAGAGATCTCCAGTGCCGACACCAACGCTCCGCCCGCGACGTCCCCCACCCAACCCGCCCCGCCGAGCCCAGCCCCCGCCCTGAAGGCCAAGCAGGCGGAGCGGCTGGCGGTCAAACTGACGGAGTCGCCCAAAGGAGCGGAAAAGCTAGCCGCCAAAATGGAAACCAAAATGGCCGAATCGCCGAAGAAGGGCGGCAGCCGCCCCGCTCCGCCGCCCCCGGTGAAGCCCACGCCCTACCTCGGCTTCCTTGATGCCGAGGGCAAGGTCGTGCCGATCCCCGAGCATTCCTCCGCACTCGCCCCCGACCGGCGGCGCTTCCACGAGCGGCTCGCCCGCTTCGGCCCGCTGGTGACGAAACTCGAGTCCCAGCAGGTCGGCTATCTCGACCTGGGAGCCGACCGGCTCACGGAAGTAATTGTCACCCCCGTGCGTGACGCCGGCCAGACCATCGGCGCGATGGCCTACGGCATCCAGTTCTTCGACCTCGCCGCCTCCGAGCAGGTCATCAGCGACGTGAGCGACATCGAGAGCGGCACCTGGTTGGAGGGCAAGCTCTACACCCGCACCATCCCCCCGGAAATCCGCGCCGAGTTGAGCAAGCAGCTCTCCGACGAGATTCGCGCGCATCCCGAGCCGCGCGACAACTTCATCGTCAACCTGCACGACATCCCGCACCGCGTCTTCTACACGGCGCTGAACGAAGGCTCGCGCCTGCCGGTGGCCTACAAGATCGGGCTTTATTCGTGGGAGAGCGCGCTCAAGGCGCAGGCGGAGTTGCGCACGCAGATCCTTGGTTTCAGCGGCGCGGCGTTGGTGGGCGCGCTCATCGTGAGCTTGCTGCTGGCGCACGGCCTCTCCGTCCCCATCCGCGAACTCGTCCGCGCCACCGAGCAGATCAGCGCTGGCGACTTCGCCATCCACCTCCCGGAACGGGGCAAAGACGACCTCGGACGCCTCGCCAAATCCTTCAACGAAATGGCCGCCGACCTCGCCCTCAAAGAGAAGTATCACTCCATCCTCCACACCATTGCCGACAAAGACGTCGCCCAGCAGCTCCTCGACGGCAAGATCGCCCTCGGCGGCGAACTCCGCGAGACCACCGTCATGTTCTGTGACATCCGCGGCTTCACCGCCCTCACCCAGAACATGGACCCCGCCGAAGTCATCGCCCTCCTCAACGAACACATGACCATCCTCACCCAGGTCGTCACCGAGCATCACGGAGTCGTCGATAAGTTCATCGGCGATTCCATCATGGCCCTCTTCGGTGCCCCGAAGAGCTACGGGGACGACGCCTTCAACGCCGTCCGTTGCGCCGAGCAAATGCTCGCCGCCCGTGCCCAACTCAACCAAACCTCCCGCTACCAAATCCAAATGGGCATCGGCCTGGCCACCGGCCAAGTCCTCGCCGGCAACATGGGCAGCGCCAACCGCTCCAACTACACCGTCCTGGGCGAACGCGTGAACCTCGCCGCCCGCCTCTGTAGCATTGCCGGCCGGGGCGAAATCGTCCTCGGCCCCACCACCCGCGACCAACTCGGCGATCGCATCACCGTCCAAGCCATGGACCCCGTGCAGCTCAAAGGTTTTAGCGACGCCACCCTCGCCTACAAGCTCCTCGCCGTCCGCCTCACGCCGCCGTCCGGCGTCCCTCCCGCATGAAAACTTCGTTCCCTGTGCCTCCCCCTGAACCTAGTCGGGCCGACCTGCTGGTTGGCCTCCGCATGCCCCAGCCAACCGAGGCCGCGCAGCAGCGTGGCCCTACTGGATTCAAGGGCCAGAATCGCGGCTGCCGGCGGGCCATGGTTTCCCTCCTCGTGCTGCTCGTTGCGGCGCAGTTCACCGCCGCCCAAGAGGCTCTGCTCCAACGGCTCGGCGATGCGTTGAGTTACCAATCGCCGGGTGGATGGCTCCGCGCGGACCTCAGCGGGCTGGTGGACTTGGAAGGTTACTTCGTGGACCAGCGCCCGCCGGGCTTGATCTTTGGGAACCAAGACCTGTTCAGCCCGCGCCTCTCACTCTTCCTCGATGCCCATCTGGGCGCGCAGTTCTACACGCTGGTTCAGTTCCGGGCCGACCGGGGCTTTGACCCAGGCGCGGTGCCCGAGGGCGAAGGCCGCTTCGACGAATACCTCCTGCGCTGGACGCCGTGGGCGGACGGACGGGTGAATGTGCAGGCGGGGAAGTTCGCGACCGTCTTCGGCAAGTGGGTGGAGCGGCACGACTCGTGGCACAATCCCTTCATCACCGCCCCGCTGGCCTACGAGAACGTCACCACCATCACAGATCAGGCTGCGCCGCCCTCGCGAGCTGGGTTCTTGGGGCGCCGCAGTTTGCCGGACCAGAAGGCGACGTGGCTGCCGGTGGTCTGGGGACCGGCTTATACCAGCGGGGCGAGCGTGTTCGGTAAGGTGGAGCTGTTCGACTATGCCTGCGAGTTCAAGAACGCCTCCATCTCCTCGCGCCCGACCGCGTGGGACGCGCAGGACCAAGGCTGGCGAAACCCGACCTTCTCCGCGCGCCTCGGCCATACTCCCAGCGCCGCATGGAACTATGGCGCGTCCGCCAGTCACGGGGCCTATCTGCTCCCGGCGGCTGAGGCGAGCCTCGTCCCCATAGGCCGGGGCCGCAGCAGTTATCGCCAGACGACTCTGGGGACGGACGTCTCGTGGGCGCACCACGGCTGGCAGGTCTGGGGCGAGGCGATGGTGGCCCGTTTCCAAGTGCCGAACGTCGGCAATGCGGACACGTTCACCTATTTCATCGAGGGAAAATATAAGTTCACACCCAACCTCTTCGCCGCCCTCCGCTGGAACCAGCAGCTCTTCGGCACCGTGCCGGACGCGACGGGCGAGTCGCAGCATTGGGACCGGAACGTCATCCGGGTGGACACCGCGCTGGGCTACCGCTTCACCCGCCACCTCCAAGGGAAGCTGCAATACAGCATCCTCCATGAGAACGGGCCGGGGCAGCAGGGGGAACAGCTTCTGGCCGGGCAGATGACGGTGAAGTTCTGAAGCGGGGCGCCCCGCTGCGATTCCGCGCGGGTCGTTGCGTCGCCGCCCTAAGCAAGCAGCCGTCGAGCGGCCGCACGGCACTGTCAGTCGGAAGCGCTGGTCCGATGAAGTGAGCCCGCGGCTACTTCTTCCGCGCGAAGACGTGGGTGGCGTGGCCGTAGAAGACTTCGGCGGATTCCATCAAGGTCTCGGAGAGGGTTGGGTGCGGGTGGACGCAGAGGGACAGGTCCTTCGCGGTCGCGCCCATCTCGACGGCGAGCACGCCTTCGGCAATGAGTTCGCCCGCGCCGTGGCCGACGATGCCCACGCCCAGCACGCGCTCGGTCGCAGGGTCAATGATGAGCTTGGTCATGCCGTCCGTGCGGTCAAAGGTGAGCGCGCGCCCGCTCGCTCCCCATGGGAATTTCGCCACGCTGATTTCGATGCCTTTGGCCTTCGCCTCAGCCTCGGTCAGGCCGCACCACGCGACCTCGGGGTCGGTGAAGACGACAGCGGGGATGATGGCTTTGTCCGTGCCGGTCGCCTCGCCGGTGATGATTTCCACGGCGGTGCGGGCTTCGCGCGAGGCCTTGTGCGCAAGCATCACGCCGCCCGCGATGTCGCCGATGGCGTAGATGGCGGGGTCGCTGGTCTGCTGCTTGTCGTTCACCACGAGGAAACCCTTTTCGTCGAGCTTGGCCTTGGTGTTCTCGAGGCCGAGGTCTTCGCTGTTCGGCGAACGGCCCACGGAGACGAGGACGCGGTCGTAGAGTTCTTCCTTCTGCTGGCCTTCGTGCTCGGAGATGACTTTGATCTGCTTCCCGGCGGTGGACATTTTCAGGACCTTCGCCTTCACGCGCACCTCGGAGAAATTTTTCTTCGCGTAAGCCATCACGGGCCGCGCGAGGTCGGGGTCGGCACCGAGGAGAATGCTGTCGAGCGCCTCGATGACGGTGATTTTGCTGCCGAGCGCGGCGTAGACGGTCCCCAGTTCCATGCCGATGTAGCCGCCGCCGATGACGAGCAGCTTCTCGGGAATCTCCTCAATCTCCAGCGCCTCGGTGGAGGTCATCACGCGCGGGTTGCCGAGGTCGAAGGCCTTCGGCAGCGCGGGCTTGGAGCCGACGGCGACGATGGCGTGGTCGTAGGCGATGAACTGCTGGCCGGCCTCGGTCTCGACACGGAGGGTATTCGAGCCTTCGAAGTAACCGCGTCCGTGGATGACGGTGACGCCGCGTTTCGACGCGAGCTGGGTGATGCCGCCGGAGAGCTTGGCGATGATGGAGTCTTTCCACGCGCGGAGCTTGTCCAACTCGATTTGGGGGGCGGCGAAGGTGATGCCGCGATGGGCGGACTCCTTCGCGCCGGTGATGGTGTGAGCCGCGTAGAGCAGGGCCTTGGAGGGGATGCAGCCGCGGTTGAGGCACACGCCGCCGAGCTTGGGGTCGCGCTCGAGGAGAATCACCTTCTTGCCGAGGTCAGCGGCGTAAAACGCGGCGGCGTATCCGCCTGGGCCGGCACCTACAACGACGATTTCAGTTTTGGTCGGTTCCATGTTTGGGAAAGAGGTAAGAGTTTGAGTCGGTGGCTGGCTTACAGGGCAACATCCTTCTCCGCGAAGCCCTCGATGGCCGCGAGCAGATCCACCGTGAACCGCGCGGCGGCACCGCCGTCAATGACGCGGTGGTCGTAGCTGATGGCGAGGGGGAGCATCATGCGCTGGACGATTTGCTTCTCGCGCACGACGGCTTTCAGCGCGCCCTTGCCGAGGCCGAGGATGGCGACTTCCGGCTTGTTCACGATGGGCGTGAAATGCGCGCCGCCGATGCCGCCTTGGTTCGAGATGGTGAAGGTGCCGCCCTTCAGCTCGTCGCCGGAGACCTTGCGGTCGCGGGCTTTCTTCGCCAGCTCCTCGATGTCCTTGGACAGTTCTAGCAGGCTCTTCTTGTCCGCGTCGCGGAGGACGGGGACGATGAGTCCGGCGTCGGTGTCCACAGCGAGGCCGAGGTGGACGTATTCCTTGAGCACGATTTCGTTGGCGGCCTCGTCAAGCGAGCTGTTGAAGATGGGGTGCTTCTTGAGCGTGGCGGCGACGGCCTTCAGCGCGAAGGACGTCAGCGTGAGCCGCGTGCCCTTGGCCTCGTAGGCGGGCGCGAACTTCTTCCGCAGTTCCAGCAACGCGGTGATGTCCGCCTCGTCGAACTGGGTGACGTGCGGGATGGCGTTCCAGTTCTCGGTCATGCGGCGCGCGATGACCTTGCGCAGCATGGACATGGGCTTCTTCGAGATTTCGCCCCACTTGGAGAAGTCCACGCTCTCCACGGCGGGCTTCTCGGCCACGGCGGCGGCGGGCGCGGCTTTCGGCGCAGCGGCCAAACTCTGAAGTCGCGCAATGTAAGCGCGCACGTCGCTCATCACGATGCGTCCGCCGCGCTCGCTCGCGCGGACCTGCGTGAGGTCAATGCCCAGCTCGCGTGCCATGCGGCGGATGGAAGGCGAAGCGGTCGGCTCCACGCCGGGCTGCGTGGGCGGAAGGTCGGCGACGGGGGCTTCGACGACAGCGGGTTGCGCAGCCACAGGTGCCTTCGCGGCGGGCGCGGCAGCCGGGGCCGGAGCCACACCGCCAGTTTCGCCAATGGCGAGGAGGCGTTGGCCCACGCTAACCTTGTCGCCGACTTTCACGAAGACTTGGCCGACCACGCCGGCCGCCGGAGCGGGGATGGTGGCGACGGCCTTTTCGCTTTCGAGTTCGAGGAGACCTTGGCCGGCGGTGACGGTGTCGCCTGCTTTGACAAGCAGGTTGACGACGGTGCCGGAGTCGGCGCCTTCGCCGAGGTTGGGGAGTTTAACGTCCATAGATTGAGAGGCTCAGTTGGGAAAGTCAGTTTCAGAGCAGCACCGGCGCGAGTTTTTCCGGGTTCACGTTCAAATCCTTGATGGCCTGCGCGACGACAGTGCGTTCGATGGCACCTTTCTTTGCGAGCGCGTGGAGAGTGGCGATGACGGTCAACTCCGCGTCCACCTCGAAGAAGCGGCGGAGGCGTTCACGCGTGTCGCTGCGGCCGAAGCCGTCGGTGCCGAGCGTGGTGAGGCCACCGGGGACCCACGGCGCGATTTGGTCGGGAACAATCTTCATGTTATCGGACACGGCGACGAAGACGCCTTGCTCCTTTTCCAACATCTCCGTGACGCGCGGCTTCTTCGCCGGCTCGGTGGGGTGAAGCATGTTCCAACGCTCGCACCGGAGCGCGTCGTTGCGGAGGAGCTTGTAGTTCGTCGCGCTCCAGACATCGGCGGAGACGTTGTAGCGTTCGAGGATTTCCTGGGCGCGCGTCGCGCTGTTGATGATGGGGCCGCTACCGATGAGGTGGGCCTTGTGCGCCTTGCCGGTTGCGCCGGGGCGGAACTTGTAGAGGCCGTCGAGGATGCCTTGCTCGACGCCGGCGGGCATCGCGGGCTGCGGGTAGTTGTCGTTGTAGAGGCAGAGGTAGTAGAAGATTTCTTCGCCCTCCTGATACATGCGGCGCAGGCCGTCGGCGATGATGACGGCGACTTCAAAGGCAAAGGCGGCGTCGTAGGCGAGCAACGTCGGGATGGTGCTCGCGAGCAGGAGGCTGTGGCCGTCCTGGTGTTGCAGGCCCTCGCCGTTGAGGGAAGTGCGGCCGCTCGTGGCGCCGAGCAGGAAGCCCTTGGCCTTGATGTCACCCGCGAGCCACACCTGGTCGCCGATGCGCTGGAAGCCGAACATCGAGTAGTAGGTGTAGAAGGGAATCATGTTCACGCCGTGCGTGGCGTAAGCCGTGCCCGCCGCGATGAACGAGGCCATCGAGCCGGCCTCGGTGATGCCTTCTTCGAGAATCTGCCCGTCCTTGGTCTCGTGGTAGTAGAGCAGGGATTTCTTGTCCACCGGCTCGTAGAGCTGACCCTTGTGCGCGTAGATGCCGACCTCACGGAAGAGCGCGTCCATGCCGAACGTGCGCGCCTCGTCGGGGATGATGGGGACGATGTTGCGGCCGATGGCGGGGTTCTTGAGCAGCCCGCGCAGCAGGCCGACGAAGGCCATCGTGGTAGAGGCCGAGGCCTTGCCGGAGCCTTTGAGGGCGTCGGCGAAGTAGTCGAGCTTGGGCACGGTGAGCGGCGGGGCGTTGACGATGCGCTTCGGGAGGAAGCCGCCGAGCTTCTTGCGGCGCTCCAGCAGATATTTCGTCTCCGCGCTGTCGGGCGCGGGCCGGTAGAAAGGCATCTCGGCAATCTCGTCGTCGCCGATGGGAACTTTGAAGCGCTCGCGGAACTCGCGGAGCTCCTTCTCGTTCATCTTCTTCTGGTTGTGGGAGATGTTGCGGCCCTCGCCCGCCTCGCCGAGGCCGTAGCCCTTGATGGTCTTCGCGAGAATGACCGTGGGCGAACCCTTGTGCTCCATCGCGGCCTTGTAAGCGGCATACACTTTGCGGGTGTCGTGGCCTCCGCGCATCAGCTTGCGAAGCTGCTCGTCGGTGAGGTGGTTCACGAGCGGGAGCAGCTCGGGATACTTGCCGAAGAAATGCTTCCGGATGTAGCTGCCGGGCTCGACGGTGTATTTCTGGAAGTCGCCGTCCACGGCTTCTTCCATGCGCTTGAGCAACAGACCGGTCGTGTCGCGCGCGAGAAGGTCATCCCAGTCGCTGCCCCAGATGACCTTGATGACATTCCAGCCCGCGCCACGGAAAAGCGCTTCGAGCTCTTGGATGATTTTGCTATTCCCGCGCACCGGGCCATCGAGGCGCTGGAGGTTGCAGTTGATGACCCAGACGAGGTTGTCGAGATTCTCGCGGGAACCGAGCGTGATGGAGCCGAGCGACTCTGGTTCGTCGCTCTCGCCGTCGCCGACGAAGCACCAGACCTTCGACTCCTCGCCCTTGATGAAGCCGCGCGCCTTCATGTAGCGGTTGAACCGCGCCTGATAGATGGAGCCGATAGGACCGAGCCCCATCGAGACCGTCGGGAACTGCCAGAAGTCCGGCATCAGATACGGATGCGGATACGAGGAAAGCCCGCCGCCATCCGCGAGTTCCTGGCGGAAATTGTCCAACTGTTTCTCATCCAAACGCCGTTCCAAAAACGCGCGTGCGTAAATGCCCGGCGACGCGTGGCCTTGGAAGTAAACCAAGTCGCCGTTGAAGTCCCCGTGGCGGCCGCGGAAGAAGTTGTTGAACGCCACGTCGTAGAGCGTCGCGCTCGACGCGAACGAGGAGATGTGACCGCCGACGTTGGTGTGCGAGTTGGCGCGCACGACCATCGCCATCGCATTCCAGCGGATGAGGTTCTTGATTTTGACCTCCATCTGCCAGTCACCGGGATATGCCGGCTGGTCCTCGACCGGGATGGTGTTGACGTAGGGCGTCTGGACCGTGTGCGGCACTTCGAGGCCGGCCTCGCGCAGCCGGGAGACAATCTTGTCGAGGAAGAGCGCGGCGGACTCCGGCTCCTGACTCAACGTGGTGGCAAAGAAATCCTCCAAGGCATCGAACACTCGCCGCGTCTCCGAGCGGGCGAGCAGGCGGGCGTTGTCGTTGGCCGGGCGGTTCCCGGCGGGCGCGGATGATTTGTGACGTTGCATTCGAGTCGGTCGTAATCAGCACACAAGCCGTCGCGCGGGAACATCGTGGGAGGTTCGGCTGCTAAAAAACAAACAGGCGGCCATCCCGGCCGCCCGCGCTTTCAAGCCTGTGTTCGGACGAGAGGGTTGCGGTTTTGCGTCTCTCGAACGGCGGGGATACTACGGAGCCGCGTTCATCGCACAACCAGAAATCTCAGTCGGCATCAGGCGAGTGAGTATCCCAATTGCTGGCCGAGCGACTCGGTGCCGGAGGAGCGGGCCGGCTGTTCACTTTCAAATCCAGCGGGCCTGCGAGCGAGGTCCGCTCGCTGGTTCCGAACAGCGGGGCTGCGTCATTTCCACTTCGCGCGGCGGCTTTTTGTTTGCCGTGAATCCAGCGCCTCTCTAGCGTCGCCGTCGCTGCTGGCGGGCATTCCCAACCCCGGCTCACCGTGGCAAACACTGTTCCTATGAACCACAAACCACTGACGACCGCTGAACTCGCTGAACTGACCGCCGGACTCCACCGCCTCTCGCGGAATCTTTGGTGGACTTGGAATCAGGAACCGCAGGAGATTTTCCACGACCTCTCGCCGCGCGGCTGGACGAACCTCTACCACAATGCCGTCGCCATCCTGCACGAGGTCTCCGACTACGAGCTGCGGATGCGCCTGCAAGAGCCGGAGTTCGCCGACCGCGTGCGCACCGTGCTGAAGAACTTCGACGCCTACCTCGCCAACAAGGACACATGGTGCGCGCAGAACGCCCCGGAGCTGCTCAAGAATCCCGTTGCCTACTTCAGCGCAGAGTTTGGCTTCCACGAGACGCTGCCCATCGCGGCGGGCGGCCTCGGGATGCTCGCCGGCGACCACGCGAAGGCGGCGAGTGACCTGGGCCTCGGCTTCGTCGGCATCACGTTGTTCTATCGCGAAGGCTACTTCCAGCAGACCGTCAACGCGGACAACTGGCAGACGGAGTTTTACTCCCACCTCAAGCCCGCGAACCTCCCTATCGAGCCCGTCCTCAACGCGAACGGCGAGCCGCTCGTCTGCACGGTGAAGGTCGCCACCAGCACCGTGAGTTTCCGGGCCTGGCGCTGCAATGTGGGCCGCTGCCCGGTTTACCTGCTCGACGCGAACCTCCCCGAGAACGAGCCGCACCAGCGCGACCTCACGCTGCGCGTTTACGGCGGCGACACCACCACGCGCGTGATGCAGGAGATTCTCCTCGGCGTCGGCGGCGTGCGCCTGCTCCGCGAGCTGGGCCTGCAACCCTCGACCTTCCACATGAACGAGGGTCACGCGGCCTTCCTCACGCTTGAACTCGCGCGCGAGAAGATGGCCGAGGGCAAGCCCTTCGCGCAGGCCTGGGCCGAGACGAAGCAGCAATGCCTCTTCACCACGCACACGCCCGTGGAAGCCGGCCACGACCGCTTCAGCAGCGACCTGATGAGCTTCGCCGCGAACAAGTTCAGCGCGAACCTCAAGCTGTCGCACACGGAGCTGATGGGCTTGGGCCGCGTGAACCCGAGCGACATCCACGAGCCGTTCTGCATGACCGTGCTGGCGCTCAAGGGTTCCCGCGCTGCCAACGGCGTGAGCGAACTCCACGGCGCGGTGAGCCGCGAGATGTGGCAGTGCCTCTACCCCGGCAAGACCGTGGACCAAGTCCCCATCGGCCACGTCACCAACGGCATCCATGTCGCCGGTTGGATGAAGGGCACCGTCCGCCGCTTCTGGCGCAACAAACTCAGCGCCGCCCACGCGAACCCCGACACCTCGACCACCGAAACGACGCGCTTCTGGAAGAGCAAGCCCTCGATTGACTGGGAGCGCGAAATCAATTCCCAGGAGTTCTGGTCGCGCGTGGCCGACCCCGCGTTCATCTCCGACGAGGAGCTGTGGTCCCTGCGCTACCGGCTGCGCCGCGAGCTGATTGAGTTCTCCCGCCGCCGCTTGCTGCTTCAGGGCCAGCGCCTCTCGCAGAGCGACTTCATCACCTTCGACCACATGCTGAACCCAGACGCGCTGACCATCGGGTTCGCGCGCCGGTTCGCCACCTACAAGCGCGCGCCGCTCATCTTCCAGCAGTTCGCGAACATCGTGAAGCTGGCCCACGACAAGCAGCGCCCGGTGCAGTTCATCTTCGCCGGCAAGGCCCACCCGCGCGACGACGAGGGCAAGAAGTTCATCCAGCACATCATCCACCTGAGCAAGTTCAGCGACCTCAAGGGCCACCTGTTCTTCATCGAGAACTACGACGTGCATGTCGCCCGCCAGATGGTCTCCGGCTGCGATGTGTGGCTCAATAACCCCCGCCGCCCGCTTGAGGCCTCCGGCACCAGCGGCATGAAGTGCGGCTGCCACGGCTGCCTGAACATGAGCATCATGGACGGCTGGTGGCGCGAGGGCTACGACGGCCAGAACGGCTTCTCCATCGGCGACGACACGCATCCCGCGAGCATCGAGGCGCAAGACATCCGCGACAGCGAGAACACCTACAAGGTGCTGACCGAGGAAGTCATCCCGTGCTTCTACAACCGCGACGCCACCGGCATCCCGCGCCAGTGGCTCGGTAAGGTCCGCCGCGCGATGACCACGTTGGTGCCGCAGTTCAGCACCTGGCGGATGGTGCAGGAATACACGAAGAAGTTTTACCAGACGAAGTAGTCCTCGGGTCTTACACGTAATCCTAATCTTAATCCTGCTCCTCCCCCCGCGCCGGGGAAGCCGGATATAGATGAAGAGCAAGATTACGATTAGGAGATTCCCCGAAGCGTCCGGTGGCTTGCTGCCGCTTCCTGCTGCGGGCAGTCTCCCGGCATGAAATGCCCCATCGATAACGCTCCGCTGCGCGAAGTGGAGCGCGGTGGCTTCAAACTGGCCTCCTGCGCGCATTGCACCGGCCTGTGGCTCACCCGCGACACGCTGAAGCAGGCCTTCGCATCGCGTCATGCGCCCGAGAAGCTCGACGAGGCCGCGACGCAGCCGCCTTTGCTCAAACCGGGGTCAGCGCGCGCCCGGCTGTGCCCGGGTTGCCACTCTCAACTTGCGGTCCGCTGGCTGCACGGCATCGAGATAGATGTCTGTCAGAAATGCCAAGGCATCTGGCTGGATGCCGGTGAGCTGCGGCAAATCATCGCCAACCACCGCCAACGCAATACAGCCGGTCCTGGCCAGCCGCCCCTGACGAAGATCGCCCCGACCAGCCAGCAACCGGGGTGGTATGGTGGCGTTGACTTTCCATGCCTAGACTTCATCGCACCGCTTGGCGACATTCTGGGCACGGTGGCCAGCAGCGGAGTGGACGCCTCCTCGGCCGTCCTAGAGTTCCTCGGCGAAGCGTTGTCATCGCTCGACTGGTAAATCCGGGGCGGCGGCCACAAACCGCCGGCACTTACTTCGCGCCGATGCGGTAGAGGTGCTGCTCCGAGCGGATGAAGAGCGCGCCATCGGTCACGGCGTAGGAGGCGAGAGTTTTTTCGCCGAGCGGGTTTTCGGCAAGCTTCTCAAAGGTCGTGCCGGGCTTGAGCACCACGCCGATGCCGGTTTCGTTCTGGAGATAAATCTTTCCGTCAGCGAACAGCGGCGAGGCGGAGTAGTTGCCAGCCACGCGTTCGGACCAATGCACCTTGCCGGTCTTCGCGTCGAGGCAGCTCGCGATGCCGCCATCGGAGACGACGTAGAGTTCGTTGCCGACCAGCAGCGGCGAGGGCGTGTGCGGCGCGCCTTTCTCCAGCGTCCAGGCGATGTGGGTGTCGGTCACGTCGCCTTTGCCGTCGGCGCGGATGGCGTGGAGGACGGGTTTGTCGTAGCCGGAGCTGAGGAAAATCAAGCCGTGCCCGAAGACGGGCTTGGGGATGACGGAGTAGCCCTGGCCGTAGCGGCAACGCCAGAGTTCCGCGCCAGTCTTCGGGTCGAGCGCGCAGACCACGCCGCTGCCGGGGGAGATGAGTTGTTGCTGGCCGTTCACCGTGATGAGCGTGGGGGTGCTGAAGGAGAAGCGCTTGGTGGCGGTGGTCTCGCGTTTCACTTTCCAGAGCAGCTTGCCACTGGCCTTGTCCAGCGCGATGACGGATGGGTCCGCGCCGCCGTCCGCGCTGAAGATGAGGGCGTTGCCGACGAGGATGGGGGAGCCGCCGTTGCCGTGGACGGGCGCGTATTTCAACTCGGTGTTCTTCCAGACCAACTTGCCCGCGAGGTCCAGGCACGCGGTGCCGTAGTGGCCGAAGTGGACGTAGAGCCGGTCGCCGTCCGCGAGCGGCGTGGGGCTGGCCTGGCTGTTCTTGGCGTGATGTTTCACGGGGGGCGTGGCGATGGCTTCGGTGGTCCAGAGTTGCTTGCCGGTGGCGGCGTCGTGGCAGAGCACGCGGAGGGAGAGGTTTCCGCCGGCGTCCTCGGCGGCGGTGAGGTAGAGGCGGCCTTTGTGCAGGGCAGGGGAGGACCAGCCTTTGCCGGGGAGCTCGGTCTTCCACGCCACGTTATTCGTCGCGTCCCAACTGAGCGGGAGGTTCTTGGCGAGCGAGTGGCCGTCGCCGTCCGGGCCGCGGAACTGGGGCCAATCGGAGGCAGCGGTGGCGGTGCAGGTGGCGGCGAGGAGGGCGGGGAGGAGAAGTTTCATTTTACGTTGGCGCGATTGGACTGGCGAAGGCATCGGCCATTCAAGCGAGGAGTGTGGGCGCTGCGGAGTGTAGCGCTCGCCTCGCTGGCGGCTGCAGGTTAGGTTCTGGCCGTGCAGGATATAGCCACTGTTCATGCTTCACTCGCCGCCAAGCGCGAGGCATTGCTTGCGCAGCTCGGGGGGTTCCGGCATCCGCAGGAGCGGTTGCAATGGCTGGTGGAGCAGGCGCGGCAACGTCCAGTGCTTGCGGCGGAACTGAGGCTGGAGGCGCAGCGGGTGCCCGGTTGTCTGGCGAATCTGTGGCTGGTGGCGGAGTGGCGGGAGGGGCGGTGCTGGTTCCGGTGCGACTCGGATTCGCAGATCGTCCGCGCGGTGGCGGGGTTGCTGTGTGAGTTCTACAGCGGGCAGTCGCCGGGGGAGATTCTGGCGATGGAGCCGGGGTTCTTGGAGCAGGTCGGCATCAACCAGCACCTCACGGCGAACCGGCGGAATGTGCTGTCGCGCGTGTGGGAGCGGATTCAGTTGTGCGCCCGAGGCGCGAATGCCCAGCAATGACCTTTTCCCCAAGTCAGGAGGCTCACGCAAAGGAATCGAAGGGTGCAAAGGGGCGGCAGCGGAGCTGGCTTTCTTCGCGGCCTTTGTGGTCTTTGCGTGAGGCATTCCTCCGACTGTCCGAATGAACTTCCACGACGCCCACAATCATCTCCAAGCCGACCGCTTCGCTGGGCGGCAGGCGGAGCTAGTCGCGGCGAGCCGGGCAGTGGGTGTGGTGCGTATGGTGGTCAACGGCTCGTGCGAGGCGGACTGGCCGGAGGTCGCGGTGCTGGCGCGGGAGTTTCCGGACTTCGTCGTGCCGAGCTTTGGTTTTCACCCGTGGTATTTGGGCGAACGGACCGCGCGGTGGCGGGAGACGCTCGTGGGGTTGCTGGATGCCACGCCCGGCGCGGTCATCGGCGAGATCGGCCTCGACCGCTGGAAGCCGGGGCTGCCCTATGACGGGCAGGAGGAGGTCTTCCTCGCGCAATTGCGGCTGGCGGCGGAGCGCAACGTGGCCGCGAGCATCCACTGTTTGCAGACGTGGGGTCGGCTTGTGGAGCTGTTGCGGACGAACCCGCGTCCGGCGCGCGGTTTCCTGCTGCACAGCTACGGCGGTCCGGCGGAACTGGTCGTGCCGCTGGCGAGGCTCGGCGCGCACTTCAGCTTCCCCGGCTACTTCATGCACGAGCGGAAGGCGCGGCAGTGCGACACTTTCAAGCGGGTTCCCGCCGACCGACTGTTGGTCGAGACGGATGCGCCGGACCAGTTACTGCCGGACGCGGCGAATGCGCACCCGCTCACCGACGCGCACACCGGCCAGCCGCTGAACCATCCCGCAAACCTGCCGACGGTCTATCAGTTTCTGGCGGACTTGCGCGCCGTGCCGCTGGCCACGCTGGCCGCGCAGGTGGAGGAGAATTTCCACCGGCTCTTCGGGAGGGGAGGAGGGCAGGGTTGAAGGTTGAAGAGTTGAAGCGCTGTTTAGGCACCTTGCTGTGCCCGCGTCGCACCACTTCACCCTTCAACTCACCTGCGTATCCCCACTCAGTTCTTCCTGCTTGAGCCAGTTTCCCGCCGGGCTTACGCTCCGCGCAACCAATGGCTCAAGGCATGTATTTGTCGCAGCGGATGTCGCAGTCGATGGTGCTGGCACCCCAGCTCCAGCAATCGCTCGCGTTGTTGCAGGCTCCCATCCTCGAATTGCGCGCGCAGGTCGAGGCCGAGCTGGAGCAGAACCCCGTGCTCGAAGAGTCCGTGAGTGGCGAGATGGAGCTGGACGAGCGGGACGGCAAGGACAAGGACGAGGTCGCCGAGTCGCCGGACGCCGCTGAAGCGCCGGATGCGCCCGATCCGCTCGACTCCACCGAAGCCCCGACGGACCTGACCTCCGACTCGGCGCCGGAGAAGGAAAGCGCTGAGCCGACGGATGATTTTCAGGCCGAGTTCGACAAGCTCGCGCAACTGGACCAGGAGTGGCGCGACACCTACGCGCAGAGCAACACGGCCGGCCGTTCCAGCGAAGAAGACGAGGAGCGCCGGCAGTTCATGTTCGATTCGCTAGTCGCCGGGCAGTCGTTGCAGGAGGTGCTGCTGGAGCAGGTGCGCGACGCGGAGCTGACGCCAGAGCAACTACCGCTGGCAGAGCTGATGGTGGGGAACATTGACGAGCGCGGATATCTCGCGGCCAGCTTGGAGGAACTCGCCGTCTCCACCGGCGTGCCTGCGGAACGCTTCGCCGCCGTGCTCACGGTGGTGCAGAGCTTTCAGCCGCCGGGCGTGGGCGCGCGGGACTTGGGCGAATGCCTACGGCTCCAACTCGAACGCGCCGGACGGCAGGACACGCTCGAATACAAGATGGTCGCCGGTTACATGGAGGCGCTGGGGCGCCGTCGTTTCCCGGAGATTGCCCGCGCCCTGAACCAAGATGTCGTGGACATCCAGGAGGCCGCCGACCGCATCGGACACCTTGAGCCGCATCCCGGCCGCGCGTTCCTCGCGGACACTGATCAATACATCGTTCCTGAAGTCTTCGTGCAGAAGACCGGCGAAGACTGGGTGGTCACGCTCAACAACGAACAGGTTCCCCACCTGCGCATCAGCAACCACTACAAGGACCTGATGGCCCGGCACGAGACCGACCCGGCCACGCGCGAATACATCCGCGACAAGATTCGCGCCGGGAAGTTCCTCATCAAGAGCCTGCATCAGCGCCAGCAGACCATTCACAACATCGCCACCGAGATCGTGAAGCGGCAGCGCGATTTCATGGAGCTGGGCACCGCGCATCTCAAGCCGCTCACGATGAACCAGGTCGCCGAGGTCGTGGGTGTTCACGAGACCACCGTCAGCCGCGGCGTGAACGGCAAATACATGGAGACCCCGCACGGCATCTTCGAGATGAAGCACTTCTTCACCTCCGGCTTCACGTCCGCCGACGGGCAAGCCGTCGCGAACACCAGCATCAAGGACATGGTCGCCGAGATTATCAAAGGCGAGGACCAGTTCGCCCCGCTCGCGGACGACGCCATCGTGAAGCTACTCGTCGCCAAGGGCATCACCATCGCCCGCCGCACCGTGGCCAAGTATCGCGGTGAGCTGAACATCCTGCCCTCGAACCTGCGCCGGGTGTATTGAGCGCGCTGGGCGCGTGCTGCGCCTGGGTTCCTCACTAATCGCTTTCCCCTCGCTCCCCCCTGCGGGCACACTCCGCGCCTCATGCGCGAAACGCTTCGTAGCTGGACGGAAGACGCCGAGACCTTCGTGCTCGAAGTCATCTTCGAGCAGCGCAAGGGCAAACGCGCCGCGCTCCTGCGCACCACGCTGTTTGCGCTTTCCAAGGTCTTCACGGTCGCCGTGAAGCTCCGCCTCTTCCTCTACAACGTCCGCATCCTCCGGGACGCCACGCTCGGCGTGCAGGTCATCGCCGTTGGCAACGTCACCGTCGGTGGCACGGGTAAGACGCCGGTGGTCGAGAAGTTCGCGCGCGAGCTGACTGATGCCGGGCGCAAGGTCGCCATCCTCTCCCGCGGCTACCGTTCCAACCCCGGCCCGCTTGCCCCGCGCCTGTTAAACAAGCTCCTGCTCCGCGAGGACACCACGCCGCCGCGCATTGTGTCCGACGGGAAGAGCCTGCTCCTCAACTCCGAGACCGCCGGCGACGAGCCCTACATGCTTGCGAGCAACTTGAAGGACGTCGTCGTGCTTGTGGACAAGGACCGCGTGAAAGCGGGCCGCTACGCTATCGCCAAGTTCGGCTGCGACACGCTCTTGCTCGACGACGGCTACCAGTATTGGAAGCTGCGCGGTCGCCGGAAGGACATCGTGCTGGTGGACTGTCAGCAGCCCTTCGGCAACGAGCACTTGCTCCCGCGCGGCACCCTCCGCGAGCCGCCGTCACACCTGGACCGCGCCAGCGTCATCTTCCTCACCAAGAGCGACGGCGACACCGCCCGCCTGCGCGCCCGCATCGCCAAGCACAACCCGCGCGCCAGCATCGTCGAGTGCGTCCACCAACCGCTCTACTTCGAGGACGTGTTCACCGGCGAGCGGATGGACTTGAGCTTCCTGAAGGCCAAGAAGGTCGCGAGCTTCAGCGGCATCGCGCAGCCGGAGAGCTTCGAGAGCAGCCTCGTGAAGCAAGGCGCGGAGTTGGTTTACTCCAAGCGCTTCGCGGACCACCACCGCTTCACGCAGCAGGAAGTGCTCAACGCCATCAACCGCGCCAAGAAGCGTCAGGCCGAGATCATCGTCACCACGCAGAAGGACGCCGTGCGCTTCCCGAAGATTGATCGCCGCGACCTGCCCATCTGCTTCATGCGCGTGGAAATCAAAATCCTCTCCGGCGCAAAGGACTTTCAGGACTGCGTGCGGCAGATTTGTTTCAAGTGAGCGGCTGGCAGCGGTCCCGGTCAAGATAGCAGCCACATCCAGCTTGCCATCCCGCTTCGCACGCACTTAGTGTCCCGCCGCCGATTTTGGATGCCAGTGTAGCTCAGTGGCAGAGCAGCTGTTTCGTAAACAGCAGGTCGTCGGTTCGAACCCGACCACTGGCTCCAGTCTTTGCCTCTCCCCCCAATACGCCGCAGCCCCGGCTTTAACCCCGGCTGAGTTCCAACCCCGTCAGCGTTCCCGTGCTCGTGCCGAACTTGTCCGCTTCAATGCCGAGGCGCTGGAGCAAGTTCACGTAGAGGTTGCACAGGGGCGGCGGGTTCTTCGGATCGAAGTGCAGATGCTGGCCGTGCTTGAAGCCGCCGCCCGCGAGGAAGACGGGCAGGTTTGAAGTGGCATGGCTGCTGCCGTCGCCGAGGTTGCTGCCGAGGAAAACCGTGGTGCGGTCGAGCAGGTTGCTGCCGTCCTCCTGCGACTGCTTCAGCTTCGCCAGCAGGTCGCGCACGGTCTTCATCGTTTCCACCTCGACGATCTTGAGCTGCTCGAGCTTGCCCGGATCCTTGCCGTGGTGCGAGAGGTCGTGATGGCCCAGCGTCACACCCTTGATCGGTGGGGCGTAGGACGAGCCGGCCAGCATGATCGTGATGAGCCGCGTGGAATCGGTCTGGAGCGCGAGGTGGGTAAGGTCAAAGAGCAGCCGCGTGCGGCCGATGAGGTCGGCGGCGTTGGGGATGTCCTTGGGCGGCTCGACGTTCACCTTGGGCTTGGGAGTCTTGGCCCAGCTTTCATCGTTGACCATGCGCTGCTCCAGTTCGCGGACGCTGGTGAGATATTCGTCGAGCTTGTCCCGGTCTTCGCTGCCCAGGCCGGAGCGCAGCGATTTCGCCTGGTCGCGGACGTCGTCGAGGATGCTGCGGCCATCAGCGAGCCGGCGCATTTGACTTTGCACCTCGTCGGCTTTGCCCTCGAGAAACAGTCGGGCAAACACTCGCGACGGCACGTTGTCCGCCGGGATGAGCGCCCCGGTGCGCGTCCAGGAAAGGCCGCCCGAACCCTCGCCCGACAAGGCCAAGCTGGGGAAGCGCGTCTGCGTGCCGATGTGGTCGGCAGCGAACTGGTCGAGGGAGATCGCGTTGCGAAAGCCGGGCCGGCCCGCGCCCGGGACGCCGGTCAGGAAGCTGGCCGAGGCCTGGTGCGCGAAACTCGAACCCATGCCGGCATGGGCCAGTCCGGAGATGACTGTGAACTCGGCGCGGAATTCCTTGAGGATCTCGAGGTAGGGCGAGAGCGCGTAGTCCTTGCCGGCCTTCTCCGGGAAGAAATTGTCGGGGTGCAAGCCCAGCGGCGCGCAAATGCAGATGATGCGGCGGGGTGGCTGCTTGGCGTTCGCTGCCGCGCGCTTCGGGCTGGGGTCGGCGGCGAAGACGTCGAGCCAGGGGAGCGCGAGCGAGATGCCGGCGGCGCGGATGAAGGTGCGGCGGGGGGTGGGCATGGCAGGTTGGTTCAAGTTGTGCCCGGCAATGCCTGGGCTGCAATGGCGAGACGGAGACGATCGAGAAAAGCCATCAGGTCCGAGGGCGCGAGGTCCTTGATCATCCACGCGGGCATTTCGGTGACGCGTAAGCCATCCAAGAGCATGGCCACCACAGCGGGTTCCCAGCCGCCGTCCTTGGCCCGGGCATCGGGAATAGCGGCCAGAAGATCGTGGCCGGCCTGCTCTAGGAAGTAGAGATCCACCACGTCCTTGAGCTCGGTGCGGCTGAGCAGCGTGGTGAGCTTGTTGGCGATGATCTCGCGCACCGTGTCCACGCGGATGCCTTCGAACTCCGCCTTCTCCCTATCCAGTTGCGGCGCACGGTCCACGACCGCATCAATTATTTCACGCTCCTCGCCCCGCGTGAGACGGAAGCGATGGAAGTCCGGTGCCGAGCGCAAGGCGGCGCACTCCGCGCCGATCTGGGCGGCCGTGCGCTGGACCAGGCCTTGAACTTCCTTCCCTTCCACTTCCTCACTGGTAAACAGGTCGAGATCGTAGGAGCGGCGGTGATCCAAGTAGAACAGGCCGAGTGCGCTGCCGCCCGTGAGGAAGAAACGCCGCTCCCGGGCAAACCAGGCGCGGAGGAAGTCACGCTTCAGCGGCGTGCAGGCATTAGAGTCTTCCCAGTTCATGGGCGGCGCGAAGGAGATGCTCCCACACCGGACGACGACGGCCCAGCATGGGGGAGAGCCGGGGAAAATGGTCGGCCACCTGGCGGAGCGTCAGGAACTCCCAGACCTGTTCCACGCGCGCCTCGCGCATCAACCACGCAGCGGTGCGGAGCCATTCGGGTGAGGACGCCACCGCCAGCTTCGCGCGCAAGGTCTCCGCCGTCTCCGGGCGGTCCCAGGCGAAATCGAGATTGTCTGCGGGCATGGTGCCGACGGGTGGCATGACGGGATTCACTATCTCACACGCGGTCATTTTGGCACGAGGGTTTTGTTCGTTGCCTCGTTACTTGCTCTGAAACAACTGGCTCTGCACGACTTCGTGGATCAAAGACTTGAAGCCATATTTCTGGTCGCGAAGTTGCCGCACGATGGCCTCGATCTCCGGCTTGTCCGCCTTCGTCGGGGCCGCGCCGGTGGCGTAGGCGAGCAGCTTCTCGGTCAGGGAGCGGGCGAGCTGGTCTTTGTCTTCGAGCAGCAGTTGCTTGTATTCGTCAATGTCGCGAAACCGTCGCCCGTCCGGCAGCACGTCGGCGGGGTCCACGGCGGGACCGGGGCGCACGCGGCGGCCCTGGCTGTCCTTTTGCCCGCCGTTGGTGAGGGCGCGGTAGTGGTCGCGCCAGCCGCCGATGACGTCGAAGCTCTCCAGCGCGAATCCCGGCGGATCAATCTTGGTGTGGCAGCTTGCGCAACTGGCGACATTGCGATGTTTCGCGAGTTGATCGCGGATCGTGGTGGCACCGCGGATGTCGGGTTCAATGGCTTCCACGTCTGCCGGCGGCTTGGGCGGTGGCGTGCCGAGGATGCGTTCCAGCACCCAGGCACCGCGAATGATGGGCGACGTCGTCGTGCCGTTGGCGGTCACTTTCATCACGCTGCCCATCGTGAGCACGCCGCCGCGATGGCTGGCCGGCGGCAGCGTCACCTTGCGCATCTCCATGCCCTCGATGCCGGGGATGCCGTAGTGCTTCGCGAGGCGGGCGTTGAGGAAGGTGAAATTCGAGGCCACGAAGCTGGTCAGGCTCAGGTCGTTCTTGAGCACTTCCTCGAAGAACAACACCGTCTCCTTGAGCATCGCCACTTTGAGGATGTCATCATACTCCGGGTAGAGCGTGCGGTCGGGCAACGTGGCGTCAATGGCGCGCAGGCTCAGCCACTGGCCGGTGAAGTTCTCGGTGAAGGCCTTGGCCTTCGAGTCGCGCAGCAAGCGTTCGACTTGTTCGCGGAGCACGCCCGGCTCGCGGAGCTTGCGCGCCTCGGCCAGCTTGAACAGCGGCTCGTCGGGCATGGAACTCCACAGGAAATAGGAGAGCCGGCTGGCCAGCGCGAAGTCATCCAGCGCGGGTGCGTTCGGCGTGGCGGGCGTGCTGGCGGTGGCCGGCTTCTCGCGCAGGAATAGGAAGCTGGGTGAAACCATCACGGCGCGCAGGCCCACGCGCATGGCCTGCTCGAAGGAGTAGTTCTGCTCCAGCCGGGTTTTGACGCGCGCGAGGAACGGGCGGATGTCCTCGTCCGTCACCGTGCGTCGGAACGCGCGTCGCGCGAAGTCGCGCAGAATCCGTTCGGCGTCCACCAGCGGCTGCGACGACACGACCTCCAGGCGTTTGGGATCGCTGGGGCTGGGAACGACGGCCTGCTTCAGGTCGCCGAAGATCGCCTTGTGACTCGGCGGCGGCCAGGACGCGAGCAGCGGCCCTTCCACATCCACCCATTGGATCACCAAGCCCGGCCCCTTGTATTTGTCGGCCCCAATCTTCTCCACGGCGGGCGGCAGTGCGGGCAGTCCTTCGGCGAGGATGCGGATGCGGTTATCGGGCTCCAGTTGCTCGGTGAACTCAATGACCGTGGGCTTGTCCGCGGGCACCGCGAAGTAATCAATCAGCCGTTCCTCGGTGACTTCCTTGAGCGTGCCGGCGGTGACGCGGAAATTGATCGGCTTGCCCTCGCTTTGCAGGCCGTAGCCCGAGATGCGGAAGCGATATTTGCCGCGCACGTGGCTGCGGAAGTTCCACATCGTGACCCGGATGTTGGCTGACTCCCAAGCGGCGAAGATGGCGACGCCATCGTCCACATGGCGGTAAACACTGCCGGTGGGCTTGACGGACTTTTCCTCCCGGATGTCGAAGCGCTTCTTGAGCAGCCAAGGCTGCGGTTGGTTGGCGATGGCCTCATTCAGCACGCGGTCAGCGGCGTCGAGGTAGCTCCGCAACAAATACGAGGATGTGTGCAACGCCTCGGCGCTGTTGTCGAAGCCGCTCACCGAAGTATCCAACGGCAGCAGGTCGGCCAGATCCACTTCGACCCCGAGCAGGTCGCGCACGGTGTTCGCATACTCGGCCCGGTTCAGCCGCCGCAGCACCACCCGGCCCTCCGCCGCTCTCCGGGTCAGCTCGGCTGCGCTGGCGCGTTCGCTGATCCATTTGATCGCAGCCTGAACCTCCGACGCGGGCGGACGCAGCTTGTCCTTTGGCGGCATGTCGCCGGACTTGAGTTGTTCAAGCACGGACAGCCACTGCTCGCGGTTCTTCCGGTTGGCGAAGTCCGGCGAGAGTTGATCGAGGAGGAAGTCGCCCTTGGGCTTGGGCCCCGTGTGGCATTTCTGACAATGCTGGGCGAACAGCCGCTGGGTGGGGTCGTTCGGCGGCTGGGCATCGGCCCGGGCGGCTCGGGCTTCCGCTGCGCTCAACCGCAAGCCGCCGCAAGCAAGTCCCGTGATGAGCAGCCCCAGCCATTTCATCCAGCCAAGCCGAGGATGCGGGCGACGAAGATGATTCTGGCCCGGGGACATAGTCGTTAGCCAAGGGCTTCAGTAGCTGGTGCCCGGCAACCGGGCAGAGCACGCATCGGAGTTGGGGAGCAAGCGCTGATGGTTCTCAGCATAACCAACCGCGCCACAGTGCCAAGGCGACTTTTAGCAGCTCGACGGCGGACGGGGCGTAGCAGCTACCGGGATGGGCCGGGCGGCGGAGATTATTCCCCGACGAGCGGCGGTGCGGCCTTCGTTGGCTTCTCGGTCTCGTGGATGCGGCGGAGGAGCGTTTGCTTCACGGGTTCGAGGCGGGGTTCGTCCACCAGTTCGAGATACACGCGCGCGAGGTTCAGGTGGGCGGCTTGGATGGCGTAGCGCGCGAGGTGGGTGCGGGCTTCGTCGCGCTGGGCGTCGTCGCCGGCCAGCTTCAGGGCTTGCTCCCACGCGACGCGGCCTTCGGCAGGGCGGGCGGGCTTCACGAGGTAGAAGGTCTCGGCGTAGCGCGCAGCGAGTGAGTAGTCCTCCGGTTCCAGCAGCAGTCCGTGGCGGTAGAGGGCGAGCACGCGGTCGAAGATTTCCGGTTCGGTAAGTTTGTAGTGGCTGGCCGCGTCCTTGCGGTAGAGCAGCAGCGCGGTGGCGAAATCGAAATGGTATTCGGCCACGCGGGGCGCGAGCGCACGGGCTTTCTCGAAGCAGTCGAAGCCCTCCGCCGTGCGCCCGCAGTGGATCAACTCGTCCGCGAGTTCCGTCCACGGCGCGGGGCTGTCCGGGGCCTCGAGGCGCGCGGCTTCCCAGCGGCGGATGATTTCCAATTCGTCGGCAAGCTCGGCGCGAAAGGCCGCAGCCTGCGCGGTGGCGACCAAGTGCTGCGGATGCCGGCCCAGGAATTCGTCGTAAGCCGTGCTGACCGTCTGGAGCCGGTGCTCCATCCGCGCGCTGAAGTAGTTCGGCGACTTGTCGCACAGGTGTGGGTCGTGCGCGGGGGTGGCGCGGAGCCAGCGGGCCACGTCCTGCCGGGCGTCTCCCGCGCGCGCCTTCAACGCCTTAAGCTCAACCTCCGTAGCGGGCAGAGGCGTCGGAGTGCCGGTGGCGGCTGCGGGGTGCGATGTAACCCAGACGAGGATGGCGGTGAGCAAGGCCAACGCGGGTTTGGCGAACGAGCGACGAAGCGGATGCTCAGGAGCGAAACGGTGGTTCATATCAATGTCAGCAGGTAGAGACGCCCACGCGACGCGGGAGCCATGAAGTTTTGCTGCGCAATGTTTGCACAGGCGGGGACAACGCGCGGGCAGGGCTGCCCGTGCTACGACTTCACTTCGGCGGGCCGGGCAAGTTCAGGCGGCGGCCGTCGTCCTTGGTGGGCGGGGGCAGGGCGTGGTCCAGCAGTTCGCGCGTGAGGCGGCTCTTCACGGTGGCGAGCGCGGCATTGGTCACCGAGTTGAGATGGAAGCGCGCTTCGTTGAGCTGGCCCGCCGCCGCCTTCACGCGCGCCAGGTGCAGGTGGGTGGCCTCCCGCTCGTGGTCGTCCCGCGCGAGCGACTGCGCGCGCAGCCACGCTGCGATGGCGGCGGCATGGTCCGGCGGTTGCAGGCCGTAGAAGACCTGCGCGATGTCGGTCGCGAGCTGGAAGTTGGCCGGGTCAAACTTCTCCGCCAGCCGATACAGTTCGAGCGCATTGCGGAGCACCTGCTGCTCGGTGATGCGATAATGCGCCGCCGCCTCCTTGCGGTGCAGCACGATGACGGCGCCGAGGTTGTGGTAGTAAATCGCCTGCCGGGGATTCAGTTCGATGGCCTTGCTGAACAGCTCGAAGGCCTTGGTCACCGGGCCGTTTTGGCCGTAGCTGTTGGCGAGATTGTTGTAGGCGGCGGGGTTGGACGGATCGAGTTCCAGCGCTTTTTCCCAGCGTTTGCGCGCATCGGCCTCCTCGCCAAGGTCGTTGAGGAAACTGCCGAACGCGAGCTGCCCGCGCGCGTGCTTGGGATGGCGCTGGAGGAACGCTTCGTAAGCCCGCTTCACCGGCTCCAGGCGCTGCTCAATCTTCAAACTCAGCACCGCCTCGGACAGGCCCGCGCCTTGTTTCGCGAAAGCCCCATTGTCCTTGATCCACTTGTCGATCTCCTCGTGCGCCGCGTCGTCCAGCGCCATGACGCTGCGGAAGTCTGCCTCCACCGGGTCTGCGGTGGAGGTGGAAAACAGCGGCAGGGCAGGGGAACGGTCGCCGGGCTTGGTCGCGGCGGTGGCGGGCAGCGCGCCACTGGCGCAGACAAACACGGCGATGAGAATCCACTTCACGGCGCGCAGCGTAACCCGCCAGTCGGCGGGGGCCAAGCCAGCGTTTGTCGCGGGGCGCGCAGCCGTGGGATGGCCTGCTTGCGTTCGTAGCCGTTACCTCGCCGAGAGCATTGAGCCAGCGGGTGCAGCCCTCGCGCTCAGGCGAAGATGTCCGTGGCGACGTGGCCGGCGACATCCGTGAGGCGGAAGTCGCGGCCGGCTTGGCGGTAGGTGAGGTGCTCGTGGTCCAGGCCCAGCAAGGCCAGGAGCGTCGCGTGGAGGTCGTGGATGTGGAGCTTGTTCTCGGCGGCGAACCAGCCGTAGTCGTCGGTCGCGCCGTAGGCGATGCCGGGTTTCACGCCGCCGCCGGCCAGCCACATGGTGAAGCCTTCGGGGTTGTGGTCGCGACCGTCGCGTCCGCCTTGCGCGGCGGGGGTGCGGCCAAACTCGCCGCCCCAGAGGACGAGCGTGTCTTGCAGGAGGCCGCGGGCTTTCAAGTCTTTCAACAGGCCGGCGATGGGGCGGTCCACCTCGGCGGCGTTCTTCGTGTGGCCTTTGCGGAGGTTGCCGTGCTGGTCCCATTGCACGTCGCCGTCGCTGTGCGTGACCTGGATGAAGCGCACGCCGCGCTCGGCGAAGCGCCGGGCCATGAGGCACTGGCGACCGAAGTTCTCGGTGACTTTGTCATCGAGGCCGTAGAGGTGTTTGGTCGCGTCGGTCTCGCGCGAGAGGTCCTGGGCTTCGGGCATGGCCATCTGCATGCGGAAGGCGAGTTCGAAGGAGTTGAGGCGGCCTTCGAGGGCTTGGTTCGGGCCGGTCTGCGCGAGGTGGTCGCGGTTCATCGCGGCGAGGAGGTCGAGCTGTTGGCGCTGCTCGCCGGGTGCGAGGCGCGGGATGATGTGGCGGACAAGGGCCTTGTCGGAGGAGACGGCGGCGTTGCCGATGGGCGTGCCTTGGGTCCAGGCGGGGAGGAAGGCTGCGCCCCAGTTGTTCACGCCGCCGTGCGCGAGCGTGGGGCAGATGGTGATGAAGCCGGGGAGGTTTTGGTTCTCGGAGCCGAGGCCGTAGTTGACCCACGCGCCCATGCTGGGGCGGACGAAGTTGTCGCTGCCGGTGTGGAGTTTCAGGAGCGCGCCGCCGTGGGCGGGGTTCGTGCCGTGGCAGGAGCGGAGGATGCAGAGGTCGTCAATGCACTGGGCGACGTGCGGGAAGAGTTCGCTGACGGGGAGGCCGGACTGGCCGTGGTTTGAGAATTTCCACGGGGACTTGAGCAGTTCGCCGGTGGGGGCGAATTGCACGCGGGGCTTCGCGCCGGGGAAGGGCTTGCCATCGTCGCGGTCGAGGAGGGGCTTGGGGTCGAAGGTATCGAGGTGCGAGGGGCCGCCCTTCATGAAGAGGAAGATGACGCGCTTAGCGCGAGGCGGGGCGAGCGGGGGCTTGGCAGCAGCAGGGGATGGGGAATGGGGAATAGGCGATGGGGCGGCGAGCAGGGACGAGGCGGCGAGCCAGCCGAAGCCGAGGGCGCTGCGCTGGAGGGCGGCGCGGCGGGAGAGGAGGAAGGGTTGGCGTGGGGCGGTCATGTAGTTGCTGGCAGAAAGGCTGACGGGGCGGGGGCGGGGATGAATTCGAGGGGAGTTCGGGGTGAGGGGAGCAGGGCTGGAGTAGGGCGGTCTGGGGGAAGAGCGCCAGAGGGCCGGCGTGGTCCAAGACGCTGGCGCGAGGTAGGGCGCGATAGCGTCTTGGAGTGCGGCGGCCCTCCTCCGCTTTCTGGGGCGCACTTGCGACGCAGCTTGAATCAAGTCTCCGGTCGCGCGGCTTCCGCCCGCCAAGAATCAAGGAGCGCGGTGCGGATGCGGTGGGTGAGCGGGGATTGGGGAATTTGGTTTCCGTCCAGCGACTCGACTTCGACCACGCCCCAGGAACTCGACGTGAGGAAACAGCCGTCGGCGCGGAGGAGGCGGGCAGGGTCGGTGGTGGTTTCGTGGGCGGCGATGCCTTGGGATTTCGCCCACGTGAGCACGTCGGCGCGGGTTACGCCGGGGAGCGCGCCGGAGGTGAGCGGCGGGGTGTGAAGCGTGTCGCCTTCGAGCCAGAAGAGGTTCGCGCTGGTGGCTTCAACGACTTCGCCGCGTGGGTTCAGGAGCAAGGCTTCGTTGGCCCCGGCGGCTTCGGCTTCGGCGCGGGCGAGGATGTGCGGGAGTTTGTTGGCGGTCTTGCAGGCAGTGAGCCAGTCGCCGACGGGCACGCGGAGCGAGGCGGTGTGGAGTTTCCAACGGGGGGCGGTGGCCTCCAGCGCCGGGGCGGGGTGCAGCGACATGACGAAGGTCGGCGCGTCGGCTCCGCGTGGCGAGTAGCCGCGCGGGCCGACACCGCGCGAGAGGGTGAGGCGCAGGAGGGCGTCGGGTAGGCGGTTGTGGTGGCTGAGGTCGGCGGCGTTGGCGCGGAGGTATTCCGGAAGCCAGGGGACGGTGAGGTCGAGCCGGAGCAGACCGAGCGCAAAGCGCCGCCAGTGTGCGTCCCAGCGGAGGGGCACGCCGTTGAGCACGCGTAGCGTCTCGAAAAGGCCGTCGCCGTAGAGGAAGCCACGGTCGAAGACGGACACGAGGGCCTGTTCTTCGGGGACGAAGCGGCCATTGAGGAAGACGGTCACGCGCCGTTTGTCCCGCAGCACCCACGGAAATGCAAGCGGGTGCCCGACTCTGTCTCACGCCAAGGACGCGAAGGGCGCAAAGGGGAGCGGGGACGGCCCCGGCAAGAGGAGCCTCCCCTCCCCGGCCCTCTCCTCCATCCTATGGGGAGATGGAGAAGAACGGTCGGTCAGTCAGGTGCTGAAAACCTCGGGGCAATCGGATTCTTCCTTTGCGGCCTTCGCGTCCTTGGCGTGAGGCAGGGTCTGCGGCGCGCGGCGAATGGGGTTTGACGGCGCCGCGTCGAAGCGCTGCAATCGCGCGGCCAGCCAGTTATTTTACACACCTTGATGAAAACGAATCGCCTCTCCCAAGTTCTCCGCCTCAGCGCCGCGTTGCTCTGCCTCGCGTCCGCTGCGTCCGCCCAAACCCTCGTTCGCTTCGAGTCACTGCCGGGCAGCAAGATGCGCATGGACGGCACCTCGACCATCCACGCGTGGCACGCGGAGAGCCAGCTCATCGGCGGGTTCCTCGAGCTGGACGGCGCGCTGGTGGAAGCGCCGGACAAGGTCAAGGCCGGCAAGGTCGCGGCCAAGGGCGAGACCTTCATCGCCGTGCGCTCGCTCAAGTGCAGCAGCGGCAAGGCGATGGACGCCGTGATGCAGGAGGCGATGAAGGAAAAGGAAAACCCGCGCATCGCCTTCAAGCTCGTCGAGCTGACGCTCAAGGACGTGAAGGGGACGGCGGTGAACTTCGACGCTAAGGGCACGCTCACGGTGTCGGGCGTGACCAAGGAAATCGCGTTCCCGGTGACGATGCAGCGGCGGGTGGACCAGTCGCGCATCACCTTCGCCGGGGCCACGGCGGTGAAGATGACCGACTTCAAAATCACCCCGCCCGCGCCCACCTCGGCCCTCGGCCTCATCAAGACCGGCGACGAGGTGAAGCTGACCTTCGAGTGGGCGGTGGCGAAGAAAGAGGCGGGCAAGTAAGCGCTGTTCGTTGCTGACTCAACTTTCCTTCGCCTCATGAAAAACCTCCTCGCCAGTCTGTGCGCCGTCGCGCTGCTCTCTGTTTCTTCCGCTCAGGCCCAACCGGGCGGCGGCTTGGGCTTGGTGCAGTCGCAGGCCCCGTTCCTAGCTGCGGCGTTGTCGGAGTTCTTCAGCGACACCCGGGCGTTCACGGCGGGTGTCGAGCTGGCCTTGCCGACAAAGGCGGGCGGCGAATCGCTCAAGCTGCCCTTCGGGGTCGCGATGGCGGACGGCAAGATGCGGTGGGAGCTGAACTTCGCGAACGTGAAGAGCGCCGAGCTGACGCCCGAGGCCATCAAGGGCATGAAGGACATGGGACTGGACCAGATGGTTTTCATCTACCAACCCGGCAAGCCGCTCGCCCTCACGGTCCCCGGCATGAAATCCTACGTGGAGTTGGCCGCGCCGAAGGTCGAGGGCGTCCAGCAGCAGACGCAGGAGAAAATCGGGCGGTTGGAGAAGAAGGAACTTGGCCGCGAGAATGTCGCTGGCCAGCCCACCGTGAAATACTCCGTGAAAATCCCCGGTGACGACGGCACCGCAACGGTCTGGCAGGCCACAAACCTGCAAAACCTTCCGGTCAAAATCGTGATGACCAAGGGCCAGCAGACTTACCAACTTCAGTTGAGCAACGTCCGCTTGGGCCAGCCGGATGCGGCTTACTTCACGGTGCCCGCCGGCTTCGCCAAGCAGGCGGACATCAGCGCGGTGATGCAGGCGGCGGCGATGAAGGCGTTTAGCGCGGGCGTGGGTGGGCTGAAGTGAGGGTTGCCCGCGGATTACGCAGATGGAGGGAATCCTGCGGCAGTTTTGCGGACACGCTTCATCAGAAGTGGTGCAGTTGGCACTCCGTCTGCGTCGTCCCGCCTCCTGTCTATCCACGTGATCCGTGTCATCTGCGGGCAAAACGAAGAAGCGGGCAGCGATTGCTCGCCACCCGCTTCCAACCCCAACAACCAAACCAATTACGCCCTAACTGACGCACGCCTCCGGGGGCGCTTCAAATTCTTCCTTCCGGGAGCCAAATAGATTCCTTCGCCTGCGTGTCCAGGCGGAGATTCCGGTGTCCAAAGCCGGGGAAACCTGTTCTGTTCCTCTCATGCGTATCCGCAATCTCAACCCCGCCGCCGACATTGGAGCCAGCGCGTGGTGGCTCGAACTCGATGGCCACCGACTGCTCATGGACGCCGGCATCCACCCCAAACACGAGGGCCGCGAGGGCTTGCCGATGCTCGACCTCGTGAAGAATCTCGAGCTGGACGCCATCGCCCTCACGCACTGTCACCACGACCACGTCGGTGGCTTGCCGGTCGCGGTGCGGCAACACCGGCGCGCGCATGTGCTCATGACGGAGTTGAGCTACTTCCTTGTCGAGCGCGTGCTCCACAACTCGGTGAACGTGATGCAACGCCAGCGCGAGGAGTCCGGCATCCGGGACTACCCGCTCTACACGCACGATGAGTTGGATGAAATCGCGCCGCTCTTCCAAGGCTACAAATACAACCGGGAGGTCCCGTGGGCGTTTCAGAAACCGAAGGCCGGCGGGGCCTCACCCACGCTGGAGTTCTTTGACGCCGGGCACGCGCTCGGTTCCGCCGGCATCCTCGTGCGCGGCAAGCGGGAGACCCTCTTCTACACCGGCGACGTTTGCTTCCACGACCAGACCCTGCTCAAGGGCGCGCGTTTCGACGACGTGAAGGCCGACGTGCTCATCATGGAAACCACGCGCGGCAACCGCGCCGTGTCGCCCACCTTCAGCCGGGAGGCCGAGCTGGCGCGGCTCATCGAGGCCATCCGCGAGACGCTCAAGCGCAAGGGCAGTGTGCTCATCCCGACCTTCGCGCTGGGCCGCACCCAGGAAATCCTCGCCGCGCTCGCCCTCGCGACCAAAGCCGGCAAGCTCAAGCACCAGCCCATCTACATCGGCGGTCTCGGGCGCGTCTTCACGGAGATTTACGACCTCGAAGCCCACCGCGCCAACCGCCTGCACACCAATCTCCAACTGAATGAGGCGTTGAACCTCATCGTGCTGGAAAAGGGCCAGGCGGAAGTTATGCGGCTCACCGGCGGCCGCATCTTCGTCATCACCGCCGGCATGATGAGCGAGCACACCGCCGCCCACGACCTCGCCGCGCGCATGATGGGTGAGGAGAAGCACGGTATCTTCTTCGTCGGCTACGCGGACCCCGACACGCCCGGCGGCCATCTCAAGGCCAGCAAGCACGGCGTGCCATTCCTCTTCAGCCCGAGCGCTGGTCAGTTGACCCGGAAGTGCGAAGTGCGGGACTTCGACCTCTCCGCCCACGCGAACCGCGGCGAGCTGCTCGACTTCGTCGGCGAAGTCGCGCCCCACACCGTCCTCCTGGGCCACGGTGACGCCGACGCGCGTGGGTGGTTCGCCGAGCAAATCGCGTCGCGCCATCCGAAAATCCGGGTCATCCAGCCCATCCCCGGCGAGTTGGTGGAAGTGTGACCTTGCCGGAAAAGCGCGCTCGACAGTCGCGCTTTCACCGTGCGACAAAATGACCAGCACATGGCCGCCCTGACTCCCAGCGAAGAAGCCCAGTTGCAGCAGACGATTGAGATGTTCCGGGTGATCACTCAGTCGCAGCCGCTCGACTATCAATCCTTGGAAATCCTCAAGGAAGCTTACATGAAGCTGGGGATGCAGAAGGACGTGGTGGACACGTCCAAGCGCATCGCCGAGGCCTACGTCCAGCTCGGCCAACTCAGCTCCGCCATCATGGAGTATGAGACCATTCTTCAGCGCTTCCCCGACGACCCCGATGTGCGCAAGGCGCTCTCCGAGATCGAGAGCAAGACCAACAGCTTCGCCGGCCGCAGCACCGAACCCGCCGCCCAGCCCAACGCCCTCGCCACCGAACCCGGCAAACTCAAGCTCGGCGGCCCCGGCTCCAAGACCGTCGCCGAGCTGGGCGACGGCAAGGCCGCCATGCAGCGCCTCTTCGTGGACAGCAAGCTCGTTAACCTGCAGGACTTCACCCGCCTTTGGGTGACTCCCGGTCCCGAGATGCCCCTGCAAGTCAACGAGCCGTTCCTCCAGATCATGGCCGACAAGGGCGTCCTCGGCCTCGACAAGTCCCTCAAGCTCGTCATCGAGCGCGCCCGCATCGGCTACCTGCCGCTGGACCGCTACGAACTCGACAACGAACTGGGCAAGAGCTTCCCCCGCGCCCTGTGCCTCAAGTGGGCCGTCCTGCCCTTCGACCGCATGAGCAAGTCAGTGATGGTCGCCACCGCCAACCCCTTCAACAAGCAGGCCGCCGCCGAACTGCAAGCCGCCACCCCGAACCGGCTCATCTGGTATATGACCTCGCCACCCGACTTGGTGAAGGCCCTGAAGAAAGTCTTCCGCTAACCCCCGTGAGCAGCCTCGCCCCCGTCAAATCCTTCGGCGAACGCATCGCCGACGCCCTCGTCGAGGACAACCTCCTGACCGCCCAACAGGTCGAGGAGCTTGTCGCCCTCCAGAAGAAGGAAGGCACCCGCCTCCTCAAACTCCTCATCGACAAAGCCTACGTCAGCGACGCCGACATGGTTGTCGCCATGGGCCGTGTCCTGAACACCCCGCCCGTCAACCTCGCCCGCATCGGCATCCTCCCCGAAGTCGCGGCCCTCGTCCCCCGCGAAGTCGCCCTCAACTACAAAGTCCTCCCCGTCGCTCGCCTCGAGACCAAGCTCTTCCTGGCGATGGCCGACCCGCTCAACGTCCTCGCCCTCGACGACGTCAAGCGCATCACCAAGCTCGACGTCACGCCCATGATCGCCTCGGAGAAGGCGATCCTCGACAAGATCAACAACCTTGAGACCAACAAGGGCGGCGGGATGGAGGAGATCATCAAGAAGTCGGCCGAGATGGACGCCGACGCCGAGGGGGCTGAACTAGTCGCCGAGGTCTCCGACACCGCTAGCGTGGATGACCTTGCCGCCGCCGGCGAGGAAGCCCCCGTCATCAAGCTCGCCAACCTCATCCTCGTCCAGGCCATCAAGGACCGCGCCTCCGACATCCACATCGAGCCCTTCGAGAAGTCCGTCCGCCTCCGCTACCGCGTGGACGGCGCGCTTATTGACATGCCGCCGCCGCCGAAGTCCATGCAGATGGCCCTGACCTCGCGCATCAAGATCATGTCGAACCTCGACATCGCCGAGCGTCGCCTCCCGCAGGACGGCCGCATGCGCATGCGCGTCTCGGGCAAGGACATTGACCTCCGCGTCTCCCTCCTCCCCGTTGTCCACGGCGAGAAGGTCGTGCTCCGCGTCCTGGACAAGTCCAACCTCACCGCGAGCATTGATAAGCTCGGCCTCGACCCCGACACCTTCAAACGCTTCAAGTCCGCCGTGGACGCCCCGCACGGACTCATCCTCGTCACCGGCCCCACCGGCTCCGGCAAGACCACCACGCTCTACTCCGCGCTCAACGAGCTTAACAACCCCGACTACAACATCGTCACCGTCGAGGACCCCGTCGAGTTCCAGATCCCCGGCATCAACCAAGTCCCGGTCAAGAAGGAGATCGGCCTCACCTTCGCCGCCGCCCTGCGCTCCATTCTCCGTCAGGACCCCGACATCATCATGTTGGGCGAGATCCGTGACGAGGAGACTGCCGAGATTGCCGTCGAGGCCGCGCTCACCGGCCACCAAGTGCTCTCCACGATGCACTGCAACGACGCCCCCGGTGCCATCTCTCGCCTCGATGATATGGGCATCGCGCCCTTCCTCATCTCCAGCTCGGTGATCCTCTCCTGCGCCCAGCGCCTCATGCGCCGCATCTGCCCCGCGTGTAAGGAGCCGGTGAATTACCCGGCGAAAATCTTCGAGCAGCTCGACTTGGACCCCAAGTTCTTCGCCGGCGTGCAGCTCTACAAAGGCAACGGCTGCGAGCGCTGCAAGAACTCCGGCTACGCAGGCCGGTGCGCCATCATCGAAGTGATGACCGTCACCGATGACATCCGCAAGCTGATCATCGCCCGCTCCAGCGCCGCCGAGATTGCCAAGGTCGCCGTCTCCCAAGGTATGAAGAACCTCCGCAGCGCCGCCCTCGACAAGGTTCGCGACGGCATCTCCACGCTGGAACAAGTCCTCGTGCTCACTTCGAGCCACTGACCCACCGAGGCGGCGCCGCCCTCGTCGCCGGACCCTGACACTCCCAATCGAGTGGCCCACCGACGTGCGGTGGGCCGTAGCAGCTACGGATGCAACCGTGCGCTCAACCCGACCTCGTGCGAACGAATCACAGCTTCTTCCCCGTCAGCCGCTCATACGCCTCCAGATACTTCGCCTGCGTGCGGGAGATGATCAGGGGCGGCAGTGCCGGGGCGGGGGCGGTCTTGTCCCACGCGAGCGTCTCCAGATAGTCGCGCACAAACTGCTTGTCGAAGCTCGGCTGGCTCTTCCCCGGCGCGAACTGCGCCGCCGGCCAGAAGCGCGAGGAGTCCGGCGTGAGCACCTCGTCAATGAGCACCAGCTCGCCCTCGAACAGCCCGAACTCGAACTTCGTGTCCGCGATGATGATGCCGCGCTTGCGGGCGTAGTCCCGGGCGAAGTTGTAGATGCGCAGGCTCAAGTCCCGCGCCCGCGCCGCGATGTCTGCGCCGACCAGCTTGGCCGCGGTCTCGAAGGGGATGTTCTCATCGTGCCCCGTCTCGGCCTTCGTGGCGGGCGTGAAGATAGGCTCGGGCAGCTCGGCGGATTCCGTGAGACCTGCCGGCAGCTTGATGCCGCAGACGGTCTGGCTCCGCTGGTATTCCTTCCAGCCCGAGCCGGCGAGGTAGCCGCGCACGACGCACTCGATGGTGAGCGGGGTGGCCTTCTTCACGATCATGCTGCGGCGCGCGAGCTGCGCGGCGAAGGGCTGGAGCGCTGGCGGCAAGGGGTCGTTCGCCTTCGCCAGCAGGTGGTTGGGCACGAGCGCTTGCGTCTGCTCGAACCAGAAGTGGGAGATCTGCGTGAGCACCTCGCCCTTGCGCGGGATGCCGTTGGGCAGGATGCAGTCGAAGGCCGAGATGCGGTCCGTGGCGACAAAGAGCAAACGGTCGCCGAGGTCGAACACTTCGCGGACCTTGCCGCTTTTGACTTTGCGGACGCCGGGGAGATCAAGCTGGAGCAACGGCTCGTCGTTCATCGTGCGCGGGATGATGCGGGGCGCGGGGCGGAGCGCAAGCGCGTTCGCGGTTCGGCAACTTCACCGGGACGAAAACCGTCGCCACAGCAGCGCCGTCATGGCCCCGGCGAGGTAGCCTCCCAAGTGTCCTGCGACCGAGACCGCCATGCCCGGCAGGAAGGCGAAGAGCACGTCCTTGGCGACCAGCGCGAACGCGAGCCAGTTCACCGGCACTCGCACCGTGCCGTCGAACAGCACCACCGTGCCCGCCAACCGCCCCACCACGACGAAGCCGACGAACCCGCAGATGGCTCCGCTGGCGCCCGCCGCCTGCCCGCCGCCCGCGAGCAAGTGCCCGCCCGCGCCCGCCAGTGCGAAGAGGAAGAAGCTCGCGAGCTGGCGGGCCGGCCCCAGCGCGTTGCTGACCAGCCCGCCGAAGATGTGGAGCAGGAGGAGGTTCCAGACCAGGTGCAGGCTGTGGACGTGGACGAAGGGATGGGTGAGCAGGCCCGGCAGATTCCATCCGGTCAACGTGAGCTGGGTGAAGCGCCGTTCCTCGGCGAGCCACTGGAGCCAGAAGCAGACAAAGATAATGCCCTGCAGGACGTGGTTGGCGAGGAAGCCGCGCCGTTCCGGGACTTCGAGGCGGAACCAATCCATGCGCGGAGGCCGGGCGGTTTACTCGCCTTCCGCGAGGCGGCGGTAGAGCGTGGCGAGGCTGATGCCGAGGGCTTTCGCCGCTTGCTCCTTGTCGCCGCCGACTTGGGCGATGGCGCGCTGGATGTGCGCGGTTTCCTGGTCGCGGAGGAAGTCCTTGAGCTGGCTCACGGGTTGGTTCAGTTGACTTGCTGTCGGCACGGCGCTGGGCCCGCTGGGCCCGCCGTTGGCGGGCTTGGGAGCGGTGAGCACGGCGGTGTCGCCGGTGGGGGCGAGGGCGACTTCGGTGTCGGAGGCGTCAGGGTTGCCGAGCGAATGGAGGTTGGGCGGGAGGTCGTTGAGTTGGATGAACCCGTCGTCGCAGAGGGCGCTGGCGCGTTCGATGGCGTTTTCGAGTTCGCGGACGTTGCCGGGCCAGGCGTGCGCTTGGAGGGCTTCGAGGGCGCGGCGGCTGAGGCTGAAGGGCGGGAGGTTGCGGTCGGCGGCTTTGCTGCGGAGGAAGTGCGTGACGAGCAGTGGCAGGTCGTCGCGGCGCTCGCGCAGCGGGGGCATGGGGATGGAGATGACGTTGAGGCGGTAGTAGAGGTCCTCGCGGAAGCCGCCTTCCTTGATGCGTTGTTCGAGGGGTTCGTTGGTGGCGGCGATGACGCGGACGTTGACGTAGGAGGGCAGGGTGTCGCCCACGGCGCGGACTTCGTGTTCCTGAAGGACGCGCAGGAGGCGGCTTTGGAGGACGGCGGACATGGAGCCGATTTCGTCGAGGAAGATGGTGCCGCCGTCGGCTTCCTGGAAGAGGCCCTTCTTGTCGGCGATGGCACCGGTGAAGGAGCCCTTGCGATGGCCGAAGAGTTCGGACTCGAGGAGGTGCTCGGGGAGGGCGCTGCAATTGATGGGGACGAAGGTCGCGCTGGCGCGCCGGCTGTTGAAGTGGAGGGCTTTGGCGATGAGTTCCTTGCCGGTGCCGCTTTCGCCGCGCAGGAGCACGGTGCTGTCCGTGCCGGCGACGCGCTCGACCATGCGGAAGACCTGCTGCATGGCAGGGGAACTGCCGATGATTTGGTTGAACTGGTATTTCTTCTTCAGCTCTTTGCGGAGGTAGGCGTTTTCAGAGACGACCGCGCTGTGGGAGAGGGCTTTCCAGAGTTTGAGGCGCAGCTCGACGGCCTTGAAGGGCTTCTGGAGGTAGTCGAACGCGCCGAGCTTGGTGGCCTCGACGGCGATCTCAAACGAGCCGTAGCCGGTGATGACGATGACGATGGGCGGCGGGGTGAGGGCGCGGGCGCGCTTGAGCACGTCCATGCCGCTGGGGCCGGTCTTGCCGAGGTTTAGGTCGGTGATGACGATCTCGGGGGCGAGGCGTTCGAGGGAGTCGAGGGCGGTGGTGCCGTCGTTGCAGGGAACGACTTCGTGGCCCTCCGCGCGGAGGATTTCCGAGACGATTTGGATGCTCAACAAATCGTCTTCCACGAGCATCACTTTGGCCATGGGGTGAGGGTAAGGACGACGGGCGGGGCGGGCAAGGCGGGAGTCGGAAACGGCGCTGGGCTTCAGCCGTAAACACGGTAGGGCCCCGCTGGTGCGCGGCCGCGGCTACCAAGGGGATACGGTGGCCGACCGGCAGGTCGGCCCTACCGGGCTCTGGGAGCATCGCCAGTCTGGCTTTCTGCATCAAAACGACGCCGGAGCGCCGAGGCTGGCTCGGCGCT
Source organism: Verrucomicrobiota bacterium (assembly GCA_039796295.1). Taxonomy (GTDB): domain Bacteria; phylum Verrucomicrobiota; class Verrucomicrobiia; order Limisphaerales; family SXTU01; genus SXTU01. The sequence continues at coordinate 47,340 of JBDKJY010000033.1, forward strand.
CCGGTGCGTGCGGGGGGGAGTGGCGGCCTCAGCCGCCGACGTTGGCCAGCTCCTCGTTCGTGAGGGCGTTGAGGATTTTGTATTGCTCGGCGTGGAAGACCGGGTCGGCACGGAAGGTGAGCTTGCCGAAGAATTTCTTCTCCATCTCGATGAGGATCTTCTCGTCCTCCTTGCGCAACCGGTCCAGCACGGTGGGGTGGGAGACGACGCGGAGCTGGAAGTCGCTCTCGTCGCGGGGGCGCTTCTTGAGGATTTCCTGGAGCTTGCGCTGGATCTCCACGCTCATGGTCAGGGCGCTCTTCACCTTGCCGCGGCCTTTGCAGTAGGTGCAGTCGTGATAAACGGTGGCGCGGATGCTCTCGGTGTGGCGCTGGCGGGTCATCTCCATGAGGCCGAGCTGGGAGATGGGCAGGATGTGGGTCTTGGCCTTGTCGCGGCGGAGGCCGTCCTTCATGCGCTGATAAACGGCCTGCTGGTCGCGGCGGTGGCGCATATCAATGAAGTCCAGAACGATGAGGCCGCCGAGGTTGCGCAGGCGCAGGAGGCGGGCGATTTCTTCGGCGGCTTCGAGGTTGACCTTGGTGATGGTCTGCTCTTTGTCCTTGTCCGGTTCCTTGCTCTTGTGGCCGCCGGTGTTGACGTCGATGGCGACGAGGGCTTCGGTCTCGTCCACGACGAGGTGGCCGCCGCTCTTGAGGGAAACTTGGCGGGAGAAGGTGGCTTCGAGCTGGCGACTGATGCCGAAGCGGTCGAAGACGGGTTGCGGCTCGTTGTAGAGCTTCACCTTGCCGATGGAGCGCTTGGAGACCTTGCCAATCATGGCCTGCATGCGCTCGAACTGCTTGCTGTCGTCAATGACGATGCGCTCGACGTCCTCAGTGAGGAAGTCGCGCACGGTGCGCTCGATGAGGTCGGGCTCCTGGAAGACACAGGTGGCGAGGGGCTGGGTCTTGATGCGCTCTTGAACGGCCTTCCACTCTTCGAGGAGGAAGGCGAGGTCGCGGACGAAGTATCGCTCCTGCTGCCCTTCGCCAGCGGTGCGGATGATGACGCCCATGCCGTCGGGGATGTTGATCTTGCGGACGATTTTCTTGAGGCGCTGGCGTTCCTCGCCGTTCTCAATCTTGCGCGAGATGCCGGACTGGTCGGAGTTGGGCAGCAACACGAGGAAGCGTCCGGGCAGGGCGAGGTGGGTGGTGACGCGGGGGCCTTTGGTGCCGATGGGGCCTTTGGAGACCTGGATGATGATTTCGCTGCCCTTGGGGTAGAGCTTGGGGATGTCTTTCTGGGTGACCTTGGGTTGTTCCGGGGCCTTCACTGGAGGCGCGTCCTTGGCCGGGGGCTTCTTCTCGCGCTCGACGATTTCAACGCCGCTGTCGAGGCTGCTGGGGACGATGTCCCAGTAGTGGAGGAAGGCGTTCTTCTCGAAGCCGATGTCCACGAAGGCGGCCTTCAAGCCATCTTCGAGGTTGCGAATCTTGCCTTTGTAGATGCTGCCGACGAGGCGTTCCTCGGTGGTGCGCTCGATGGTGAACTCTTCGAGCCGGCCATCTTCGCACACGGCCACGCGGGTCTCGAGGGACTCAGAGTTGATGATGACTTCTTTGTGCACCTTCTTCTCCGGCTTCATCAGCTTCTTAACCTTGGTGACGACTTTTTCCGCCGCGTGCTTGAGCCGCGCCATGATGCCCTTGGGGCGTTCCTTGACCTCGACGGGCTTGAAGTCGCCTTCCTCCTCGGCGTGGAGTTCCTCGGGTGCTTCGAGGTTCGGCTCGCGGTAGTCGTGGCGGCCGGTGGGTTTGGAGGTGTGGGCCTCGCCTTCGGCGGGGAGGCCGGCGGCGAGGTTCTCGGCGCGGCGGATTTCGTGCTCGTGGCGACCGCGGGCGAAGACGGTTTCGTCGCCGCTGATTTGCGCGCCGCCCATGGCGGAGAGCCGGGCCTTGGCGGCGGCGGCGTCGGGCTTGGCGTTGGGGTTGAGGCCGCCGCTGGGGCGGAAATGCCGCGTGCTGCGGCGGTTGGAGAAGCGATTACTCATGGTTGGTTTAATAAGACCTGCGGTGCAGGTAGATGTTTTGGAGCAGGCCCGCTGCGACCAGCGTGCAGATCACTGAAGTCCCGCCGTATGATAACAGCGGCAGTGGCACGCCCGTGACGGGCATCAAACGGATGTTCATGCCGATATTGATGAACATGTGGCTGAACAGGAGCGCTACCACTCCTGCCGCCATCATCTTGCCCAGGCGGTCGCGCGCCTGGCCGGCGATTCTGATTCCGGCGAACAGAACCACCGCATAGAGAGCGAGGACGACCACGCTCCCGACGAATCCACTCTCCTCGGCAAGCACGGAGAAGATGAAGTCGTTGTGTGCCACGGCGCGCGGCAGGTAGCCCAAGACGTTCTGGGTGCCTTGCCGCCAGCCCTTGCCCGTCAGCCCACCGGAGCCGACGGAGATGAGCGCTTGCTCGACGTTGTAAGAGTCGTTGCGCTCCTGGATGCGGGCCTTCTGAAGCTCCGCCGCCGTGGCGTTGGGCGGAGCGAAATGTTTGTATTCCATGCCGAAGTAAACGAGCAGGCGGCGGCGCTGGTAGTCCTCCAGCTTGACGCGCCAGTTCGGCGGGGCGAACAGCACGTCCACGAGAATCAGCGCCACGATGAGCGCCGAGCCGCCGAGGAAGCGCCGCAGATACTTCGCCGGAATGCCGGCGACATACATCATCACGAAGCCGGTCGGGATGAGCACCAGCGCCGAGCCGAGGTCTGGCTCCACGAGGATGAGCGCGAAGGGCAGGCCCAACATGGCGAGGGCTTTCCAGAAGTTGCCGGTGAGCTTCAGCTCGTCGAGCGGGCGGGCGAGGAAATTTCCCAACGCGAGGATGAAGGCGATTTTCGCAATCTCCGAGGGCTGGAGCTGGAAGATGCCCAGGTCAATCCACCGCCGCGCGCCGAAGCGCATCGCGCCGATGTGCGGGATGAGCACGAGCACGAGCAGGAGGATGCTGGCCCAGTAGAAGACGTAGGCCCAGCGGGCGAGGGTCTGGTAGGGCACGACGCACATCGCCGCCGCCGCCCCGAGGCCGAGGGCGTAAAAGACGATCTGTCGGAAGTGGAATTGTTTGAACCACGCGATGTTCGGGCCTTCGGTGGCGAAGCGCGCGCTGTAGATGAAGAGCGTCCCCAGAGCCATCAGGCCCAGCAAGCCGCCCAGCAGCACCCAGTCAATCCGGGCGGGCTTCGAGGTGAGATTGGGGCGGGCGAGCATGGGTCAGTTCAAACTGGCCAGGGTTGAAGGCTTCTGCCTGTCGCGCTCGCGGTCCCGGAGGGCCTCGTAAATCTTCTTCGCCACGGGCGCGCAAGTTTTGCCGCCGGACGCGCCGCTCTCGACCATCACCACGACCGCCCACTTGGGCCGGTCCACGGGCGCGAAGGACGCGAACCACGTCGTCTTGTCCACGATGCGCCCGCCGTGCTCGACTTCCGCCGTGCCGGTCTTCCCGCCGATTTTCAACCCCTCCACAATCGCCGCCGTGCCCGTGCCGCCGCGCTCTTCCACCTCCGCGAGCATCGCTTCGTGAATCAAGCGGAGGTGCTCCGCCTTCACGCCCAGCTCATCGCGCACGCGGGGCGGGAACTCGGTGGCCTTCTCGCCGGCTTGGGGGTCGCTCGGCTCCAGCCGAAGGACGAGGCGCGGCCAATAGACTTTTCCGCCGTTCGCGAGGGCCGCAATCATCACGGCCATTTGCAACGGACTGACGGAGACCTTGCCCTGGCCGATGGCGAGGTTTGCCGTGTCGCCCGGCTGCCACCGGCGCACGAGGTCGGTTTGGTCGGGGAAATCCCCCGCCGTTTCCTGGCGCGGGAGGATGCCGGTGCGCTCGCCGAGGTGGAACTTCTCGCCGAGCAAAATCATCTTCTGGAGCACGCCGGGTTTGAGCGCGTGATGGATGAAGTAGGAGTTCGACGAGTGCATCAGTGCCTTCTTGAAGTTGTAGGGGCCGGGCGCAACCGTGTCGTCAATCTTGCGGTTGCCGACATGGATGCAGCCGCGTCCAGGCCGTGTGGGGTCGGCCTCCACGTTGTAAATGACCTGCGGCGCCAGCGCCTCCATCTCCAGTGCAGCGAGGCCGACAAGCATCTTGAGAATCGAGCCGGGATGGTAGTTCTCCTGCGTGGCGCGGTTGAGCTGAGGCTTCAACTGCGGGTGGTTCAGTGCCGCCCAGTCGTCCTCCGAGATTTTGCCCATGAACTTCTCCGGCTCGAACGAAGGGGCAGAGGCCATCGCTAGCACGTCGCCGTTCTGCACGTCCAGCACCACGGCCGCACCGCGTGTCAACGCGCCGAACAGTGGCGTCACCAGCGCGCGCTCGACGGCTTGCTGGAGCTTGATGTCCAGCGCGAGCACGAGGTTGTCGCCCGGTTCCGGGATGCGGAGGATGCGCGGCTCCAAGTGCTGATAGCCGAGGCGGTTCACGGTCATGGACTTGGTGCCCGCCGTGCCGCGCAACTGGCTGTCGAAGTTGCCTTCCATGCCGGTGATGCCCTTCCAGTCCGGCAGCCGGTAGTGATAGAAGGCGTCCTCCTCCTCCTGCGAACTGTCGTCCTTGCGCAGTGCGCCCAAGACGTGGGCGGCGAGGCTGCCGTGCGGATAAACACGGAGCGGCTGGATTTCCAAATCCAGGCCGGGGAAGACGCCGGGCCGCTCGGCGAAGCGCGCGACTTGCACGGCGTTTAGGTTCTGCAAAATGGAAATGGGCAGGGCGCGAACTTCGTTGTAGTGGCGTTGGAACCGGCGCGGGTCAATCACCTGCGGCTGCTGGAGCCAGTCGCTGACCTGCGTGGTGATGTTGCTCACGACGTTGTAGCGCGCCGCCCACTCGATCCGCTCGCGCTCGGCCCGGCTGAGACGCGCGCCCACGGGCAGGAGCCGCCGGAACTCCGCGCGGAAGTGGCTTTGCAGCGCGTCGAGGTAAAGCTCGACGTTGTAGGTCGGTCGGTTCTCGGCGAAGGGCTGGTTGTTGCGGTCGAGAATCCGTCCGCGCACCGCCGGGAGACGCACGCTGCGGATGGCTTGGTCTTCCAAGCTCTCGGCGTAGCGCTTCGAGGAGAACACCTGCACATACCACAGCCCGCCCAGCAGCACGCAAAAACCCGCGACCAGCACCAGCGCCACGAGGCGCAGTTGCGTGTCCGGCTGTTTGAGTGGGGCGATGGGGGACATGCTTCAGGTGGCTAAAACCGAGTCCGCTTGATTTGCCGTGTCGCCCGATAGTGCGACTCGGGGAGTGGCTGGTAGGTGAACCAGCGGTTCAGTTGCGCGAAGAGGCGGAAGACCAGTGGCGTCGCCACCGCACCCCCCACGGCCATCACCAGCCATTGCCCCAGCAACCGCCCCGTCAGCGGCACGGGGTTGTGGGTGTTCATCAGCGCGAGGACGACGCACGCAGGCACTAGCGAGCTGGCGAGGAAACCCATAAGCACCTGCGCGTAAAGCTGGTCCCGCAGCACCAGATCGCGCTGGTGGTGCATCAGCATGCCCGTGAGCGCCAGCGCCACGGTCGTGACCCCGAGCGGGTTCGCGGAGAAGGCGTCCTGCGCCAGCCCGCCGACGATGGCGAGCAGCGCGACGCTCGGCAGTGAGGCCGACAACGCGACGTAAACCATCAGCGCCGGCAACAGGCTGACCTGTGCGCCGAACCAATGCCGGAAGCCGTTGAAGGAAACCTCGAAGGCCACGCAGAGCCACGCGGCGAGCAGGAGCGAGATGGTTTCGAGACGGGTCACGGGAGAGGTTCTGAGTTCTGGGTTTTGAGGTCTGAGTTGGGGAGCGCTCCCGTCGGCGCAGCGCCCAAGTAGTCCGAGCGCTCAACTCGGAACTCCGAACTCAAAACTCGGAACAGTGCCTTCATTGCGCGACCACCCACACTTGGTCGAGGGCGTTGAGGGTGACGGCGAGCTTCACGCGCGCGGCTTGGTGGAGGCCGTAGCCGACGTTGCGCACGTCCACGATTTCGCCCACGCGGATGCCCGCTGGGAACACGCCGCCGAGGCCGCTGGTGAGGACATGGTTGCCGGGTTTCAGCTCCAAGCCGCTCGTCACGATGCTCTGGCCGGCCTTCACCGCGCTGCCGCGCGAGAGGTAGGTGAGCGTCACGATGGTGGGGTCGTCGGCGTAGGGCATGATGATGCCGTTCTCCTGCGTCTCGCTCACACGCGCGGCGGCGCGACAGTTCTGATCGCCCAGCAGGACGACTTGTGAGCGGGTGGTGCCGACGGTGGCGATGCGGCCCGCGAGGCCGTCCGGCGTGATGACCGGCATGTCCACGCGCACGCCGTCCTTACTGCCCACGTCAATGAACACGGTGCGCCACCAGTTCGCCGGGTCGCGGGCGATGACGCGGGCGGGCTTGAGCTTCCACGGTAAGCGGGCGGGGAAACCGGCTTGCTTGCGGAGGCGCTCGTTCTCCCGGACGGCTTCCTGGGCTTGGGCGAGGTTGAACTCCAGCCGCTGCTTCTCCGCGCGGAGTTGCTCCAGTTCGCGCACGAGGTCTTCGCGGGGGACGACGGAGTTGCCCGCGCGCCGGGCGACGCTCTGGGCGCTCTCGGTGAAGCCGAAGAGCGGGAGGAACAGCCCGGTGAGGGTGAGCTTGACGCGGTTGGCCGCAGACTCCGGGAGGCTGAGAAATATCAGCCCCGCCAGCGCCACGATTCCGAGCGCGATATATTGCGGCTTACGCAGCATGGCCCGCAGGGATGCGGGCGAACGGTCAGCTTGTGCTGGAGGTAGCGACGCGCTTGAGGAACGCGAGTTCTTGGAGGACGCGCCCGGTGCCTTCGGCCACGGCGGTCAGCGGATCGTCGGCAATATGCACCGGCAAGCCGGTTTCCTGCGCGACGAGCCGGTCAATGTTCCGCAGCAACGCCCCGCCGCCCGCCATCACAATTCCGCGGTCAATCAAGTCCGCCGACAGTTCAGGGGGGCAACGTTCCAGCGTGATGCGCACCGATTCCAAGATGCTCGACAACGGTTCCTTCAAGGCTTCGCGAATCTCTTCTGAGCGGATGGTGATGGTCTTGGGAAGACCCGCGCTCAAATCGCGGCCCTTGACCTCCATCGTGAGTTCCTGCTCCAGCGGAAAAGCTGAACCAACGCGGATTTTAATTTCCTCCGCGGTCCGTTCGCCAATCATCAAATTGTAAGTGCGCTTCATGTGCGCCACGATCGTCTCGTCAAACTCGTCTCCACCTACGCGCAGGCTCCGGCTGAACACGATGCCTGCCAGCGAGATGATCGCGATCTCGCAGGTGCCACCGCCAATGTCCACGATCATGTTGCCCGCCGGCTCATGCACCGGTAGGCCAACGCCGATGGCCGATGCCATCGGCTGCTCGATCAGGTAAACCTCCCGCGCCCCGGCATGGGTGGCCGAGTCCTTCACCGCGCGCCGCTCCACCTCGGTGATGCCCGACGGCACGGCCACTACCACGCGCGGCGCGATCAGCTTGCGGTGGTGAACCTTCTGAATGAAGTGCCGTAGCATCGCCTCGGTGATCTCGAAGTCAGCGATGACGCCGTCCTTCATCGGGCGAATGGCGAGGATGTTGCCGGGCGTGCGCCCGAGCATCCGCTTGGCCTCCTCACCGACGGCGAGCACGTTCGTGGTCCCCGCCTGGATGGCGACGACGGAAGGTTCCCGCAGAACGATGCCCTGATCACGCACGTAAACCAGGGAGTTGGCGGTCCCGAGGTCTATCCCGATGTCGTTGGAAAACAGGCTTTTAAGTTGCGACAGCATGCGGTGCGGCTAGCGGTTGAGCAGCGTAGGGGACCGTGGAAGCGAGGGTCAAGGTATTTTCCGGTCAATGTGAGGTGGGGCCACAATCTACCGTTCCGAAGGTGGAAGAGTGCTGGCCTGCTGCGATCTCTCGTGGACCGAAAGGCTGGCGGGTTCTTGCCTGATCGGCAGTGCTAATGCCGCAGGGCGCAGGCCGCGCTCCGGGTGCCAAGTCAAGATTCTGCCTCCCAATGGCGTGTAGCTTTCGAAAGCGAACGGATGGTTGGAAGACGGTGCAATGGGGTATGAACCGGGGTTTGGCAGTTGGTCCAGAGCGTGGCCGAGGTAGTGAGCGTCGCCGACAAAGGCCAGAAGCGGATGGCGGTGACGCGCGTGGGGAAGCGTGCAACGCCCTCTGCAAACCGTTGGAACGGGTCGGCAGCTGAGCGAGTGAGGTTGGGTTGGTGGGCGCGACAGGATTTGAACCTGCAAGGATTTCTCCAGAGGCTCCTAAGACCTCCGCGTCTGCCATTCCGCCACGCGCCCGATGGTGCGCATCGTCACTCCTGAGCTTTCTGCCGTCAAGCAAGGCGGGTCAGATGCCACGAGCCACCGAGCGGAGTGCCGTGTCGCGTCCGTCACGCTGGCAGGCAGTGAAGCGGCGGACGCCGGGAAATGACCACATAGCGTGGCGGGGCTGTGGGCTTGGACGCCGGCGGTGCCAACGGCGAACAGGAGTAGGATGAAGGGGGTGGTAGGTTTGCGGTCCAGCTGCGGACAATAAGCGGGGCGCGAATTTAACTTACCCCCGACCGAGGCGCTGCGAAGCACCCAGCCGAGAAGCCACGCCAAGCCGCGTGCAGGTGGGGCGCGTGCTCGGTCGGTTCCCGGTTTGAAAGTTCGCGGTTTTCGGACAGGACGAAGCAATGCCAAATTTTTGACGGCGTTTGGTCACAGGGTTCTTTTTGCTAGGTCTGTCTCCAGTCAGGCAAAACGTCGCTGCGCGCCATCACCTACCCGGTCCGGCCCTCGCGGTTCTTCACGGCGCGGAAGACTTTCAACTGACCGTAGTCGAAGCCGGAGCCGAGCGATTCCAGCGTGCCGGGAATGTTGCCCCAGCCGAATTGGTAGAACGCCTTCGCGGCACGGGTCTGCTGCTCGGGGGTGAGGACGCGGTTCAGGTCCACGGTTTCGCCGGCGTCCACGGCGTCGGCGAGGTGGCCGTAGATGGTGCTGGGTTTCACTTCGCGGAGGTGCGCGATTTCTTCCGCCGTCCGGCCACCGCGCCAGTAGTGCAGGGTGGCCACGACGGTCTCGGTGAGCTTGGTGCGCTGTGGGGTAGAGGGTTTTTGCCGGAAGGAATCGTCGGCGAAGATTTGCTTCGGGTTGGCGCGGAGGTGAGCGGCGATTTCCTCCAAGAACTGCGCGCCGAAGTCACGGAGTTTGCTCGTGCCGACGCCGCTGATGCGGCTGAAGTCGGCCTCGGTCTGCGGGTAGAGCCGGGCCATCTGCCGGAGCGCCACGTCGGAGAAGACAATGTAGCTGGGCACGGCGCGGGCGTCGGCGAGTTCCTTGCGGAGGCGGCGGAGCTTCTCGAAGAGCAGTTCGTCGCAGGCGATTTCGCCGACGTGGCTGACGACATTGTCGGGCGCGGTGACGGGCTTGGTCAACGTGACCTTGGTGCGTGCGGTCAGGACGGCGCGACCGGCGTCGGTTAGTTCGATGACGGGGAATTTGTCGGTGGTCTGGCGCAGGAAGCCGAGGCGGAGGAGCTCGCGGCCGATGGCGGCCCACTCGGACCGCGTGTGCTCATGCCCGATGTTGTAGGTGGTGAGTTTGTCGTGGCCCCATTTCAGGACGCGCTCGCTCTGCGCGCCGGTGAGCACCTCGATGATGTGGTTCAGCCCGGTGCCGAAGTCGCTGGCCTGCCGGATGCGAAAGACACAGGACATGAACTTCTGCGCGGCGACGGTGCCGTCGAAGGTGGCGCGCGGGGTGAGGCAGTTGTCGCAGGCACCGCAGTTCTCTTCCTCCGAGCCTTCTCCGAAGTAAGCCAGCAGCTCCACGCGACGGCAGCCGGAGCACTCGGCGTAGTGGACCATCTGCGAAAGTTGCTCCCGGGCGATGACCTGCTCGGCGGGCGGCTTCTCGGTGATGAAGCCGAGGTATTTCTGCACGTCGCCGGGGCTGAAGAGCAGCAGGCATTCGCTCGGCAAACCGTCGCGGCCGGCCCGGCCCGTCTCTTGGTAGTAGCCCTCGATGTTCTTGGGCAAATCGTAGTGGATGACGAAGCGGACGTTGGGCTTGTTGATGCCCATGCCGAACGCAATGGTCGCGCAGATGACGCGGATTTCGTCACGGAGGAAGCCTTCCTGATTGCCGGAGCGCTCGTCCTTCGGGACTTCGGCGTGGTAGGGAGCGGCCTTGATGCCGTCGGCGCGGAGCTTCTCGGCGAGGGACTCGGTGGTCTTGCGCGCCTGACAATAGATGATGCCGCTGTCGCGCGGGTGCGCGCGGAGGAAATCGAGGACTTGCCCGTAAGCTCCGGTCTTGGCGCTGATGCGGTAGTTGAGGTTTGGCCGATTGAAGCTGGCGACGTAGCGGGCCGGGTCGCGGAGCTTGAGTTGCTCGGCGATGTCCTCGCGCACGCGCTCGGTGGCGGTGGCGGTGAGCGCCATGAAGGGGACTTGCGGGAAGCGGTCGCGGAGCTGGGCAATCTGCCGATACTCGGGGCGGAAATCGTGGCCCCACTCGCTGATGCAATGCGCCTCATCAATGGCGAAGAGGTTCACGCCCCAGCGCTCGAGGTCGGCGAGCATCCCCGAGAGCATGAGGCGTTCAGGCGCGGCGTAGAGGAGGCGGTATTCGCCGTTGTGCAAGCCGCGCAGGCGAGCGCGAGCGTCGTTGGCGTTGAGGGAGGAATTCAGAAACGTCGCCGGGACGCCGCTGGCCGTGAGCGCGTCCACCTGGTCTTTCATCAACGCGATGAGCGGCGAGACGACGACGGTGAGGCCGTCGCGCGCGAGCGCGGGGAGCTGGAAGCAGAGGGACTTGCCGCCGCCGGTGGGGAGCAGGGCAATCACGTCGCGGCCAGCGAGCGCGTCGCGGATGATTTCCTCCTGGAGCGGGCGGAAGCTGGCGTAGCCGAAGTATTGCTTCAGCAGTGCGGCGAGGTTGGGCGAGTCCGGCATAGGAGTGGCGGGAGAATTTCGAGAGTGGGAACGTAAGGCAAGCTATCAGCAGGCAGCGGGCAGCCGTAGGGGGTCGCTGCGCCGGAGCGCTTCATTGAAACGCCTCGCGCACCGGCTGGCCGATGGCGTTCGTTGGCAGGGAAAAACCAAAGCGCCACGCGATCGTCGCGGCGGTATCAGGCAGGCTGACGGCATTCGTCAAGCCGTGGCCACGGCGCACGCCCGCGCCCCAGGCGATCCACGGGATGGTCATGTCTTGCGGCCGGTCCACGCCGTGGCTCAGGCCATCGCCCCCGTGATCGGCGGTGAGGAGGTAGAGGACGTTGGTCGCCGCACTGCGTTCCACACCCGCGCGCAGCAGTGCGAGCGCGGCATCGCACTCGGCCAGCGCGGCGAACTGCTCCGGCGACGGCCAGCCGTAGAAGTGCCCCGCCATGTCTGCGTCCGGGAAATGCACGAAGAGCAGGTGCGGCTGGCGCTCCGCGAAGTAGTTCACTGCCTGCGTCGCCACGTTGCGCGCGGAGAAGACATTCGTGCCTGTCCAGTCGCGCGGGTCCGTGAGCGGGAATGACACGCGGTCCACGGAGCCGGTGGGGAAGAGGTAGGCGAGCTTGTCCTTGCCCGAGAAGACGGCGGAGGTAAGGCCGTTGGACTTGGCCAGCATGAAGATGGTCTGTGCGCGCAGCGTGCCGAAGGCGGGTAGCCAGTAGTTCCAATAGACCCCATGCACTTCCGGCGCGAGACCGGTGAGCATGGACGTGTGCGCCGGCAGCGTGAGCGGCGGCACGATGCTCTGGGCGTTCCAAGTCGTCGCGCCCTCGCGCGCCATCGCGTGCAACGTGGGCATCCGCGCCTGCTGCACAAACTCCGGGCGCGCGCCATCAAAGCTGACGAGGATGATGTGGGCCGGACGCGGGCCGGGGTTCACCACCGGCGTGCGCTGGGGGGCCGGCGAGACGGTGGGGGGTGAACTAACCTTCGGCGTCGGCGCGGGTTCCGGCTTGCACCCGGCCGACAGCCAGGCAAGCCCGACCAGCAACCGCGCGAGTTGGAGCGAGACGGGGTTCACAAATCCTCCCACCGGTCGAACCGCGCCGCCTGCCCGCAGGGCGTGCCGGCCTCATCCAGCAAGTTCCACACGACCGCGTCGCGGATGCGGAAGCGTTGGCCCGACTTCGCGATGCGCACGCCGGCGTAGTTGGCGATGTGCCCGTGCCGCGTCACCTCCGCCAGCAAGCGCGCCCGCTCTTCGCGCGCGACCGGTTCGGCAGTCAACCGCGACGGGGTGTGGGTGAGTTCGGCCCACGACATTTCCCAGCGCGTAAGCGCGGCGCGATTGCCGTAGTTCAGCACCGGGTCCACTTCCGTGCCGTGCGAGACCAGGACGAAGGGCGCGTGGAAGAGCGCTTCCGCCAAGCGCGGGGGCTCCCCGAGCGGGGGCAAGAGATCGCGCCCAAGCCAGTGCCGGAAGCTCCGGGCCAGCGTGGCGGCGTGCGCTAGCGCCCAATCCGATTCCCACGGTTCGCTCATGTGAACGGCAGGCTAGCATGGCCACCGCCCCGACTCCAAGCCGGCTTCCGCCGAACGCCAAGCGCAACCGGACAGCCAGAGGGCGGGGGCCATGACCTCCAAATATTGACGAGTCATCCGTGAAACAGGGGGAATTAAGAAGATTGGCGGAAGGGGTAGGATTCGAACCTACGGTTCAATTCATTCAGCCATTTATTCTATTTTTCTAATAAATTAACAATGTTGAACCGTCTTGAACGACAATGTTGCATACAGGCTGCTGACAGTGAATGCTTTCGTATGGCTTGGCTCTACAAACGGGACGGTTCGAAATACTGGTGGCTTGGCTGGCGGACGCCGGACGGCAACCCGCATTTCCGGTCAACGAAGTGCCAAGACCGCGCTGATGCGCTGAAGCAGCTTGACGGCGTCGAGGCGCTCTTTTCCGCTCACCGCAGCGAGGCCCCCCTCGAAGCGGTTTATCTTTCGCTGGCGGGCCGCGCCACACCTCGCGTGACGCTGAAGGCCGCACTCGCCGACTGGCTGACTGAGTGCGAGGGCAGCAACGCGGTCAAGACGCAGGAGCGTTACGGCGCACTGGCGGAGGCGTTCGCCGTGCACTTGGGCGTGAGCGACAAGGGGCCGATGCTCGATTCCGTCACCACGGAGCACGTCCGCGCCTTCCTCACCCAGCGGCGTGTCACCCGGAGCGCAAGCACGGTGAACTCCGAGCGGAAATTTCTGAGCGTGTTCTTCATCCGCGCTTTCAAGAACGGGCTGCTCAAGGCCAACCCCGTTGCCGCCATCAAGACGCTGAAGCTGAGCGCAGCGGAGCGGCAGCGGAAACGAGCCTTCACGCTCGACGAACTCAAGACGATCTTTGCCAAGTGCCCGGATGATTTCTGGCGTTTCATGGTGTTGGGCGGTTTCTACCTCGGACAGCGGATGGGCGACCTCGTTTGCCTGACATGGGGCAGTGTTGACTTTGGGGAAGACATCCTGCGGCTGACGCAGGGCAAGACGGGTCGGACCGTGCAAGTCCCACTGCGGCCCGCGCTGCGCTCACTGCTGGCCGCGCTCCGCGCCAAGGTGGGCAAGGTGAAGCCGAGCGACTTCCTGTGGCCGGAACACGCGGAACGCTACCAACGGCGTGGCTCGGGGCCGTTCAGCAACGAGTTTTATGAAATCCTCGCGGCTTGCGGTCTCGTGCCCGCACGGTCGCACAAGGCAAAGAAGACGAAGAAGAGGGTGCCGGGACCACGCCAAGTCACGGCGGTTTCCTTCCACTGCTTGAGGCACACCTTCATCTCGCTGCTCAAGGCCACGGGCGGCAGCCAGGCCGTCGCCAAGGAACTCGCCGGGCACAGCTCCGACGCCGTCTCCGACCTCTACACCCACACCGACACGGCGACCCTCGCCAAGGCCATCGCTGCGCTGCCGGAACTGGCCACCAACCCATGACAAGCCGACCCATGAAGAAGAAGCAACAGACGGTTCGTAAGCAAAAGCCTCCTCCGGTAAAGAATCACGGACGGCCACGCGGAAGTCCGGGGGCTGAGAAACCTTCAGTATCTGTCACCGATGCCCTAGCCTCGCCGAGCCATGCCGTCGAACGCCCTGTGCCTGAGCCGCCCAAAGCTGCCCGGCCGAACCTCACGCCCTTTGCCAAGCCGAGGCGCTCGGCCTCCGAAATTCTCGCCCTGTCCAACTCGATTCGATTAGGACAACATTGGACGCCTGCCGTCCCGGGGATCGGAAGCGGGTTGAAATCCTGTGCCACGGATTCGCTGCGGAAGGCCTTCGCAAACGGGTTGCAGCGTTTGCGCCAACAACGCAGGTCTGCCGCCCCGGAGCCGGAGCCGAGCAACCCGCTGCGCGACGTGTTGAAAGCGTGCGCGACAGATTCTCTGGAGCAATACTTCGCAGAGTGGTTCCCTCTCACGTCGCTCCCGGCCTTCTCGATTTCCGCAGAAAATCCTGAAATCAAGAACAAGCTGAACTTCCGCTGCTTCTTGGTGCCGGCTCTGTGTCGCTACAGGGTGCAGAGAGCGGAAATGATGCCCCAGAAGATGTCGCTCTTCTTGTGCGATTACAGCACCCGTGTCCGTGCGTTTGAACGGTTGGATGCCGAGTTGAGGGCACGCGCAAGTAAGTTGGGGGCAGGGAAAACCAACGTCCGCCCCCCAGGGCTTCCGAATTGGCTGAACTGCACGCCGGAAGTAGCAACGCAACGGCTCGAAAGGTTTGATGTTTGGCGGAAGGCTGCACTGAGGTCGTTCTGGCATTTTTACGGACAGTTCTGCGCTGACATGGGCCTAGCCGATCCGAAAGCTTCACTGGCTGCGTACCGGGGTTTCGCTCAAAGGGAGACGCCACTCCCTGAGAGTTTGCGGGTGCTCTTGGAGCCTCTGGGTCCATTGAACCGATCGGCGAATCGCAGCCTGTCGATCAAGAACCAGACGAAACCAAAGATGCGGGGTCTTGGCCGCGGATACGAGGCGTGGCTGAAGCGTCAGCAGGCCGAAAAAGTGCCGAGCCTGATTATTGACTGCTGGTTGATTGAAATTTGGCCTCTCGCGTTGGCTGAAGAATGGACCTACGAGTCTATCCTGACCATTGCGGAGGCCAAATTTGGGGCACTGGACGAACTAAACGACTTCAAGAAGCTTCAGAAGCGGTGCAACAGAATCAAACTTCGACTCGCTGCAGTTCGTCGCGAGGGAGGTAGAGTGCTGGAATCTCTGCGAATCACGCACCCTTTGGCACCGGTGGCTCAACTTGCGACGGGCATCCAAGGGATCGCGGAAAATCCAAGGAAATGGATGCACGGCGCGATTAGTTAGCTGCTTGCTCAAAACCACCCCCCTGGGAAGCACCTACCGAGCAAACCCGGGGGGGTAGTTCATTTGTTTTTTTGGCCCATGCTGCGGGCGTGCCAAAACTAGTCACAGAACTGCAGGATGGAGCAAGGGGCTCAAGTTGGGATTTATTTCGCCTTCATAATTCAAAGGCAGCGGTCGATTTGGCGCCGAACACCCTCCGCAGTTACAACCGGCAGGGGCTTCCGTTTTATAGACGCGGCCGCGTTGTGTTCGTGTCGAAGGCCGAGCTTCACGCCTTCATTTGTTCCCGGTTATCTGCTCACGGAGGTGGCCGGTGAGCCTCGATGCTTCACGCCAACAATCCCTTGCGGAGGAAATCATTGGCGAGATCGAATGGGAAGACGAAGTCACCGGCTACTGTTCCTGCCCGGGTATCGATCTCCATTCCACCCCAGACGGCGAGCGGGATTGCCGCGTCAAGCTGGACGGCGTGCCGACCATTTCCTGTTTTCACGGCTCTTGTCAGGAGGCGGTTGCGGAGGCGAACCGCCAACTGCGCAGGCGGCTGGGCAGTGGCGGACCAGCAGTCGCCACAGCCGCCGGCAAACCGAAAAGCCCAGCCCGGCGCCGCGTGTGTGATTCGAAGGACGAGGATGTAGCCCTTTCCCTACAGGCGCACGTCTGCCTGCCGCAGCTCTTGGCGGACCATCGCTTCACTCCTGCGGAGTGGCTGGCAGCCTCGCCAACCGCCGTGCCGACTGACCCTCAGGCGCACTGGCCGTTGCTGTTGTCCTTGTTCGCGCTGGACGATGTTGTCTGGGCAGCAGAAGACGTTCGGCACTCCAGCGCCACAAGCGACCGCTTTGCCGACCGCTTCCGTTCGGTGAAGGAGTGGCTGCAGGAGGACTTCGCACCCGGCAATTTCACCTGCCCGGCCACTTTCCGACCGGGTTCGCACTCCCGCTGCGACGCGAGCATTATCCACCGCCGTTTCTTCGTCGTGGAATCCGACCATCTGGGCAAAAACGACATCGGGGCTGTCTTCCGCTGGCTCCAGGTTGACCTTCGGCTGCGCGCCATCGTGGACACCGCTGGGAAGTCGCTGCACGGATGGTTCGACTTCCCCTCGCCCGAAATCCTCGCGGAACTCCAGGTCATTCTTCCCGCGATGCGCTGCGACCCAGCACTGTTTCGTGCCTCCCAGCCGTGCCGGTTGCCCGGGGCTCGGCGCGGCGACCGGTATCAGCACCTCCTTTACCTCGCCCCTTGACCTCGATGAGCAGGACCACACTTTCGACGCGCCTGCCGAAACCGATGGCCTACCGCCTCCGCAACGGCGAGCACTACTATTGGCTCACGGCCGACGACAAGTGGAGCCGGTTCGGTGAAAAAAGTTTACGGCGACAGTTAATCGGTGCCAGCAAAGGTTCTCCCAAAAAAGCTGGGGGAGCGCTGTCCCAAGTCGACCAACATCTGGCCCTCATCGACACCCAGAACCTCGTGGACTACGCAGGGCCGGTCGCAGGCTATCCGGCGGGCGTTCTCGTATTTAACGGCGCTAAGATTCTCGTGACCGAAGGACCGAAGCTGGTCCAGCCATCACCCGGTGAATGGCTTCGGTTGAACGAACTTTTAACCGGCATGCTAGGGGGTGAGGACACAACGCAGCTCTTTTCCTTTTTTGCCTGGATGAAGGTCGCCGATGCAACGATCCGGCGTGCTCACTTCCAGCCCGGTCAAGCCCTCGTGCTGGCCGGCCCCAAGGACTCCTGCAAATCGCTGCTGCAAGCGCTCATCACCGTGATCCTAGGCGGTCGGGCCGCCAAACCGGCTCGCTACATCTCCGGCGCCACCGACTTCAACCGGGAGCTGGTTCGCGCTGAACACTGGTTAATCGAGGATGAATTGGTCGCAACCACGCCACGCGAAAGAGCTCATCTGGCCGCCCGTATCAAGGAACTGACGGTGAACGAATGCTTCAGTGCTCACGGTAAGGGCGACGACGCTCTGGTCCTTCAACCAATCCGCCGCCTAACGATCAGTATCAACGAGACGGCAGACGCTCTCTCGAACCTGCCCCCGTTCGACGACGGCATCGGCGATAAAATCATGCTGTTACGGGTTCGGAAGCCGGACATCGCCTTGCCGGGTTCCGTTGACGAACGCGTAGCCTTCTTGGCGGCGCTGGTGGCTGAACTGCCAGCGTTTGTCGCGTATCTCCAAGGGTGGGAAATTCCAGAGGCGCTCCGCGACAAGCGCTTCGGCGTTCAAAGTTTCCATCACCCAGAACTTCTCGCCGATCTGCGCCAGACCTCACCCGAGTATCGGCTCTTCGAACTGATTTGCAGGGAGCTGGACTGCCAGCAGGAAGGTTGCATGGAGGTGTCGTCGACGAGCTTGGAAATGCGGCTGGCTGAGAAATACCCAGCCCTGATGCGGACTCTCTGCACCACGGCACCCATGTCCACGCTGCTGGCGCGTCTGGAGGTGCTTCACCCTACCTTGGTGAGGAAGACCCGGACCGCCTCTGCCCGCCTCTGGCAACTTTCCCGACCCGTAGTGACGCGATGACGCCGAATTACCACCTTCCTCCCTACTCCTCTCTCCTTTTTATTTTGGGGAAAGTAGGAAAAGCCCGTCATCGCGTCATCGGCCTGCCGGACATGGGCTTCCGTCCCATGTCGACGGACAATCCACTCGACGCGCACTGGATGCGAGTCCGGTGGATCCTCCCCACGCCAGTCTCTCCGACCTGGCACCGAGGTTTGCGGCCGATTTCCGCAGTCCCCCCATGCCCGTCGGGCGTGGCTGCGGACGCAGCAGCAGTCAACGAAACTAGAGCGCAAGCACCCACATGAACACCGCCATTCCCATGAAACCCGAAACCCGGTTTAGACAAATGACCCTGGAATTCTCGGTCGGCAATGGCCGGCTTATCTTCAAAACCTCAGAGCTCGGTCTGCACATCGGCATGCCCGAGGAAGGCATTCCCGACCTCGTTTGCTGGTCGCTGCTGACCGCTTGGTTGGATGGGCCACCGGCACCGAACACGCCGCTGCCCCAGCTGGTGGCTTTAAGCGACTGGCTGAGTAGGGAGAACAACCTCGCCCGGGGCACGCACAGCACCGCCTGCCTGAGTCTGCACCTGGAAGATGGTCGCAAGCTGACGATTCACCGTGTGAATGCCAACTACAGCTTCCGGATCAGCCATCGCACGGCCGCGCAGGACGAGGAGTTTGGGCCTCTGCCACCATTTTGCCTGACCTGGGCCTGTGTTGAACGGCTCCAGGAGTTCTTGACCCACGCCTTTTACGAGCACGACGAGGTGTCCGCTTGGGACCCGCCGTCCGAGCCGCCTGCCTTGGAGTTCAAGACCCTCGGCAGTCGGCTGGTGTTGACCCCCAAAGAAGGCGGGGTGGAATTCATGGTGAAGCAGCCCTTCGACGAGTTGGGCACGACCAAATGGATCAACCCACAGGAGGCTCGGCAGCTGGCGGAGTGGCTGCTCACGGAGTTTCCAGCTGCCGAATGACTTCCCACGACACCTAACTCTGCGCTGTTGAGCCAACAGAATACATGAGCACCACCATCAGATCCAACGCATCCACCGAACCGTTCCCCGGCTAACGCAGACAACAATCAGAAAGAAAACAAAAACATGAAAACCACGACGATTGAGATGAACCGTGTCCTTCGGGACTTCACCGCCAAGTGGCCAAACCACCAAGGCTTGCTGGCCGGGTTGCCTACCTCGCCGGATGAGGACCTGGAACTATACCGCGCCGCCGGCCCCTGGCCCGGCAGCACGCCGCTGTCCGAGGAGGTCGCACCCAATCTCGCCCGGGCCATCGCCACGGAGGTGCTGCGCGATGCACGCCTTGAGCTCGCCGTGGCGATGGCGGCACGGACGACGTTCAACGACGGAAAGCGCGACGCGGCTCAGGTGCGCTCCCTCTGCTGCCTGCCCCTCGTGCTACTCATCCAGCGCTTCAAGGTCACCGAGGCCTGCCTGGCGGACACCGACATGGCGACGCGGGCATGGGTCGAGGAACAGGCCGATCAACTCCACTACTTGGAAAGCGCCTATGAGAATCTGCTGCACCCGGTGATCGCTGGCAAACGGGCCACCCTGTGCGAACTGCGTCAGCTTGCCGGGGCCTACTCCGCGATGACGGGCGCGCTGCTGGAGTTCTACTGGGGGACTGAGAACGATCCCTTTGAGCAGTTCTTTGCCAAGGTCGTGACCGCGCTTCCACATTGCGATTTCCGGCAGCGTGGGCGGGATCACTGCTGGGTCCGGCTGGCCGACCAACAGGAAGACGGGAATGCAGGGGACCAGAGCCTTGCCGCCTGATAACCCCATGATAACCACGCCTTCTTCTTGCCGCCGGCACGCCATCACGGCGGCGGCGAGGGTGGCACTCACTACAACGAACAATCTCTGAACATCGCCATTTCCCAATCCCGGTCCAGTGGAGGCAAAACCAACGGCTGTGAAAACAGCCACCGTCGCACGCCTCGGCAGCACAAGTCGGTAAACCAAACCAGCATTTGCAAGCAACCCTCGTAAATCCTCTGCCCGGCTCGGCCAACAACATCAGCGTCGCCAACAACCTCGTCACGGCTGCGCTAAGACAGGCGAACGAAAAGTCGATCGCGCTGGGCGCCCTGAAGGCTCTCGGCGCTCCCCCAGCAGCACCGTCCGCAATGGTGGACTTCTGGCATAAGCCGGTTCGCATTGAGCTCAACCACTTCAAACACAAGAGCCTCTCCGCGTGGAAGTGCAACATCTCCATAGGCTGCCAGCATGCCTGTCGGTTCTGCTATGTGCCGGCGGTGTCCACGAAGTTTCAAAAACCTGTGCTCAAGGCGCGTTACGGCGTGGCCGACCCCGACGCTCAATGGGGCGACTATGTGCTCCTTCGCCCGCTCGACGAGGCACAGATCCTCAAGGACATCCGGGCAGCGGAGAAACGTCCCCTGAGCGAGTTGAGCCCGGACGGCAACCGCGCGGTCATGCTCTGCACCACCACGGACGCCTACCAGACGATCACCTCGCCGAACAAGGAGCTGCAACGGCGGCTGAACGCGGACCGAGCGCACCTGGTCCGGCGGACCCTGGAGCTGATTCGGGACCACTCGACTTTGAACGTGCGCATCCTGACGCGCAGTCCGCTCGCCCGGCAGGACTTCGACCTGTTCAAGTCGTTCGGCAACCGGCTGCTGTTCGGAATGAGCGTGCCGACGTTGAACAATCGGCTGGCCCGCATCTACGAGCCGAATGCGCCGTCGCCGACGCAGCGGTTGGCCACGTTGCAGGCGGCACGGGATCTGGGTCTGAACATCTTCGTGGCGGTGGCGCCCACCTACGCAGAGTGTGACGAGGCCGACCTCCGCGCCACGCTGACGGACGTCAAGGCACTCAGCCCGCGCACCATCTACCACGAGCCAATCAATGTTCGGGCGGACAACATCGCGCGGATTGCCCGGCACGCCGAGGCTGAAGGCCAAGTCCTCAACACGGCCGTCTTCGACACCCCCAACGATTGGCGTGCCTATGCGATGGACTCGCTGCGCATGGTGCAGCGACTGGCCCAGGAGCTTGGCTTGGAGGGCAAACTGCACCTGTGGCCCGACGCCGAGCTACAATCGGAGAACTGCTTCCATGAGATGCGGAAAGCGGCGTGGACCCGGCAGCATCCCGACGCAGTCCTGACGAAGGAGCAACGGGTCGAACTGAAGCGGCTCGATGAAGCCGCCTACGCCGAGCATGTGGCATGGCTCGAAGGCTGGTGGTCGCGGATCAGCGAATGGCCGGGTGTGGCGCGAACCGCGTGGACGCCGCCTGCGTTGCCGGCTTCTCCATTCACGGTCCCGGCGCTTCACGTCCTCTCGGTAAACTCCTGAACATCAACCAAGAACGTAAACCCAATCCCTGCCGCCTGGTTCAGGCCGGGCGGCAGGTCATCAAAAAAAACAAACAATGAACACACACAGCATCGACCTCCACGTCGACGAAAACCACACCTCACCGACCAAAGCTGCACCACCAACCCCCGGGGTGCTTCTCCCCGAGTTCATCCCCTATCCGGAGTGGTCGGATGTGATCGATTCGCTGATCGATGTCTTTGCCCGGGCGCATGCGGCTGGCTGGCCGGCTAAAGGCGCCGCCGGGCCGATCGCACCGGCGGACGGCTCGCCACCAGCCCCCGCGACGCTGACGGAGAAGCCGGCCTTCCTGGTCTGCGTGGCCGGCTGCGAGCGCCCCGGTGGCCCCCGCGTGGCTCACAGCTTCAATGGACTCCTGGAGGCGGTCATGACCCTGCACCTGCGCGCGGTGCTCCGGCACAACCACCAGGAACGCACGGACGGCCTGGCGCAGGGCTCGGAAGGGGGCAACGTATGAAGCCCGCCACCGAACCGTTCCCTGGGCACGCCCTGCATGTGGCCGCACTTGACCACGCGCTACGGCTGGCGCGTTCGGCGTATCTGGAACTTGGCGTCGCGCTCGCCGTTCAGTCAGCCAACCTTCCCGGCACCAGAACGACAGCGCACGTCCATGCCCTGATGGCCCTCCCGCGCGCCCAACTCGTCAGGCATTTTCTCCGGGTGGTCCGCACTCGGGCTGCCAACGTCGCCGAGCAGCACCGTGCCTGGCAGGTCCTCATCAGAAAGGTCGCGACCGAGGACGCGCGAAGCCCTGCCTGGCCGGAGCCTCCGCAGTCCGCTCTCGGTTACGTGACCCCGCATCAAGTTAGCTGTTGGACATCTTTCACCGGGCAGCTTGCCAAAGAGATACTGACCTGCCAGGCGGATTCGCCGGAATACTGGCAGCTCTTCGCCGATACGGCCAAGGACCTCAAGGACTGTTACTTCCTGCACCTCGCATGACTACTCCGCACATTCCATCGGCACCGACAAGCTGGCCCGGCACCCAGCTCTCGCTGCCGTCGCCGCTCGCAGACGTCGTCCATAGCTTGGAGGCCAATCTTGCAGTTCCAGCGCCAACAGGCACCGCCCTCGCGCTCCAAGTGCTCTCGGCGGCGCTGGGGCCGGCGGCGCAACTGGTTGAAGGGGCTGCCGCGCCGTTGTCGGCGGAGCTGAATACGCTGGTCTTCGCCCCACCCGGCTCCACCGTCTCGCTGGCACAGCAGGCACTGCTAGGTCCGCTGCTCGCGGTTCAGGACGAGCTGTGGGCACTGGCCGGCGAGGAGCCGCCATCGCTCCTGCTGTCAGGGAGTGACATCAACCCGACCGAGGAGAAGGCCCGCCGCCACCCCGTGGTGCTGCTGACCGCGCCCACCTTTGAGGAGCTACAAGCGGCGATGGCACGGAGCTTCGACGGCGCGGTGCTCGCGGTTCATGACCCCGGCGCTTGGGACCGCTTCTGGCTCGACCTCCAAGCCGACAACAATGGCTCGCGCTGGCGGATCTTCCAGCAACTCCTCGCCGGACGGGCGAAGGTGCCCAAGGAAGGGGTGCCGCGCCGGGAGGCCGTCCACCTGCTCATCGAAGCCCGGCCCGATGCGCCTGGACGGGAGTTTCTCACCGGAATCTCCGCCGACCTCAGCACGCGGTTTCTCGTCGTGGACGCCGGCCCTCGTCCAACGAGATGGCCCGCCGCACCGGCGCTCCCATCGGCCCTCGCTGAGGCATGGGCCGAGCTGGTGCGGCGCGTCGTCGCCCGGCGCGGTGGGCCGGCTCCGCTGTCGGTCACGGTCAGCCCCGAGGCGAGCCGCCTTTTCAACCAGTCCTACACGGAACTGCTCGCGCAGGAGCCGCCCTGGCCTGCCGCAGTCCAAGATGTCGTCTTCGGCTGGCCCACGATGGCCCGCCGCATCGCCCTGGTGCTGCATCAGGCAGGCGACGACGTAGAACAGCCCTTGCAGCCGACCCATGCCCAGGCGGGCGTTGCCCTCGCCCGCAGCTACGGTGGCGCGATGCTGACCCTCCACGAGGCTGCCGAACGTGAACTTCTGGAAGCCGGGCAATTGGCCGACCGGCAGCGGGTGGTGGCCAAGCTCAAGCAACTCGGCCAGACCGACCTGCGGACCCTGTGCCGCAGTTTCAACGATCAGTCGTATGCCCGCTGGGAACCGGTGGTTGAAGGCCTGGCGGCCGATGGCCTGGTGCTGGAGTTGCCCGACGGCAAGTTCTCGCTCGCGGAACATCAACTGCGCCGACTCTTCGTCGTTTGAGTCCCTCCACTGACAGCACCGACAAGCTTATGACCACCCCACAAATCGCCAGCCCAAACCCCATGAAATCCCCGCCCTCCCCAGAGACCGAGCCTCAGCCCATCTCCATGTCCGTCGTGGTGCTGCTCGCCGACGCGCGCAAAAGCACACGGATTTTTGAAGCTGGCCGGGAGCAATCTTTCGCCGCCACTCCTGAAGCCATGGCAGCACTGCCCGGCCACCTGAATGCCTTGGTGCGCGGGGCCGGCATCGATGCCCAAGGAGCGCTGAACCGATTCCTTGCCCAGCTCGCCCAGCCGGAGTTCCCCGCCGCAGAGCCGCCGCCAGCCAGCCCGAGCCCGGCAACGTGCTCGCCCTCACCAGTGGACGCGCCGACACCGACGGCTGTGCTGGCGGATGACTACCTGCTGCCACTCGACCTGTCTCTCCTCGGCACGCTCTCGTGAGTGGTCGGCGATCAGCTCGACATCGTGGCTGGGAAACTCGCTCCCGGCCGCCGGAGCGATCGTTGCCGCTGCATTGGCAGCCAGGCCGCGCGCCGGGCTATTCCCTACGGTGCGCTGCGAGGAACTCGTTTGCCCGACGATGCACCGCTTCTGATTCCGCCTTGTAGTCCGGCGGCGGCACCGACCGCAGGCCGTTATGCTTGCGCAGCTCTTCCAAGGCGGGCGAAACGGCGTTGATGTTGTGGAGGGCGAGCGGGTCTTCATCCAGCACGATTTCCTGCCGCCGGACCGCCGCCGTATGGGCGGCCCGCACGACGGCGTCTTCCAGCCGGCAACCTGCTTGCATCCGTCGCTCCGCATCCATCTGCATGCGCCGCTCCAATGCCCCACGCTTGTCCACCAGCGTCCCCTGCTCACGTCGCCGCTGGAAGCCGGCCAAGGCGAGCACTTCCTCCACGTCGTTCTCCGCGCCCGCCCGGAGCAGCCGCAAACGGTCGCCCTCCGGGGTGGGCTTGGCGTCGCGCATGGCCGCCTGCCAGCCCTCCGGGTGCAGGATCGCGTTGAGATAACCCTGCTCATCGCGCCGATCCCGGACGTTGAAGAATA
>JBDKJY010000034.1:0-70343 GCA_039796295.1 Verrucomicrobiota bacterium
GGGTTCGGCTGCGCTCGGATCGCTACGCTCGCCTTCGCTCCGCCTCACCCCAAAGGGGTGAAGCTGGAGGGAAGAAAGACAAATTACAGAAGCAGGTTTACACCGGCCACGCCAACGGCGTGGGCCGCTGACAACTTGCCGGCGGCCATCCACAATGGCTCGACGGCTTTTGGCTGGGCCGACGGGCGAGCAGAAATGCACAAGTGGCAAAAGATCAGACTTTCGGTTGGCGCGCAGATTCCGAATGTGTTGCGTCTTGATAACAGCGTCAGCGGTGCCGGCACTGATATCGATTGGCTCAAGCAGCGCACCACCGAGTAGCACATTCACCTTCCCCCACCGGCGCGCCGCCCCTAAGCTGCGCGCCGTTTTGCATTCATGCCCAGCGTCTTCCTCAAGACCTACGGTTGCCAGATGAACGAGCGCGACAGCGAGGCCGTCGCCGCCCAGCTCGTCGCCAAGGGCTATTCCCTCGCCCCCTCCGAAGCCGTCGCCGATGTCGTCCTGCTCAACACCTGCAGCGTGCGCGACAACGCCGAGCAGAAGGCCATCAGCAAGATGGAAAATCTCGCCGGCCAGTTCCGCAAGCAGCGCCCCGGCGTGCTGCTGGGCTTCCTCGGCTGCATGGCGCAAAGCCGGGGCAAGGAACTCATTGACCAGCTCCCCGACGTGGACCTCGTCGTCGGCACCCAGAAGTTCCACCGCGTCGCCGACTACGTGGATGACCTCCTCGCGGGCCGTCGCACGCAGATCGTGGACACCGAGGAGGAACGCGGCAGCGAGGCGACCATCAAGGAGCACCTCCTCACCGGCGCGGCGAAGTCCAGGGCCGTCACCGCCTTCGTCAGCATCATGCAAGGCTGCAATCAATACTGCACCTTCTGCATCGTCCCCTACACGCGCGGCCAGGAGCGCAGCCGCACCATCCCCGACATCGTCGCCGAGTGCCGCGAGTTGGTCGCACGCGGTGTGAAGGAAATCACCTTGCTCGGCCAAATCGTCACCAGCTATGGGCGGCGCGGAGACGTAGCCGGTAGGGCCGACCTGCCGGTTGGCCTCCCTCGCGTCAGCGAGGTGAGCGCGATTCCACGCACGACCGAGGCGGTGGACGCGCAGCAGCGCGTCCCTACCACGACGCCTTTCGTCCAGCTCCTCGACGCCGTCCACGCCATCGAGGGCCTCGAACGCATCCGCTTCACCTCCCCGCATCCGAAAGGCTACGGCCCCGACCTCGTCGCCGCCTACGCCCGCCTGCCCAAGCTCGTCGAGAGCGCGCACCTGCCCGTCCAGTCCGGCAGCGACCGCATGCTCAAGCTCATGCACCGCGGCTACACCCGCGCCCGTTACCTCGAAATCATCCGTCAGCTCCGCGCCGTGAATCCTGAGATGGGCATTACCACCGACATCATCGTCGGCTTCCCCGGCGAGACGGAGGCGGACTTCGCCGAGACCCTCTCGCTCGCGCGCGAAGTCCAGTTCGACAATGCCTTCGTCTTCAAATACTCTCCGCGCCGCGACACCCCCGCCGCCGCGATGCCAGACCAGTTGCCCGAGGAACTCATCGAAGCCCGCCACGCCCAACTCCTCGCGCTCATCAACGAAATCGCCGAGGCCAAGCACAAGGTCTGCGAAGGCCGCGTGTTGCAAATCCTCGTGGAAGGCCCCAGCCGCAAGAACCCCGCCCGCCTCGAAGGCCGCACGCGCTCGAACAAGATTGTCATCTTCGAGGGCAGCGAGCGCCACATCGGCCAGGTGATGGACGTGAAGATCACCCACGCCGCCCCCTTCACCCTCTACGGCGACCCGGCCATCCTGAACCTGAACTGAAATTCTTTTAGCCACGGATGAAACACGGATTTAACACGGAAGGAGCAGCGCAAGGCGCAAGTCTCTGGCGTCCGACTTCATCCGTGTTTAATCAGTGTTCAATCCGTGGCTAAAACCACCATGACCCTCTCCACCCTCTGCATTGTCCTGGGCCTCGGCGTCGCCGTGCCGCAGCTCTACGGCTTCGCGAACCCCGCCGCGTTCCGCGACGCGCTGCGCAAGTTCCCGCGCAACACCGGCCTGGGCTACGTGCTCATGGCCATCGCCACCGCGTGGTTCCTCTGGCACCTGAAGCAGGAGAACATCGCGGACTTCGCCGCCTTCAAGCCGTTCATGTATGCCGGCTTCGGCGCGCTGGGGCTGTGCACATGTCTCTTTCTGAAGGACTTCCTCGCCGTGCGCGGCCTCGCGCTGGTGCTGCTGCTGCTCGCCAAGCTCGTGCTCGATACGCAGCGCTGGCACCCCTCGGAGTGGCGCTGGGTGCTGGGCGTCTGGGCCTACCTGTGGATTGTGGCGGGCATCTGGTTCACCGTCTCGCCGTGGCGCTGCCGGGACATCATCGAGTGGAAGACCGCGACCGACGCGCGGTTGAAAATCGGCTGCGCCCTCCGCCTCGCGCTCGGCGTGCTGGTGGCGGTGCTGGGGGCGACGGTATTTAGGAACGGAGGCTGACATGGTTGCTCTGGAAGTTTCACTGAACGGCAAGCGAACGTGTGTGGCGGGCGTTGGCGAGACGGGAGTGGTTTCCGCCAACGTCTGTTGGGTCCGGCGCGCTGATGACCAAGCCGGACCAGTAGAGGAGTTATTTCTCGAAGTTTTTGGGCTCAGGACGCCTGAACAAGACAATCTCCGCTGGCATGGACAGCAGCCGGTCACAGTAGGCGACGAAGTCCGCATCAAGGTCGTCGAAGCCAAGCGCGTCTCCAAGCCAACCTCCTGCCACCGTGAAAACCCAGCCGACACGTTGCGCGCGCAGAAGCTTTACGTCCGCCAGATGGCCAAGCAGTTCGGCTGGAAGATAGTCACCCGCTGAACCACTAGCCGGCATCCCCGTGGCCAAAGGCAAAATCCTCGTCATCCGTGGCGGTGCCATCGGCGACTTCGTCCTCACACTCCCAGTCCTCGCCGCGCTGCGTCGGCAATTTCCCGACGCACACCTTGAAGTCCTCGGCTACCCGCACATCGCTTCGATTGCCTTGCACGGCGGCCTCGCCGACGCCGTGCGCCCCGTCGAAGCCCGCGCGCTCGCCGGTTTCTTCGCCGACATGGGCGACCTCGACGACGCCATGGGCCACTACTTTTCGGGGTTCCACATCATCCTCTCCTACCTCTACGACATTGACGGCTGCTTCGCGGAGAACGTGAAGGCCTGCACCAAGGCGCAGTTCATCCCCGGCCCGCACCGGCCCGACGAAACCCAGTCCATCCACGCCGCCGACGTTTTCCTTAAACCCCTCGAACGCCTCGCCATCTTCGATGCCGACCCCGTCCCGCGCCTGACTTGGGCCGAACCCGCTCCGGTCACGCCGACCCTCGCCGTCCACCCTGGCAGCGGGAGTGAGAAGAAGAACTGGCCCGCTGCGCATTGGGCGAAGTTCCTCGCCCACGTCATGTCCGGCACGGACTGGAACGTCCTGCTGGTCGGCGGCGAAGTGGAAGGCAACCGCCTCGCCGAACTCGCGCAACCCCTCCCGTCCACCCGCGTGCGGCTCGTCCAAAACCAGCCGCTTCCCGAACTCGCCCAAACCCTCCGCACCTGCCTCGGCTTTGTCGGTCACGACTCCGGCATCACGCACCTCGCCGCTGCCGTCGGCCTCACTGGCCTCGCGCTCTGGGGCGAATCCAGCGAAGCCATCTGGCACCCGCGCAGCCCCGCCTTCCGCGTCCTGCGCAACTCCAACGGCCTCGCCAAGCTCTCGCCCGAAACGGTGTTCACGGTGCTGAGAAACCTGCTCTCGCCCCGGTAGGGTTGAGACTCCGTCGAACCCCATCTGCCGACGCAGGAGGCGCGAGCGCAGCGAGTTTCTTTGACGTGGCGATCGGTCCGAGATGCTAGCTAGCGCGCGCCTCGCTGCGCTCGAAATGGGGTTCGACGGAGTCTCACCCTACCAGGTTAGGCGTGTGCGCTGCGCGCGAGGTCACCGCTCTGGCCACTTCAGCGACAGCGTGCCAAGGATGCTGTGTGCGGTGTAATCGTAGGCGTTGCCGCCCGTCGGCTCGGTGTAGCGGTGGAAGTCGTATTGCAGGCTCACCGTCGCCCCACGTTTCAGTCGGGTGGTCAGCCCCGCTTGCAAACTGTGGTGGTCATATTCCAAGCCCGCCGGCAACCCGCCCACCAAGTTGTTCTGCGCGTAGTCCGCCCGCGACCACGCGTGGCTCAGGCGCAAGTCCGTGGCCGGCGTCCACGCGAAGGTCGCTCCGCCCTGCGCGCTCACGATGCCGCCGCGCCACGGCACCACGGACGCCACTCCGTTCTGCGCGCTGCTCGCCCGGCTGTCCGTGTAGCTCGCGCTGGCGTTGAGCGTCCAGCGGCGGAAGGGCGTTAGCGTGTGGCCTAGGCTGAAGGTGTGGGCGTCGTGATTGGCTGAGGCGACTGCGCCGCCGGGCGTGAAACCGGGCAACGTGTCCGTCGCCGTCACGTAGTCGGTGGCGGCGAGCCGATAGCCGAACTGCATCTTCCACCAGTTCGCCGCCCGCCACGAAAGCCGCGCGTCCACTTCGTCACCGCGACTGGCGCGTTGTCGCAGGAAGCCAGGATACGGACCGCCACCGGGCCCGAAGGCGTATTCCAAGTTCGCATAGTCGGTGCGCGTCTCGCGGTGCTTGTAGCTGGCGGAGAACGTCGCCCCGACCCACGGCGACGTGTGAAATCCCGCGCGTAGTTCCCGCAGGTCCGCGTCCGCGTCCGTGCGCCGTAGAAACGCATCGGCCCCGCCCGCCTGTTGCTCGAAGGTGCCGCGTCCCTCCTTCTGGAACCGTCCATCCGCGAACACCGTTGTGTGCGGCAGGCCCGTGTAACGCAGCCCCAACTGCTCCGTCGTCATGTGCGTGTCGAGCTGAGAACCGAGCGTGATGGGCACGGAGAAGAAGAAGGGGATCGTCGGATTGCCAAAGCGCAGGTTCTCGTCGCCGAGACCGGTCTGGCGCGTCCACTCGCTCTGCACAGCGACGGAGAAGGAAAGGTTCGCCCACGGTCCAGCCAGCGCCGACGCACTGAACAGATGCGACTCGCGGTCGAGCAGGATTTGGTTCGCAAACCACTGCTCGCCGAACGCGCCGCCGCCTGCCGCCGTCACGGTGTTCATCTGGAAACCCGCGTCGCCTTCCATGCGCGAATAGAGGTAGCCGACGGAACCGAAGAGCCAGTCGCGCAACTGCCGCTCCAGCCGTAGCGCGTTCTGCCCCTGCCAATGGCTCGCCTGCTCGCGCACGAGCACGAAGGACGACGGCGTGGCCGTGCCGCCGAACGCGCTGCCGGGCGACGCCTGTTCCTTGCGCGTGCTGAGGTCATAGAACTCAACCCGTGCGTTGTTTTCGAGGTGTGTGCCGCGCCAGTCGTGTTCGAGGTCGAGCTTCAGGATGTGCGTCTGCTCGTCCACAAAGCGCAGCGACGGATAAATGTTCTTCACCAGCCCGCCCTGCGTGGAGTCGCCCCAGTGCAGCGTGGACTGCGCGCCGTCGCGGAACTGAAACTCATAGCCCAACGTCACGCGGGGCCAGTCGGGCAGTGTAAGGCCGACATCGAAGGCCGCGCGCCCGCCGTCCATGAACAGCTCGCGGCCCAGCCGGAAACTCGGGGTGGCGAAGGGCGCGTAATAGCCGCCGGTGTCGTCGTAGTAGCGCCGCCATTGCTCGAACTCCGCGCGGACAAAACCTACATCGCGCCGGTCGAGCGAGAGCTTCACCGCATAGTCCTCGTCACGGGGCAGGGCATGGCCCGACAGCGAAAACCGCGTGTCCGTGTCGTCTTGCTGCTCGAAGGAGAAGTTCGCCGCGCCGCCGGACACGCCGGGGCGCAGGCCGGTATGCTCGCGGAACTTCGCCTCGTTGCCGGTGACGGAGACGAACCGGATAGCGGGAGCGACGGAGAATTCAATTATAGGCTGCCGACTGAACGCGACTTCGTCCCACTTCACGCCTTGGTCAATCCACGCGCGCAGCTTGCCGACCTGCTCGGCGGTGAGCGGCCCGTGCTTGCCAGGCGGCGGCATCTGCGTCTCCGCGTCGAGTCGCGCGACGGCGTGAATCAACCGACTCTCCACGCTGCGGCCCGGCAGGATGGCGGGGCCACTCGCGCCGCCGCGCAATGCGGCGTCGCGCGTGTCGAGGCGGAGACCGCCCTTGGGCTTCACCGCGCCGTGGCAGCGCAGGCAGGAAGTTTCGAGGATGGGTTGGATGTCGCGCGCGAAATCAATCGAGGCGGAGGAAGGCGGCGGGAGTTTGCTGGCGTCAATCGCACTGCAACTCAGCGCGGCGGCGAGCCAGCAGCCCAGCAGGAAGCGGCTGCGGACGTGGGCGTCCGCGCTCCTTTGCGCTAGCGACTGACCGCTGACCGCTGACCGCTGACCACTGTTAGCTTCCCGCTTCATCAGTATCGCAGCTTCGGGTCGATGTTCGACCCATGCACCGCCGTGTGGCAGCCCGCTGACCAGCAGGTGCCGCGACGGATGAACGCGGTGTGGGTGGTGTTGCCAAAGACGATTTCGCCAGCGGTGGTCTGCACCTGCGCGTGGCACTTGATGCAGAGGTTCACGTCGCGCTGGTGAAGGAGCTTTTGCGTGAAAGAGCCGTGCGGCGTGTGGCAGGCCACGCAGCCTTCGCGCAAGGCCTCGTGGCCGAAGACGTGCGTCTTGCTCTGCTCGCGATGGCAGTTGGCGCACGTCTCGTTGAGTCGCGAGAGGGCGGGTCCGCCCTTGGGTTTGTGGATGTCGAAGCCGTGCGCGTCGTGGCACTGGCCGCAGTGGAGTTTGCCTTCAAGGACTTGGTGGTGGTGCGGCAGCCGGAACTCCGCGTGGGTCTGGACGTGGCAAGCAAAGCAGGTTTCCGGCGACTTGCGCGGGTTGACGATGAACTTGTCGCGGCCTTGTCCGCCGCACTGAACGTGTTTACTGCCCGGCCCGTGGCAGGACTCGCAGCCGGTCTGGCTGGCGAAGCGCGGGCTGTCCGAGTGGAAACGCCCGTGCGCGCTAGCGGCGAAGGTGCGGGTGTAGTTCGTGTGACAGTCGGCGCAGGCTTTGTTGCCGACGAACGTCGCGCCTTCGATGGCCGGCGGAGCGGAGACGGTTCGTTCGACGGTGGAGCAGGAGCTGAGGGACAGGCAGATGCAGGCCGCGATGAGGAGCGACGGGACGGCCAGCCAGCGGAGGAGTTGTTTGGCCATCGAAGTCACGGGCGGAGCGTGCCGTGAGGCAGTGAGGGATTTCAACGGAAAGAAGGCGTAGCCTCAACTCGTGGCCATGTTCGTGAGAACATGGTGTTCTATTCTAGCGAGCCACGCTCTCACGAGCGTGGCCACTAAATCCTCGGCGTCCAGGTGGGCTGGCCGGTCTTGCGAGACTTTGCGGGCTTCTTGCCGTAGCTCACCTGGCGAGTCGGGGCTTCGCCGCCGGCCATGCGCTTCAGTTCGTTGATTTGGTCGCGGTAGAGCGCGGCCTTCTCGAACTCCAGATTGTTCGAGGCTTCAATCATCTGCCCTTCCAGCTCGCGGATGGTCTCGGTCACGTCGAAGTCGCCAGCGGCTTCGTTCAGCATCCCGGTGGCGACATCGCGCAGCTCTTTCTGCGAGGAGAGGCTGTCTTCCATCACCCGCGTGACGCTGCGCGGGGTAATGCCGTGCGCGGTGTTGTAGGCTACTTGCTTCTTCCGCCGATACTCGCAGACCGCCAGGAAGCGCTGGATGCTCTGCGTCTTCACGTCGGCGTAGAGGATGACTTCGCCGTTCAAGTGGCGCGCGGCGCGGCCGGCGGTCTGGATGAGGCTGGTCTCGCTGCGGAGGAAGCCTTCCTTGTCGGCGTCGAGGATGGCGACGAGGGAAACTTCCGGCAGGTCGAGGCCTTCACGCAGGAGGTTGATGCCGACGAGCACGTCGAACTGGCCTTTGCGGAGGCCGCGGATGATTTCGACGCGCTCGAGCGCATCCACCTCGCTGTGGAGGTAACGGACGTTGATGCCGATGTCGCGAAGGTAATCGGTGAGTTCCTCGGCGGTGCGCTTGGTGAGCGTGGTGACGAGGACGCGCTCCTTCAGCTCGACGCGTTTGCGGCATTCCTCGATGAGGTCGTCAATCTGGCCCTTGAGCGGCTTGATCGTGATGGTGGGGTCAATGAGGCCGGTCGGACGGACGACGAGTTCGACCACTTTGCTACCAGCCCACTGCATCTCACGCGGCGCGGGTGTGGCGCTGACGTAGATGGTTTGCTTTTGGAGCGACTGGAATTCCAGCCAGTCGAGCGGCCGGTTGTCCAGCGCGCTGGGCAGGCGGAAGCCGTGCGCGACGAGCACTTCCTTGCGCGAACGGTCGCCGGCATACATCCCGCCAATCTGCGGCACACTCACGTGCGACTCGTCCATCACGAGGAGGAAGTCGTCGGGCATGAAATCAATCAACGTCGTGGGTCGCGAGCCGGGCGGGCGCTGGGCGATGTGGCGCGAGTAGTTCTCGATGCCGGAGCAGACGCCCATCTCCTCCATCATCTCGAGGTCGTATTCGGTCCGCATCTTGATGCGCTGGGCTTCGAGGAGCTTGCCGTGCTTCTCGAACCACGCGATGCGGTCGCCGAGTTCCGCGCGGATGGTGAGGAGTGCGGCCTTGAGCTTTTCGTTCGTGGTGACGAACTGCTTGCCTGGATAGATGACGACGGCTTGAAGCTGTTCCAAAACTTCGCCGGTGAGCGGCTCGAAGCGCGTGATGCGGTCAATCTCGTCGCCGAAGAACTCGATGCGCAAGCCGTCCTCGGTGTAGCCGGGGCGAAGTTCCAGCGTGTCGCCGCGCACGCGGAACTGCGCGCGCTCGAAGGCGACGTCGTTGCGCGTGTATTGGATGTCCACGAGCCGCGACAAAAGTTGTTCCCGCGTGAAGGCCAGGCCAACGCGCAGCGGGATGACCATCGCCTCGTAGTCCTCCTTGCTGCCGATGCCGTAGATGCACGAGACGCTCGCGACCACGATGACGTCGCGACGCGCGAAGAGGGAACTCATCGTCGAGAGGCGCAGGCGCTCAATCTCGTCGTTCCGGCTGGAGTCCTTCTCGATGAACGTGTCGCTGCGCGGGATGTAAGCCTCGGGCTGGTAGTAGTCGAAGTAGCTGACGAAGTATTCGACGGCGTTCTTGGGAAAGAAGGACTTGAACTCGGCGTAGAGCTGCGCGGCGAGCGTCTTGTTGTGCGAGATGACGAGCGTGGGCCGCTGAATTTGCTGGATGACGTTCGCGATGGTGTAGGTCTTGCCCGAGCCGGTTACGCCGAGGAGGACTTGATGCTTTGCGCCGGCCTGCACGCCCGCCGTGAGTTTCTCAATGGCCTGCGGCTGGTCGCCAGCGGGGGAGTAGGGGGCGGTGAGCTCGAACATGGGCGGCGGGCTTCAGCTTGGCGGGAACTCGGGGTCAAGTCTGGCTCCGTGCCAGAAGTCCAAAATCTGCACGACCTGTTCCGCCGGCTTGTAGCGGTAGTAAACGAGATAGGGCCGGACTGACAGACGACGCACCCCCCGCGCGCTTTGGGAAGGGTCGGCCCAGCTCGGGGAAGTCTGCCAGCAGCTCCGCGCGGTCAACCAGCTTCATGCCCAGACGGTGCGCGGCGGCGGGATTATCCTCGGCGATGTAGCGGACGATTTCCTCCAGCCGGGCAATGGCCTGCGGGGAGAAAATTACTTGGCAGCCCATGCGGTTACCAAGTTGCGGACTTGGGAACTGGGCACGCCCTGGCCAGCGTCGAACTGACGGGTCGCCTGGTCGAGCGAAGCCAGCAAGGCGGCTTCCTCTTGTGCGGTCATGGGCGCGTCCTCAAAGGAGGTCAGCCAGATGGACAGGGCTTTTTGTTCATCGGCGGGAAGCTGTTCGATGGCCGACTGGATTTCCACCATAGTGCTCATGTCGCGAAACTACGGGGCTGCTTCGACGGCGTCAAACCGCCGCCCGCGACTGCGCTACGAGCGTGTCCACCGCCCCGATGAGATCGTCCGCGCGGAAGGGCTTGGGGAGAAAGAGGTCGGGCTTGATCGGGTTGCGCGCGAGCACCTCGGGCTTGGCCGTGCCGCTGAGGAGGAGGGTCTTGAGCTGCGGCAGCTCGGCCCGGACCTGGTTGATGAGGTCAAGGCCGTTGATGTCGCCGATGTCGAAGTCGGAGACGAGCACGGCGGGCGGCGGGTCAGCGGCGAGCAACGCGTCGCGGGCGGGCAGGCCCTGATGGAACAGCCGGGTGTCGTAGCCAGCGGAGGCGAGGAGCTGGTGGGTGATTTCGCCGAGGAGTTCATTGTCGTCCACGATGAACACGAGCGTGCCGTTGGGCGGCGGGGGCGACGGCGGCGGGTTGGCGTTCATCAGTCGGTGGACGGTTGAGCGCGGACAGTAGGGGCGGGGCGGCGGACTGTCAAAGTTCCCGGCCTCAGGATTTTCCGGAGGCGCGCCGCCGAGGAAGCCCGATCTGCCGGTCGGCCTTCGCAGGCCTCAGTAAACCGAGGCCACGCTGCAACGCGACCGCCGTCCGTCAGAGACTCGTCACCGTCTGGTCTTCCGTCTTCAACTCCCCTTCCCAGCGCGCCATGACGGCGGAGGCGAGGCAGTTGCCGACGAGGTTCACCGTGGTGCGCGCCATGTCCATCAGCTCGTCCACGCCGAGGATGATGGCGACGCCTTCCAGCGGCAGGCCAAAGCTGGCGAGCGTGCCGGACAGGATGACCAGCGACGCGCGCGGCACGGCGGCGATGCCCTTGGTGGTGAGCATGAGCGTGAGCATCATCATGAGCTGCTGGCCGAGGGTCATGTCCACGCCCGCCGCCTGCGCGACGAAGACGGACGCGATGGCGAGGTAGAGCGTGCTGCCGTCGAGGTTGAAGGAGTAGCCCGTGGGCAGCACGAAGGAGACGATGCGCTTGGGCACGCCGAACTCGGTCATGCGCTTGAGGGCGTCGGGCAGCGCGGCGTCGGAGGAGGTGGTGGAGAAGGCGATGAGCGCGGGCTCCTTCACGGCGCGGAGGAACTTGCGCAGCGGGATGCGCGCCCAGAGCGCGACCGGCACCAGCACCACGAGGCAGAACACCACGAGCGCGCCGTAGAGCGTGAGCACGAGCATCCCGAGGTTTTTCAGCACGCCCAACCCACTGTGCCCGACCGTCACCGCCATCGCCGCGCCGATGCCGAAGGGCGCGCAGAGCATCACGAGGCCGGTGAACTTGAACATGACTTCGCTCAGCCCCTCGAAGAAGTTGAGCATCGTCTCCTTGGGCTTGCCCTGCACTTGCGTCAGCGCGAGGGCGAAGAGGATGGTGAATACGACGACCTGGAGCACATCGTTCTTGGCCGCGCTCTCGAAGAAACTCTTGGGCGCGATGTGCTCGATCATCTCCTGCGTGGTCTGCGTCTTGGCAGCGAATTCCTTGCCCTTTTCCGCAGAGGGCGGCAGCACCACGCCAACGCCGGGCTTGGTGAGGTTCACCGCCGCCAGCCCGATAAAGAGCGCGAGCGTGGTGACGACCTCGAAGTAGATGAAGGACTTGAACGCGAGGCGTCCGACGGCTTTCAGGTCATCGCTGTGCCCCGCAATGCCGATGATGAGCGTGCCGACGAGGATGGGGACGATGATGCATTTGATGAGGTTGAGGAAGAGGTTGGAGACGACCTTTAGGTTCCGCGCGAGCATGGGGTAATCCGACTCCGGGAACGCCCAGCCGAGCAGGATGCCGAAGAGCATGGCCAAGAGAATCCAGTGCGTGAGGCTGACGCGGCGAAGGGCGGAGAGCATGGCAGGAGATTAAGGGTGGCGGGGCGGTGGTGTCGAGCGGGGCGGCCGAGGGAGGGGGAAGTAAGTAGTGTTCAGTGTTCAGACCGGCGCTCCACAGCTCGAACGGAACACTGGATACTGAACCCTGAACACTTTCCCCGCCCCGCCCGGATTTTTCCTCGCCAACCCGCGCCCGCGCTGGATAGTCCGCGCATGGAAGTCCAGATAGCGAGCTTGTGCGACTCAGCGGCGGATTACGGCGGCAAACTGTGCCTGATCGGAGCGTTTGACACGATCTTGGTGCGGCAGTTCCCGGCGCACCACCCGTTCTGTTCGGTCGCGCTGCGCATCGTCTTCCGTGACACGGACGAGGGGAAGCACACCTTGCGCGTGAACCTGATTGACGACGACGGCCAGAGCCTGTTGCCCGGGATGCCCACGACGCCGCTCGAAATCCGGATGCCGGAGAACCAGTTCTTTGCCTCAGTGAATCTCGTCTTCAACCTCCAGGGGATGCGGTTCACTCGGCCGGGCCAATACTCCCTCGATATCACGCTCGACGGAACAATGATCGCACGCATCCCGCTGCAAGTGCTGCTCATGCCCGCCGAAGGTGGCACACCGGAGTAGTTCGGACGCAGGGCGTGTGGTCTTGAGGGACCGAGACGCGGCGACGCCATCATTCCAACAGACTCGGCGTGCCGTCGGAGCCGCTGGAGTCCCGCGGGATTGCGCAGCCCGCGTTCCGCGCGCGGCGCGCTAGTGGGCGTAGATACACGAGTCGGCGTCGATGCGCTTTTTCCTCGGAGAGCGAGGGGTGGCGATGGTCAAAGTGTGCGAGGGCCATCAGCAGCAATTTCACCGTCCTCTTGCCTAGCAGCATCTGGGAATGCCCCCCCAGTCGGG
Source organism: Verrucomicrobiota bacterium (assembly GCA_039796295.1). Taxonomy (GTDB): domain Bacteria; phylum Verrucomicrobiota; class Verrucomicrobiia; order Limisphaerales; family SXTU01; genus SXTU01. Next base: position 12,669 of record JBDKJY010000034.1, read on the forward strand.
TAAGCCTAGATGCGTATCGAGCCCCCGTGGTGAGAGTGGAGTTGGGGAAAACGGACTGCTCGATCCATGGCACCGCCGGACGCCGTCTCGAAGAGACCGTGCGGGGCGAACAAGACTACTTCGCCCAGCACGCGGCACGCATGAGCAGCCGGAATGCTCCCACAAGTAAGTCCACTCTTGCCAAAGGGGAAGTCACTCGGCACTTTACGCGGCGCTGCGTGGTTAGCTCAGTGGTAGAGCACTACCTTGACACGGTAGGGGTCGCAGGTTCGAACCCTGCACCGCGCACCATGCCTTCCAGTTCCTTCTGTAGTTTCTTCGTCTTCGTGTTGAGCGCCTGTTCTAGCCGCTCTTCCAAGACTTCGTTGATTAGCTCCGAGACGTTGATTCCGACGCGGCTGGCAGCGGCTAGGCGCTGCTCGTTTGTAGGCCACGCAACGAAGGAACGGTATTTGTAGCGGGACTTGGTGGGGGTGCTTTTGGTTTTCATTCGGGTGCAGGATAGCACGGTTTCAAGATATATCAAGATTCCGCTTGCCGTGCGTTGATGTGTTGATAACATCCCAACAGATGAACGAACCACTCCCCAATCCCCAACGGCGGCTGACCTCTTTGGAATTGTCAGCCCCGGCGCGTCGCACGCTTGGCGTCTTAAAGAAGAGCTTCGGCATGAGCTACACCCACGCGGTGCAGTCCGGCTTGCAGCTGCTCTTGGCCCACTACGGCCTCGGCGAGGCCATGCCCGCCGGGGACCGCAAGGCCCTCGGCCTCACCACCGGCCCCCGCCCCGGCAACCGCAAGAAAGGGGTGGCCAAGTGAGTGCTGATGCCCAGACCCGCAAGCAGCGCGACCGCTGCATTGAACTCTACACCGTCGCCCGCCGCGCACTTGAGTCGCTCAGTGAAGAGCGGCTGAACCTTTGTTTTGAAGCGCGGGAGTCGCTTAACGAATGCCGGGGAGAGTTGGAACGCTTCGACTCGCACCGCATGGCGCAACCGGTGATTCGGGAAGGCGGTGCCCAGTGAAGCGCTCCTTTGTCGTCACGCTCGACGCTCAGTTCGTGCCCGAGGACGAAGCCACGGGGCAGCAAACGGAGGCCGCGCGCGAGGTTGTGCGCGTTGCCGTTCAACGCGCCATGCCCCACGGCGTCCACGTCACCGTCACGGAGAATCGCGGGCTGCCGCTCCATCCCTTCAACCCTCAGCCCGCCCCGCGACATGGTTGAACAAACTGTCTTGTTCCCCGGCCTCCCGCTCCCTGCCGTGCGCGGGGAGTCCGTCATCACGAACCGTCACGGGCGAACGGTTTACAAGACGAAGGCCAAAGGCTACGCGCGTCCTCCCGGCACTGGCCCGGCGGGCGAGAAGTGCAAGACGTGTGACCATTGCTGGCGGGTCGAAGGCGGCAGCAAGTTTTTCTTCAAGTGCGACGTGATCCAGTTCCGCTGGACCCACGGCCCCGGCACCGACATCAAGGCCAACTCTCCGGCGTGTGAACTGTGGGCCAAAGCGAAGACACCATGACTGGCACCTGCGATATGTGCGGCGTGACGGGGGCGGTGTTGGCCTCCGTTTACAAGGGCGCGGACTTCGAGCGTGACCTGTGTTCGTGCTGTCGCATCGTGGCCTACAACCACCGGCACGAAGGGTTTCAGTGGCGGAGCCGCTTCCGCGTGTCACCGGAGGCGAACGAAGCCGCCGCCGCCCTCGCCGCGATGGCGCAGGCCACCATTGAGCGCCGCGAGGCCCGCGCCGTGCGCCCCGTCCCCGCCGCCCGCCGTGACTCGACGTGGGCGGCGCATTCCTGCCCCGAGTAGCCATGCCCCTGCTCACCACCAAAGACCTTGCGCGGAAAATGGCCGTGCATCCAAAGACGGTGAAACGCTGGTGGCGCAAGCTCAAGGTGAAGCCGGATGCGTGCTCGGCTCACCATTGCCACCGTTGGACCCCCGCCGCCGCCGCGCGCCTGCTCAAGCGCTGGCGGGCCTACTGGGAGAAGCGCGGCCAACGCGCGCCGGAGGCCACAACGAAGTTCGCCGGGCTGGTGAAGCGTTGCCGCGAGAAGCAACAGCTCCGGCTCAAGCTCACGTTTCAATGACTCCCGCCGCTGCCGAGTGGGAAACCATCCGTGAGGCTTTCCGCACCGGCGACGCCTTCACGCTGCTGGGATTGGTGAGCGCGGACGGACGCCGCCGCCGCTTCGCTCGCCTGTTGCCCAAACACGATTTTTTGGCCGGAGCTGCCGCCGCCGAAATGCACCTGGACGGACAGCTCTCCCTTGATGAAGTCGCCCGAATTTTGGATTACCTGAAGTCCCCCCATGAGTGAAAACCCCACGAAGAACCAGATTGCGAACGCCTACAAGGCTGCCCGCCAGCGTCGCCGCCCCACGAAAGCCTTTTACTGGCCGCGCCACGGCTTCTACACGAAGAACGTGTTCAAGGAATGGCAGCGCACGGAGCGCGGCACGTTGCAGAAGATGATGGTCAAGGGCGGTTACGTCTCCGGCGACGACCGGAACATCCTCTCGCCGGCCAGCAACGCCATGCTCGAAATTGAGCAGAAGCAAACCGTCCACTACGCCGGTCCCATCGCGGGGGCGCGGGCGGGCATGACGCAGAGCTGCGGTTTTCGCGTGCTAGTCACCAGCTCGCCCACGCTGCCCACGGCCAAGAAAGGCGAGTTCCCGCTGTGGGACGAAATCCTCTCCGCGCACTACGGCGACGCGCTGCCCTACTTCCTCGGTTGGCTGTCGGCGGCTTACGAGCGCGTTCGCCTCGGGGGCGGGCCGATGCTCCCGGCGCTGGGCTTGGCGGGGGAGCGCGACCTCGGCAAATCCCTCTCGCAAAACCATCTCGTGACGCCGCTCCTGGGCGGGCGCGTGGCGAACCCGGTGCGCTACTTCACGGGCGGGACGGACTTCAATGAGGACTTGTGCGGAGCCGAACACTTGATGATCGAGGACGCGGAGCGGATGAACAAAGAGAAGCGGGCCATGTTCGGCGACATGGTGAAGAGCCACGTCGCGAACGAAAACGCCAGCCTACACCCCAAGGGCGACAAGGCCGTCAACGTGCGGTGCGTGTGGGCCATCTCCATCTCGACCAACACGGAGCCGCAGAACCTGAACCTCCTGCCGCTGCTCGACTCCAGCATGGCGGACAAGCTCATGCTGTTGCGCGTGCTGGCCCGGCCCAAGTGCCTGCCCTCGCCGGACGATTATCAGGGCTTCGCGAGGTTCGGAACGGCGCTGCGGAAGGAACTCCCGGCGCTGCTCTGGCACGTCCTCAACTACAAGCTGCCCAAGGAATGCCGGGGGACGCGCTCGCTGGTGCGTTGCCATCGCGACGCGCACTTGATGGGCCTCGTCATGGAAGACTCGCCCGTCTCGAAACTGCTCTGGCTCGTGACGGAAGCGGAAGTCGTGAACGGCCAGCCCAAGGAACTGTTGAGTCACGAACTCGAAAGCGCGCTGCGCAAGGCGGTGCCAGAAGAGGCGGCGCGGCTCTTCCAACATTTCAGCGCGGGCTACCTGTTGCGCGAGGCGGCGAAGAGCTACCCGGCGCGCGTGGCCCACGCGGGCGCGGCCCACGGCGGGCTGACGCGGTGGAAGCTCTCGCCGGAGTTGAAGGAGGGGCAGCCGTGAGTTGGCTCGGCTCCAAAGGGGGGAACGGGGTATGGCAGCGCATCCTATCGGAGATGCCGAAACACGACCTCTACATTGAGCCTTTTTGCGGAGCGGCCGTCATCGCCAAACGCAAACTTCCCGCGCGCGAGACGTGGTTGGTGGACGCGGACCCAGCCGCGCCGGGGCTGGCGATGACGCAGGCGGAAGTCTTCGTCGGTTGCGCACTGCACCATCTGCGGGAATGGCGTTGCTCGATGGACTGGGGGACGTTGGTCTATTGCGACCCTCCCTATTTGAGGAGCGTTCGCGGCGCGCACCGCTACCGCGTCGAATTCGACACCGAAGACCAACATCGGGAGCTGATTGGCGAGCTGCGGTCGCTCCAATGCTTTGTCATGCTGTCGGGTTACGCATCGTTCCTTTATGCGGAGCTGCTTTCAGACTGGCGGCAAGTGCGGATTCCGACGGTGAACCGTGCCGGGAAGCCCGTTACGGAATGCCTTTGGATGAACTTCCCCGCCACGGTGGCACGCCACGACGTGCGGTTTCAGGGTGACACCTTCCGGGAGCGCGAGCGCATAAAACGCAAGGCGGAGCGCTGGCACCGGAAATTTCTGGCGATGACGGCCGGCGAACGTGCGGCCGTGCTCGCCAAACTTAGCGAGGTTAGCAGCCTGAACGATCCGGGCGTCTGAATGCCCGGAAAGTCTGCGAAAAGGCCCGTTCCGCTTCGGCGGGACGGGCCTTTGTGCTGCGGAGGGGTCACCGAAAAGCAGCTTTAAGGAGTGGCAGAAGACCCCCCCCCGGAAGCGGGGGGAAACCGGGCCGGAAGGGGCAAAAAAGGGGTCGAAACCGCCCCTTAATCGCCCGGCGCACGCCGCCCCCCACTGAAGGCCCGATAAGGAAGGGGGAAAACCCGTGGTTTGCTGGGGTTTCGGCGGGAAAAGGCCCCCCAAGCCTATTTTACAATCTGAATTCTATCTCCTCCATGTCCTCCGTTTTGGGGTGGTTTTGGAGGACATGGTGGGGTGTTTTGGGCAAGTCGGTTTTGGCAATCCGGGGCGGCCCGCTCCCGGCGAAGCGCTCACTTATGCGGTCTGCACAGGGCGCCCGGTCGGTGGCAGCATGACGCCACGATATGTCTGTTTCACATGAGAACCCTCCGCCTGCCGCTGAAACGCCCACTCCCGCGCCCGCCCCGCCCCCCGCTGCCGCGCTCGTCGCCGAGGGCTTGGACCCCGCCGAACTCCTCGCCCTTCGCGCCGAACTCGAAACGGAGCGCAAGGCCCGCGCCGCTGCCGAGTCAGGCCGCAAGTCCGCCGAAACCAAAGCCGCCGAAGCGGAACGGCTCGCCCAAGAGTTGATTGCGGCGACGAAGGCCAAGCCGGATGAAGCCCCCATCGTGACGCGGCGGCGCGGGCCGCTGGGCGTGCTGTCGGCGTTTCGGCAGGTGAGTTGAGAGTTGGTGAGTTGAGAGTTGCGAGGCACCCTTAGACCCCCATCCCCTTGTGGCAAATCCTAACCCGTTTGTTCCGCCGTCCGGCGCTGTCGCCGGAGCAACTGCAACACCGGCAGCTCCTAGCGCTGTGGCGGCGTCCGTCGCACCGGTGGCCGCTGGCGTGGCTCCTCCGGCTGGTCAATCACCGGCGGCATTCGGTGGCCATCGCGGCGGCGGAAAGAAGCGCCTCGACGGCCTCACGGCTGGCAGCGAGGAAGCGAAGGCGGCAGACCGAAAGAAGGACCGGGAGCGCATGGCCGCGAAGCGCGCTGGCCTCAAGGCTGCGTCTTTGCCGCCGGTGCTGCCGTCGGCTGGTGCGGCCAGTGGCGGAGCGCCTGACGCGGCTCCTGCTGCCGCTGGCGGTGCGCCTGCTGTGCCATCTGGTGAGCCTTTTTCTGTGGGCGGTGCTGTGGGCGCTGTGGTGTTGTGGAGTCGGGGAATGCTCGAACGCCCGGCGCAACTCGCCGTGCGCATCGCGGACCGGCTCCGCGTCGCGGCCTTGATGAAGCGGCTGGACGAATCGCCCGTGCCCGTGCCCGTGCGGGACGAGGTGAAGAAGTCCCTCGCGCTGGCGGAAGCGGCCAAGAAAGACTTCGCCTTTGCCATCGCACACGCGGCGACGGTGGAGTTGAACACGCGGAGCATCGGCGGCGCGCAACACTCGCACTGGCTCGACGTGGCGATGACGGGCGCGGAGCTGGTGAACTCGCACTTGCAGACGGTGGAGAAGATCGACGAACTGATTTTGGCGTGCGCGGCGGAGAAGCGGGCGGAAGCCGGGAGTCAGAAGCCGGAAGGGGCGGAGCCTTCGCCCCGCCATGCCTGACTGGTCCCTATCCCCCCACTGCGCTCTTGTCGTCGGCGCGTCCGGCTCGGGGAAGACGACCTTCTGTCAGCGCTACCTGGTGAACCGCGCGACGGAACAAGCCGCGAACCCCGCGCCCGCCGTTTGCACGTTCGTCTTTGACTACAAGCTGGAGTTTTCGCAGCGCCTGGGCATCCCCGCCGTGGGCACGGTGCGCGAGTGTGAAGCGGCCTTGGCCTCGCGGTGGCTGGTGTTCAATCCCTTCATCATGTTCCGCAGTGAGGAGGGGCAGGAAGCGCCGGAGCGGCGGGCCTTCGCGTGGTTCTGCTCGTGGGTTTACGACGTGGCGCGGCGCGGGCCGGGGCGCAAAGTCTTTCACTGTGACGAGGCACACAACTTCCTGCCCACGCGCTCCGATATGCTACCGGCTTACTTCTCTCGCATCCTCCGCGAGGGGCGGGCGGAGGATTTGGAAGTGCTGCTCTCGACACAGTTCCCGAAGGATTACGCGCGCATTGTGCGCAGCTCCGTCACGGAATGGGTGGTGTTCAACACGGTGGAGAAGGACGAACTCGACGCCGTGCGCCCCTACTTCCCCGGCGTGGACCGCGCGGCGGCTCTGCGTCCGGGGGAATACCTCGCGGTGAATCGCCACTCGGGAGCCGAGCTGGCGGGGCGGGTGTTTTAGAAGGCCGCGCTTGGGTCAAGTAGGGGGAGCTTGGACGCTTCCTTGAAGTGCTTCTGGTTCGTCGTGACGATGGCTTTGCAGCCCTCGCGCTCGGCGACGGTTGCGTGCATCCAGTCGTGAATGTTCGCCCCTTGAATGTTCGCGGCCGCTGCCAGCTTCACTGCGGCCAATGACTCCCCGCCGTCCAAATCCGCAAAAGAGACGGCGGCAAAGGTGGACTGCGCCCCTGCGGACGCCACTTCGGGCGAGAACTGAACGCGCGTGAGGGTCCCTTTGACGGGCACCGTGATCCCCCCGGTGAGGCTCCGGTAAAACTCCGCGACGGAGTGGCTTCGTGTAACGCCCTTGGGCGCGGTATCCTTCCGCCAAGCGCGGATGAGGGCCGAAGCGTCGAGATAGTTCATTCGCGGGCCTCCGCGATGGCTTGATTTATGCCATCATTCAGCTCGGCATCGGAGAGTTCCAAGGCCCGAAACTCGGCGGCGGACATCTTCACCACCGGGGCGTCGGCTCGAATCGTGACGAGGGGTTTGCCGTGTTCCGTCACGCGGACCGTGCGGCCCATTGCGGCGGCGCGGAACACGCGGCGGGTGTCTCGGTGGGCTTCGGTGAGTGTAGCTTGCATGGGGGCAACAATACGCACTATACGCACTTTGGGAAGCTCAAACCTCCGCTTTGGCCCCCCATCTTGGAACACTGAATCCCCACTCCTACCGTCTGCCGGGTCCAAGAAACTGTCCGTGGGGCGAACGGGAACGGGAACGGGAACGCGGTTTCGGGGGAACAAACGGGTTAAAACCCCTGTAAATGAGGGGGACGGCGGACGCGACAAAGCGCTCCCTTATGCGGACTGCCGCAAAACCACGTCCGGGTTATCGTTTGGGCGTCACGGTTCGCAGTGTAGTAGCCGGGCAGTCGGCGGACAAACCCCCGCCCTCCCCGCTGAACCCCGCGAAGAGTGCCACTAGTTCAACCGCTGGTCCCTTCGGTCCGGCTTCCTCCCATGAAAATGATCAAAGAGTTCTTCCAAGATTACGGCGTCCCCATCCTCGTCATTGTCGGCACCCTCGCCGTGCTCAAATTCGTCGCCGACAAGTGGGCACCCTCCCTCCGCCGCTACCTCCCTGTCTGAACCGTCCACAACCGCAACCCCCTCGCCTCTACCTCCCATGATCCAGCTCGCTCCCCTCCCTCAGTTTTCCGGTGTCGCCCTCGGCCAGTGGGCCGAGTGTCCGTTGCCCGTGCGTGGCACGGACACCTTCCACGACCTCTACCTCCGCGTCACCGGCCAAGGCTACGGCGTGGCGGGGAGCGCGCTAGACATCCAACACGCCATCGAGTCCATCGAGATTGCGCCTTCGGGCGGCTCGGTTATGACCGTCTTCCCGCGTGCGCTCCGGCTCTGGCAGACGCTCCGCAACTCGAACGCGGATCCGTCTGACGTGAGCGTCCTGGCCATCCCCTTGGCGCGTCCCGGCCTCTCTCAGGTGAGCGACTGGCCGACGGGAAAGATGGACAAGTGCCTTCTCCGCGTGCTGCCCAAGGCGGCGCTCCCGGCGAACTCCGGCGCGAACCCGGCGCTCACGCTGACTTCCATCAGCGCCTACTCCCGCTCGGAACAGCTCGCCGCCCCGGCGGACTTGGGCGCGGTTCAGAGCTTCCACCAGGCCAGCCACACGCCGGTGGCCGGTTGGAACACCATCGACAACCTCTCCGTGGGCCAGCTCCGCGCGCTCACGAAGCTCCTGTTCTACTGCCCGCTCTCGGGCGTGAACCTGACCAACGCCGCCAGCAACGCCGTGACGGCGGTTATGGTGTATCGCGGCAAAGAGCTGGTTTACGATTCGACGAAGCAGATCGCGATCACCGAGCTGTCGCACAACCCCATCTACCGGGGCTACCACCTCGGCGGCGAGGCGCTGGAAATGTTCCCCTGCATCTTCGACGTGACAGGCCGCCCTCAAGACTCGCTGGGCTTGGTCGCTGGCAACGTCCGCCAGACGCTCGTGGTCAAATACTACTGGGACACCGGCGTCGCGGCGGTTCAGGGCGTGAACATCCTCGCCGAAGGCTGGCTTTCGTCCGGGGCTGACCCGGTGGTCGCTGCCATCTGAAGCCTTGCTCCGCGCCGGTTAAACCCCGGCGCGGGGCCAACTCCCCCGAACAATGAACCCCGAATACATGGCCCAGTTGGAAGGCGAGTCTTCCGGCAACTCGCTCTTGGATTGGTTTAAGGCCGGCACGGACCTCTACGCGAAGGTGACGAAGCCCGTGCCCGGTGGTGACCCCGGCAAAGGCACGGCTCCGGCGAAGGCCCCGGGCATGGGTGGCATGAACCCTTGGGTGCTCGCGGGCGCTGCCGTGGCGGCCCTCGTGGGGCTGGTGCTCGTTCTCCGCCGCTAACCCGCAACCTTCCACCGCACGAAGGAGGTTAACGATGCGCTTTTGACTACAAATCCGATGCGCAGATGCACGAAGCCCGTGCGGCACTGCTGGCCGTTCAGCTTGGCGAGGCCAACGCCCGCATTGCCCAGCTCGAAGACGAGCTGACCGTCTCGAGAGATGACGCGCTGGAAATCGCGACGAACGCGAAGCCCGACGTGAAAATCGACACCGGCGACAAGCTCACCAACAACGGGCCGGGAACCATCAAGACCAAAGACCCGGCAGGGGACGCCGCTCTCGGCACCGGCCTGGCCATCCTCTCGGCAGTCCTCGGAGTGGTCGGTTTGATCGCGGTTTTTTGGCGACGGAAAGGCAAATGACCTATGGCATTATTCGACCTGTTCAGCAGTCGCAAAACGACTGCCCAAACCAACACGACGACCGCAGTTGACTCCTACAACCGCGCCTTCAACAGCGTGCGCAATACGGCGGACTCCAATAACATGAATATCATCGTCGGGGCCGCCGCGGACCCGTTCACGAAGTCCGGCGACTCCGTTCAAAAGACCGCCCTGCAAGCCGCTGGCGTGGTGTTAGTCGCAGCAGCCATCGCGTGGGCTTACTCCGGGAGGGGCAAATAGTATGTCTGCAAATACTTCCATGATTGACATCGCCGACGACGGGGGAGACCTCATCATTAACCCCGAGAGCCAGATCGGCCTTTATGTGACGATCGTCGCGCTGGCCGCGCTGGTGGCATGGCTCCTCTTGAGCAAGAAAGGGAACTCCTGACCTATGGCCTATGCTGACGTAAGCCTGCAATCGACGGACATTGCTAAAACCTCCACCGGCCCCGTGTCCCTCGGGGGCACGCGCGGCGGCGGCATGGAGTTCAACTTCGGCGGGATCAATGACTCCCCCACGGGCAAATGGCTTTGGATCGGACTCGCCATCGCCCTCACCGGCGGCTTGGCGCTCTTCTACTTCAACCGAAAGAAATCCAAGTGAACTACCGCAACACTCTCCAATCCAAGTCTCAGACCCTCGCCGCCGGTGCGCGCGTGGAACTGGAAATCGGCGTCGCGGACTTCCTCTACTTTGAGACGTTCCCCTCTGGCTTGAAGGCCGGGTGGAACTCCGCGCACCCCGGCTCCGTCCCGGCTGGCACCGTGAAGAGTGGCCCGCCCGGAGCGGGCAACTTCCGGCGGCTGGAAATCGTGAACGCCTCCGCCGGGAGCCTCACCTTCGGCCTCTACTACGGGCAAGGCAGCTTCGCCGTAGCTGGCAGCGCTGGCAGTAGCGGCGGTGGCTCTAGCCTTGTCGCGGCTGAACTGATCTCAGGGCGACGCCCCCGCATCGCTGCCCTCGCCGCTGGGGAATCACTCACCGTTGCCGGGGCGCGGTATCTCGACGTGTTCAACAAATCCACGACCGCCAACCTCACGTTGACCGTGAGCGGGCAACCGGCCTACACCCTCGGACCGCGCGAGGGCGTCCCCTTCCCCCTGCTTTCCCCGTCCGAAGGTGCCTATAGCTCTGTGCTCGTCGAGTGCCCGGCGGGCGGTTCCGGCGTCGTCGCCTACGTGCTATGAGATTCCCCGTCTCCCTCGCCGATGTGACCGGCCTTCAAGCGGGCTTGGACGCCCGGCTCCTTTCCGCGTCCAACCTCTCCGACCTCGCATCCGCTGCCACCGCCCGCGCCAACCTCGGAATTGGAACCGGCTTTGCCACCTTCCTCCCGACCGACATCGCGGGCCTCACGCAATGGCTCGACGCGGGCCGGATGTTTGGCGTCGCCGACGGAGCAGCCGTGACGAGCTGGCGGGACATGAGCGGCAACGCGCGCGACTACTCGCAGGCCACGACCGCGAAGAAGCCCACCCGGCAACTGAACATCCAGAACGGCCTTCCCGGCGTGCTCTTCGACGGCGTGGACGATTACCTTGACGGCGCGGCGGTGAGTGCCACGCACACCGTGGGGGCCTTCTCTGACTTCGTGGTGTTCAAGCCGCGCGTGCTCAACAACGCCACCGGCAGCTATACCGGCGAAAGCGTCTTGACCACCGCGTCCGGCGGCAACTGGGGCCTCACCGTGAAGAGCGATTTGACTTTTGACGCCTACCATTGGGATGGCAGCTACGACCTCCTTACCGTTGCGGGCGTCATCGGGGAAAACGTCGCCAGCCTCGTGGAACTCCACCACGACACCGGCAACTTGATCGTGCGCGCCAATGACTCGCCAGACCTGACCGTTGCCAGCGGCAACAGCGGGTCCAACTCGGAGACCAACCGCATCGGCGCGCGCTACAACGTCAACGGCGGCTTCTTTGACGGCTGGATCATGGAGCGTTGCACTTGGAACCGTGCCCTCACTTGGGCGGAGCGCACCAAGGTAATGGGCTACCTCCGCGCCAAGTATAACACCCCCTGAACCATGCGCGCCCTCATCCTGATCCCCGCCGCCGTCCGCGACGCCGCGAACACTGCCGCCGCGAGCTTTGACCCCGCTGGCGGGGGCCAGACCTTCACCGTCCCGCTCTTCGCCGCCGGCACGGACACCATCGCCGCCTACTGGTGTTCTACTGAAATGAGCGAGGAAGTGTTTGACCAGGTGCAAACCCTCCAGACCGCCTTCCCCGGCTCTGTGGTTGAGCGCTGGGACCCCGACGTTTCGCCCCGTCGCCCCGGCTCGTTGCTCGCCGAACACGGCTTGACCGCTGAACCCGCCACGCCATGAACCGGCTCACCCTCCCCACCGGGCGCACCATCCCGCTCGAATACCTCACCTTTGACGCGGCCAGCCAGCACGCCTACTACGGCTCACTCGACGTCACCGAGTATATGACCCGCGCCCAGATCCAAGCCGTTGGCGGCAGCGCCTTCGACGTGGAACAAGCCAACCGCGAAGCCAGTGACGCGGCGCGCATCGCCCGGGGCCTCGCGCCCTACGAAGACCCGCCCCAGATCACGCCCTGGGAAGTCCTCACGAACACCGCGCGCGGCATCGGCAACGACGTGGCCACCGCCGCGCAAGGTGTGCGGGACTTCGTGGGCATCGGCCCCGAGAACGCGGGCAAACACTCCCCGCTCTTCTGGTTTGCCATCGTGGCGGGTCTGGGCTGGATTGCCTACCAGCTGGGCGTCTTCGTGTGGCTACGGAAGAAACTCACCGCATGAAGGAAACCGAAATGGGAGAGCGCATCGTGCGGCTCGAAACCGACCACGGCAACACGGTGGGATGGCTCAAGGACATTGCCGACCGCCTCAAATACGTGGAGAGGCAAGTCTGGTTCGCCGTCGGCCTCCTTACCGCCCTTCAGCTCTTCCTGAAGTTCTACAAGCCATGACCGCCCGCTGCCTCCTTGCCTTGATCGTCTCCCTGTGGCTCTGCGCCTGTGCGCAGCCGGAGAAGCCCGCCGCCAAGCCCACCCCCGCCCGTGCTGCACCCTCGCTGCCGCTGGCGATTGCGTCCGCGAACACCAACGCCGCCGCCGCCCTGGACAAGTCACACCAGCTCGCCGCCACCGCCGCCGCCAGTGTCGCCGCCGTCCGCGACGCCAACACCAACCAGCCCGCCGGCGTCGCCACCGACTTCATCGCCGACGAAACCGCCCTCGCCCTGGACAGTCTCCCCGCGCCCAGCCCCACCGCCGCCCTTGCTGCCGAGCAACGCCGCGCCGCCGCCTTCGCCGGGCAACGCGACGAAGCCCGCCGCCTCTACACCGAAGCCAAGGCCAGCGCAGCTGCGTCACAGACCGAAGCCCGCGCTGCCGCCCTCCGCGCTGCCGACAGCGCCGCCGCCCTTGTCGCTGCCGAGCGCACGCACGCCGCCGAGCTAGAGCGCAACCGCGCCGCGAACCAAGCCGCCTTGGACGCCGCCTTGCGCGCCGCCGACGAAGCCGCCCAGAAGGCCCGCGACGCGCAGCACAAAGTCATCTTCCGCAGTTTGGTCGGACTGGGCCTCGCCTGTCTGGCCGGGGCCATCGCGCTCGCTGTTGTCACGAGTGGCGCGATGGTCCTCAAAGCTCTCATGCTGGCCGGGGGCGGTGCCCTCTGCCTCGCCCTGGCGCAGTTGGTGGCCCATCCGTGGTTTGATCGCGTCTGCGGCATCGGCCTCGCCTTGGCCGCGCTGGGCGCTGCCGCATGGCTCTGGTTTGAACGCAAGTCCGCCGCCACCGCCGCCACCGCCACCAAGCTCGTCACCACCTTGGAAGAGCAACGCGTCTGCCTCACCCCGGACGGACGCCCCACGCCCCTGGGCAGTGCCTTGAGCCGCGCGATGGACACCGCCGACAAAGCCGTCGTGAAAGGCCTCCGCCGCGCCGCGAAGATCACCGCCGCCCGCGCCGCCCCCGCTGGCTAACCCCACCTCCCCCGCGCGACTCATTACCGCGCGGCTCCTCACAGTCTTCGTCACAGTTCTCCCCCGCCCGCCTTGGTCACAAGACGGGCGGGGTTTTGCTTTCCTACCTCAACTCTCCACCCGCCAAAACTCCGCGCACTCCGCCTCCTTCACCGGCTGGTGATAGTGCGAAAGCAGGATGGCCGAAGAGTTCCCTAGCATCGTCGCCACCTTCCCCGCGTCACCGTGCAACGCCAGCAAGTAACTCGCCGCCGTGTGCCGGAGCAGGTCCGACGGCCAGCCCGTCAACCCCAAGGCCCGCGCCGCGACACGCTTGAACCGGCGCACCGTCGAATTGCTGGGCGACACCTTCCCCGAGCGCAGCGGACACGCCGCCAGCAAGGCCACCGCCTTCGCGTGCAACGGCACGATGCGCCGCCGCCGCGTCTTCGCCTCGCTCACCGTCAACGTCTTCGTTTCCAAGCACACTTGCCGCCAATCCAGTTTCAGCAGCTCCGCCGGGCGCACCCCCACGAACAAGCCGAGGATCACGTAAGGCCGCAACACCGTCGGCGCGAGCTTCAGTAGCGCCTGTGCTTGCGCCGGCGAGAGCACGAACGGCGCAACCCGGTCAATCGTCACACGCTCCAAGCGGTCGCAGGGATTCTTGGCGAGGTAGTCACGGCGCACGCAGAAGGCGAAGAGCGTCGAGACACGGTTCAGCCAAGTCGCCCGCGAGTTGGGATTCTTGAACTGGGCAAGGAACTCCTCCACCTCCGCCGTCGTCACCGTGTCCACCGTGCGCCCCTCGCGCCCCTTGGCGAACCGGGCGAGATACCCGGCGAGCGACTTCAAGTAAACGGGCCGCAGATTCGCCGCCCGCTTCGCTTCAAGCAGCCGCGCGATCGCGACTTCCAACGGCACGGCGTCGCCGAAGCCGGCCAGTGTCGGGTGACACTGGCGATACCGCTGCGAAAGCTCCGAAAGCAGACACCGCTTGAACTCCTGGCACTGGGGGAACATGGACTTTTACTACCAGTCCCGCCGACGAAGGAACAGCGGTCAAGGCCAGAGCTGCGGGGGCTGGTGCGTGGTGGAGGGATCGAACCTCCGACCTATACCGTGTCAACGTAGGGGCCAACTTTGACACGGTAGGGGTCGCAGGTTCGAACCCTGCACCGCGCACCATTTTCAAAGCCTTCTCCAGTTGCCGGGCCTTCTCCTGCATCACCGCCTCAAAGCGCTCCTCTAGCACTTGATTGATGATGGCCGACACGTTCAGGCCAATGCACTGCGCTAATTCGATGCGCGCGAGGTTCGGTCGCGCAATTGGTGAACGCGCACTTGCTGACGGTGGAGAAGTCAAAAGCCGGGAGTCAGAAGTCAGAAGGTGCGAAGACCTGAACCACCGAGGCACAGGCGCACAGAGGCAGTGCTTTAAACTTTCAGCTTTCAACTCCTCTGCGCTCTCTGTGCCTCGGTGGTTAAAAGCCCATGCCTGATTGGACCCTGCAACCCGACTGCACCCCGCCGTGTATTAGCCGGGCAGTCGGCGGACAACCCCCGCCTCACCCTTCACCCGCTACTCGCTCATAGAACGTTGGGCGTCGTTGTCAGTTTCTTTGTTCTCTCTCCTCTGCTGGTCGACCGTTCACACAGACTTCAGCGCCGCTATCACGGGGAGGCGGGAGGCGCGGAGGGCGGGGAGGAGGCTTCCGATGACGCCGACGACCACGGCGAAGAGCATTCCCTTGGCTGCCAGCCAGGGGGTGATTTGAAATTGAAAGACGGTTTCGGAAAAGGATTCGAAGCTGATGGTTCCGGTGGAGTAGCCGTGCATCGGGAGGGCGAGGAGGCAGCCTAGCACGCCGCCGAGGAGGGCCAGGAAGGCACCTTCGAGCAGAAATCCGGCGAGGATGCTGCGTCGCCGATAGCCGAGGACTCGTAATGTGCCGATCTCCCGCGTCCGCGCGCCGACGCTCGCATACATTGTGTTCATGGCGGCGAACACCGCGCCGATGGACATGGCGGTGGCGAGGAAGTTGCCGAGTATTTTAATGGGCACGGCGGTCATCGTCTGCGAGGCGTAGTAGGCGGTTTCCTGGATGGCGCGCAACGGGAGGCGTTTCTCGGCTTCGAGACGGTCGCTGAGGGATTTCGCAGCCGCGTCGTCGCGGGCGCGGACGAGGACGCTGGAAAAATAGTCGCGGTCGAAGATGCTGCGGCACTCGTCGGCGTCCATCCACAGCTCGGAGTCGAACGCGCTGCTGCCGCCGTCGGTCAGTCCGACGACGGTGAGGTCTCTTCCGGCGGAGCGGAAGGTCCCGCCGATCTCAAGGTTCGCAAAGCGGCGGGCCAGGCGGCGGCTGGCGACGACTTCGCGTTTCCCCGGGGTGAACCAGCGGCCTTCGACGAGGGTGACTTGGGGTCGTAGTTGCATGCCGACGGGGGAGATGCCGCGCACGAGGATGTTGGCTTCGCCATTGTGGTCGCGCCGGGGGAGGTTGATGAGAACTAGGACGTCGGCGGTGAGGAGCACGCGGTCGGTGGCGTCGCGCGCGATCTCTTCCCAGTATTGCATGAGGCGGACTTGCTCGCGGGTGATCTGGCTGCTGGATTCGGCGGTGGAGCCTTTGCGCACGATCATGACGTTGCGGGGGTCGCCGGTGTTGCCGCTGGATTTTTCAAGGCCGACGGCGAGGGCTTGGAGGAGGACGTAAACTGCGACGAGGAGGGCGACGCCTAGGATGGTGGCGAGGGTGGAACGCCAGCGGACGAGGACGTTGCGGATGTTGTATTTGAGGGGGAGGGCCAAGGGGATGGTTCTGAGTTCTGAGTTGAAGGCGGTGGTTCGAACGCGCTGGGTTGCTGGGCTACTTTGCGAGGTTGAGGCAGACTAGTTTGTCCTCGCTGCGGAGGTAGAGGCGGCGGTGGGTGAGGGTCGGGGCGGCCCAGGTGGGGTAGCCCAGCATGGGGGCTTGCCAGCGGGAGAGTTCCTCGGGTTGTTTGGGGTTGGGCTTGAAAATTCCGAGGAGGCCGGCTTCGCCCAGGACGTAGAGCTTGCCGTCGGCGAGGAGGGCGGAGCCTCGGCCATAGACGGGGAACTGACTGCCGTGGGGAGGGTTCTTCTTCCAACGCTCGTCGCGGGTCCACAGGAGCTTGCCGGTCTTAAATTCCACACAGCGGAAGGTTGCGTCCGGCTCGTCGCGCCCGCTGAAGGCGTAGAGATGGCCGTCAAGGAGGATGGGGGTGTTCCAATGCAACTCGAGGGCGGGAACTTTCCATCGGCCGGTGGCTGGATCGCGGTCGTCAGGGTCAAAAGGATGTCGGGCGGGGTCCCGCCAGACTTCGGCGAGGGATTTACCGTCTGGTTGCACGCGCAGAAGGACTGCCCCGCTGCGATAATACGCGGCGGAGATGAGCACAGAGTCCTCGTGGACGACTGGGTTCATGGCATTGACGGAGTCGTTGGCCTGGGACTGGAACCAGCGGCTGAAGTTGACGGTTCCGTTGGTGGGATTCACGGAACACAGGCCCTGACGCATGAGACACAGGAGGTGGCGCTGCCCGTGGATGGTGGCGGCGACGGGTGAGGCGTAGCTGGCGAGCTTTTCAAAGCCGGTCCACTCGTAAGGCGCTTCCGTGCGCCAGCCCAGCGTGGGGATGCCGGTCCAGTTGGCCTTGCCGACGCTTTGCCACAGCGTCTTGCCGGTGGGTGCGTCGAAGGCGACGAGGCCTGCGTTGGGCTGGCCGCCGACCATGACGATGAGTTTGTCGCCTTCCAGAATGGGCGTGGAGCCGACGCCGAAGAAGGCGTCGGGGACGTTGAAGTCCCTGGCGGTGTCGCGCTGCCAGATGAGCTTGCCGGTGGGGAGATCGAGGCAAAGCAGTTTGCCCTCGGCGCCAAACGTGTAGCAGCGGTCCGCTGTGAGGAGCGGGGAGCAGCGCGGTCCGTTGTTGTAGCCGAAGGGGTCGCGGTAGCTGCTGGGATAGGCGTAGCGCCAGAGGGGTTTGCCGGAGACGGGATGGAGCGCTTCGACGACTTCCTCGTCCCGCACGCGGTGGTGGAGCACCAGCAGGTCCCCGCGCACCGACGGCGCGCTGTAGCCGGTGCCGATGTCGCGCTGCCAGACGACAGGCGGGCCGTCCTTGGGGAACGTGTCGAGCAGGCCGGTCTCGCGTGAGGTGTTGTTGCCGCGCGGGCCGAGGAACTGCGGCCAATCTTCCAAGACCCCGGCGGCGCGGACGCGAGCGGTGAGCAGCAACAGGGCGAGCAGGAGGTAACGGGCATTCATGCGGGTGGCACGGAGGTTCCAATCGGGGCGCTGGGGGCGCAAGGGAAAGATTGCTGGCGAGTCGGCGGCGGTAATTAGCAGGGGATTCGTGTCCCGGGCGTGCTGGCGTGCCGAAATTTTAGTGTGAAGCCGGTTCCTCACCACGTATTTCCGCCGCGAGCTGTTGGCCGAGCTGCTCCGGCTCGGCTGATTTCCGCCGTGCCTCGGCATACTTCGCCGAGCCGGTGAGGAAGGAGACCACGCGCATCCGCAGTTGGTGCCCGAGCACTTCCGCATAGGCCGCAATCGGGCTGGCGCAGCCGCCGCCCATCGCGCGGAGGAAGGCGCGCTCGGCGCGGACGCAGAGGTGCGTGTTGCCGTGGTTGAGGCGTGCGAGGATGGGCGTGACGCGGTCGTTGTCGCGGCGGACTTCGATGCCCACGGCGGCCTGGCCGACGGCGGGGAGCATCACTTCGGGTTCGAGGCGCACGGCGAGCAAGCCCGGCGGAACGCCTTCCCCGACGAGGGAACCGGTGGGTTGGATGCGGAACTTGAGTCGTTCAAGCCCTGCGGCGGCGAGCAGGATGGCGTCGAAGTCTGAGCGGTCGGCGAGTTTGAGCAAACGGGTCGGCACGTTGCCGCGCAGCTCGACGACTCCCACATCGGGCCGCGCCGCGAGGAGGAGCGCGCGGCGGCGCGTGCTGCTGGTGGCGACGATGGTGCCGGCGGGCAGGGCCGCGAGCTTGAGGTGCGGCGCGAAGCCCCGGCGCACTTGCTGGCCCGGCGTCCACTCGGCCTCGACTTGTTTCGAGGCCTCGGCGCGGACGACCTTCGCGTCGCGGTAGATGAGCACATCGCGCACATCGGCGCGTTTGCTGACCGCACCGAGCACGAGGCCGGCTGGCAGTTCCGTGGGCAAATCTTTCAAGCTATGCACCGCGAGGTCGGCCTCGCCGTTGAGCAGGGCGACTTCGAGTTCCTTGGTGAACAGTCCCTTCGGCAGGGACGGATCGGGGTTCGACAGCGAGGCGGTCTGAAGCTTGTCGCCGGTGGTCTTGATGATGTTCAGCTCGAAGGCGAGCCGCGGAAACGCTGCGCGACACTGGGCGAGGACGGCGTTGGCTTGGGCGAGCGCGAGCGCGCTGCCCCGGGTGGCGATGACAATGGGTTTCGGGTTCAAGGTTTTGAGTTTTGAGTTTCTCCGCTCACGCGCGCGGTCACGTGGTCAGCTTCCGTGGCCGAGGGCGAACTTGGAGCCGGGGGCGCTGGGCGCTCCCGGTGGCGCGGCCAGCAACGCCTGCGCCTTCGCGCGGATGATGGCCTCGCAGGCGGCCAGTTCCTCGCGACGCAGTTTCAGGTAGTCGTCGGCGATGGTTTGGAGGTCGTCCACGTTGTAGAGGTAAACGTCGTCGAGGTAGTTGACCTCTGGCTCGATGTCGCGCGGCACGGCGATGTCGATGAGCAGTAGCGGGCGCGCGTGGCGGAGTTTGTGCAGCGGGGCAAGCAGCGCGCGCGTCAGGACGTAGTGCGGCGCGCTGGTGCTGCTGATGATGATGTCAATCTGTGCAAACTCGGTGTGCCAGTCATCGAAGTGAACGGCCCGCCCGCCCAGCTCCGTCGCCAGCGACACGGCCCGGTCGTGCGAGCGGTTGGAAACGATGACGCTCGTCGCGCCACGACTCAGCAGGGCGCGCGCGGTCTTCTCGCTCGTGTCGCCCGCGCCGATGACCATCACGGTGCGCCCGACCAACGTGTCGAAAATCTTCTCCGCCAGCTCCACCGCGACCGAGGCGACGGAGACGCTGCCGCGCTGGATGTTCGTCTCGGTGCGGATCTTCTTGGCGACGTTGAAGGCGCCCTGGAACGCCTTGTTCAAGCGCCGGCCGGTGTGCTGGTGTTTCAGCGCGCGGTCGTAGGCCTGCTTGAGCTGGCCGAGAATTTCCGTCTCGCCCAGCACCATCGAGTCGAGGCCGGCGGCGACTTTGAACAGGTGCTCGACGCTGTGCGGCTCGGTGAGTTCGTAGAGTTCGCTGCCGAGCGGCTCGGTGTAGTTGTGATGCGAGAGGAGGAAGCGACGCAGCTCGGTCAAGGCCGCGCGCGGCTCCGCGCTGGTGGCGGCGTAAATCTCGACGCGGTTGCAGGTGGAGAGAATGACCGCCTCCTCGATGACGCCGGACTCGCGGAGCTTGCGCATCGCCTCGGCAGTCGTGGCCTCGGCAAAGGCGAACCGCTCCCGCACCGTGACGGGCGCGGTGCGGTGGCTGAGGCCGAGAGCGACGATGGGCATGGAACGTTAGGAGATGGGGAATGGGGAATAGGGAATGGGGCCGAGAGCAACCGGACGCCGAGGCCATCGCGGCAATCGGCAATCGGCAATCGGCAATCGGCAATCGTTGGTCACGGGTTGTGGATGCCCGAGAGCAGGTTGAAGCCCCAGAAGGTCAGGAGCACGAAGGCGAAGCTGCCGACGGCACCCCAAGCGAACTTCCGTCCGCCGGGTGAGAACCGCCAGTGGGCGAACAGCAGGCCGGCATACAGGAGCAGCACGAAGCCGGACCAGAGCACCTTCGGGTCGGCCAGCGGGTTCGTGGCTGCCGGGGAGTGCTTCATGAGCATTGGCGAGAGTGAGAGCCCCGCCGCCAGCAGCACCACGCCGCAGAGTAGGAAGCGCCCGATGACCAGTTCCAAGCCTTGGATGGATGGGAGCGTGGAGACGAGGGCGCGGAGCTTGTGGAACTTCAGGTCGTGCTCCTGCGTGAGATACATCAGGCCCGCCGCCGATCCGAGGCCGAACGCGCCGTAAGCCAGCAGGACGAGCGCGACGTGCAGGCTCACCAGCCCACCGGAGAAGTCCGGGCGCGGGCCTTTCACGTCCAAGGCCGGCATCAGCGCGAAGACACCCATCGCGAAGAGCACCGGCGAGACGAACGCGCCGAGGAACCGCAGGCGGGGCAGGGCACCGATGGCGAGGAAGGCCGCCACGATGGTCCACGCCGTGAAGGTCGTGGCTTCGTAGAGGTTGGTGACCGGGCAGCGCTCCAAGCTGAACCCACGCTTCACCATCGCGACCGTGTGCAGGACCGCTGCACAGAGCAGGAGGAAGTATTGCCAACGGGAGTCATGCCGGAAGCCGCGTCGCCAGATGAAAAAGGACCACGTCGCGCTCGCCCCGTAGAGCAGCACGGCCAGTCCGAAGAATCCGCGGTCAGTCAGCATTGTCGGGCGAACTTATGGCGAAGCGGCGGGGGATGAACAAGCTTTCAAGCGCGCGTCTCTGACCCGCAGCGCGTTCGGACGAGAGGTTCCGTTAGCAATTCCGAGTGTGAACTGCGAGTGCGGGCCGCTGCGGGTCGCAGCCCCACGCTCCGGGTGTGTCACAAGTTGAACCCTCCCGCCCTTCCCGGCACAGTCGCCGAGAACTTTATTGTCGCGCCCGCCATGCTGCATCGCCCCGCTTCTCGTGACCCTTCCGGGGCGGCGCGCACCTTCTTCAAGCACACGTTTGGCTACACGCCCACGCACCTGGTGAAGGCTCCCGCGCGGCTGGAGCTGCTCGGCAACTGCGCTGAGTGGAACGCGGGCCTCGCGCTCACGGTCGCCATTGACCGGCACCTGTGCCTCGCCTGCGCGCCGCGCACGGACGGGCGGGTCGAACTGGTTTCCGCCGCGTATCCGCAGCGCGACCGGTTTTGGTTGAGCGAGTTTGCGCCCAACCCGGAGGTGCCGTGGACGCTGCTGGTGAAGGCGATGCTCCGGCAGTTGCGCCAACGCGGCGTGTTCTTCGGCGGGTTCAACGCCGCCGTCCACAGCGAGATTCCGCCGGGCGCGGGCCTCGGCAGTTCCGGCGCGCTGCTGGCCGCCACGGCGCTGGCCGTCCGCGAGCTGTATCCCTTCCGGCTCACGGAGAGCGGTGCGGTGCGGCTGCGGCACGAGCGCGGGCGCTTGCCGCCGACCACGGCTTTGGAGCGGCTGCGGCTGGCGAAGCTGTGCCAGCAGGCGGAGCTGGAAGTGACCGGTCAGCCAGGCGGGTTGCTCGACTGCATGGCGTGCCTGTGTGCGAACGAATTCGAAACCGTGCTCGCCGACACGCAGCACGGCGTGGCTGAAGCACTGCCGTTCGTCGGCGAAATCTCCGTGGTCGTTTGCGACACCGGCGCGTTCCATCCGAATGTGGAGGCGAAGGCGGCGGCGTTGCGTGCGGAGTGCGCGGCGGCGGCGCGAGTGCTGGGTGTGAAATCACTGCGGGCGGCGGAGCTGAAGCAACTCAAGGCGGCGCGCGAGCGGCTCACGGCGCGCGAGTTCGCGTGCGCCTATCACGTTGTGGCGGAGAACCAGCGCGTGGTCGCCGCCGAGCGGGCGTTGCGCGGCGGTGACTGGGAGCAGTTCGGCCAATACCTGTTTCACAGCCACGCGAGCTCGGAGGAGTTTTTCCAGAACAGCACGCGCGAGCTGGACCTGCTGGTGGACTTGGCGCGGGCGCAACCCAGTTGCCTCGGTGCGCGGTTGTCGGGTCAGGGATTTGGCGGGTTCACGGTGAACTTGGTGGCGTGGAATGATGCGGAGGAGTTCATGACGCGGATGACGGTAGGCTATCTGGCGGCAACCGGGCGGAAGCTGAAGACCTTGCGGTGCCGCGTGGCGGGCGGCGCGGCGGCGGCTTTGTTCTGACCACAGAGGCACGATGAACACAGAGACCGCACTGAACATTGCCCGCTATGTTCATCGTGTCGGCGTGGTCGAATCGCGGGT
This sequence comes from Verrucomicrobiota bacterium, assembly GCA_039796295.1. Lineage (GTDB taxonomy): Bacteria > Verrucomicrobiota > Verrucomicrobiia > Limisphaerales > SXTU01 > SXTU01. The sequence goes on from JBDKJY010000034.1 coordinate 35,037, forward strand.
GAAGCGATCGCCAGCCAGCGCGGTTGGATTTCAACCAACCGGAGCCGCAGGCTGTTTCAGGAAGTTCCGGTCACCGACCAGTTCAGTCAGCATCCCGTCCACCTCCTGCGCTGGGACCGGGAGATACTTGCCCGTGGCGGTGGCGACGAGCGTGCCACTGGCGGTGCGCAGTTCCGCCTTGGCCTCGAACAACTTCTCCCGCCGGTTCGCCACCAACTCAGCGACGGCCAGCAGCTCCACATCGGGCTGCGCAGGCTGGTGGAAGCGCACGGTCATCTCCGCGCAGTAGGCGAAGCGCCGCGTCGGGGCCGCCACGGCCCAGACCATGATTTCATCGAGCACGGTGGCGAGGAGGCCGCCGTGGGTGACGCCCTTGAAACCGATGTGCTCGGCGCGCGGGGTGAAGCGCGTGTGGACGGTGCGCCCATCGGTCTCGAAGCGGAGTTTTAGCCCGTGCGGGTTTGACTCGCCACAGACGAAGCAGGAGTGCGTGTGCGGTAGCTGCGTCATGGGCGGCGGAAGCTACTCCTTCATCCGGAAGCCGGGGAACACGACCTCCGTCACCGTCACTGCGAGGAAGACGGCGCTGATGACGGCGTTGAGGCGGAAGAAGGAGTTGTTCACCCAGTTCAGGCTGCGGCGGCGCGCGAGGAAGTGCTCGAAGAGCAGGCAGCCGAGAATGAGCACCAGCCCGACGTAGTAGGCCAGCCGGAAACCCGCGAGCAGGCCGAACAGCGCCAGCAGCAGCCACATCACCCCGTGCGCAAGGAGGGCGGCGGTCAGCGCATTCTTCGGTCCCCACGCCACGACGAGCGAGTGCAAGCCGTGCGTGCGGTCGAACTCGTAGTCCTGAATCGCGTAGATGATGTCGAAGCCGATGAGCCAGAACACCACCGCCAGCGCGAGGACGATGGGCAGAATGCCCGTCCAGCCCTGTTCCGCCACGAACCGGCCCAGCGGTCCCGCACCGAACGTCGCCTTTGCCGCCACAAAGCCGAGCTGTCCCTTCACCGCCAGCCACGCTCCGACCGGGGCCAGCGCCAGCGCGATGCCGAGCCAAACGTGGGTGTAGCTCGTGAAGCGCTTCGTGAGCGAATAGAAGCACACGAAGAACAGCGCGACGGGCGAGAGGTAGAAACAGAGCGGGTTCAGCAGCCACGCCGCGCCCACCAAGCCCGTGCCGGCCAGCAGGCAGAGCGCGCCCGCGCTGAAGAGGGAGATTTGTCCCGCAGGCAGGTGCCGCGTGGCGGTGCGGGGATTTGCTGCGTCGAACTTCCGGTCCACGATGCGGTTGAAGGCCATCGCGCACGTCCGCGCGCAGATCATTGCCAGCACAATCAGTCCGAAGGTGCGCCAGCCCGGCCAGCCACGGTTCTCCCGCGCCGCCACAACCATCGCGGCGAGCGCGAACGGCAGCGCGAAGACGGTGTGCGAGAGCTTCACGAACTCAGCCCACTTGCGGAGGGTTCCAAACATCGGCGGAGCTTGCGAAACGTCGCGCGTGGTGTCACGCGCGCAGTAGTGCGGCTGACTGGCTCGGCAAAAAAAACTCTCCCCCGCCGGAGCCCCTCGTTGCACACTGCCGTTGAAACGACGTCGCTGAATGAAACTGTGCCGCCTCTTTGTCTTTGCCGCCGCGAGTTGGACCGTGGTCGCCGCCGAGCCGCCGCCTACTGCCACGCGTCCGGTGGATTTCGCGCGCGATGTGCAGCCGCTCTTCGCCCGGCACTGCTACGCCTGCCACGGCCCCGAGAAGCAGAAGGGCCAGCTTCGGCTCGACCGGAAAGCCGACGCACTCAAGGGCGGTGACTCGCACGCTCCGGACATCATCCCCGGCAAGAGCGCGGAGAGCCCGCTCATCCGTTTCGTCGCCGGACTCGACAAGGACTTGGTGATGCCGCCGAAGGGCGAACGGCTCTCCGCCGAGCAAATCAGCCTGTTGCGTGCGTGGATTGACCAAGGGGCGAAGTGGCCGGAGGACGGCTCTGGCACGTCCGCCAAGCACTGGGCGTGGCAGCCGCCGGTGCGCCCGGTTGTGCCGACGGGAGTGCTCAGTGGTCAGCGGTCAGCGGTCAGCAATCCCATCGATGCGTTCCTTACGGCCAAGCTCGCCGAGAAGGGGCTGGCGTTTTCCCCGTCCGCCGATGCGCGCACGCTCATCCGCCGGCTCTACTTCACCGTCATCGGCCTGCCACCCACGCCCGAGGAAGTGGCGGCGTTCGAGCGCGAGTTCCAAAACGGCAATCGGCAATCGGCAATCGGCAATCTCGTTGACCGGCTACTCGCTTCTCCGCATTTCGGTGAGCGCTGGGGCCGCCACTGGCTCGACGTAGTGCGCTTCGCCGAGAGCAACGGCTATGAGACCAACGGCACGCGCAAGAACGCCTGGCCTTATCGCGACTGGGTCATCCGCGCCTTCAACAGCGATATGCCTTACGACCGTTTCATCGCCGAGCAACTCGCCGGCGACGCGTTCGGCGTGGACGAGGCGACGGGCTTCATCGTCGGCGGCTCGACGGACATCGTGAAGTCGCCCGACCCCGTGCTCACGGCGAACCAGCGGGCCGAGGACTTGAACGACTTTGCCGCCACGACCGCGAGTGCGTTCCTCGGCCTTACGCTGCACTGCGCGCGCTGCCACAACCACAAGTTCGACCCCATCGCGATGGCGGATTACTACGCCGTAGTCGCGTGCTTCGCAGGCGTGCAGCACGGCGAGCGCGCGGTTAAGCCGTCGAACTTCGCGGAGTTGACGGCGAAAGCTGATGCCTTGAAAGCGCAGCTCGCGCTCGTCACGCGGCAGTTGGAGCGCTTCGAGCCAAGCGCGAACACGGGCACGAACGCGTCCGCCAGCCGTCGTCCGCCGGTCACGCGCGGCCTGAACCTCGAACGCTTCCCCGCTGTCGCTGCGAAGTTCCTGCGTTTCACCATCGCCGAGACGACGCAGCTTGAGCCGTGTGTTGACGAGCTGGAGGTGTTCACCGCCGAGGCCACACCGCGCAACGTGGCACTTGCGGTGAACGGTGCGAAGGCGACTGCCTCCGGCACCTATCCGAACAACCCGTATCACAAGCTCGAACACATCAACGACGGCCAATACGGCAACGAGCGGAGCTGGATTTCCAACGAGCGCGGCAAGGGTTGGGTGCAACTCGAGTTCGCGAAGTCGGAGATTATTGACCGCGTCGCGTGGAGCCGCGACCGTGACAACGTGCCGCGCTACAACGACCGTCTCGCCACGCGCTACCGTATCGAGGTCTCACGCGACGGGGTGACGTGGCAACAGGTAGCGAGCTCAGATGACCGGCTGGCGTTCGGCACGAAGGCCCCCGGCGGCGTCACCTACTCTGCGGAGGGGCTCCCACCCGCCGACGTCGCGCAGCTCACAGAACTGCTCGCCGCACGCAAGAAGGTGGAGGTAGACATCGCGGCGGTGAGCACGTTCCCGATGGTTTACGCCGGCCGTTTCGGGAAGCCGGGTGACACGTTTCGCATGCATCGTGGCGACCCAATGCAGCCGCGCGACAAGGTTCCGCCCGGCGCTCTTGCGTCGTTCGGAGCGAAGCTTGCGTTGGCCGGGGACGCTCCCGACCAAGAGCGGCGGCTCGCGCTCGCGAAGTGGCTCGGCTCACCCGAGCACCCGCTCACCGCGCGGGTCATCGTGAACCGGCTGTGGCATTACCACTTCGGCACCGGCCTCGTGGACACGCCGAGCGACTTTGGCCTGAACGGTGGTCGTCCCTCGCACCCGGAGTTGTTGGACTGGCTCGCGAGCGAACTGGTGTCGAGCGCGTGGAAGTTGAAGCACGTGCACCGGCTGATTCTGACAAGCGAGGCGTTTCGGCAGGGGGGGGAAGTAATTAGTGACGAAGTAATTGGTAATCAGCCAGCGCGCGTTCCGCCAACGTCGCGACTAAGCACTCAATCACTAATTGCTAATCACTCTTCCCCGGCGCATGCCGCCTCGCTCGATTCCGCCAATCGCCTCCTCTGGCACTTCCCCGCGCGCCGCCTCGAAGCCGAGCCGCTCCGCGACGCGATGCTCGCCGTCAGCGGCAAGCTGGACCGCACGATGGGCGGGCCAGGCTTTGACCTGTTCGAGGCGAACGGCAACTACGTAAAGGTTTACAACTCGCGCGCGGACTTCGGTCCGGCGGAGTTTCGCCGCATGGTCTATCAGTCCAAGCCGCGCACGGAGCTGGACAATACGTTCGGCGCGTTCGACTGCCCGGACGCAGGGCAGGTCGCTCCGAAGCGCACGAGCAGCACAACGCCGTTGCAGGCGCTGAACTTGTTGAACAGCCCCTTCGCCGTGCAGCAGGCGCAGTTCTTCTCGGCGCGTGTGGAGCGCGAGGTGGGACAGGGACCGGATGCTCAGGTGAAGCGCGCCTTCCAGCTCATCTTCACGCGAGAGCCGGCACTGGAGGAATTCGCTGCGAGTGTGAAGCTGGTCCGAGCGCACGGCCTGCCCGCCTTGTGCCGCGCGCTGTTCAACGCGAACGAGTTTCTGACTGTCTTCTAAACCCGCCGATGAGCCGCGCCTTAATCAGGAAATTGCTCCAGCACGCGCAGGCCGGGGATAGCCGAAAAGTGTTTGTCGCGCGTGAGCACCGCGCCGCCAGCCTTCATCGCGCAGACGGCGATGATGGCGTCGGTGAGCGGAATCTTGAGGCCGCGCCGGTCGGTCTGCCAGAGCAGGTCCTCGGCGGCTTCCCAGATGTGGTTCGGCGTGGGGATGTAGAGCAGGCAGTCGAAGTAACCGGCGAGCGCTGCACGGGATTTCGGCGTGCGCATCCCACGCAGGACTTCACATCGAATCACGCCGCAGGTGGCGAGGTCGTGGTTCTGCGCGTAAGGGGCAAACACCTGCGCCGGGTCGCGCCCCGCGCGCAGGTGTTCGATGTAGATGCAGGAATCAACGAGTATCACAGGCGCGAAGGGCTACTTCTTCTTACGCTTCGGCTTAAGGTAACTGACCGGACCCCTCGGCGGCATGGGCGGCGGCGCTGCATCCGGCGTCTCCGCCAGACGCAGCGCCATGAGGTCGTAGCCCGGGTCCACGGCTTCGAGGAGTTCGGCTCTACTCAAGCCGAGACCTTTCTTCCCGATTTCGGCGAGCCTGGCCTTCCTGTCCATCTCCTTGAGCGCGAGGTCCACGGCTTCGGTCTTACTCGCGGCCCCGCTCCATCTCATCACTCTTTCGAGGATGCCTTCGTCAATGTGCATCGTCATCTTCATGGCCATAGTATGGCATCAATGCCATACTCATTGCAAGCCCTGTTTACAGGCTTTTATTTGGCACCGGCGTTTTCCTCATGAGCATGAATCAATCAGCTTCAATACGACGCAGCGGCTTGGCCCGGCGGGACTTTCTCAGCTTCGGAGGAATGGGCTTGGGCGGCGTCGCGCTCGCCACGTTGCTGGGGGAAGGCGGCCTGCTCGGTGCGGACAAGTCGCCCATCCGTCCGGCGATTGACCCGTCGCGGCCCTATGCGCCGCGCGCTCCGCACTTCACGCCGAAGGCCAAGCGCGTGCTGATGGTCTTCTGCACGGGCGCGTTGAGCCATGTGGACACGTTCGACTTTAAGCCCGAGTTGGTGAAGCGGCACGACACGCCGATGCCGGGACAGGACAAGCTCGTCACGTTCCAAGGCGAGAACGGCAACCTCGTCAAGCCGCTGTGGGAGTTCCGCGCGCGCGGCCAGACGGGCAAGATGACGAGTGACCTGTTGCCGCACCTCGGTGCGATGTCCGACGACCTCTGCTTCATCCACTCGATGACCGGCAAGTCGAACACCCACGGCCCCGCCGAGAGCCAGATGAGCACCGGGTTCATTCTCGATGGCTTCCCGAGTATGGGCGCGTGGGCGAGCTACGCGCTGGGCAGCGAGAGTCAGAATCTCCCGGCCTACGTCGCCATTCCCGACCCGCGCGGCGTGCCGCAAATCAGCACGCGGCAATGGGCCCCAGGCTTCCTGCCCGCCGCCTATCAGGGCACTCCGTTCAACGCGGACAAGCCCATTGCAAACCTTCAGCGCCCCGCCTCCATCAGTGAGCACGCCGACGTGGCCACGCGCGACTTCGTGAAGTTCCTGAACGAGCGGCATCTCGCCCAACACCCCGGCGACACGGAGCTTTCCGCGCGCATTGCCAGCTACGAACTCGCGGCGCGGATGCAACTCGGGGCCGCTGAAGTCAGTGATACGCGCGGCGAGAGCGCGGCCACGCTCGACCTTTACGGCGTCAACGACGCGAACAAAACCAAAGCGGGCTTCGCGAAGAACTGCCTGCTCGCACGACGCCTCCTAGAGCGAGGAGTCCGTTTTGTGCAGCTCTTCAACGGGGCTTACGCGATGGGCGAGGGCGTCGGCAACTGGGACGGGCACAAGACCATCGCAAACCAGTATCCCGGCCACGCAAACATCCTCGACCAGCCGTGCGCCGCACTTTTGCGCGACCTAAAATCACGCGGACTCCTCGCCGACACGCTCGTCGCTTTCGTCACCGAGTTTGGCCGGATGCCGACGTTCCAGAAGGGCGCGAGCGGGCGCGACCACAACCCGAGCGGCTTCACCATCTGGCTCGCGGGCGCAGGCGTGAAGCCGGGCTTCAGCTACGGCGCAACGGACGAATTCGGTCACCGGGCGGTGGAGAACGTGACGACCATTTACGACCTGCACGCGACATTGCTGCACCTGCTCGGCCTCGACCACGAGCGCCTGAGCTTCTACCACAACGGCATCGAACGCCGCCTCACGGACGTTCACGGTCAGGTGATCAAGGACGTGCTCGCGTAAGCGGTGGTGGGCTAGCACGGTTGACACGGGACGCCGCTCGCCGACACTCCGCCTATGAACGACGCAATCATTTACCCGCGCAGCGCCCGCGAGACCATGGCTGGCTGGGCCTACCTGCCGCGCTTCTTGGATAAAATCCGCCTCCACCTCGCCGGAAAACTCCACGCCGACTACCAAGAGAACTTTGCCCACAAGGGCTTCGACGCGAAGTGGCTGCTCGCCGCCGGCCTGAGCGCCGAGCAGTTCATTGCCGTGGTGAAGGCGACCTTGACCGATGGCCAGGTCTGCGACTGGGTGGCGAAAAACGTGAGGAAGTCCGCCGAGGAAAAGGCTGCGTTCAATCAGTCCGTGCTCGACTACGGGCGCGGTGATGACCCAGCGCTGAAGACCCGCCTCCAGATGCGCAAGGAGCAATCCGGCCTCGGCCACCGCGATGACCTCCAGTGCTTCGTGGACTACATTGATGCGGACGAGAAGCGGAGTTGAAAGCAGGCGCGCCGGAATTGCCCTTGCCACTCGGGCGAGCGGCTGCTGTCATCCTAACCACCACGCAATCTCATGAAATGCATATACGTCTTTCTTACTGCAATCCTGCTAATGGGTTGCGTCGCGACCCCGAAGCTTCAAACGCGCAAAGAACAATTCCTAGAGTCCGAGTTTGCACCCTACGCTGGCAATGGCACTAGCAAGATCATCGGACAGGCGTTCCTTAAAACCAAAGGAGGCGATGTCAAGTTCGGTGCCGGCGTCGAAGTTGTGCTAGTTCCAGTCACCGCCTACACCACCGAGCAATATGTAGTTGGAATTCTGGGTGGTCGTCTTCTCGAGAAGCAGCATCCGGCCTACTTCAAATATCGGCGCACTAGGGTCGGTGATGGCAGTGGAAACTTCGAATTCGAGAACATGCCAGCGGGTGAGTATTATCTGAGTTGCATCATCACCTGGCTGGTCGCGGGCCCCTACGGGTTGGAAAGCAGCGGAGGAGTTGCCCATGCCAAGGTCAAAGTCGGATCGGGCGAATCTGTCAAAGTGATCGTTACGCGGTGATTCTTGCTGGCACTTCATCTCCGCGCTGCTTAACTCTGCCGCGCATGACAAAAACCATTATCAAACCTGCCAAGGGCGCGCCCGCCGTTGGTCCCTACAACCATGCCGTCCGCGTCGGTGACCTGCTCTTTTGCGCCGGTCAGATTCCGCTCGACCCGGCCACCGGGCAGCTCGTCCCCGGCGACATCAAGGACCAAACCCGGCGCGTGCTGGAGAACGTGAAGTGCATCCTCGACGACCAGGGGCTGACCTTCGCCAACGTCGCCAAGAGCACGGTCTTCCTCACGAACCTCGCTGACTTCGCGGGCATGAACGAAATCTACAGCCAGTATTTCACCAGCGATTTCCCAGCGCGCTCCACCATCCAGGTCGCCGCCTTGCCGCGCGCTGCCAGCGTGGAGATTGAGGTCATCGCGCACTTCTGAGCGAGGGGCGGAAGGGGTTTTTATAAGGAAGGCAGGAGGGCAGGAGTTGGGAACTGACGCCTTCTTCCTTTTCCCGCCTTCCTGCTCTCCGTATAAACTTCCCCCGTGAAGCCTAAGAAATCCTGGCGCGAGAAGTTCGCCTGAGCCACTCCAGCCCATGAATCCGTGGCTTTCACTCCTTTCGGGCCTGGCGCTGGGCGGCCTCCTGGGCTGGCTCTTCCGCGCGTTGCGGCAGCCGGTGCGGGTGGACAGTCGCGTGGAGGAAGAACTGCGCAAGCAGGCCGAAGCTCTCAAGGCCGACCTCGCCCAGCGCACCGCTGACGCCTCCAAGGCCGAGGCCGCGCGGGCCGGGGCGGACGCCAGTCGTGTCGCGGCCGAGCAACAGCTCGCCACCGCCCTTGCTGCGGCTGCCAAGGCACAGGCTGAGGCTGCGGCCCTGCGCGATTCGCTTGCGGGTCTGCACGCGACGCACGCCCGCACCGAGGCGCAGGCCGTTGCTGCCGGACGACAGGTGGCGGAGTTGCAAGCGCAGTTGCAGACGCAGGACGCAGAGCTTGCCGAGGCCACCGCCCGCTTGACGACGACGGGCCAGCAGCTCGCCGGCAGCTCGGCGCAACTCATCGCCACGAATCACCAACTCGCGGAGCAGCGCGAGTTCCACGGGCGGCAGTTGCAGGAAGCCCGCACCGCGCAGGACAAGTCGCTCGCCGACTTGCGCGAGGCTTTCAAGGCTCTCAGCGCCGACGCGCTCAAGCAGACGCAGCCGGAGTTTCTCCGCCTCGCCAACGAGACGCTGGGCAAGTTTGCCGAGTCGGCGAAAGGTGATTTGTCCCAACGGCAGCAGGCCATCGCCACGCTGGTGAAGCCGCTCGAAGAACAGTTGAAGACGTATCAGGAGCGGCTGGCGCAAAGCGAGACCACGCAGTCCAGGACCCTCGGCGAGGTGCGGCAACACCTGGAGTCGCTCGCGCAGCAGAGTCAGGTGTTGTCCACCGAGACGCTGCAACTACGGCGCGTTCTCAGCTCGAACCAAGCGCGCGGCAAGTGGGGCGAGGAGACGCTGCGGCGGGTGGTCGAGGCCGCTGGCATGAGCGCGCACTGCGACTTCACCGAGCAGGCGCAGGCCGATGACAAGAAGCCCGACATGGTCGTGCGGTTGCCCGGCGAGCGCGTCATCATCGTGGACGCGAAGGTGCCGGACCTCGACTTCCTCAGCGCGCTGGGCACGGCGGATGAGACGAAGCGCGCCGAGTCGCTTGCCGCGCACGCGGAGAAGCTGCGCGGCACCATACGCGCGCTGGCCGAGCGTGATTACCCGGCACAATTCGCCAACGCGCTCGACTACGTCGTCCTCTTCCTGCCCGCCGAGTCGCTCTTCAGCGCGGCGCTGGAGGGCGATCGCGACCTGATTGTCTGGGCGGCGCAGCGGCGCATCATGCTGGCCACGCCCGCGTCGCTCATCGCGCTGTTACGCTCCGTGAGCGTGAGTTGGCAGCAGCACGAGCAGACTGTCAACGCGCAGCAGATTGCCGAGGCGGCGGGCGAGCTGTTCAGCCGTGTGGCGACGTTTGCGAAGCACTTTGAGAACATCGGGGCGGGATTGGAACGCGCGGGCAAGGCCTATAACGACGCGGTGGGCAGCTACGAATCCCGCGTGCGTCCCCAGGGGGAAGCGCTGCTCAAGCTCGGGGCCGCGAGCAGCGGGAAGCAATTGATCGAGTTAGGCGCGGTGACCGGGGCGCTGCGTCCGCCGCCGGTTGCGTGACTGCCGGGAGGGCCTTGCTGGAAAACTCTTGCTCCGCCTCCGCCCCGCTCGGAAACTCGCGCCCAACAAATTACCGTATGGCCGACACCGAACGCTCTCTGGAATCCATCCGCAAGCAATACGAGGTCGAGAAGGACCTGCATCGGCGGCTGATGAATTCCACCCGCGCGCAGCGCACCACGCTCTTCGCCGAGCTTTACAACGAACTCTTCCAGCGCGTCCCCGATCACCCGCGCCTCACCCGCCGCGACACGGAGGAATACAGCCGTCGCGCTGTGGCCGCGCGCATGAACATCCTCCGGCCGCACCTCGCGGGCGTGAAGACCTTTATGGAGATTGCGCCGGGCGATTGCCGGCTGGCCTACGAGATGTGTCAGCACGTCGAGAAGGTCATCGCGCTCGACATTTCCGACCAGAGCGGTGGCCAGCAGAATGCGCCGAAGAACTTTCACTTCGAGACCTACGATGGCTACACGCTGAACCTCCCGCCTAACTCGGTGGACATGGCCTTCAGTTACCAGTTTCTCGAGCACGTTCATCCCGACGACCATGAAGACCACTTCCGCACCGTGCTGCGTGTGTTGCGGCCCGGGGGCGTTTATATCTTCGACACGCCGCACAAGTATTCCGGCCCGCACGATGCCTCCTGCTACTTCGCCGTCGAGGCCGAGGGGATGCACCTGCGCGAGTGGACCTACCGCGAGATGGATGAGCTGGTGCGGCGGATGGGATTCACCGCGACCTACACCTACCGCTTCGGCAAGTGCCGGCAGAGCGGGCTGTGGAACGCGCTGACCTTCGCCGCCGAGGCCGTGGTCGGGGCCCTGCCGGTGAAGCTGCGCAAGGCCATCAGCCGCCGCCTCTTCCTCGGCGTGACCATGCTGGTGCGCAAGTGAGCGCCGCGTAGGTGACGACGTGAGGAGTCTCACTTCAACTCGGAACGCGGAACTCAGAACGCAGAACCCAGTTAGGGCTTCCTCACGTCGTCTCCGACGGACGCTCCCATGATGCTCCGTAAAACCCTGGCCTTGGCTTTCACGCTGGCGGTGCTCACGTCTGGCTTCTTCTGGCCGGTGAGGGTGCGGGTGGACGCGCGGTTTTGGGGCCATCTCTTCGACCTCAGCCACATACCCTTGCTGGCTTGGCTGGCGGCGGCGCTCTACTACGCGTTGCCGGCGCGCGTGCAACCGGCGCGTCGGCGCTACGCCCTGGCCTTCGGGCTTGCCGTCCTCTTCGCGGAGCTGGTGGAACTCCTCCAACCTCTCTTCGGCCGGTCGCGGAGCTTGGGCGATGTTCTCAACGGCAGCATAGGGGCGGCGCTGATGCTGACGGGCATCGCCGCGTGGCAGAGCACCCGGAAATGGTTCTGGCGCGGTGGCCATGCGCTGGCTCTCGTCGGGACGATGGTCATCGCGCTCTGGCCTGCCTACGAGGAATGGCGCGGGTTGCGCTGGCGGCAAAAGCATTTCCCCTCGCTCGGCGACTTTGAGAACGACGAGGAACTCCGGCTGTGGCGACCGCAGGGCGGCTCGCGCGGCCACCCGACGCACATCGGCTTCACGCAGGCCTACGCCATTCAAGGCGAGCAATCCCTGCGCGTCGTGGGCGGTGCGGGCGATTGGGCCGGGGTGAACTACTCGGCGGGCGACAAGGACTGGACGCCCTTCCGTGCCCTGACGCTGGAGGTGTTCAATCCGCGCCACCCCTTCACGCTCTACGTGCGGGTGGATGACGACGGCGACTGCACCAAGCTCGCCGACCGTTTCCAGCGCGGCTTCGAGCTAACCCCCGGTTGGAACCGCCTCCGCGTCGCCACCGCAGAAATTGAGCGCGGACCGACGACTCGACGGCTGAACCTCCAAGCCATCCGCCGCGTGGCCATCTTCACCGGCGACCACGAACCGCCGCGCTTCTGGTTCCTGGACTACGTCCACCTCGAAGCGCGGGACGAGTAACCGGTGCGGAACGATGCGGTTGTTGGCGAGGCGCTGCTGGCAGCCGGTTTAAGACGTGTGAGATCCGATAGCGGGGTTTATGGCGTGAAGCCCAGCTAGTGGCAGCGTGCACCTGTCCCCCGCGTGCCGTCATCCACCCGCTCGCTTCAGCCCGGTCACGGGCGATACTTTTTCAGCAGGGGGGCGAGTTCCTTGACCGTCTTCGCCGGCCAGAGTTTTGGGTCCGTCATGATCGCGTTGCGCAAGGCGTCGTGGCAGGGCCAGGACGGCTCGGCGGGGATGAGCGGGAGGACGTGCTGAATGATGCGCTGGGCGGTGGCGGCGTTGCGCTTGAGGTTATCGAGGACCATCTGAACCGTTACGTGGGCCTCGTCCACCTTCCAGCAATCGTAGTCGGTGATCATCGCCATGGTGGCGTAGGCGATCTCGGCTTCGCGCGCGCACTTGGCTTCGCCGAGGTTCGTCATGCCGATCACGTCGTGGCCCTGGCGGTGATTGAGGACGGACTCGGCGCGGGTGCTGAAGGCCGGGCCTTCCATGTTCACGTAGGTGCCGCCGTCGTGGACGCGGGCCTTCTGGGCCTTGGCGGACTTGAGGAGCAGTTGGCGTAACTCCTCGCAGATCGGATCGGCGAAGGCGACGTGCGCCACGATGCCGCGCCCGAAGTAGGTGTGCTCGAAGTCGCGCTTGGTGCGGTCGAGGAACTGGTCCGGCAACACGATGTCGCAGGGGCGATACTTGGCTTGGAGAGAGCCGACGGCGCTGACGCTGATGACCCAGTGGACGCCGAGGGATTTCAGAGCCCAGAGGTTCGCGCGGTGGTTCAACTCGCTGGGCAGGAGCCGGTGGCCGCGCGCGTGGCGGGGGAGGAAGACTACTTCACGACCGGCGAGCTGGCCGGTTAGAAGTTCGTCGGAGGGGGAGCCGAAGGGGGTTTTGACTTTCACCCACTTTTGGCCGGTGAAGCCCTCGATGTGGTAAAGCCCGCTGCCGCCGATGATGCCGATGCGATTGTTTGCCATGCGGCGGGAGGATAGCCAATGAGCTTGGCGGTGCGCCAGCCGGCAAATGAGGGCGGCAAAGGCGAGGAAGCAGGGTCAGTAGTATGCCTTGCCGTTGGCCGCACCATTGAAGTCATGCCGGAGGATGATGGCGCTTCGAGGACGTGGCTCGACGTGCCCGTCGCCGAACAAGAGATTCACCGATTCGAGCCTGCCTTGATATGGATGCCCCTGACCGGCTGCCGGAAGGTTGGTGGTTGTGATGCTGTCGGACAGGATCGGCTTGTCTTGAAGTGCCGGGTCGGTGTCATTCGCGGGCCAGTAAGGGAAGGTGTCGGTATTGTTGGCAGGGAACTTCGAGGCACCCGCCAGGCGAGGCACCCACCAGATGTGCTCCCGAAGTAGGGTGAATGTGACATTCGGATATCGAAGTTGCAGGTAGGCCTGAAGGTCGGCGGTGTCCATGAGCAAGTTGGCCGGACTGTTCTGGGCCAGCCATTTCCTCGCATCCTGAATCGCTTCGCTCCGGACCGGGCAGAACCACATGTTCACGTTAAGTCCGTAAGGGGCCAGCCCTGGTATCAGCCCGTTCGGCACGTCCCAAGGATTCATGCCCGTGCCCGGCATCGTATAGGTCGGAAACTGGCCATTGTTGTCCGTTGCGTAAGCCTGCACCGCTACGCCCCATTGTCGGTAGTTGGAAGTGCATTGCGTGACCTTGGCCCGGTATTTCGCCTTCGCTAACGCCGGGAGCAGCATCCCGGCGAGGATCGCGATGATGGCGATGACGACGAGCAGTTCGATCAGGGTGAACGCGACACGGGTGGCACGACTCGGAGGCTGGGTGTTTGAATTCATGGGTTACGAGTGGCAAACCGACGGGGTTACGACACCGCTTGTTCAAGCGCGATTGCCGGAAATATGCGATGGCGGCTTCGACGTGCCGTGGGCGGAGCGTTGCGTGCGCGGGGCTTGCCGACGAGGCGGGTTGCCTTAGCCTCGGCTCGTGTTTGAGACGAAATGAAGACAAGCGATCAGTGGTCAGCAGCCAGCGGGCAGCGGCGCGTCGTGGTCGTGACCGGCACGGACACCGGCGTGGGCAAGACGGTGCTCACGGCGTGCCTGACGCGGCGGCTGCGGACGGCGGGTGTCAACGCAGTGGCGTTGAAGCCGTTGTGCTCCGGTGGGCGCGAGGATGCGCAGGCGCTGCTCGCGGCGAATGACGGCGTATTGTCGCTGGACGAGGTGAATCCGTGGCATTTCCGCGCGGCGCTGGCCCCGGTGCTGGCGGCGCGGCGGGAGGGCAGGGGGGTGACGCTGGCGGAGGTCGTGGCCAAGGTGCGGGCGGTGGGGCGGCGGTTTGAACTGGTCGTGGTGGAGGGCGCGGGCGGCTTGCTGAGTCCACTGGGCGAGGGGTTTGACACGCGGGACTTGATCGCGGCGCTGCGGGCCGAGGTGGTGATCGTCGTGCCGAACCGGCTGGGAGCGGTGAACCAGGCGCGGCTGGTGTGGGAGGCGTTGCCGAAGTCACCACGGCGGCGGGCGCGCATCGTCTTGGTGACGCAGCCGGAGCCGGACGCAGCAGCGCGGAGCAATGCGGCGCTGTTGCGGGAGTTCGCGCCGGGGGCGGCGGTTCTCCAGTTGCCGTGGGTGGGTGGGCTGGCCTTAGCGAAACCCAACCGTCGGGTGGGGGTGGCGCTAAAGCCGTTGGTGGACACGTTGCTGACCCGATGACCTACTGTGTGGGGCGAGGGGTGGAAGGAACGCAGCGCTTGCTCGGGGGGTAAGAAGCAGCACCCGCACTCGCTCCGGCTTCCTTGCTCTCTTTAGTAAAATCCCCGTCCACCAGTTCCGCTCAGGCGGGCTTGGGGCCGGGTTTGAACTGGGCCTTCATGAGGAAGGTCAAGGCCTTCACGGCCAGCTCGATGATGAGGAAGGGTTTGCCGATGAGGTCGGTGCCGCCGCTGATGGTGGACTTGGCGCGGCTGGCGAAGTCGGTGAGGCCGGTGACGAAGACGACGGGGGTCTTGGCGTGCTGGGGTTGGGCGCGGATTTGTTTGCAGAGGTCGTAGCCGTTCATCCCGGGCATGTCGATGTCCAGAAAGATGAGGTCGAAGGTTTGCTTCTTGCAGCGTTCGAGAGCGGCGGTGGGGTCGGCCACGTCCAGGGCTTTCAGCTCGGCTTTTTCGAGTCCGCGCATGACGGCTTTGCGGGAGAGGGCTTCGTCGTCCACGACGAGCACGCTGGCTTCGCCGAGTTTGATGCTTTCGGCGGCGTCCACGTCGGTGGCGAGCTGGGCGAGGAAGTCCACGGTGTGGGCGAGGGTGCGGATGGTGGAGGGGTTGAGGTTCTTGGGGTTCTCGTAAAGCTCGGTGAGCAGGGCTTCAAACGCGGCGGCGAAGCGGGCCAAGACTTCGCAGCCGGCGACTCCCGCGCCGCTGGTGAGCGTGTGGGTCTTGCGATACATGTCGAAGAGGATCGCGCCGCGTTCTTCCATCCAGCGGAGGTTGGCGGTGTCGCTCTCGTTCTTGACGAAGGCCTGGAGGCGCTGGCGGAGGTAGCCGATGGATTGGGGGAGGTTTTCCGCGAAGCCGCGCCGGAGCTCTTGCTGAAAGTTGTATTCGACTTCGAGCAGGTTGCTTTCGCTGGGGGCGATGAATTCCTCGGCGGGGGCTCCCGCTTGGCCGGGCAAGGGGGGCGCGCCGAACCCTTCCATCTTGATAGCTCCGCCGGCGGCGGGGGCCATGGCGATGGAGCCGGACTCACCGGCAAGCTTGAGGGGCAGGTCGCTGGGGATGGGCTTCGGGGCGGCAGGGGCGAGGGTTTTGGGAACCTGCGGGGCGCGGGCGGCGGGCTTGGGCTGCGAAGTCATCTTCAGCAGGCCGGAAAGGAGTGGGGTTTCCTCGGTCTTGGCGGTGGGGGCGAGGGGAACCATTTTGATCGGGCCGTCCGCTGGCGCGTGGGGAGGCGGGGCGGTGCCGCTGGTGGGCATCTTTATGGCGGAGGCGGAGTCGGCGGCGGGCGGGGGGCCACCGACGGAGTCTTCCCCGGCGAGGGTGGCCTTGAGCACGTCAGAGACTTGCTTTGGGGTGCAGATGGCTTTGGTGAGGCATTTGTTCGCACCGGCTTTCCAAGCGGACTGGACGAGGGTGCCGAGGTAGGAGTTGGTAAAGACGACGACGGGGAGGGTCTTGGATTCCTCGCGGCTGCGGATGAATTTCAGGACTTCGATGCCGTTGACTTTGGGGAGCTGGAGGTCGAGGAGGACGATGCTGGGCGGGTTGCACTTGATCATCTCCATCGCCAGTTCGCCGTCGGCGGCGTGCTGGACTTGGAAGCCATCCATCTGGAGCTTGCGCTGGTAGATGTTGGCGATGATGGCGTCGTCTTCGACGATGAGGACTTTGTTCATCGGATCAACCGGTTGTGGGCGGAGTGTGGGGCGGCACGGCGGGACTGGCAAGTTGGCTCACGGGGCCGCAACCGGTGCCTTGTCTGGCGGCAGCAGGCGGGCTTTGAACATGTGCGTGAGCGACTTCACCGCGAGTTCGATGGGGAGGAACGGCTTGGCGATGATGTCGCTGCCGCCGGCCAGGGAGGAGCGGGCGCGCATCTGGAAGTCGTTCATCCCGGTGACGAAGACGACCGGCGTGCGGGCGTAGTCGGGCAGGCGGCGGAGCCTCTGGCAGAGCGTGAAGCCGTCCATCTCCGGCATGTCAATGTCGAGGAACACGAGGTCGAAGCGCTGGCGTTCGAGCATCGCCAGGGCTTCGATGGGGTTCTCTAAACTGACGTAGGCGATCCCGGCCTTTTCCAAGCCGGAGATGATGGAGCGACGGGAGAAGATTTCGTCGTCCACGATGAGCGCGAGCGGCGTGGCGCTGTTGTCAGGAGCCGCGTGACTTTCGATGTCGAGCAGGCGGGCGAGGAAATCCATCGCGTGTGCAAAGGTGCGGAGCGAGGAGGAGTTGGCGTTCTGCGGGGCCTCGGTCAACTCGCGGAGGAAGGCCTCCAGCGCGCTCGAGAGCTGGGCCACCTGCTTGAAGCCAGCCAGTCCCGCTTCGCCGGTGAGTGAGTGCAGGGTGCGATACATCTCGCGGAGCAACTGCGCGCGCTCTTCGAGCCAGCGCAGGTAGGCGACGTCCGCCTCGCTCTTGACGACTGCCTGCAAGCGCTGGCGGACATCCACGAGCATCTGCGGGGAAGTCTTGATGAACTGACGGCGCACCTCGCTTTGGAACGCGTCGTCCCGCGCGGTCTCGGCGGCGGTCAACGGTGGGATGACGACCGGGGGCGGTTCCGAAGGGGGCGTCGTGGGGGTGGCGGAGGGCACCACGGCGGCGGCCTTGATCTGGGCTTCGGCGAGGGTGAAACGCACCACGTCCACGACCTGGCGCGGGGAGCAGATGGCCTTGGTGAGGCACCTATTCGCGCCGGCCTTCCACGCGGATTGAACCAGGTTGCCGAGGTAAGCGTTGGTGAAGACGATGACTGGCAGCGACTGCAATGCGGGCGTGGCCCGGACGAACTTCAGCACCTCGATGCCGTTGACCTGCGGGAGCTGGAGGTCGAGTAACACCACATCGGGGCGGCGTGCCCGGAGCGACGCGATCGCGGTCTCGCCGTCGCCCGCCAGCTCGACGACGAACTGCTCGGCGGTGAACTTGCGTTGATACAAGTCCGCAGTGATGGGGTCGTCTTCGACGATGAGGATGTGCTGGCCGACGGACATGCGCAGAGCGGACAGGGCGTTCAGGCGGGCGGCACGGGCAGCCGGATGGTCGCGGTGGTGCCGGCCCCTTCGGCACTCTCCAACGTCAGGGTGCCGCCGTGCAGCTCGATCAATCGCTTAGCGATCACCAAGCCCAGGCCGCTGCCCTGTTGCTCGTGCTGGCCACGCTCGAACTGCACGTAGGCGGCGATGCCTTGGAGGTATTCGGGCTTCATGCCGCGGCCTTGATCGGTGATGACGATCTTGAGCAGCTTGCCCTCCGGCATGGCGGCCACCTTCACGGGCGAGCCGGATGGGGAAAACTTGAAGGCGTTGCCGAGGATTTCCTCCACGATCTTACTCAGGAGGTCCTCGGCGCAGCAGACCGCCCCGTGGCAGATGTCGGTGCGCAAGTCGGGGAGCCGGCTGGCGGCTTGCGCCTTGGTGTGGGCCACGAGTGTGAGCGCTTCGTTCACATCCTCCACGCGCTTGGTGCGCATGGCGGCGATTTCCTTGTCGTCGGCGCGGAGCAGTTCGAGCTGCGAGTAGATGAGGAAGTTCTGGATGAGCCGCTGGAGGCGCTGGCCGGACTCCAAGATGCTCTTGCCCATTTCCGCGAGTTCAGCGGGCTGGAGCGTGTCCGCGCAGGTGCTGATGATCTCGCCAAACCCGAGGATGCCCACGAGTGGGGTGTTCAGCTCGTGGGGCAGCATGAGGCTGAGGTTGGCGCGTAGCTCCGCGAGTTTCTTCTCGGCGCTCTGCTTGACGACATCCTGCTTCTTCAGCCGTGCTTCGACAGCCTTGAGCAGCGCGTTCATTGCGAAGGGCTTGCTCAGGTAGTCGTCCGCGCCCAGCTCCATGCCCTTGCGCATCCCCGATGCCTCGGCATCGCCGGTCATCAGGATCAGCGGGATGTGGGCGGTGGTCGGGTCCTTGCGCAACTCCGTCAGCGCGGCGAAACCATCGGACTGCGGCATGTTGATGTCGCTGATGACGAGGTCGGGCAGGGCGGCGCGCGCTAGCTTGAGGGCGGTCACGCCGTTGTCGGCGTCGAGCACCTCGTAGCCCTTCAGCTTGAGGACCATCTGGATGGTCGAGCGAAGCTGCGCGTCGTCGTCAACGATTAGGATTTTCGGCATGGGTCTTTCGAGGTGTCGGGGCGGCAGTGGCAACTACCGGCTCCCAGCAACGTGTGTGGATAGTCGGGCGGTGGGTTCATGCTTTCAAACTGAAAATCACCTCGGGGCATCCCGTAGGCGGTTGGTGACGCTGCGGCATCACTTCGCAAATCCCTGCACCTTCAGCCATACCGCCAAGTCCAGCGACCACGGGTGCAGCGCGGACAGCGGCGTTTTTTCCGGGTCCCACGCCTTCACGCCCAGGCCCATGCCGTGCCCGCCCTTCTGATACACATGCAGGTCGAATGGCACCCCGTTCCGCTGCAATGCCGCCGCGAACTCCAGCGCGTTCTCCACCTTCACGCCCTTGTCCTCCCAGGTGTGCCACAGGAAGCACGGCGGTGTGTTCTTGGTCACTTGCAGCTCGTTCGACAACAGCTTCACCAACTCCTCGGGCGGTTCCTTTCCAAGCAAATTGTTCTTCGATCCGTTGTGCGTGTGCGTGCCCATCGAGATGACCGGGTAGCACAGAATGCCCAAGTCCGGCCGGCTGCTGGCGCGTTCGATCGGGTCCGTGTCCTCTGGCTTGCCCGCGTCGAAGTGCGTCACCGCCGTCGAGGCCAAGTGCCCGCCGGCGCTGCTGCCCATGACGCCGATGCGCTTGGCGTCCAGCTTCCACTCGCCCGCGTTCGCGCGCACGTAGCGCACGGCGCGGTTCACGTCATTCAACATCGCCGGATGCCGATAGCCCGCCGAGCCGAGGCGATACTTCAGCACAAAGCCCGCGATGCCGTGCGCGTTCAGCCACAACGCGTAGTCCCGCCCCTCGTGCGCCGCGAGGCCGCCATAACCGCCGCCCGGACAAATCACCACCGCTGCTCCCGTCGCTTTGTCCGCTGTCGGGAAGAAGGGTGTGAGCGTGGGGATATCCTTCACCGGATCCGTGCCGAGCGCGCCGGGCGTGGCCGTGGCCCAGAGCGGGAAGGCCTCCTTCGGTTGCGCGAGGAGCGGGAGGGGGGAAGTGAGCAAGAGGGCGGCAAGGGCTAGGAGTTTCATGGGGTGGGTGAGTGGTTGGCAAAGGCACTACCGCAACACGAACTTCCGATGCTGTTTGAACACGCCGCGCAGGGCTTTGGAAGCCGCGTCCTGCAACGCCTGCAACTCGCCATAGACGGCGACGTTCTTCGCGTCCGGCTCGGCGGTCTCGGCTTTGTTCAGCGTGACGAATTGGTCGGTGAGGTCGGCGATGCTGACTTTTTCTCCGGCTTGCAAGCGCCAGCACCAGAGGGCTTGGAGTGCCGCGCCGTAGGCCGCGCCTTCGCCGACCTTGAGCGTGACGACCTCGGCGTTGAACACGTCGGCCATGATTTGCCGCCAGAGTTTCGACTTCGCGCCGCCGCCGGTCGCACGGATTTGCGTGGCCTTGAGGCCGAGCTCCGCGAGGCGGCGCAGGCCGTAGTTCATCCCGAGCGTGACGCCCTCGAACGCGGCGCGGCAGTAGTGGCTCGCGGTGAAGGTGCCGGGGTTGATGCCAAGCATCGTGCCGCAGCCGTCGGGGACGTTGGGCGTGCGCTCGCCTTCGAGGTAAGGCAGCAGCAGCAGGCCGCGCGACCCGGCCGGCACCTTCGCGGCCTTCGCCTCGAACTGCTCGTGCGTGTAGCCGAAGTCCTTCCGCATCATCTCGGTCGCGACCGTGACGTTCATCGTGCAGAGGAGCGGGAGCCAGTGGTTCGTGCTGTCGCAGAAGGAGGCGATTTCACCAGCGTGGTCCACGACCGGTTTGTCCGCGCAGGCGTAGATGGTGCCGCTGGTGCCGAAGCTCGCGGTCACGGTGCCCGCGCGGGTGTTCCCGGTGCCAATCGCGCCCATCATGTTGTCGCCACCGCCCGCGCTGACGAGCACGCCGGGGTTCAGGCCGAGCGCCTTGGCGGTGCTGGCTTGCAGCGTCCCGGCGGGTTGGTCGCTGGAGATGAGGCGCGGGAGCTTCGCCGCGAGGTCGCCGCCCACGGCCTTGAGCACGGCGTCGGACCACTTGCGTTTGCGCACATCGAGAATCGCGGTGCCACTGGCATCGCCATATTCCATTACGGCCTGGCCGGTGAGCCAGAAGTTCAGGTAGTCGTGCGGCAGCAGCACGGTGGCGAGGCGGGCGAAATTCTTCGGCTCGTGGTTCTTGAGCCAGAGAATCTTTGGGACGGTGAAGCCGGGGAGAATGGCGTTGCCCACGGCCTTGCTCGCGCCTTTGAGGCCGCCGAGCTTCGCGGTGAGTTCCTCGCACTCGGCGATGGTCGAGGTGTCGCACCAGAGCTTGGCGGGGCGGATGACTTCGCCGCGCTTGTCCAGCGGCACGAAGCCGTGCTGCTGGCCGCTGACGCCGATGGCCTTCACCTCGGCGGCGGTGGCATTGGCGGCCTTGAGCGCGCCCTTGATGGCCTGTGCCGTCGCGTCCCGCCAAGTGTGCGGGTGCTGCTCCTTCGCGCCGGGCGGGAGATTGGGGATGAGGTCGTAAGCCGCAGACGCGCTGCCAAGGACCTTGCCAGACTTGGCGTCCACGACGAGGGCTTTGGTGGATTGTGTGCCGGAGTCAATGCCGATGAGAAGCGTGCGCATAGGTCGAAAAAGTCCGGCGAGAATGGCGAAGGGCAGGGGAGCTTGTCCAACCATTCTGCCGGTGCCGATCTGCGAGTAAGAGTTGCTTCACCCAGACTTTGCCACCGTCAATGCTTCGCTTTGCTCGCGTCGGCTCAAGGAGTCGGTTCTTGAAATATCCGTTTGCATCCCGGCGGACGTGTGTTACAAACCGCGCTCCGTTCGGGCGGTCCGCACGGGAAACACATTCTCAGAAGACTATGTCACAGCATCGCAGTCTCCGCGCCACCAGCACCCTCGGGGCGAAGCGCAACGTCTTGAAGCGCTACGAGCGCGTCGAAATCCTTAAGAAGGCCGGCAGTTGGAAGGAAGGCGACCGCGTCACCAACCTGCGCAAGACCAAGCCTCCGGTCTAACCGCCCGGCCCCGCGCCGCGCCATCTGCTCCACCCTTTTCGGGAAGCCGTCCGCCGCGAGGTGCGACGGCTTTCTTTACTTGTGCAAGTCCGCCTCCAAAAATTTATCGCCGAAGCTGGCGTGGCTTCCCGCCGCGCCGCCGAGCGCCTCATCTTCAACGGCTACGTCGAGGTCAACGGCAAGGTCGTCAAGGAACTCGGCACCAAGGTGGACCCGCTCCACGACCTTGTGAAGGTCGAGGGGCGCCCGCTCAAAACGAAGCGCAAGATTTACGTCGCACTCAACAAGCCGCGCGGCGTGCTCTCCACGCGCAGCGATGATTTGGACCGCCGCATCGTCACTGACCTATTGCCGCTGGAGTGGGCGCACCTGCATCCGGTCGGGCGGCTGGACCGGGACAGCGAGGGGTTGATTTTCATGACCAACGACGGGGACTTCACGCTCCATCTCACCCACCCGCGCTTCGGCGTGCGCAAGTGCTACCGAGCCATCGTCGAGGGCCGCGTCGAGCCAGAGATGCTGCGGCGTTTCATCGCCGGTGTGGAACACGAGGGCGAGACGCTCAAGGCCGAGCGCGCCCGTATCGTGACCGCGAATAACACGCACAGCATCGTGGAACTCGAACTCGCCGAGGGTAAGAACCGCGAGGTGCGCCGGCTATTCGAGTCGCAAAGCCTGACCGTCGAGCGGCTCCAGCGCACGCAGATTGGCCCTATCCGGCTGGCGGAACTGCCCGAAGGCCGCTGGCGGGCGCTGACCGATACGGAAGTGAAATCTCTCCTCAAGGGCTCGCCGCCGCCGGCTCCGCTGCTACAGAAATAAGGAGGTAAACTTTGGGAATCCGTCGTTTCGCTTCGGCGGCGACTACTTCGTGCTGAGGTCAAAGCACGCCATCTCCACGGCGTTGCGCACGAAGAGCTTTCCGCCCGCGATCGCCGGGTGATTCCATGTCTTGCCCTTGATGGCCGGGAGGCGGGCAACTTCAGCATGGCGGTCGGGCAGCGCCTGCACGAGCGCGAGGTCGCCGTTTCCACAAAGGATGACGAGGTGACCGCTCGCGAGGAGGAGTTGGCCGTAGCCGTAGCGTCCATCCTTCCACCGCCGCTCGCCCGTCGCGGCGTCGAGGCAGACGAGGATGTCTTCATCGAGGCCGTAGAGGTGGCCATTGTGCAGCACAGAGCTGGTGAATTTGTTCTTCAGGAACTTGTTTCGCCAAGCCTCCTTCACCGTGAAGCCGCTCCCGCTCCGTTGCACCTCCAGCCCCACCGCGCCCGTGCCATAGCCCGCGCTCAGCGCAACGCGGTTCGTGCCGGTCACGATGGGTTGCGCGATGGAGTTGTCGAACTCGACGCGCCACGGGAAGCGCCAGAGCGCCTTGCCGTCCGTGGGCGACACGCCGAGCAAGTGGCTCGAACTGTGGACCAGCAACTGCCGTTCGCCCGCGAGCGTGACCAGCATCGGCGAGGAGTAACCGGCCTTGCCTTCAAGCGCTTTCCAAGCGAACGCGCCGGTGACTTTGTCGTAAGCGATGAGCATCCGCGCGTCGCGGCCCTGCGGCTCGCCGGCGAGGACGAGTACCTTGTCCTCTACGATGAGCGGCGCGGCGCTGAGGGCGAAGTAGAGGTTTGAGCAACTATGCTCCGCGAACAGGTCGTGCTGCCAGAGGAGCTTGCCGGTCGCGGCTTCGAGGCAACGGAACTGCCCCGTGCCGCCGAGCGAGTAGAGCCGCCCTTCGTGCCAAGTGGGCGTGGCGCGCGGGCCTTCACCGCCCATCCACTCTTGGAAGTGCGCCGCGTAGCTGTGTGTCCAAACCTCGCGGCCCGTCTCGACTTCGTAAGCCGTCACCGCCTCCTGCTCGCGCCGTTGCTCGATGGTGAACGCCAGCCCGCTGGCCACGACGAACGACGCGTAGCCCGCGCCGACGGGTTGCTGCCATAGCAGCTTCGGCGGTGACTTCGCCCAATCTATGTTGATGGCTTGCTCGGTGTAATGGCCGTCACGCTGCGGCCCGCGGAAGTCGGTCCAGTAGGGCGGAGTGGTGGGCTTCGCTGCGGGCGTAACGGGCTTGGCGGTGGGAGAAGTGCTCCTGGCTGCGCGGGCTTTTTCCAGCCGGGCGTAGTCGGTGACTTGCCAAGTCGGAACGGGAATGGGCCGCCCCTGCATCTCGAACTGCAACCCGGCGAACTTGTGGAGCAGGAACAAAATCGCCGCCGCGTAAGGCAGCGTGAAGAGCACGATGCCCAGCGTGCCGAGCAGCTTGTGCCCGCGCGTCGCCGACCCGCGCCAGAGCAGCCACAAGCCAGCGGGCGGGAATGCGAGCGTGGTAAACCGGAGCTGACGAGCGGTTGTGGGTGTGGGCAGCGCGGTGGGTGATTCAGCGTTCATGACAACGCGGCGCAAGATAGCGGCCCGGCCCACCGCGTCCACGCCGAACCGGTCCGCAGGCAAAGACGTAACGTGTCTCCGTCCAACCCAGAACCCAGAACCTAGTCTGAGACTCCCCATGTCCGCGCATACCACCGAGGCTCGGCTTGCGAGGGGGAACCCCACGGCCCCAAGGCCCGTGATTTCAGACGCTAAACCCGGCCTCATCGGTCGGATTGGAAAACGAGGCCAACCACAGTTCAGCCCGACCAGGCTCAAGGACAGGAGCGCGCTGCGGGGCCGCGGCAGAAAAGTAGCCCCGGCGTGAGTCGTGGGTGGCGTGCGCGCACCGCAGTGAGCCCCCCGCGTGGCGACAGAAAGCAGGGCCGCACCGGATTGGCGCGTCCTTCTGCCGCTGCTCCGTTGCTCCGACCAAGGCTTCGCGCGGTTGGTGTTTTTACACGGGCTGTAAAGCCGGGTGCGATTGAGCGGAGAAGCGTTGCAATCGTTGACTCGCGCCCCGCTCAACTGCCCCGCGCATATGAAGCTTGCTGCGGCTAGACAGCCGCGTCAGGGCAGCGCTGACTTCGCTGTAGTCAGGCTCTCGGCGATAAGTTCCACGCCACTCAGGACCGGACCAGCCTTCGCCCCCGCTGCGCGGGTCAGGGTGATTTTCAACTCCTTCGCGATGACAATGCCCTTGAACTCCTTCACCACGCCGCTGCGGTCACCGCCCGCCGCGCGGGCGATGTCGAACCGCTCCAACACCGCGCGGCCTTGCAACGCCACGTCGAAGACGCGCCCGCCGGGGGGCAGGTCATCCGGCTCGGCGAAGTGCAGGCGCACGGTGTAGGGCGAGGGTGCGGGCGGCGGGCGCAGCGGAAGCGCGGGGGCGTTGGTGGCGGTGCTGGGGAGGCTGTTGGTCGCGCGCTTGGCGAGGAGTTCCAGCAGCGGGGCAGCCTTCGTCGGATCACGGCCTTCGTCTTCCTCATCCTCCTTGGTGCGCGCGGGCTTCGCGGGCTTCGGGCGCACCATCTCGGGCGCGATGGTGATGACTTCGCAATCGCGCACGCCGGAGGCCGCTACCCACGGCAGGCTCGCGCTGCTCATCTGCGACGCGTGGCGGCGGAACCAAGTCACTTGCTTGCCCGTCACGGTCACGGGCACGCCGGGCGAATCGCCGCCGACGGACGGGTATTCCACCCAGAGCGTGCCGTCCTCCGCGCGGCGGTCGCCGGGCGCGCCGAAGTTGATGCCAATGCGCGCGATGCGGTCGCCCTCCTGCCCATCCAGACCAAACTGGCTGTAAGTCCACATCTCCATGTCGGGCATGTGGACCAGCGCGAGCGAGGTCTGGTTTTGGTAGGAGCAAGTGCAGGTGCGTGTGTAGTCCGGCGCGTTGAGCACGCCATTGGCGACGACGAGGTTCGCCGTGCAGCCGGACTTGAAGCCACCGAGGCTCGCAGTGCCGCTCTTGGACAAGAGGTCGTAAAACCCCGCCGAACCGGAGCGGAACGTGAGCAGGTTCTCGCTCGCGACAATGTTGTTGCAGCCGTAAGCCCGCGAGACGCGCCACGGCTCCAGCTTGCCGGTGAGCGGGTTGGCGACGAGGTGCGGCGTTCCGTCGAGCAGGTTGAACGCGCCGCTGGAGGCTTGATACGAGTTCGCGCTCGTGAGGATGAGCGCGTGGTGGAGGATGCACGGGCCGGTGTATTTGCGCAGCAAATCCTGCCAACGCACGGAGCCGTTCGTGCCCTGATACGCGGTCATGCCTTCGCCCACCTCGTCGCGCAAGCGGTCGGTGGCCTTCGCGCCCGCGAGGAGCAAGGTGTCGTGCTCCTTCGAGTAACTCAGCCAGGTGCCAAAGATGTTCGTATCGGCGGACCACACCGGCTGGCCGGTGCGGGCGTCGAGGGCGGTGATGGCGTAGTCCGTGGGCGAGGGCAGGCCACGCCGTTTAAGTTTGTCCTCGGCGCTCTTGGGCAACTTGTCGAGGGCATAGACGCGGCCGTTGCCAGCGACGATGCCGTTGTGGAGAAAGCTGTGCCGGGCCGGTGCGCGCCAGAGGAGCTTGCCCGTGTGCCGGTCGAAGGCCGCGAGGCCCGCGCTCGCGGAGAAGTCTTCGATGGTGTTGGTCTGTGTCGTGCCGCCGAGCGTGCGCGAGTAGTTCGCGTAGCCTTCGCCGCCGAGCAACACGTCCTCGTAAAGGCCGATGAACGCCCACTCGCCGGGTGCTTGACCAGCGGGCGGAGCGGGGAGCGCGATGGTCTGGCGGAGCTTGCCGGTGCGGGCGTCGAGCACCTGGCAGGCGCTGCCGACGGCGACATAGACGGAGTCCTCGGTGGCGACGTAGTTCGCGCCGCGGCCGTTCGCGCCGGGGATGTGCTTCTGGTTGTAAGCGGTGCTCAAGGGCGTGTTCGTGTAGCTCTTGTCGAAGTAGATGCCAAAGGTGCCGAGGTTCGTGAACTCGGTCTTCCACAAGAGCCGGCCCGTGTAAACGTCGCGAGCGCTGAAGCTGTCCATGCCTTGCAAAATCATCCGCCCGCCGATGACCTGCTCGGGCGGGCCGTGGCCGTGGCGCGGGAGCACGTCGAGGTTCGAGTTGCCGCCGAACCAGAGCAGACCCAGCGGGGCTTTCACGCGGGCGTCGTCGGACTTCACGGTGTTGCCGATGTCGCCGTATTGGTGCGTCCAGTCGGCGGCGTCGGGCAGCGGGCCGACGCGGGTGAGCAGGAGTGGAGCGCGGACGCCTGCGTCTGCGGCAGGGGGTGTCGTTGGGGAGGAAGCGGCTGCGGACGTGGGCGTCCGCGCTCCATGCACTTCGGCCCGCTCCAGTTTTGCCTCCGCGATGGTGCGCTGGAACTCCGCTGCCGCCTCGCCTGCCACCGGAACCCACATCGTCCCGCCATAGGGCCGGAGTGATTCGTAGGCCGCGCGCAACGCCGCCGGGTTGCGCAGGTGCGCCACGGCGGACTCGCCGACCACGATGAGATTCGCGAAGTAGGGCGGGGCCTTGAAGTTCACGGCGTCGCCGACGTGCAGCGAGATGCGTTTGCCGTAGAGCTTGGCGGCATCGAAGCGGCGGCGCAGCGCGTCCACCTTCGCTGCGTCGGGGTCAACGGCGACGACGTGCAACTTCGAGTTGGCCACCAGCGCCTCGAGTAACTCGCCGTCTTCCGCGCCGAAGCACAGGGCGTAGCCGTCCCGCGCGTCCACTGCGGCCAGCATGGCTTTGGCCTGCGCGACGATGGCCGCGGTCTGCTTCAGTGGAACTGCCTTGTCCGTGAGCGTGACGGGCTTGTTCGTGCCCGCGCCGAACGCGAGGATGCGACCATCCAGCGTCACCGCCAGCAACGTGCCGTTCGCCGCGAGCAGTCGCTGCGTGCCCGCTGGCAGCGGGTGCGACCACGCCACGCGCGCGCCGCGCAGGCCGCTGGGCAACTCGATGGCACGGAGTGCATTCGTGCCGGCTGCGTAGAGGCGGCGGCCTGCCTTGATGAGGTCGCCGGACGCGTCGGCTTTGAACTCCCACGTCACGTTCGTGCCGGTGACGGCTTGGAGCACGGAGCCGGTTTTGTTGGTCACGTAGCTGTAGAAGACCGGGCCGTCGAGCACCGGTTCGTTGCCGGTGAACTTGCCGGACTTGCCGGACTTCAGCTCGTAGTTGCGCACGCCGCGCAGCCGCGTGTGGACGAAGAACTCCGTGTCGTTCGCCGCGACGAACGAGCCGCCGTTGCCCTTCGCCGCCGCGCCAATCTGGAAGTGCAGGAACGCGCCCGTGTGCCGGTCAAACGCCGCCGGCACCGAGCGTCCGCCCGGCACGAGGAGAATGTCTTTGGTGGCGACGAGCGCTCCCTGCGGCGCGACGCCTGCGAAGGACGGCGCGCTGTGCGGCTGCTTGATGAACTGTGCGCCGGTGCTGTCGTTGACCCAAAGCACGCGGCCCGTCGTGGCCTCCAGCGCGTAGATGAACGTGCCCATGAACGGCCAGATGCTCGCCGCGAAATACACGCGCTCATCGCGCACCACCGGCCCGCCGCGCGCGGGCCACGAGGAAATGACACGTTGGTTGCCGAGGACTTTCCGCTCGGAGGGGCCGCCCCGGAACTTCCACTGGAGCGCGCCGTCCGCCGCGCTGACGCAGTAGAGCTGGCCGTCGTCACTGGAGAAAATGACTTTGTCTTGCCACGCTACCGGCGCGAACCGCACCGGACCATCGGTGTAGAACGCCCAGAGTTCCTTGCCCGAGCGCAGGTCCAGCGCGATGACTTTGTCGCTGTCGTTGAAGCTGAGGAAGACGCGTTCGCCCAAGACCACCGGCTCGAAGACGCGGTCGTAGGGCATGAGGTCGTGGTTGAGCGGGTCGTCCCAGACCTGGACGCGCGGGGTGTATTTGCGGGTCCACTGGAGGTTGAGCTTGTCCGGCAGGACTTCCGGCGAAGCGGCGGAACGCTGGGCGTCGAAGCGCCACATGGGCCAGTCGGCGGCGGACAACCAGCTGCTGGTGAGCAGCCACAGTGCGGCGAGGAGCAGGGCAGCGGAGCGGGGCATTCTCAGCCCTTGACCTCAAAGATGGCCTCGACCTCGACGGCTGCGCCGGTGGGGAGCTGGGCGAAACCCAGTGCGCTGCGGGCGTGGAAGCCGTCGCCGGTCTTGCCGAAGATGGTGTGCAGGAGGTCGGAGGCACCGTTGATGACGAGGTGTTGGTCGGTGAACTCGAGGGTGGAGTTCACGCAGCCGAGCACCTTGAGCACGCGCAGGCCGTCGAGCGTGCCGTGGGTTTGCCAGACGGACCGCAGGATTTTCTCCGCGCAGTTCTTCGCAGCGGCGTAGCCCTGCTCGACAGTGAGGTTGTCGCCGAGCTTGCCCTTGAGGTCGCTGACGTGGCCGGAGGTGAGGAGCTGGTTGCCGCTGCGGATGCAGAGGTTCAGGTAGCCAGGGGCGGCGTGCGCGAACTTGAGGCCGAGGTTTTCGGCGGTTTGTTGGGGAGTCATGGTGTTGAGTGATTGCGTGAACTGGGCATTGACGACGGTGGGAGCGTGCCTTGGCGGAGGCGGGCTGGTCCAACGCTTTCCGAAGGCTTCACCGCCCGGGCCCGGGCCCGGTTCATTTTGCTCCCGGTGAATCGCTCTTGCGCCTACACTCCAACCGCATGGCACTCATCGGCAAACGCAACTTGCTCTACGCGCTCCGGGATTCCGCTTCGGGATTTTACCTCGACGGCGAAGAACTGGGCGAAATCCTGCTGCCCCGCCGTTATTGCCCGCGCGGCCCGGCCCCGAGAGAGCGGATGGACGTGTTTGTTTACCGCGATTCGGAGGACCGGCTGGTGGCCACCACGGAGCAGCCGTTCGCGACGGTGGGTGAGTTCGCCTTCTTGAAGGTCAAGGACGTGCATCATCAGGTCGGGGCGTTTCTGGACTGGGGGTTGTCCAAGGATTTGCTGCTGCCGTTCCGTGAGCAAGGCGTCCCGGTGCGCGCGGGTGACCATGTGGTGGTCGCCGTCTGTCTCGATGAGAAGACGGATCGCATCATCGCCAGCGCGCGGTTGAACCGGCACCTGAGCCCCGAGCAACCGCCCTATCGCATGGGCGAACCCGTCACCTTCCTCATCACCGGGCGGACGCCGCTGGGCTACAACGCCATCGTCGAGGATGCCCACGCTGGCTTGCTCTTCCACAACAACCTGGCCGCGCCGCTGGCGACGGGCGAACGGCTCCATGGTTTCGTGCGCACCGTGCATCCGAGCGGGAAGATTGACCTGAGTCTGGATGCGACTGGCTATCAACGCGTGGCCGGGCTGACCGAGCAGATCGTGGAGGCGTTGGTGGGCAACGGCGGACGGCTGGACTTTGATGATGACAGTTCTCCGGAAGTCATTCGGGACAACTTCGGCGTGAGCAAGAAGGCGTTCAAACAGGCGCTGGGAAAACTCTACCGAGACCGCCGCATCGAGTTTCTGAAACCAGGCATCCAGTTGCTCGACAACTCCTCGTGGTCGCCGGGGGCGGATGACGATGCTGTTTAGGTCCACATCCAACCAGCCATGAGCAAACCCCAGCGGATTCCCACGGACGGCGGGCCGGGCTTTGGCCACAACCCGTTCGACGCCCTCTCCAGCGCAGGTCTCCCGGCGGCTCCCGAAGTGCCGCCCGCATCCTGCCCACCGCAGAGCGCTGGTCCGACAAAGGCCGTGAAGAAGAACCGGGGGCGCGTGGACATCCTTCGCGTGAAAGCGGGGCGCGGCGGTAAGACGGTGACGGTGGTGCGCGGCTTTGTCGGCATCGGGCTGCTGGAGAAGGAGCAGCTGGCCAAGGCGATGCAGCGCGCGTGCGGCACGGGCGGGACCGTGAAGGACGGGCAGATTGAAATTCAAGGCGACCAGCGTGAAGCGGTCGCGCGCATCCTGACGGAAGCGAACTTTCGCCCGGTGCTCGCCGGCGGCTGAACGCGGATGGTGGTCGCCGGTTATTGGGGAGTCGCCATTTTCCGCAAGCGCTCGGCCTCCGCCTCGTGCTGGCGGGCTTCGGCGGGCTTCCCTTGCTTGGTGAGCACTTCCGCCAACTGCGCATGCGCGTCGGCGAGTTGGGGGTTGAGTTGCAGGGCGCGGGTGAAGCTTTCCACGGCGCGGATCAGGTCGCCTTTGCCGGCGAGCGTGAGGCCGTAATTCAAGTGCGTGTCGGCGCTGTCGGGCTTGAGGCCGAGGGCCGCGTCGAACTGCGCGAAGGCGGCTTCAAACTTCCCCTGTCGTGCGAGAGCGATCCCGTAGTTGTTACGCGCGGCTAGGTGGCGGGGAGCCACGGCTACAGCTTTGGCGTAAGCGGCCTCGGCCTCGGCCCAGCGGCCTTCGCGGGCCAGGACGTTCCCGAAGTTGAAAGGCAGTTGCACGAAGGTGGTGTCGGGGTTGATGGCCAGCGCTTCGCGGTAGTTGGCTTCGGCCTTGGGGTCGTTGCCCGCGTCGGCGTGGGCGTTGCCGAGTTTGAGCAGGGCGACAGACCGCAGGTGGCCGCCGGGCGGCATGCGTTGAAGCAGTTCAGTGAAGAACACGAAGTCGTTTTCCCAGATGCGGGATTGGCGGTGGCTGGCGATGACGCAGAGCGCGGCCAAGATGCCGGCCACCGCCAGTGCGGGCCGTCGCCACGGACGGTCGCGCCCGTGCCAGAGCAGCGCAGCCGCAGCCACCGCGAGCAGCACGCCGTTCACGATGGAATAGCGGTCGTGCGGATAGTGCGGGCGCTCCGTGAGGCCGAGCATCGGCACGAGCAGCCCGAGATGCGCGAGCCACAGCGCGAGCGCCGCCGGCCAATGCCGCCAGCGCATCAGCAGGAGTGCGGTTACGCCCAGCACGGCGAGGGCGCTGGCGGTGAACGCGGGGGCGAAGGGGCGGTTGCCCAGCAGCGTGGTGTAGAAGGGGCCGAGGTCCAGCGGCAGAAGGGATTTCCAGACGTAGTAAGCCCACAGGTAGAACGCCTGCATCGCGCGTTCCACCAGGGTGAACTCCCCGAGGTTCGTCGGCTTGGACCAATCGCCGGTGACGAAGAAGCGGCCATAGACCGTGCCGGCCACGAGGACGACGGACAGCAGGAGGAAGGGAACTTTCTCCAGCCAAACCTTCCGAGCGGCAGCATCCACAAGGCTCGCGGAATCGCCGCGCTGGAACCGCCGCAGCGGGTAGAAATCTAAGGCCACCAGCGCCGCGACGTAGCCGAGCACGATGGGATACGACAGCACCGCCAGCGCGAACGCGACGACGGCGAGCCAGTAGTCCCGGCGGCGGACGGAGGGCTCCGCCTCCGACGCATGCGAACGCAGGTAGAGCAGCGTTGCCACCAGCGCGAAGCCCAGCGCGAGGTGATACGGCAAGCCCGTCACCCATGCGACCGGCTCGACGCGCAGCGGATGCACAGCCCAGAGCAGCGTGCCGAGGGCGGCGCAGGCATCCAGCCAAGTCGCGCTCCCCATTCCGCATTCCGCATTCCGCATTCCGCATTTCAAGAGCCGTCGCAGCAGGAAGAAGAGCAGCACTGTGTTCGCGCCGTGCAGCAGGACGTTCGCGAGGTGGTAGCCAAACGGGTTCAGCCCGAAGGCTTCATGCACCAGCGCCCACGCCAGCCAAGAGAGCGGCTTGTAGCGGATGGCTTGCTCGAAGTCGGTGAACATCCAGCGCAGGTTCGCGGCGGTGAGCCCCTGCACCTTCTCGTTTTCGAAGACGTTGATGTCGTCGTCCCAGCGGAGAAAACCCGACTCCAGCGTGCGGAAGAAGACAGCGAAGACCACTGCGACGAGCACGAGGACAACGGCCGTGGTGCGGTGGTGCGGGCGCATGGCTCACTCCCACTCCCACACGTCCGCGTGGGTGAATTGCCCCGTGTTCAGCAGAAACTTCACGCCGAACGCCGCTTCGTTCACTGAGCCGAGCGCGACGCGGCCGCGCTCAATCGTCAGCGTCGGCCAGCCAGCGGGGCTCGGGTGGTAAAGGTCGTAGTGCGTGCTCAGGACTTGCTGCTGCACCTCGCGCGGGAACTGCGATAGCCCCGCGTTGTAGTGGTGGCCGTTGCGCTCGACGCTCTTGATGCCCAGCGCGGCGCACACGGCGAGGTCTTGCAGCAGTGCGACCGGGCCGACATTGCACAGGTCTTCGCCGCTCATCAGGAACGGTCGCGCGGGCGACTGCGTCTGCCGGTGCGCGAGCAGGCAGCGGTTCGCGATGCCTTTGATGACGCCCTTGCAGTTCTTGTGGCTGGTGCCGTCGTAGCCCAGCGCTAGCGCGGTGGGCACGCTCTCCAGTTCGCCGTCCGACTCATCAATGATGAAGGGCGGGCGTTCCGGCCAGTTGGCCAACTCGGCAGCGGCGTCCGGCTGCAAGGCGACG
Source organism: Verrucomicrobiota bacterium (assembly GCA_039796295.1). Lineage (GTDB taxonomy): Bacteria > Verrucomicrobiota > Verrucomicrobiia > Limisphaerales > SXTU01 > SXTU01. The sequence goes on from JBDKJY010000034.1 coordinate 68,097, forward strand.
CTGCGATGCAGCGGCTGCTCGACGAACAGGAGCTTCGTGAGGAACGGCTTCAGCGACTCGTCCGCGCGCAGGGTTTCCCAGAACTGTCGGAACTCGGCGAAGGACTTGAATTGCTCGTTGCCATCCAGCGTGTAGGCGAAATCCTCGCCACACTCCGCCTGCAAGACGCGCGCGATTTGCCGCAGCCGCTCCGTGTCGTGCGCCGTGTCGCCGTTCACCTTGAGCTTGAAGTGGCGCAACCCATACACGCGGATGTTCGAGACGAGCGACTGCGGCAGGCCGTCGGTCAAGTGCTCGCCGCGCGCGATGTCCGCGTCCGTCAGCGGGTCGCTCAAGCCGACGGTGTGGCGCACGATGAGGTTGCTGTGCGGCTTGGTCGGCAGCCAGGCGGCGGGGGAAAAGCCGGCCAGCTCCGGGCGCAATTCGCCGAGGCGGATGCCGAAGTCATTATCGAGGAGCGCGCGATGAAAGGGCTTCGCGATGGCGCGGCAGAAGGCGTCCAACACGGCGCGCTCCACCAGTGACGTGCCGAAGTGCGCGAGCAACGGCGGCTTGTCTTCCGCCGTGGCCCAGGCGGCCTGCGACTCATAAAGCTGTTGCCACAGGTCGAACACGCTCGGCGCGTTCTGCTCCTCCGCCGTCTCCAGCGCGGTCTCGATGACATCGAGCATCTCGTGGATTTCATCCACCATGTCGCGCGTGGGGTCTTTGGTGAACCACTTCGGCGGCAACAAGTCGGAAGCCACGCCCAAGGTGGTGCGGCCGTTGACCTCCAGCGCCACGCGAACGAAGGCCATCGGCATGTGCGTCATCGTCGCGATGCCATACTTGAACGGCATGCGCGTGTGCAGATTGTGCAGGTGTAAGTCGGCTTCGCAGACGCGGATGTTCACGGGCGGAGTGTAACGGCGGGAGGGTAGGGTTTCCAAGGCGGAGTGTTCAGAAACCAGTATTCAGTGTTCAGTATTCAGTGGGGTAGCTTTGCGACCGGGATCATCACTGAACACTGAACACTGAACACTGAACACTGGATACATTTTCCACCCGAATTTCCCCCGCGTCCCCTCGGTCGAAGCGCGGCATCCGAAAAACTCACCCATCATGAAACGAACCCTCCTCGCCCTCGCGCTCTTCGCCATCCTCTCACCCGCCGCCGCCGCCGACTTGCGCATCGGCATGATCGGCCTGGACACCTCCCACGTCCCCGCCTTCACCGACATTCTCAACAACCCCGCGAACAAAGCCCATGTGCCCGGCGCGAAAGTCGTCGCCGCCTTCAAGGGCGGCAGCGCGGACATCGAATCCAGCGCCTCACGCGTGGACGGCTTCACCAAAACGCTCGTCGAGAAATTCGGCGTGAAGCTCTACGACTCCATCGACGAGATGGTGAAGCATGTGGACGCCGTGATGATCGAGAGCGTGGACGGCCGCCCGCACCTCGCCCAGGCCATCCCCGTCCTCAAAGCGAAGAAACCCCTCTTCCTCGACAAGCCCATGGGCGGCTCCCTGAAGGACGTCCTGGAAATCTTCCGCCTTGCCAAGGAAGCCGGCGTCCCCGTCTGGAGCTCCTCCTCCCTCCGCTACGGTAAGGCAGCCCAAGCCGTTCGCGCCGGCTCCCTCGGTAAGATCACTTACGCCGAGACCACCAGCCCCGCGAGCATTGATAAGACCCACCCCGACCTCTTCTGGTATGGCGTCCACGGCTGCGAGACGCTCTTCACCGTCATGGGCACCGGCTGCGAGAGCGTGAAGCGCGGCACCACCGCCGACGGCAAAATCGAAGTCATCGGAAAGTGGAAGGGTGGCCGCACCGGCATCTTCCGCGAGGCCAAGGGCTACACCGGCTTGGCCAAGGGCGAAAAAGGCGAGGCCCCCATTGGCGCTTATGATGGCTACGCCCCGCTCGTGGTCGAAGCCATCAAAGCCTTCCAGACCGGCGTCGTGCCCGTCAGCCCCGAGGAGACGATTGAACTCTTCGCCTTCATGGAAGCCGCCGACGAGAGCAAGCGCCGTGGCGGGGCCGAGGTGACCTTGGCGGAAGTGCTCAAGAAGGCCGGGAAGTAAACGTGTGGTGTGCGGTATTCGGTGTGGGCTACGCCTGAGGTTACGCCTGAGGCTGCGCGGGCGCACTCGAAATTCCCTCTCCCCTCCTCGTGTATGGACCGGAGACATGGTGGACAGGTGTGCGGGGACATGGGGGACACTTGCCGCCTCGTGGCGGCAGCGTGGTGCCCTATGCCTTGGCTT
>JBDKJY010000035.1:0-69948 GCA_039796295.1 Verrucomicrobiota bacterium
GCAAGAGCGGGGCCACCTTGGCCCAAAAGGTGTCCGAGATACGAAAGCCTGGCCCGCGCGTGTGCTTCATGCAGGCCAGCTTGCCCCGCCCGGAAACCCCGTCCCAGGTTATTCGGATAGGCTCTTAGCTCACTTCAGCTTGGTCCGCTTCTTCGCCTCGCTGAACTCCTTGCGCAGGTCAACGAGCGCGACGGTGTGTTTGCCGTTCACGTTATTCTTGTCCAGCGCGTCCACGAGTTGCGCGAACTTCTCTTCGATCACCGGGCGGCCCGCGAAGTCGTCCGCCTTCAGGTTCTGGAAGGCGAACTGGTTCAGGCGGGCGAGGCTGGTGTTCAGGTTGGCGTCATCGCGGGAGCGCTGGAAAGCCAGGGCGGCGGCGAGGAAGTATTCCGTGGCGGCGGGGAACTGCTTGGCGTTCACCGCGCGGATGGCGTAGTCGAAGTAGAGCAGGCCGAAGGGGTGTGCGTTGCGGTTCTCGATCACCTCGACCATGAGGAGAATCTTGCGGTTGGAGTCCTCGTTCTGCTGGGCGAGTGCATTGCTGGACACGCCCCCGGCGGAGGCCAACTGCGCGCGGACGGACTGCGTCAGCTCGGCGAGCTTGCGGTCCAGCGCCTGTTCACGCGTGGTCAGGCGGGTGTGGAGGGTGCTGTCCAGTTCGCGGTTGAAGGCGGCGTAGCGCTGTTCGTTGGCGGTTTCAAGGGACTTCTGGATGGCGAGTTTGTCGCGCTCGTAATTCTTGTGGCTGGCGAACCAGGCGAAGAGGACGAGGATGGCCGCCATGCCGATGAGCAGGCCGGCGTAAACCTTCACCATCTCCATGAGCCGCTGTTCGTTTTCGTGCAGGGCCTGCACTTGGGCCTTGAGGGTTTCCAGCTCGGCAGTCTGGTGGGGGTCGGCGCTCATGATTGTGGCTAGCAGCGTGGCGTTCGGCTGGGTGCTTGTCCAATTTCAAATCACCGTCTGGCCAGTGCGGTGTTCGGGTTCAAAACAACACCAGCGCAATCGCCGCCATCATCAGGGCCGCGCCGGCCAGTCGCCAGCGGAGGATGTTCGCCCCGAGGTGTTGCTCGCGGTTGTCGAACCAGTGGCCGATGGCCCAGACGGCCAGCACGCTCCAGAGGCCGCGCGAGCTGTAGATGACGTTCGCCGTGGTGGCGCCGCCGAAGTTGGCGATGGTGCTGACGAAGAGCAGGGATTGCAGCCCGATGAAGGCGCACCCGCCTAGCAGCCACGGCCACGCCGCGCGCGGCACCGCCCGCAGCGGCGCGTGGAAGCAGGGCACGAACACGCCGCTGAAGAGCGCGACGAAGCCCAGCATCACGGGGAGGAACCGCCCCAGGCCCCAGGCGGGCGACCACTTCTGCACGAGCACATCGAAGATGGCGAACATCGTCGCGGAGCTGCCGGCGTAGAGGATCGTGGTGCCGACGTGATGCCGCGGGGTGCCGTCCGGGCGGTTGAGCAGGGCGATGGCAACGGAGCTGAGGCCCGCTGCGAACCAGAGTTTGAGCGAGACTTCAGAGGTGAGGAGCAGGGTGGTGAAGCAGGCGACCAAGATGATTTTCAAACCCATGACCGGAGTGGCGACAGAGACATCGCCGTGCTGGAGGGCGAGGAAATTGAGCAACTGGCCGAGCAGGTAGAACACCGCGACGAGCGCTGGCTGCCACAGCAGGTCCGCGTGGAACGTGCCGCCGAGCGGGAGCAGGAGAGCGAAGAGCGCGGCGGAGATGAGGTTCGAGACGAAGGCGGTGCGCCAGATGCCGATGCCGGACGCAGCGGAGCGCTTGGCGAGCAGCGCGCCCACGACATAGAGCAGCGCAGCGAGCAGCGGGAGCAGGACGGGCAGGAGTGTCTTCAACGCGGGCGAGGGTGCAGAGGATGGGTGGGCTGCGGCAACTCACAAACGGGCTGGGCAGGGGAGGGGCAGTTCGCCACCCGCACGGCGGCAACCGAACCTTCCGCTACACACCTGATAGGACCGACCTGTGGGTCGAGGACGCGCACAGCGCGGTCCTACCAGATTCAAGGCCGAGGGTTCGCACCATGTGAGCAGCGCACGCCCGGACCACGGGCGGAGTTACTTCGCCTCGACTGGCTTGGGTTGCGCTTTTTCCCACTCCGCCTTGGACACCGACTTGGCCTGGTGCAGGTGGACGAAGGTGCCTTTCTTGTTGCCCACCACGATGTCGAGGAGCTTGTCGCCGTTCACGTCCACCACCAGCAGTTGCGTGCCGACGCCGGAGTTGTTGTCGATGAGGTGCGGCACCCAGTCCACGGACTTGTCGGCATGGCGCACGAGCTTGAACCAATAGAGCACCGCCGGCGCGTTCGGTTCGGGATCGCCGCCGGGGCCGTGCGCCCAGAAGCGCTTGCCGGTGACGAGGTCCTTGAGGCCGTCGCCGTCCATGTCCACGAGGTCAATCGCGTGCGGCTGGGAGAAGGCAACGCCGTAGCGATTCTCCTTCGGCTCCTTGTTCATGAAGGTGTGCTGCTTAAACTTCGGGCTGCCTTGCTCGTCCTTCTCAGCAAGTTGCTCAAACCACGCGAGGCCGTAGCCGTGTGCGACCAAGCCGGTGACGATGTCGTTGCGCCCGTCGCCGTTCACGTCATACACGTGCATCTGCGCGCCGCCGGCTCCGAACGAGGTCTTGTGCTGCTTCCACTCGGGGTCGCCGGCGAGCGAGGCGGGCTGTTCCCACCAGCCGTCCTTCTCCAAAAGGTCGAGCCGCCCGTCGCCGTTCACATCGCCGATGCCGAGGCCGTGCGTGAACTTCTGCCAGGGGCCTTTCGGAGAAATCTTGTGGAAAGTCCACTTGTTCGTCGGGTTTTTCGCGTCCGGAGTGGCGTAGCCGAGCAAGCCGCCGGAGCTGAAGATGAGTTCGGGTTTCCCATCGCCGGTGAGGTCCGCGAAGGTCGGGGATTCGTTATCCGTCACGTCCACGGCCACGTGGCGGTTCCAATGGCCGGGCTTGCCCTGCGGGTTCTCAAACCACCACGAATGCAAGCCCGGGAAGCCGAGCACGATGATGTCGGCCCAGCCATCACCATTGATGTCGCCAGTGAAGGTGAAGAAGTTGTCCGAGTAGGCGTTCTTGGTGCCCAGGCCGCCCTCGAAGCCGGGGACCGACTCCTCCTTGCCGTCAGCGGTCTTGCGGGTGAAGGGCGCCTTGCCAGCGGGCGAAGTGCGTGTGGTGGGAGCGTATTCGTGGCGCGTCTTGAAGTCCGGACCGGCATACCAGTAAGGGCCGGAGACCACGTCGGGCTTGCCGTCCTTGTTGATGTCCGCCACGTGCGCGCCTTCACCCCAGAACTCGGGCGTGAGGTGGAGCTTGGTCCAGGTGTGGAGCGTGGAGTCGGCGGCCGACGCGGTGGCGGCACAGGCCAAGCCGAGGGCAAGGGGAGCGAGCAGTTGCTTCATGGGGCGGATGATTCGGGTTTGGTCCGGCCCGGTCAAGTGTGGCTGCTGGCGAGCGAGGGAACATCAGCGCGGCTGGATTCCCTTATCGCAGGCATAATCAAAACCGAAATCGGTTCGGTTGGCAGAAGCGGGGCTTGCAGTCGGGTGGTGGCTGAACTAAACCAACCGCCGCCGTGACCAGTTCCGAGTCCGGTTTAACCTGAATAGTTGCGTGTGAAGCAAAATTTAGTCGGTAGTGATGTGAAATAATTCACAAGTTGGTCGCACTCCTGACGATAACAACCTCACCATGTCAGACATTTTTCCGAAATGGACGAACAAGCTGCCCGCGATGGTGATCGTGGGCGGGATGCTCGTCGGCGGCGTGGTCACGGCAGGCGTGACATACTACCTGACGCCCAAGTATGCGCGCGTGGGTTACACGCCGGTGCAGCCGGTGGCCTTTAGCCACGCGATTCACGCGGATCAGCTCGGGCTGGACTGCCGCTACTGTCACAACGGCGTGGAGAAGTCTTGGTATTCCAACGTTCCTGCCGCCAGCACCTGCATGAACTGCCACAACCAGGTGCTCAAGGACGACCCCAAGCTCGCGCTCGTCCGCGAGTCGGCCGCGACGGGCAAGCCGATTCCCTGGGTGCAAATCCACAAGACGCCCGACTTCGTTTACTTCAACCACTCCGTCCATGTGAACCGCGGCGTCTCCTGCGTGCATTGCCACGGCCCGGTGAACAAAATGGACGAGGTGCGCCACAGCAAGTCACTGGGCATGTCCTTCTGCCTCGAATGCCACCGTGACCCGGCGGCCAAGATTCGTCCCAACGACCAAGTCTTCAACCTCGACTGGCAGGCCCCCGAGGGCTTTGCCAAGAGCGGGGGCGCGAAGCTGGTCAAGGATTGGAACGTGCATCCCGGCGAGAGCTGCTCCGTCTGTCACCGATGAAATTCATCCCTCCAGTCTGTCCCGAGCCGGAAACCGGCCCGCAATACTTCCGCAGCCCCGAGGCGATGGCCAATTCGGCCCAGCTTCAGGAGTGGGCCGAGCGTGAATTCCCCGCCGGGGCCAGCGAGTTGACCGTCGCCGAGTCGCGCCGCGACTTCATGAAGCTGATGTCCGCGTCGTTCATGCTGGCGGGCTTCGGCCTCACCGGCTGCCGCCGTCCCACGGAGCACATCTATCCCTTCGGCAAGCAGCCGGAAGGCTACATCCACGGCATCGCACAGCACTTCGCGACCGCGATGCCCACGCGCACCGGCGCGATTCCGCTCCTCGCCAAGTCCAGCGATGGTCGCCCCACGAAGGTCGAGCCGAACCCGCTGCATCCTGACCAAGCGGGCACCGACCAATTCGCCCAAGCCTCCGTCCTCGGCCTCTACGACCCGGACCGCGCGCAGCATTTCAAGAAGGACGGCAAAATCGCCAAGCGCGTGGAAGCGCTCGACGCACTCGCGCTAATCTCCAAGAGCGCCGCCGCCAACGGTGGTCGTGGCCTCGCCATCATCGCGGAGAGCAACAGCTCGCCGACGCGGGCGCGGCTGCAAGCGGCCATTTCAGCGAAGTTCCCGAACTCGGTTTGGGCCAACTACGACGCGGTGGATTCCACCATCCACACGCAGGCCGCGAGCCTTGTTTCCGGCAAGCAGGTCACGCATTACTTCAAGTTCGCGGCGGCCAAGCGCATCCTCTCGCTCGACTGCGATTTCCTCGGCAGCGAGGACGAGATGTATCGCTACACGCGCGACTTCGCGAAGGGCCGCAAGATTTCCAAGCCTGACTCTGCGCAAGGCTTCGAGCTCATCAGCCGCCTCTACACGGTCGAGTCGCTGATGACGCTCACCGGCTTCAGTGCCGACCATCGCGTGCGCGTGGCTCCGAGCCAGGTCGCGGCGGTTGCGGCGCAGCTCGCGGCGGAAGTGCTCAAGCAGGGCAGCAGCTCTGCTTCGCTGAACACGGTCGCCCTCGCGGCGGGCGCGAAGGTGGATGCCAAGTGGATTTCTGAGTGCGCCAAAGACCTCGTCGCTCACAAGGGCGCAGCCCTCGTCGTTGCCGGTCGTGGCCAACCGCTCGCCGTCCATGTGCTCGCGCACGCGATGAACGAAGTGCTTGGTGCGTTCGGCAAGACGATTGAGTTGCACGACGCTCCGAAGTCGGCGGCGAATCTCGCTGCTGCAGTTGGTGCGGAAACCGTCGTCGTCCTCGGGGCGAACCCGGCTTACACCGCTTCCGAGACGTGGAATCAGATTGCCAAAACCGCGAAGACCGTTGTTCACCTCGGCTCGCATGAGGACGAGACGGGCAAAGGCGCATCATGGCACCTGCCCGCTGCGCACTATCTCGAATCTTGGGGTGATGCCCGCACCAGCGACGGCACAGTCGTCGCCATCCAGCCGCTCATTGCGCCGCTCTTCGCCGGTCTGACAGAGTCGGAAGTGCTTGGCCATCTGCTCGGCAACCCCACTGCGAACTCCTACGCCCTCACCCGCGAGACCTTCCCCAGCCTCACCGGCGGTGCGCTCGACGAGGAGAAGTGGAAGAAATTCCTGCACGACGGTTTGCTCGAAGGCTCGAAGGCCAACGCGGTTTCCGGTTCGTTCAACTGGACGGCGGTCTCGACCGCAATCAGCCTCGCCACTGCGGCTCCTGCTCCTTCCAAGGATAAGCTCGAAGTCGTCTTTCACCGCGACGCGAGCGTGGACGACGGGCGTTACTCTAACAACGGCTGGCTCCAGGAGCTGCCCGACCCGATCACGAAGCTCGTCTGGGACAACGCGGTGCTCATCAGTCGCGAGACGGCGACGCAGCTCGGCTTGAAGAACGGCGACGTGATTGCCATCTCGGCGAACGGTCGCACGGTCGAGGGCGGCATCTGGATTCAGCCCGGCATGGCGGATTTCACGCTCGGCTTGGCGCTGGGTTACGGCCGCAAGTGGGGCCGCATCGCCAGCTTTGAGGACAAGAGTGTTGGCTTCAACGCCTACCCGCTGCGCACGGGCACGGCTGGTTTCATCACCGGTGCCTCGGCGAAAACCACGGGCCGCACGCATCCCTTCATCTGCACGCAGGACCACTGGACGCTCCACGGCCGCCCAGTCGTGCGCGAGGCGAACGTGGACCAGTTCCTCAAGCAGCCCGACTTCGCGAAGCACATGGACCTCGACGGCCACACCGAGTTCCTGGCGAAGAACCCGGACGGCTCCATCAAGAACATTTACGAGCACCCCTACAAGGCCAACCCCGAGCTGGCCAGCAAGTCGCACCAGTGGGGCATGGTCGTGGACCTCAACGCCTGCACTGGTTGCTCCGCGTGCGTCATCGCGTGCCAGAGCGAGAACAACATCCCTATCGTCGGCAAAGACCAAGTGTCCAAGGGCCGCGAGATGCACTGGATGCGCATCGACCGCTACTACGCGGCGGACCCGAAGAAGAAGCCGCAGGGCGGGACCGTGGATGCCTTCCTGAGCAACGCCACCGGCAGCCAGGGCAATCCCAACACCGTCAACCTCGTCGAGCGCGACGAGTTACAAGCGACCAAAAAATGGATTGATGACCCGCAGGTCGTAACCCAGCCGATGATGTGCCAGCACTGCGAAAGCGCGCCGTGCGAGAGCGTCTGCCCGGTGAACGCGACGGCCCACGACGACGAGGGCCTGAACGTGATGGCCTACAACCGCTGCGTCGGCACGCGGTATTGCGCCAACAACTGCGCGTGGAAGGTGCGCCGGTTCAACTTCTTCGATTTCAACAAGCGCCCCATTGGCGGTGGCAAGATGGCGGACACCTTCTTCAAGTTGGACATCGGCCTCTACAAGGGCCCGGCTGGTGTTCGCCCCGGCGACGAGGTGGACATCATCTCGATGGCCCGCAACCCGGACGTGACCGTGCGCATGCGCGGCGTCATGGAGAAGTGCACGTTCTGCCAGCAGCGCATCGAGGGCGCGAAGATTTCGCAGAAGGTCAAGGCCGGTGCCAGCAACGACGTGGTGGTGAAGGAAGGCGCGATTCAAACCGCCTGCCAGCAAGCCTGCCCCGCCGGTGCCATCACCTTCGGCAACATCCTTGACCCGAACAGCGCCGTCTCGAAGCTCAAGCAGCAGGACCGCAACTACTCAGTCCTCGGCTTCCTCGACAACAAGCCTCGCACGACCTACCTCGCGCGCATCCGTAATCTCAACCCCCTCATGCCCGACGCCAAGATTTGGACCGTCGAGGAATACCGCAGCATCTCGGACCCGCACTTCATGGCGGAACCGGCCGCTGAAGGTGCCAAGAAAGGGGTCAAGCACTAATGAGCGCCGCCGCTGAACATTCCATCCCGTCCTCGGTAAAGATTGCGCCGCCGCCTGCCGAGTTGGAGCGCGAGCCGTTGGTGCTGCAAAACCGCAGCATCGGCTGGATTTCCGACCACATCGCTGGCATCTGCGAAGGCGAGGCCCCCAAGTGGTGGCTGCCCGCGCTGATCATGAGCGTCTCGTTGATGACGATGATGTTCGGCTGCATTGCCTACCTCATCGCCACCGGCGTCGGTGTCTGGGGGTTGAACCAGCCCGTCGAGTGGGCGTGGGACATCACGAACTTCGTCTTCTGGATCGGCATCGGTCACGCTGGCACACTCATCTCGGCGATTCTCTTCCTGCTGCGGCAGAAGTGGCGCACGTCCGTCAACCGCGCTGCCGAGGCGATGACGCTCTTCGCCGTGGCTTGCGCTGGTATCTTCCCCGTCATCCACGTTGGCCGTATTTGGTATGCCGTCTGGTGGTTGCCGCCGATCCCAAACAACTACGACATCTGGGTGAATTTCCGTTCGCCGCTGCTCTGGGACGTGTTCGCCGTCTCGACCTACGGCACGGTCTCACTGCTCTTTTGGTATACCGGCCTCATCCCTGACCTCGCTACGATGCGCGACCGCGCGACGGGCAAGGTGAAGAAGTTCCTCTACGGGTTCTTCGCGCTGGGCTGGACTGGCTCCAACCGCCACTGGAGCAATTACGAAAAGTGCTACCTGCTCCTCGCTGGCCTCTCGACGCCGCTGGTGCTCTCCGTGCATTCCATCGTCTCGTTCGACTTCGCCGTGTCGCAGGTGCCTGGCTGGCACACGACCATCTTTCCGCCCTACTTCGTCGCCGGCGCCGTCTTCTCCGGGTTCGGCATGGTGCTCACGCTCCTCATCCCGCTGCGCACACTGTGCAAGCTGGAAGACATCGTGACCGTGCGGCACGTCGAGTTGATGTGCAAAGTCATCCTCGCGACCGGTTCCATCGTCGGCTACGCCTACGGCATGGAGTTCTTCATCGCGTGGTATGGTGGCAACCCCTACGAGCTGGCGGCGTTCAAGAACCGCGCGTTCGGCCCCTACTGGTGGAGCTACTGGTGGATGATTTCGTGCAACGTGATTTGCCCGCACCTCTTCTGGTTCAAGAAGCTCCGCACCAACATGGTCTTCGTCTTCATCGTGACCATCTTCGTGAACATCGGAATGTGGTTTGAGCGCTTCGTCATCATCGTGACCTCGTTGCACCGCGATTACCTGCCGTCGAGCTGGGGTTACTTCCGGCCCACTTGGGTGGACGTCTGCACCTTCCTCGGGAGCTTCGGCCTGTTCTTTACCCTCTTCCTCCTGTTCATGCGCTACCTGCCAATGATTGCCATCTCCGAAGTGAAGGGTGTCACGCCGCAGGCTGACCCGCACCACCCACAGGGCGGTGCCAAGCACGGAGGGCATCACTAATGAACGCTTACGGTCTCCTCGCCGTCTTCGAAACCCCCGCCGACGCGATGCACGCGGCGGAAAAGGTGCGCGATGCCGGCTACTCCAAGTGGGATGTCCACACGCCCTTCCCCGTCCACGGGATGGATGCGGCGATGGGCCTCCGGAACTCTCCAGTCGGCTGGTTTACCTTCATCGGCGGTGTGACTGGCTACACCACCGGCATGACGATGATCTGGTGGATGAACGCCTACGACTACAAGATCGTCATCGGCGGCAAGCCCATGTTCAGCCCGTTCTTCAGTTTCCCGGTGAGCTACGAACTGACCATTCTGCTCGCGTCCTTCGGCTCGCTCATCGGTATGTTCCTCCTGAACCGCCTCCCCCGTTTGCACCACCCGCTGCTGAAGAACCGCAAGTTTTGCCAGGGCGCATCGCACGACAAGTTCATCGTCGTCATCGAGACGGCTGACCCGAAGTTCAACGCCGAGGAAACCCGCAAACTGCTCGTGTCCGCCGGCAGCAAGCACATCGAATTGGTGGAGGACTGACATGCGCTACTTCTTCGCCGCACTCTTTGGGTTCCTGCTCTTGGCACTGACCGTCTTCGGCATTGCCGGACGCCGAGGCACGGACTTCCGCAAGCCGCCGCTGGAAATTTTCGACGACATGGTGCGTCAGGCCAAGCTCCGGCCGCAGGTGCCCAACAGCTTCATGGCCGATGGCCGCAGCTCCCAGGCGTTCGTCGCGGGCACTGTCGCCCAGCGCATCGGTGACCAAGGCAACGAGACGTGGCAGGGCACCGCGCTGAACACCGGCCTCGTCCCCGGCACGACGAACTTCGTCGCCACTATCCCGATCACCGTGACCACGGCGCTCCTCGCCCGGGGCCGCGAGCGCTACAACATCTCCTGCCTTCCCTGCCACAGCCCGACCGGTGACGGCAACGGCATCACCAAGAAGATCGGCGCGATGGCCGTGGTAGCCAGCCTGCTCGATAAAAACGCTATTATCATCCCCGACGGCCAGGTGTTCCGCATCATCAGCGACGGCAAAGCCCCGAACATGCAGGGCTATGCTGCGAACATCTCCATCGAGGACCGCTGGGCCATCGTCGCTTACGTCCGCTCCCTCCAGCGTGCGCGTTTCGCGACGCTTGAGGAAGTCCCCGCCGCCGAACGAGCCACGCTGAAGTAACGCCATGACCTCGCACGCTTTCAATATCCTGACCGGTCTGCGCCGCAGCGTTGCCGCCGTTGTGGTTGCGCTTTTCGCCGCCGTGCTGCTGGGCAACGGAGCCGTCGCCGCCGAGCATGCCAAGCCAGTAGCCAAGACTGAGCAAACGGTGGACGCCCACCATGGCCACACTCACGGTCCGGCCGGGCACCCGACCACTGCGAAGCAGTTCGGCTACGCCTACCTCATGGCCTACATGTTCTGCCTCAGTCTGTGCTTGGGCGCGCTGTTCATCGTCATCCTGAACCACCTCTTCGATGCGCAGTGGATGATTCCCATCCGCCGCTTCCTCGAACACATCGCCTGCCTCCTGTTCCCGACGATGTTCATCCTCTGGATTCCCATCGGGCTGCTCGCGACGGACATCTATCCTTGGATGACGATTGACCCGGAGCACGACCATGCGCTGCACACGAAGGCAATTCTGTTTAACAAGACCGCCTTCTACGTCGTCTCCATCCTCCTGTTCGCCGTCTGGGGCTTCATCGCCCACGGACTCCGCCGCGCCTCGCTTGCGCAGGACAAGGACGGGGCCGCCGTCCACACCCGCACGATGCGCAAGTATGCCGCCGGCGGCATCTTCCTCTTCGCCTTCAGCCTGACCGGCGCGGCCATCTACTGGATGAAGTCCCTCCAGCACCAGTTCTTCTCCACCATGTATGGCGTCGTTTACTTCGCCGGCAGTGTGTGGGTGACGGCCATCACCACCTACTGGCTGCTGCTCTACTTCAAGAACCGCGGCGATCTGAAGGACGTGACCCGCGAAGTCACCTTCCACGACTGTGGCAAGCTCTTCTTTGCCTTCACCGTCTTCTACGCCTACATCCACTTCAGCCAATACTTCCTCATTTGGAACGCCGCCGTGCCGGAGGAAACCTTCTGGTATGTCCTGCGCGAAAATGGGACATGGAAGTGGGTTGGCCAGCTCACCATCTTCGGCCACTTCTGGTTCCCGTTCCTGTTCCTGCTGCCCATCCATCGCAAGCTGAACTTCCAATTCATGAGCATGATGACTGGCTGGGCTTGGCTGTGCCACTACATGGACCTCCAGTTCAACATCGGCCCGGTCCTCTACCCGGACGGCTTGCATCTTGGAATTTTCGACGTGCTCTCGCTCGGCGGCATCTTGGCCGTGCTCATCTTCATGTTCAGCCGCGCCTTCAACGCCCACCCGCCCTATCCGCAGCGCGACCCACGCGTGGCCGAGGCGATGGGCGTCTATGTTGCCCCCGCTTCCAGCAAGGCTGCCCACTAACCTGCCCGCACCCATGAGCTGCCACGAATCCAAAGACGCCTGCTGTAGCCCCGCCTGCCGCACGAAAGCCGCCTACTTTTTCGGTGCGCTCGTCGTCATCCTGCTGGGCGTCGGCATCAATGCGATGCTCAAGAGCTACACTGAGACCGGCGCGCAGGCATCTCGCGAAGCCCGCTCGAAGGAACGCGCTAAGGCCCAGGCCGAACTCCGCCAGACCACCACGCAGGAGCTGACCACCGTCGCCGTGCTCGATAAGGCCAAGGGCGTCTATCGCATCCCTGTCACGGCGGCGATGGAACTAACCTTGAAAGACTATCAAAACGCCGCCGCCAGTCGCGCCGCATTCGTCGCCCGCGTCGAGAAAATCACCGCCCCGCCGCCGAAAGCGCCGGAGAAGCCGAGTGCGTTTGAGTGAGGCTGCCCGCGGATAGTGCGGCTAACACAGATGCTGAAATCCATTCGCCAACGAAGCCACTTTTGAATCCGCGTCCTCCGCGCCGTCCGCGGGTAAAACAGAAATGACCACCGCTAACCCCAGCAGCCAGACCGACTGCACCGCCGCGCCCTCCGCAGCGGAGGTTGAGGCGTCGTGTCGGCTGCCGGTGCTGTTCCTCGTCTTCAGCGGTGTGGCTTGGCTGCTCGCCGGAGCCACACTCGCCCTGCTCGCCAGCATCCAGCTCTACCACCCCACCTTCATGGAAGGCTGCGCGTGGGTTACCTACGGACGCCTCCGCCCCGCCGCCGTCAACGCGCTGACCTACGGCTTCGCGCTGCAAACCGCCTTCGCCCTCGCGCTGTGGCTCATAGCCCGCCTCGGACGCGTCGAGCTGACCGCCCCGCTCGGCCTCACCATCGCCGGCAAGTTCTGGAACATCGCCGTGACCGTCGGCGTGCTGGGCATCCTCGCGGGCGACGCCACCGGCTTCGACCTCTTAGAGTTCCCGCCTTACGCCGCGCTGCCGCTCTTCGTCAGCTACGCGTTCATCGCCGCGTGGGCGCTGGTCACGCTGCATCGCCGCACGGAGCGAGAGCTTTACGTCTCGCTCTGGTTCGTGCTCGCGACGCTGCTGTGGTTCCCGTGGATTCTCACCACTGCGCAAAGCCTACTGCTCTGCTGGCAAGTGCCCGGCGTGGTGCAAGCCATCGTTTCCGGCTGGTTCGGCAACAACTTGCTGCAAATCGTCCTGACCGGCTCCGCGCTCGCCGTGCTGTTCTACTTCGTGCCCAAGACGGTGAATCGCCCGCTCGCCAATCCCGGCCTCGCGCGCGCCGGTTTCTGGTTACTCCTGCTCATCGGCGGCTGGTGCGGTCTCTCCCAGCTCGCGCCGGTGCCCGCGTGGATTCCCGCTGTCAGCGGCGCGGCGAACGCACTTGTCATCGTCCCCGTCCTCGCGCTACTCGTCTCGCTCTGGCAGACGGCGCACGGGAAAATCGGCGAGACGTGGAAGAGCAACGCCACCTTCCGCTTCCTGCTTGTCGCGGCGGTTCTGTTGCTCGGCGTGACGCTCCGCACGGCATTCTTCAGCGGACACTGGACGCAGTTCACCTTCTTCGCCGCCGCCCGCACGGACATCGTGCTACTCGGCGTGTTCGGTCTCGCGGCGCTCGGCGCGCTGCACTACATCGTCCCGCGCCTCACGACCGGTGAGGATGAACTGCCCTCCGAAGGCCTCGCGGACCTCACCTTCTGGGCGGCGCTGCTCGGCGTGCTTGCGGTCGGTATGGGCTTGAGCTTCGCCGGCCTCAAGCAGGCTGTGGGCGCAAGCGTGAACGACAACTTCCTCGAATATGCCGTCACCGGAAGCGCCAGCCACCTCAAGCAGGTCACCGTCGGCTACGGCGCGCTGGCGATCGCGGCTCTGGCCTTCCTCGTAAACTTCGCGCTGGCCGTTCGCCGCTGCTGCCTCGCCTGCTGTGGAGGTGCCCGATGAGATACGGACCCATCATTGGTGCCGGTGCGATGTTCAGCCTCGCGTGCTCCTGGGCTGCGCTGATCATGGCCCCGCAGCTCCAGCTCGGTGCGCTCGCCCCCGCCCCCATCCCGAACACCTCGGACGTTCACCCCGCTGCCCGGCCCGGCCTCGCGGCTCAGGGCGCGGATGTCTATCGCTCGCTCGGTTGCGCCCAATGCCACACCCGGCAACTGCGTCAGGACGCACTCCTCTTCGGCGCGCGCCTCAACGACCTCGGCTCCAACGCCAGCACAATCAATCTCGAACTGCCCACCAGCGGGAAGACGAACCTCGTCAACCTCGACTTGCTCATCGCGCTCGCGAAGGCTCGCCCCGACCTCGGCATCCAGAACGTCACCATCCCGCCCGCCCTCGCGACTGACACGAATGCCGCTGCGGCCCTTAAGCAATTCGCGGCGAACCTCACGCTGTTGAAGCAAGCCGACAACAAGGCTGGCATCGTCCGCCCTACCACAGGAGCCACCGTCAATGAGGTCGTGGCCAAGCGCCCGGCGGACATTCTGGTGAAGGTCGGTCCCGACGCAGCGGAACGCGCCGTAAAGCTGCTTACCGACTCCGGGGCCAAGGCCGAGTTGGTCATTTACAACCTCGGCCCGGACGTGGAACGCGGCTGGGGCGCGCGCCGCAGCGTGGCCCGTGACTTCCTGAATGACTCGCCCGTCCTGCTCGGCAGCGTGCGCATCGGCCCCGACCTCGCCAGCATCGGCACGCGCGCGCCGGAGAAGTTCGCCGCTCCTTGGAAAGCGGCGACCATGAACGCCACCGCCGAGCTGGAGCACCACCTGCTCGTTCACCTCTACAACCCGCGCTTGCTGGCCCCGGCCTCGACCTGCCCGTCGGCCACCTACCTCTTCGATAAGCAGAAGTCCGAGGTTCGCTTCGTCGGCGAACCGCTGGCCTTGCCCGGCAAAGACGCGCCTGTCTTCCCGAAGCACAACGCCCGCGCCCTCGTTGCCTACCTGCTGACCCAGCGCACTGACATCAGCCTGCCCGAGGCACCCACGCCCGCTGTGGTCAAACCCACCAGCCCGCCCGCTCCCGCGAAGCCATGAGCAAGCCGAAGAAACAGCCTGCGCCTGCGCCCGTGCGCACCGAGACCGAGCCGACGATTGCCGCCGGGGGGGGCAGCGCGTGGCCATTCGTGTTGCTGGGTGTTCTGCTCTTCGGCTGCTTCCTCCACGTCGAGAATACCGGCGGCGCGTTCCGAGCCGATGTGTTTCAAGCCGGGATGAAAACCCCGCCGCCGCAGACCGACGACCCGCCCGAGGTGAAGGCCTTCAAGCGCGGCGCGCAACTCTACTCCGCTGGCTGCGTCGGTTGCCACCAGGCCACCGGCCTTGGCTCGCCCGCACTGAACTTCCCTCCGCTGGCCGGTTCGGACTGGGTCGTGCGCGAGAAGCCTGACCGCCTCATCCGCATCATGCTCAACGCCGTGGAAGGCCCCATCAAGGTGCGGGACGTGGTTTACGACAACCCCGCGATGCTCGCCTTCCGGGACGTTTACTCCGACGACGACATCGCGGCCATCGCCACCTTCATTCGCGGCAACTCGGCTTGGGGCAACAGCGCCATCCCGGTCACGCCGCAGCAGGTGAAGATCATCCGTGACGGCACCGCCGGGATGGGTTCCCAGAAGTGGCGTGCGGACACGCTGGAGCCGATTCCCTGAGGTCGGCCGGAGCGCCGAGCAGCGCCTCTCGGCCCGGTCGCGGCACCCCTGAGGAAATTTACCTTTGCCTCCCGCAACGGACGCGAAGGTCGCAAAGGAAGACGAGCGCCACACACGGAATACTGTCCCCCGCAGTTTTCAACCTAGGCGCGGAAGCACCCCAGTGGCTGCCGGCCGTAGCGCCGGGCAGAACAGCGCAAAGATTTCCCCATCCATGAAACAAAGTAGGCCCGACCTGCTGGTCGCCCCCCCCATACCCCAGCCAGCCGAGGCCGCGCGGCCTTACCGAGTTCACGGCCGAAATCGGGAGCCGCAGCGGCTCGTGGATTCTCTCCCGTTCACCGGGCGGGGAGGTATGTGTTTGTGAGTCGGCGTATCGGCTGTTAGAAGTGCCGCATGGCTTTGTCACTCTCGCCGGAAGAAACCCGCATCCTCGGTTGCCTCATCGAGAAGGAGCGGACCACGCCCGACCAGTATCCGCTCTCGCTCCACGCGGTGACCACCGCCTGCAACCAGTCCACCAACCGCGACCCGGTGACCTACTACGAAGAGCGCATCGTCGCCCTGGGCCTGGACGACTTGCGCGGCAAGCAACTCGTCACGCAGCTCTGGGGCGCGGGCTCGCGCGTCCAGAAGTATCGCCACAACCTGCTCGACGTCTTCGAACTGAACCCGCGCGAGGTGGCGCTGCTCTGCGTTCTCTTGCTGCGCGGCCCGCAGACGCTGGGTGAGCTGCGTGTCCGCACGGAGCGGATGTTTGCCTTCGCGAACATCGGCGAGATTGAGGAATGCCTCCGCGTCTTGGGGGAAGGCAGCGCCCCGCTCGTCCGCCTGCTCCCGCCGCGCGCCGGGCAGAAGGAAAAGCGCTTTGTGCAACTGCTCTCCGGCGAGCCCGCGCTGGAAGAACTCGCCGCCCCCGAAGCCCGTCCGACCACCACCACCCCGACGCGCGTGGAGGTGCTCGAAGCCGAGGTCGCCATGCTCAAAACCGAAGTGGCCGCCCTCCGCGAGGAGTTCGCCGGCTTTCGCAAGCAGTTCGAGTAGCCGCTCAAAACTCCGGCAACGGACGAGTCCGCGTGACGGTTGGCGAAGAAGAAATTAGTGCTTAGTGATTTGTCGCGGTTGGTCGCACTGGCGATACTACTCACTAATTACTAATCACTTTCCCCACCGCTCCTCTGCGCCTACATTGCCCCCATGACGGAGACGCCCACTACCATCCGCAACACCCTCGCCGCTGTGCGGGACCACACCCGCGTTTACAAGGACTTCACCTACGTCTATCCCGTCATCTCGCGGCGCAGCGGCGGCCTCTCCATCGGCATCAACCTCAACCCCGACAAGGTCTGCAACTTCGACTGCGTGTATTGCGAAGTCGACCGCAAGACACCCGGCAAGACCTCCGTTGTGGACCTCGTCCAGCTCCGTGAGGAACTCACCGCCCTGATTCACTTCGCCCGCGACGGGGGCCTCGCGCATGAGCCGAAGTTCAACGAACTTCCGCTCGCCTTCACGCAGACGCCCAAGGACATCGCCATCAGCGGCGACGGCGAGCCGACCATGCTCCACAACTTCGACGAGTGCGTGCGCGTCGCCGCCGAGGTGAAGCGCGCCGAGGGCCTCGACGCCACCAAGCTCGTCCTCATCACCGACGCCGCCGGCCTCGACACTGGCAGCGTGAAGCGCGGTCTCGCCATCATGGACGCCAACGACGGCGAGGTCTGGGCCAAGCTCGACGCCGGCACCGAGGGCTACTACAAGCTCGTCAACCGCACCACCGTCCGCCTCGACCGCATCCTGCACAACCTCCTCGTCACCGCGCGCGCGCGGCCCATCATCATCCAGAGCCTCTTCCTGCGGATGCACGGCCAGCCGATGCCGCCGGAGGAACTGGCCGAGTATTGCTTCCGTCTGGAGGAACTCGTCCACGACGGCGCGCAAATCCGGGAAGTCCACCTCTACACCATCGCCCGCCCCACGCCCGAGCCGTTCTGCGGCAAGTTGACCAAGGCCGAACTCGAAGCCATGGCGCAAACCGTGCGGGAGAAGACGGGGCTGAAGGTGGTGACGTTTGATTGATGAATGCCAACCGCCAAGCCGCATGGTGGTGTCTCGGCGCCGTAAGCATCATCGTCTCTTTGAGCGCAATCGGGTGGATGGGTTACGACACGTTCAAAAGAGCTCGGGACAACCGACTCACAACGAATGTCCAAAAGCTTTTGGACTGCACGAACACCGTTCTGGCAGTTCAGTTCGTGATGCCGGAGACAAAGGAGCTTTCTTTGGTTCTTGGGCTGCACTCAGGCAAAAGTCACTCATTCGAATACAACGGGAAGCCGGCGCACCAGTTCGTCGGCGATGTAGAGATTTGGCATGAAGGCACAAACGTCGTGTCCTTTCCTATCGACCACTCCTCAGTTCAGGCATGCACATGGTTGAACCATCGCGGGATTCCCGAGGCTTACGTTCTGAATTGGACCCATAAGAATCTGTGGCTTCCTGACAAGCTGAAGCCAGGGACGACCTACGAGTTGCGTCTCGATTTTACGGTGAACGCACCAACCAATGCTTCTGTTTGGGCAAGCCTCCTTCAACGGCACGCAGACGCGAAACGTCAGGGCTCCATCGTCGTTGCTCCCGACAGGCAATGAGCACGACGACGGAACTTATCTTTGCTCGCGAAGTCGTTGCTGACCTATCACCTCTCGTCCACCTCAAAGACTCCTGCTTCGCCCGGATGCGCGCCGGCGGCATTGAGCAGTGGGACGAGGTTTATCCGGACGCCGCCGTCCTCGCCCGCGACCTCGCGGCGAGGAGGTTGCACGTCTTGCGCGAGGGTGGCGGCATCCTCGGCTGCGTGACGCTGGACACCACGCACGACCCGATCTGGCAGGGCATGGATTGGTCCGCAGCGGGCGAATCGGCGGCAGCGGTGCATCGGCTCATGGTGCATCCGGCGGCGCTGGGACGCGGGCTTGCCAAGCACCTCATGGCCCACGCCGAGCCGCTCGCGCGGGCGCGGGGTTTCCGCTCCATCCACCTCGATTGCTTCACCGCGAACGCCGCCGCGCTTGCCCTCTACGAGCGCCTTGGCTACCGCCGCACCGGCACTGCGACCATGCGCAAAGGCCCCTTCGTCTGCTTCGAGAAACTGTTGCTCCCGTAGGCGACGACGGGGTGAGCCGCGCCCGCCGTTCCTTCAACAGCAAACCGAGTCCAAGCGCACACCTCGCGCTTCCAGCGGAAGTTGAAAATCAGAGGGACAGACGAGCCGCACTGTCCTACTTTGGGCGCGCGCAGTCTGAGCACACCCGGCCAAATTCACGCACCACGTCCCATGACCATCAATGACACCGAGTTCGCTGACCTCCCCACGCCCAACGGCCCGATGCGCACCTACGTCTTCCGCCCCGCAGCGGAAGGCAAGTATCCCGGCATCCTGCTCTACTCGGAGATTTTCCAAGTCACCGGCCCCATCCGGCGGACCGCTGCGCTGCTCGCGGGCCACGGCTTCATCGTCGCCGTGCCGGAGATTTACCACGAGTTCCTGCCCGCCGGCACGGTGCTCGCCTATGACCAAGCTGGCGCGGACAAGGGCAACGAGTTGAAGACCACCAAGGAACTTGCCAGCTACGATGCCGACGCGCGCGCCGGGCTGGACTTCCTCCGCGCGCACCCGCTCTGCACCGGCAAGCTCGGCGTGATGGGCATTTGCATCGGCGGGCATCTGAGTTTCCGCGCGAGCATGAACCCCGGTGTGCTTGCCGGTGTGTGCTTCTACGCGACGGACATCCACAAGCGTGGCCTCGGCAAGGGCAAGTGCGACAACACGCTCGACCGCGTGCCCGAGCTGACCGCTGAGATGCTGATGATTTGGGGCCGCCAAGACCCGCACGTCCCGCGCGAAGGCCGCGCCCTCCTCCACAACGCCATGTCCGACGCCAACCTGAACTTCACCTGGCACGAGTTCAACGGCCAACACGCCTTCCTGCGGGATGAAGGCCACCGCTACGACCCCGCCCTCGCGCTGACCTGCTACGGCCTCGTCCTCGAACTCTTCAAGCGCAAGCTCGGCGAAGGGGACTTGCCGGCGAAGTCTGCGGGTGGCCCTGCCGAGTCGAAGCACTGAGCCAGGAGGCTGACGTTGTAATCAGATCGAGGGTGAGGAGCGCGGCCTTCAGGCCGCAGAAACGTGCGGAGTTCTTCGAACTTTCGAATGCCCTTCTCCTGCTCGCCTACTGCGGCGTGAACGCCGCGCTGGCAAACTCCCGGCTTCCCGTCGGCGTGCGCTTGGCTAGATTCAGCGCATGACCATGTCACTCCTTCGCGCCGCGCTGGGTTTATCCGTCGCCTTATTCGCCAGCCACGCGATCGCGCAGACTGTCCCCGTCTATGGCGACATCACGGATGCCGCCACCGGCAAGCCCGTCGCCGCGCGGCTCTACTTGCGTAGCGACACGGATGGCAAATGGCATTTCCCCAAGTCCGTGCCGCCGTTCGGCTCTGCGGTGCGCTACGAGAAGCGCAGCGGGTTTAACACCAACGCCACCGAGTATCACACCACGCTCTCGGCGCACCAGTGGGTCGCGGAGCTGCCGCCAGGGCGCTACGCCGCCGTCGTCGAGCGTGGGAAAGAATACTTGCCGCTGACGAACCAGTTCACCGTCGCGGGCAAGCCGGTGGAGGTGAAGCTGCCGCTGAAACGCTGGGTGAACATGGCCGAACGCGGGTGGTTCAGCGGCGATGCCCACAACCATCGCGCGCCCACCGAGCTGGCGTCCGCGATGCTCGCCGAGGACGTGAACGTGGCGCTGCCGATGATTGACTGGACCACCGTGGACACCGTCCCGCCCGCGCTCAGTGACAAGAACATGAAGGGCGACTTCGGCGCGCAGCCCGTGGTGGTGGACCCGACGCACGTCTGGTTCCCGCGCAACACGGAATACGAAATCTTCCGCTCCGGCGGGAAGGCCCACACGCTCGGCGCGTTCCTCATCCTCGGGCACAAGGAGCGGTTCGACGTGCCGGTGTTTCCGCTGCGGCGCGTGTCCGAGCGGGCGCACGCGGAGGGCGGGCTGATTGACTTGGAGAAGCACAACTGGCCGTGGTCCGTCGCCATCGTGCCGGTGCTCAAGCCGGACCTTTTCGAGCTGGCGAACAACCACCACTGGCGCATCGAGTTCGGCGTGAGGAAATGGGCGGTGCCGGCACCGAAGTGGATGAACTTTAATGGTGACGGCAGCGGAACTGACACGGAAGCGGCGTGGACGCTTTACGGGTTTAACACCTATTATGCGCTGCTCAACTGCGGCTTCCGCCTAAAGCCCACTGCCGGCACGGCGAATGGCGTGCATCCGGTGCCGCTGGGTTTTAGTCGGGTGTATGTGCATTGCGAAGGCGGCTTCAGCTATGAGAAGTGGATGAAGGGGCTGGGCGAAGGGAGGAGCTTTGTGACGACGGGGCCGATGGTTGTCGCGAAGGCGAACGGCAAGGACGCAGGCACCGAGTTTAGGTCGAAGCAACCTGTCGAGCTGACTTTCGACATTGAGGGCGGCTTCGAGGGTTCGATGCTCAAAATCTCGGCCATACAAAACGGAGTAGAAGTGGCGAGCGTAGCTTCCTTGCCGGTTGAACCCGGTGTGCGGTCCCTTCAGAAGTTGCAAACCAAAGTTCGCTTCACTGAATCAGGCTGGGTCGCTCTACGGGCGGAAGAGGCATGCAGTGGAAGGCGCTTCGCCCACACCGCGCCGTGGTGGGTGGAAATCGAGGGCAAGCCGCTCCGGCCCCGGCGCGAGCAGGCGGACTGGTTCGTCCAGCGCACCGAGGAGGAAATCGCCCGCAACACCGGCGTCCTCCCGGCGGAGGCCCTGGCCGAGTTCCACGAAGCCCTCACCGCGTGGAAGAAGATTCAGGCGAGCGCGAAGTAGGGGGCCGGAAACGCGCCAGAGGACTGGAGCACTCCAAAACCTTGCGGAGTCCCGCACGGGGCAAGGGAATCCGCCTCCTGACCTCGACGGCTACACTTAACGCAATGAGCGGAGGAGCTGCTCCACGCGTTCGAGGTCGATGCCGCGCGGGCGGTTCTCCATGAGCCAGAGGAGATCGAGGCGGCCGCCTTCGGGGTCGTCGTTTTGCAGGCGCAGGAGGGCGCGACCGATGCGGTCGCCGGCGGACTCGGGGGAGAGGGCGACAATGAGTTCCTGGTAGCGGAGCATGGCGGCGTGGTCCTGCGTGGCGCGTGCGCCGGAGATGAGGTTGCGCAACATGCGCACGATGATGGAACGCTTGGTGGCGGGCTGGAGGTCTTCGTCGGCGATGCGGAGTTCCTCTTCGCGTTTGGGCGGGACGAGCGTGCCGCCGTCGAAGATGTCGAGGAGCTGGCGGTTCCCCAGCTTCGGGCGGTGCAGCACCATGAAGTGGCCGGGCACGGGCGCGCCGCTGACGGTGTCGAGTCCGATGCGGCGGGCGAGTTCGAGGAAGACGACGGAGAGGGTGATGGGGATGCCTTCGCGGTCATCGAGGACTTCGTTGATGTAGGAGTTGGCGCGGTTGTTGTAGTCGGCGCGGCTGCCGTGGAAGCCGTTTTCCTCGAAGAGGAATTTCTTGAGGGCTTTCAGCTTCGAGTCGTCGTCGGGCATGGCAGCGAGCTGGGCGGTGATGTCCCGGGCCATGTCGTCGAGTTGGCGGCGGTAGGCGGCGAGGTCGAGTTCTTCGTTGTCGAGCTTGGCGAGGAGGAGGGCGGCGTGGAAGAGGTCAATCTTGGTCTCGGGCTGGTCGAGCTCGCGGAGGAGGGCGGCCTGGATGTCGCGGCGGTGGACGGTGCGGGCGAGCGTGCGGAGCTGGCCGACTTCCTTCTCCAAGCGGTCGGCGCGCGCGGTGAGGACGGCGCGGCTGGCGGCGGCGTTGGTCTGGAGGGACGTGAGGAGTTTTTCGCTCGGCGGCGTGGTGAGGGCTTCAAGCTGCTGGAGAATGGCCTGCTCCGCTCCGGCGGTGGCGGCGGCGGTCGGGATGGACTTGGCTACCTGAAAGTTTTTGAAGGCGGCCTTGGTGTCGCGGAACTTGGCGAGGCCGACCTTGCCGGTGCGCAGGGTGGCGTCGTCGGACTCGATGGTGAGCTGGTCGTTGACGTAGCAGAGGAGGCGGTCCTTCTCGACGCGGACCTTGATGGTGTTCCAGTCGCCAGAGCGGTAGTGCGGCGAGGGGACGGTCTTCAGAATCGCCCACGAGTAAACCGTCGGGCCGTCGAAGCGCGTGAGGCGGAGCTGGCCGGCGGTGGGATAGAAGCCGTAGTGCAGGTCGCCGCCGTCGGAGGAGAAGACCAGGCCCGCCGCGCCGCTCTCGCTCTCGAGCTTCACGGTGACGGAGATTTCGTAAGGCACGGCGGGGACTTCGCGCTGGTTCAGGCAGAGGGCGCGACCGCCGAACCCTTTGCCGAGTCCCTCGACGGAGAGGCGCCCGGCCTTCTGCGACCAACGCGCGCCGAGGAGGGGTTGCCACTCGCGGGGGTTGAGGTTGCCGATGGTGAGCCAGCGCGCGATGGGGACGGGGTTGGGCTTGGCGAGGAGGGGTTTCAGCGCGTTGATGGGCATCGCGAAGCCGAGGTTTTCCGTGAGCGCGGACTTGAGGGTAAGGATGCCGTGGACGCGGCCTTGGAGGTCGAGGAGCGGGCCGCCGCTGTTGCCCGGCTCGATGGGGATGGCGAGTTGAATCATCGCGTCGGCGTCGAGTTCGCCGGTCTTCACTTCGCGGCGCGCGGAGACGACGCCGGAGACGACGCTGAAGTCGAGGCCGCGCGGGTTGCCCATGGCGACGATGGGCGCGCCTTGCTCCAGCGTTTCGGAATCGCCGAGCGGCAGCGGCGTGAGCCCCTTCGCATCAATGCGGATGAGCGCCATGTCGGAGCGGCGGTCCCAAGCGTGGACTTCGGTGACGTCGAACTTCTGGCCGTCGGCGAACTGGACCTTGATGGGGCGCGCCTCGCCGATGACGTGGAGCGACGTGGCGATGAGGCCGTCCGCCGCGACGACGAAACCGGAGCCGGTGCCGTCCACCGAGCCATCGCGCCCGGTGAAGGTGATGGTGACGAGGGAAGGTTTGACGCGGGCGGCGATGGCCTTGACGGAGAGGGCAGGGGAGTTGGTGGGAGCTGCGGGAGGCGCGGTGGGCTTGGCGGCGGGCTTGGTGGACTTGGTGCGCTGCATCAGCAACGAGCCGGGTTTGTCTTGGGCGCGCGCCGGGATTGCGGCGAGGAGCAGGGCGGCGAGGGCTAGTCGCGAGATGGTGGGGACAGTCACGGGGTTTGGATGGGCGGAGGGATTGAAAATTCAGCGGTGGCCTTCCATGCTGCTGATGTGCCGACCACGATTGAACTGCCGGAAGTTGCCCCGGACATTTTCCGCGAGGACGAGACGGAGTCGAAGGAGAACCTCGACCCGGGCTATCTCGTGATTTGCTGGAACGACCCGGTGAACTTGATGGAGTTCGTCACGCACGTCTTCCAGCAGGTCTTCGCGTGGAAGAAGGAGAAGGCGGAGTTCCACATGATGCAGGTCCACAACGCAGGTAAGAGCGTGCTGACACGCGAGACGATGGAGCGCGCGGAGTTTTACGTGCATGAGCTTCAAAAGTATCAGCTCCACGCCACCATGGAGCCAGCGGAGTGAAGCTCGTCGAGGCCAAGGAGGGGTTGTATGTCTTCCAGATCGCGAAGCGCGAGCGGGTGTTGCTCACGCATGTGCTGAAGCTGTTCCCGGTGAGCACTGGACCAATCGGGCCGCTGTCGAAGAGCGGGGACGAGGCGAAGCTGGCGGAGCACGAGCTGGCCTTGGCCGAGGCGCTGGCGGAGCAACGCGTGGAACACCAGCGGCTGATGGATGCGTTCCTCGGGGAGCAAGGGCGGTTCGCGGAGGTGAAGGGCGGGTTCCATGTGCGGTTGACCACGGTGCAGTTCGACTGGCTCCTGCGCGTGTTGAACGAGGTGCGCGTGGGGCTGTGGGTGAAGCTGGGGCGGCCTGAACACCTCGCGTCGCTGGCGATGTCCGGGCAGCTCGATGCCGTGGTGGCGATGGAGATTTGCGCGTTCTTCCAGTCGCGGCTGCTGGAGGCGGTGGGGGAGGGGGGGAAGTAATAGTGCTGAGTGATTAGTGGGCGGTTGGGGCGGGAGCGGTTCTCCACTAATTACTAACTACTAATCACTCCGACTTGTGACAACGCAACCCATCCTCCTCGACGACCGGCTCTGGTTCCCGGACGCGCGCGACGCGGTGGCGACGGGACCGCACGCAGGCTTGGTCGCGGTGGGTGGTGACCTGTCCGTGCCGCGCTTGGTGCTGGCGTATCGGAGTGGGTTGTTTCCGTGGACGGCGGACCCGGTGACGTGGTGGTCGCCGGACCCACGCGGGATCTTTGAACTCGACCAGTTTCATGCCTCGCGCAGCCTCGCGCGCACGCTGCGGAAGGGTGGGTTTGAAATCACCTTCGACCGCGCCTTCCGCGAAGTCATCACGGCCTGCGCCAAGGTGCGCCGCCCCGGTGGGTGGATTTCGGCGGAGTTCATCGCGGCTTACACCGCGCTGCACCAAGCCGGGCATGCGCACAGCGTGGAGTGCTGGCGGGCGGGGAAGCTGGTCGGCGGGGTCTATGGCGTGGCGGTGGGCGGGTTGTTCGCGGGCGAATCCATGTTCCACCGGGCCGACGATGCCTCGAAGGTCGCGCTGTTCCATCTGGTCGGGCGGCTGCGGGAGCGAGGCTACACGCTGTTCGACACCCAGATGGTCACGCCGGTGACGAAGCAGTTGGGCGCGACGGAGATTTCTCGGGCGAAGTATTTGCAACGGCTGGCTGCGGCGGTGGCGGTTCCGGTGGCGTGGGACGACTTGGGTGTAGCGCAGTTTTTCGCCGCGCCAGCCGCGTGAGAATGGCTGGCAATCCCCCGCCCCCTTCGCTAGAACACCGCCCACTTCAAACTATGAAAGCACTCGTCACTGGCGGCGCAGGATTCATCGGTTCCCACATCTGCGAGGCGCTCTGCCGGCGCGGCGCGAAGGTCGTCGTCCTTGACAATCTTAGCACCGGCAAGCTCCACAACCTCGACTGGAAAAAGCCCGGCGACGAAGTCGAGTTCGTCCAAGGCGAAGTCGCCGACGAGGCGCTCGTGAAGCAGCTCGTGGCTGGCTGCGACTGGGTCTTCCACGAGGCCGCGCAGCCCTCCGTCCCGCTCTCCGTCGCGCAGCCGATGCAGACCAACCGCGACAACCTCGACGCCTCGCTCGCCCTGCTCGTCGCGTCGCGCGACGCGGGTGTGAAGCGCTTCATGTTCGCCTCGTCCTCCGCCGTCTATGGCGACTCCGAGGCCCCGTTGAAGCACGAGTCGCACGGCGTCTGCCCCATCTCGCCCTACGGCCTCCAGAAGTATACCGCCGAGCGCTACGGCCAGCTCTTCCACCAGCTCTACGGCTTCGAGGCCATCAGCTTCCGCTACTTCAACGTCTTCGGCCCGCGCCAGTCCTTCGACTCGCCCTACTCCGGCGTCATCGCGAAGTTCTGCACCCTGATGCTGCAAGGCACCGCCCCGAAGATTTTCGGCGATGGCCTGCAAACCCGCGACTACGTCTATGTGCAAAACGTCGTGAACGCGAACCTCCTCGCCGCCGAGGGCGACGCCGCCAAGGTCGCTGGAAAAGTCTTCAACGTAGGCTGCGGCGAGAGCATTGACCTGCTCCAGCTCACCGCTGAGTTGAACCGCCAGACCGGCCAAAACCTCGCGCCCGTTCACATGCCCCCGCGCACCGGCGACATCAAGCACTCCGCCGCCGACATTTCCGCCGCCCGCTCCGGCCTGAACTACGTCCCCGAAGTCACCTGGCAGAAGGGCTTGGAGCACACGCTGGATTTCTACCGGGCGGGGAACAAGTGACCCGCCGCCACAAATGAGAACTGCATTGGCCGCGAGAGAACGCAAAGACCGCAAAGGCCTTGGGGCGAAGGCAGTCCTTTGTGACCTCTGCGCCCTTTTGCGGCCAATCCTCCATCGCGCTTGCTGCTCGCCTGCTCCCTTCGCGGAGCGAGGGGAGAAGGTGGCCGAAGGCCGGATGAGGGGTGGGGCCGCCAACGCCGACGCACGTAACCCCTCACCCCGGCCCTCTCCCCTCCTCCGAGGAAGGGAGAGGGAGAAGACAATCACGACATCCACCGCCCCTGCCACCGTCCTTGCCGCAAAAAAGACAGGCAACCCGCTGGTTATGAACAGGATACGCAAGGAATCGACCCTCCAGACGCCTTACCCCGCCGCCCAAGGTGCCTTACCCGGCCGGAAAAGGTGCCTTACCTTTTCGGAAAAGGTGGCAAACCTTTTTGGAAAAGGTGGCAAACCTTTTCGCCAAGGGTGCCACACCCTTTGGGACCGGGCCGGGCACCCTAGACGACCGGGTGCGCTAGGCTCTACGACTTGGCTGGGCAACGCCGCTCCCGAAGGTGGTCAGCAAGGCAATGAGAGCGGTTTAATTCTATG
The DNA here is from genome assembly GCA_039796295.1 of Verrucomicrobiota bacterium. GTDB lineage: Bacteria > Verrucomicrobiota > Verrucomicrobiia > Limisphaerales > SXTU01 > SXTU01. The sequence continues at coordinate 26,769 of JBDKJY010000035.1, forward strand.
CTAGGCCACTCCGCACAGGTAACGCATCCGCGCAAATGGATTCTCTTTGGCTTGATTCCATTGTGCTTGTTCGTGGCAGGCTACTGTTTGGTTGCTGGCTTGGCGTCTGGAGGCTGGCATCAGAATCGCGAGGGTGAGCCATCCTATAGCGCGCCAGTTCATCATTCCGCTGAGTTCTACAAGGGATTGCGCTGGTCTGTGATGCTCGTCGGAGGGGTCATGGCCATTACCAGCTACTGCTGGAAGCACCGACTGCTCAGTCTGGTATTCGGTTCGGTAGCCGTGCTGTTTAATCCGCTCCTCGCCATTCACCTGCCCAAGCAGACATGGGAGCTCATTGATATGCTGGTCTTCTGGGTATTTTTTATCGGGCCAGGTTACTTATGGCCAAAGTCTGGAGAGAGTCCGAGCGTTTAGATTCAGATGTCATCACGGCTAACTATGCGCTGCGACCTGTTAGAGCTGGTTTATGAGCGAGTTAAAAGTTGATTTCCCCCATGCCTGACGAGACCCAAATCATCCGCCGCGGCCACGGGACGCCCGTCCTCATCGTCGAGGACATCGCCACCGAGGCGTTCACGCTGCGCAAGGTGCTGGAGCGCGCGGACTATCAGGTGACGCTCGCCACCACCGGCCAGGAGGCGCTCCGGTTGCTGGCCATGCGCGAGTTCCGCCTCGTCATCACCGACATCGAGATGCCCGGCATGGACGGCTACGAGATGTGCCTCGCCATCAAGGAAAGCCTCCGCACGCGCACCATCCCGGTCATCCTGCTCACCACGCTCTCCAGCCCGGCGAACATCCTGCAAGGCCTCAAGTCCAAGGCCGATTACTACCTCACCAAGCCCTACACGCCGTCGCTCCTGCTCGCGCGTGTGCAAACGCTCCTGGAGCGCCCGCCCACGCCGCCCGACGCCGACGCCGAGCCGTTGCCCGTCGCGGTGGAAGGCCAGCAACATGTCGTCACGGCTGGCCGGCGGCAGTTGGTGAACCTCATCCTCTCCACCTACGAATGCGCGGTGCAGCAGAACCGCGAGCTGATTGCCACGCAGGCCGAGTTGAACCGCCGCAACGAACAGCTCCGCGACCAGCAGGAGAAGCTCCGTCTTGCCAACGAGCAGTTCCAGGCCCTCGCCACCACCGACGGCCTCACCGGCCTGAAGAACCACCGCTCCTTCAAGGACCGGCTGACTGAAGAATTCGAGCGCGCCACCCGTTACCACCTCCCGCTCTCGCTCCTGCTGCTGGATGTGGACCACTTCAAGTCCTTCAACGACACCCACGGCCACCCTGCCGGCGACGAGGTGCTCAAGCACGTGGCCAAGCACCTCACCGAGAGCACGCGCACCACGGACTTCGTGGCGCGCTACGGCGGCGAGGAGTTCGTCGTCCTGCTGCCCTTCACCCACCACCAAGCCGCCGTGGCGCTCGCCGAGCGCACCCGCGCCGCCATCCAAAATGCGAACTGGGAACTGCGTCCCGTCACCGCCAGCTTCGGCGTGGCCACGCTCAACGCCGACACGCACACCGCCTCCATGCTGGTGAAGTCAGCCGACGACGCGCTCTACCGCTCGAAGCACACCGGCCGCAACCGCGTGACGCACGCCAGCGAATTGTCCAAGCCATGAAACCCGCCGCCAAAGCCAAGCCTGCCGCGAAGTCCGCCCCCGCCCCCGTCGCGCTCGCCGCGCCGCCCGCGCCTCAGGCCAAGACGCGCGTCTTCGTCGCCGACGACCACCCGTTCCTGCGCGTCGGCCTCACGCACCTCATTAACCACGAGGCGGACATGACCGTCTGCGGCGAGGCCGAGAGTGTGGCCGCCGTGCGCAGCGGCGTGGAGAAGACCCAGCCCGACGTGCTGCTCACCGACCTTTGCTTGGGCGACGCCGACGGCCTCGAACTCATCAAGTCCCTCAAGGCGCAGTTCCCGAAACTCCCCATCCTCGTCCTCTCGCAGCAGGACGAAACCCTCTTCGCCGAGCGCACGCTGCGCGCCGGTGCGGGCGGCTACATCATGAAGGAGCGCGCCACGCAGGACGTGCTCGAAGGCATTCGCACCGTGGTTGCGGGCGAACTTTTCGTCAGCCGCAAAGTCGCCGCACTCGCCATGCGCAAGCTGGTCGGCGGCGGCACCGAGACCGCTGTCGCTGGCGGCACCGAGGTCTCCGGCCTCTCCGACCGCGAGCTGCAAGTCTTCCGCCTCCTCGGGGCGGGGAAGGGGACCATGGAAATCGCCGGGGCTCTCAAGCTGAGTCACAAGACCATCGAGACCTACCGGGAGAACATCAAAGCCAAGCTCGACCTCCCCAACGCCACCACGCTCATCCACCGCGCGACGGAGTGGGTGCAAGGCCAGGCGAAGGCGGGAAAGGTCTGAGCTTACCGGTGGGCGCGGCGGGCAAGGCAGTCACCTTAGCCGCAGCGTTGTCTTCGTTCCAGCAGACCGCCACGCTGCCCCCGTGACCGACATCAAGTCTCTTAACCGCGACGAACTGGAAGCCCACTTCAAGGAGTGGGGCGAGCCGACTTACCGCGTCGCCCAGTTGCTGGGCTGGCTCTATCAGCAACGGGCGACGAGTTGGGACGCGATGACGAACCTACCCAAATCGCTCCGCGCGAAGCTCGCCGAGCAGTTCTCCCTGCGCGCCCTCGAACTCGTCCGCAAGCAAGGCGCGCGGGACACCACGCAGAAGTTTCTCTGGCGGCTCGCTGACGGCGCGCTCATCGAAAGCGTGCTCATCCCCGCCAACCCCGCGCTCTACGGCGAGGCCAGCGACCGCCACACGCTCTGCGTCTCCACCCAAGTCGGCTGTGCCTACGGCTGCAAGTTCTGCGCAAGCGGTCTCGACGGTTGGAAGCGCAACCTCGGGCCGGAGGAAATCGTGGAGCAGGTGCTGGCGGTGGAGCGGGTTCTGAGTGCTGAGTTCCGAGCTCCGAGTCCGCCCGTCGCCGATGCTGCCCAACTCAAAACTCAGAACCCCAAACCCGAAACTCGGTTCGTGAACAACCTCGTCATCATGGGCATGGGCGAGCCACTGGCGAACTACGACAACTTGCTGAAGGCGCTCCGCCTCCTGAACGCGCCGTGGGGCGGCGGCATCGGCGCGCGCAGGATTACCATCTCCACCAGCGGCCTCGCGCCGCAGATTTGCAAGCTCGCGGTAGAACCGGAGCAGTTCCGCCTGGCCATTTCGTTGCACGGCGCGACGGACGAGGTGCGCGCCCGCATCATGCCGGTGAATCGCAAGTATCCGCTGGCCGAGCTGGTGGACGCGCTCGAGGCCTACCAACGCCGGAAGGACCAGCTCATCACCTTCGAATACATCCTCATCGCCGGGGTGAACGACGGCCTTGAGCAGACCAAGCCCCTCGCCGCCCTTGCCACCCAGTTGCACGCGAAGGTGAACCTGATTCCCTACAACCCGGTCGAGGGACTCGAGTGGTCGCGCCCGGCGGAGTCCGTGTGCGAAGCCTTCCTCGCCGCGCTAGAGCGCCTCGATGTCACCGCTACACTGCGGCGCGAGAAGGGCGGGGATATTGATGCGGCGTGCGGGCAGTTGCGGTTGAAAACAGAGCGTGAGCTAGAGAAGGCTCCTTGAGAGCACAATCCGTGTTTCATCCGTGTTTCATCCGTGGCTAAATCATTCCCGTGATTGCTCTGCTCGACTACGGCTCCGGTAACCTGCGCAGCGTGGAGAAAGCCCTCCGCAAGGTGGGCTCGGATCTGCTCGTCACCACGCGGCCTGAAGCGCTCCGGGACGCGCGCGCCGTCGTGCTCCCCGGCGTTGGCGCGTTCGACGACTGCATCACTGCGATGCAGCGGCAGGAGTTGCTCGGCGCGGTAAAGGATTTCATCCAGACGGGCAAGCCCTTCCTCGGCATCTGCGTCGGCTACCAGGCGTTGTTCGAGAAGAGCGAGGAGTTCAACAGTTGCGCGGCGGGTCTGGGCATCTTCGGCGGGAAGGTCGTGCGCTTCACCGAGCAACCGGGCTTGAAGATTCCGCAGATTGGCTGGAACCAGCTCGAGATCATCCGCCCCGACTGCCCGCTCTACGCCGGGATTCCCGACGGCAGCCACGTTTATTTCGTCCACAGCTTCCACCCGCAGCCGACGGACCCCGGCATCGTCGCCACTCGCACGGACTACGGGGGAAAGTTCGCTTCCTCCGTCTGGCGCGACAACGTCTTCGCGACGCAATTTCACCCGGAGAAAAGCCAGACTGTCGGTTTGCAGTTGCTGCGGAACTTTGTTTCCCTCGCCGCCTGAATTTAGCGCCGGTCAAGGCGTCGCTCTCACCCGTTATGTCATCCAGCAGTTTTGCCAGCGAGACGCAGATTATCCGCCGCATGGGGCCTAAGCCGGCCTCCGCCGCGCGTGCGCCGTTCGCCACCCCGTCCGTCGCGCCCACCACCGTGGACACGGGAGCGCACGCCGTGGCGCAGCTCCGGCAGGATTTGCACCTCTTCATGCGGCAGGAAAGTGTCCTGGAATCCCGCGAGTTCGCCGTCCGCCGCCTCGCTGTGCTCCTGGACATGTATCGCGTCCTGCACACACTCAGTGAAGGCCCGGCACGCTGGGAGTCCCGCGCCGCCGCCCGCCTCGCTCGCACCATGGAGAGCTACACGGAAGAACTTCAGGCCGCAGCGGAGGACATCTCCACCTCCGCCATGCGCACCGTCGCGCAAGGCATTGACCTCCTAGCCCACTTGCTCGAACGCCACACGCCCGGCCTCGATGAAACTGGCCCTGCGCCGTTCGTCCTCGTCGTGGACGACGAACCGCTCTCCCGTCGCCTCGCCAATCTCGGTCTCGAGCGCGCCGGCCTCGCCCATCTGAGCCTCGACACCGCCACGGAGGCGGTCGGACTTCTCCAGCGCCAGCGCTTCGACCTCATCGTCCTCGACATGCACATGCCCGACCTCGACGGCTGCGCGCTGTGCCGTCAGTTGCGGAAGATGCCCCTCCACGCCACCACGCCGGTCGTGTTCGTCACCGGACAGAACGACCTGGACGCCCGTGCCAAGGCGTCCCTGAGCGGCGGCACAGACTTCATCGGCAAGCCCTTTCACGGCGGCGAGCTGGCGGTGAAAGCCCTCGGCCACATCCTGCGCGCCCGTTCCCCGCGTGCGCTGGGCGACACCGCCATCTTCACCCTCGCCGGGGCGGGTATCAGCCAAGACAGCGGTATGGCGTCCCGCCTGGTTGCCGGGTGAGCCGCTACCGCCGACCCGGCGCCTGCGTCACTCGCGCCGAGAAATCCATTTGCCCGCCCGTGGTCGGGTGCTAGCCTCGCCGCGCTTTTCGGAACACAATAAACCAACGCTAAATTCATCCTATGGCTCACGAACTCCCCGCCCTCCCCTACGCCCACGACGCCCTCGAACCCCACATCGACAAGGCGACGATGGAAATCCACCATGGCAAGCACCACGCCGCCTACGTCACCAACCTCAATAAGGCCCTCGCTGGTTCGCCCGTTGAATCCCAGTCCCTCTGCGAGCTGGTGAAGAACATCACCAGCGTCCCGGAGAACATCCGCGGCCCCGTGCGCAACAATGGCGGCGGCCACTGGAACCACTCCTTCTTCTGGAAGCTCATGGCCCCCAATGCCGGCGGCGCGCCCACCGGTGAACTCGCCGACGCCATCAACGCCGCGTTCGGTTCCTTCGCCGACTTCCAAGCGAAGTTCGAGGCCGCCGGCATTGGCCGCTTCGGCTCCGGCTGGGCTTGGCTCGTCGTCAACGGCGGCAAGCTGGAAATCTGCTCCACCGCCAACCAGGACAACCCGCTCATGGGCAAAGCCGTCGCTGGCTGCGAAGGCAAGCCCCTCCTCGGCTGCGACGTCTGGGAGCACGCTTACTACCTCAAATACCAGAACAAGCGCGCCGACTACCTCAAGGCCTTCTGGAGCGTCGTGAACTGGACTGAAGTCGCCACGGCCTACGCGGCGGCGAAGTAACCGCTCGTCCCTCTTGCAAACGCCCGCTGTCGCAAGGCAGCGGGCGTTTTTGCTGGCCGTGGGGCGCATCTCACTTTCTCGCAGGCTCTGGAGGCAAGGGAGAGCTGTGAAATCGCTCCCGACGAGACCCCGCACGCTGTCCCCCTCACTCCGGCCTCCTCCCGGGAGAAAGTTAGCCAGCGCTCGAAGTCCCTACCGCGTTGTGCAGCTCGAACGCGGACCACGTCGCTCCCTCTCCGCTGGGGAGAGGGCCGGGTGAGGGGGAAGGGGTGCGGATTACCACCGAACGCTACTTACCGAAACGCGTTGGGACTTGGTATGAGTTGCCCCCGCACGACTACGGCCTGCAAAGCTGCGCTTGCCAGCAATGACTTGCTCGTTACTCTCCGCGCCATGACTTTTTTCAAAGCAGTGTTCGTGTGGCTGGTGATCGCAGTGATCTTGGGCGCGGCTATCTTGATGACAGTGCACCCCAAGACGGCGTCCGTGTGGCCGCTGCTCGTTGTGGTGGTCGGCTTGGTGGCCGTCATCGGCAAGCTCGGCTGCCTGCCGCCCAGCGACGAGCATCATCATTGATTTCCCGGCGAATGGCCGGAACGAAGAACGCGAAGGTGCAAGCCTTCGCGTTTTCGCTTTGGTGTGGAACGACGTCGGCCCGTGATGGCGACTGCAAGTCGCCGGCACTTCACTTCGCCGCCTTGTCCAGGGCTTCGAGGACGATGCTGGGGGTCAGCAGGGTGGGGAGAAGCAGCGGTTCGGCCTTCGGGTCGTGGGGATAGACCAGCACCATGGGCACGCCGGCGCGACCGAACTTCTTCAGTTCGGTGACGATGGCGGGGGTCTCGAGTGTGTTGTCCGCGAGGAGGGCTAGGGCGTTAAGGGCTTTGAGCTTCTGGCGCGTGGCGGTGATTTCGAGGCTGCTGGCGAGGTTGGCCTTGCAGGTGAAGCACCAGTCCGCCGTGAAGTCCACGAGCACGACGCGGCCTTCGGTGCGGGCCTTCGCCACGGCTTCCAAGCTCCACGGCTGCCAGTCGATGCCGTCGGGGCTGGACTTGGTCGCGCCGCCGATTTCGGTGGGTCGCGCGGGATTGCGCCAGTGGAGCTGGCCTTCGAGCGCGTAGGCGTAAGCTCCGCCCAGCAGCGCTAGGCTGATGGCCATCGCCAGCCCGCGCCGCGCGCTGCCGCGCTGGACGAACTCGCCCCAAATCCACGCGGCGAGCGAGAGGACGACGAGGAAGAGGCCCAGCCAAAGCGCTCCGTCGCGGCCGAAGATTTTGGTGGCGACCCACAGCAGCCAGATCGCAGTGGCGAGCATCGGGAACCCCATCGCTTGCTTGAAGTGGACCATCCAGTCGCCGGGCTTGGGCAGATACTTGAGCCAGGCGGGCTGGAAGCTGAGAAGCAGGTAAGGCAGCGCGAGGCCGAGGCCGATGGCGAGGAAGAGCAGGAGAATCAGCAGCGGCGGTTGCGCGAAGGCGAAGCCCAGCGCGGGCGCAAGCAGCGGTGCGGTGCAGGGCGTGGCCAGGGCGGTGGCGAGGATGCCGTTGAAGAACGCGCCGGTGGGGCCTTCCTTGCGCGCGAGGTCGCTCGCGGCGGTCAGCGCGCCGCCGCCGAGGCTGACTTCGAAGAGGCCGAAGAGGTTCAGCGCCACGAGGGTGACGAGCGTGACCATGCAAACGAGGAAGATGGGGTTTTGGAACTGCATCCCCCAGCTCGCGTTCTTGCCCGCCTGTTGCACGCCAATGACGACGCCCGCCAGCACGACGAAGGACACGAGCACGCCCAGGCAATACACGAGGCCGAGCTGGCGCACGCGGGCAGGGGATTCCTTGGCCTGGTTCACGAAGCCGAAAATCTTCAGCGCGATGACGGGCAGCACGCAGGGCATAATGTTCAGGATGAGGCCGCCGAGGAACGCGAGGAGGAGGGCGTGGGCGAAGGAGGTGATTTCGCCTTTGGCCACGGGCGGGGCAGGAGAGGGCGGGGAAGCTTGCTTCCCGGCGGTCGGCGGGGCGGTGGATGCGCTGTCGGTGAGGAGCAGGTTGACTTCGTAGCCGGTCGGGTGCGGTTGGTCGGCGCGCTCGACGAGCACGCCGAGCAGTTGCTTGGGCCAGTCGCCTTCGGACTTCTTCACTTGCTTGCGCAGCACGACTTTCCCCCCGGCGCTGCTCACGATTTCCGTTGGGCCGGCGACCTCGAAGCCCTCGCCGCCGTAGGGGAAAAAGTCCGGCTTGGGCGCGCTCGTGGTCCACTCGATGAGGAGCGGGCGGGTGTCGTTGGTCCCGGCGGGCGTTTCCCAACGGGCTGTGGCGGCGAGGTCGGGCTTTTGCGTCGGGAGAAGCTTTTGCCAGTCGGGGAACTGCGGGGCGGAGGCGGAGGGTTTGGTTTCCGTGCCAATGCGCAGCATCGCCTTGACGGTCGTCTTGGCGGGCACGCAGGAGCCGCCGGTCTCGCATTCGAGCCACGAGACTTTGGCGGAGAGCTCATGGCTGCCGGCGGCCGCGCTGGCGGCGAGTTTCAACGGGACGAGGAGGACGACTTCCTTCCCGTATTCGTAGCTGGTCAGGGCGTTGGCAAAATACTTGCCGGGCACGGGCCACTGGATTTCTCCGGCGGTGATGCCTGTGGGCAGTTCCCAAACAATCTTCGTGGGGAAGCCGACGTCGCCGCCGAAGCGCCAGTAGGTATGCCAGCGCGGGGCCATGGTCAGCCGCACGCCAGCGAGGACGGTTGCGCCGGGCTGCGCGGTGTCCTGGACGAGCAGCAGTTCGGCCTTCGTGGCAGCGGCATCGGCCTGGGGCGCGGACAGGGTGAGCAAGGAGCAGCAGAGCAACGCAAGCAACTGGTATCGCATGGCATGTAGGATGGTGCCGGCGCGGAATTGTTTGAAAGGTTATTGTCCGAGAAGCTGGGGAAGCGGAACAGGTGGTGTGGCATCCGCTTTGGTGCGTTTTGGCGGATAGCGCGGGAGTGCGCTTCGCGACTTCGTTGCTGGGAGCGGACGTGGGCGTCCGTGCTCCTACATCCGCTGGCGCTGCCAGTGGGTGATCTTCTTGCGGAAGCTCGCGGCCGTCAGCCAATACCAGCGCTCGTAACGGCGCAGGGCGGCAGCGCGTTCGTTGGGGTCGTCGCGGATGAAGCGCGTGGTTACGTCAGACTCGGTCGGGGTCTGCTTTTCGAAGACCGCGTTGAGCCGCGTGCCGGGGAGATCGCCATCGAGGGAGTCCACGCGCTTGATGGCAAAGCCGCCCTTCTGCGCGAGCCGGTGGAGCGTGCGCGGCGAGAAGCTGTAGTGGTGCGCGACGTGGAAGAAGTGCGAGAGGCGCGAGCCGGGGGCCTCGACGTTCGGCACCTCGACGACGTAATGACCGCGCGGCTTGAGGAGCTTCTTGACGGTGGCGAGTGTGGCGCTCGGGCTGATGGTGTGTTCCAAGACGTGGTTCATCACCACGAGGTCGAAGCTCGCGGGCTTGAGCTTGTGCGAGACTTCCTCGAGCAGGCCGTTGTGGACATCGAGGCCTTTCTTCTCGCGCGCGAACTGCGCGTGCCCCTCGTGCGGCTCGATGCCGGTGAATTGCCCCGTGGAGCCGACGACTTCCTTCATGCTCCAGAGCAACGCGCCGACGCTGCAACCGATCTCCAGCACGCGAACGCCGGGCTTCAGAAACGGCCGGAGCTGCGCGAGCATCGGGCGGATTTTGGGTAGCCGACGCTGGAAGAACCGTTCGTCTGGCACGGTCTGGTGTTTGTAAGCGCCCCAGTAGCTCGTGTGGTAAAACTTCGCGTTCTCGCGCTCGTTGGGACGCGGGTTTGTGTAAACCAACCCGCAGTCTTCGCAGATGACAGTGGTGAGCTTGGAGCCGCCGCGTCCGCGCGTGGCAAAGACTTGGTAACGCGCGCTGCCGCACAGGTCGCAGACCTGTTTCGGCTCTTCAGTGGTGGTGACAGTGGGTTTCATCCGCCTCCGGTTGCCCGGAAAAAGTGACGCAATGTTTGCGAAGCGTGGGGAATTGTCAAAGGTGGCTTGTGGCTAAGGCGGTGGGGGTCGGCCCAAAACCCACTCGACTTGCGCGAACCGCTTCCCGAGAGTCCCACGCGTAAACCAGTGCATTCCGACGCCATACAATTCTTCAACCGCTACACGCAGACCGTGGAGACGGAGCGGATTTACGGCGAGGGCTTCTTGCGTTGGATTTACGGGTCGCTGACGGGTCGGTTGGCGTTGCACGCGGTGGCAAAGCGCGGGTTCTTCTCCCAATGGTATGGCTGGCGCATGGATCAGCCCGCGAGCCGTGCGAAGGTCGCGCCGTTCATCCAGAACTTCAGTGTGGACCCGGGAGAGTTCGCCGATGCGCCGGAGTCTTACCGCACGTTCAACGAGTTCTTCTATCGCAAGCTCAAGCCGGCGGCGCGGCCCATCGCGGGCGATGCGCGGACGGCGGTGTTTCCGGCGGACGGGCGGCATCTCGGCTTCGCGGACGTGTCGCAGACGGAAGGCATCTTCGTGAAGGGCGAGGTCTTCAGCCTCGGCGAGTTGCTCCGCGATCGCGAACTGGCCGAGCAGTTCCATCGCGGTGCCATGGTGCTCTCGCGCCTCTGCCCGGTGGATTACCACCGCTACCACTTCCCCGTCGCCGGCCTCGCGACGGAGCCGCGCGTGCTCAACGGCTGGCTTTACTCCGTCAGCCCCATCGCGTTGCGACAGAACATCCGCATCTTCACTGAGAACAAGCGGGCCATCACGCGCATCGAGTCGCCGGAGTTCGGCACGGTGCTAATGCTGGAGGTCGGCGCGACGAACGTGGGGAGCTTTGAATACACATTCGCGCCGAACACGCGCGTGGCCAAGGGCGCGGAGAAGGGCTACTTCAAGTTTGGCGGCTCCTCCACCATCACGCTCTTCGAGCCGGGCCGCGTGAAGCTGGACGCTGACCTCCTCTCGCACACGGCGGAGCACCGCGAGCTTTACGCGCGCATGGGTGACCGCCTCGGCGTGGCGGCGTGATGTGTGGTAGGGCCGACCTGCCAATCGCCCGCTCGCTTCACTTCGTTCGCTGACGCGGAGTGCGGACGACCGGCAGGTCGTCCCTACCTGACCGCGAGATTGACACCCGCGCGGCGAGTTGTTTCCGTCTGCGCGCCAAATTATGAGCAAGCTGAAATTCACAGTTATTCCCGGAGCCATCGTCGCGCCGCAGGGGTTCCTCGCCAGCGGGGTTTTCTGCGACATCAAGCGTCTCGGCACCGGCAAGGGGTCCAACAAAGGCCAGAAGCGTGACCTCGCGCTCATCGTGTCCGAGGTGCCCGCGACCGTGGCGGGAATGTTCACGACCAACCAGATTTGCGCCGCGCCGGTGAAGGTCTGCGCCGAGCGCGTGCAGGGCGGAGTCGCCCAAGCCATCGTGGTGAATTCCGGCAACGCCAACGCCTGCACCGGCAAGCAGGGCATGAAGGACGCGCGCGCGATGACGGCGCTCTTGGCGAAGCAGCTTCACATTCCCGACGAGCACATCCTCGTCGGCAGCACCGGGCGCATCGGCGTGACCTTGCCGATGGCGAACGTGCGCGAAGGGATTCTCGCCGCCGCGCAGTTGCTGGGGAATGAGGTGGCGTGCGCCGACGAAGCGGTCGAGGCCATCATGACCAGCGACACGCGGCCCAAGCAAATTGCCATCGAGTTCAAGCTGGGCGGCAAGCCCGTGCGCATCGGCGGCATGTGCAAAGGCGCGGGGATGATCCAGCCGGGCATGAGCGCCACCGGGGCGCGTCCCGCCGCGCTGCCTCAGGGGTTGCACGCGACGATGCTGTGCTTCATCGCGACCGACGCGGCCATCGAGGCGAAGGCGCTCCACGCGTGCCTGCAAGAGGCCGTGGCGAACAGCTTCAACCGCATCACCGTGGACGGCGACATGAGCACGAACGACACGGTCTTGGTGCTCGCCAACGGTTTGGCTGGGAACGTGGAACTCAGAACTCAAAACTCGGAACTCAAAACCTTCCAAGCCGCGCTCAACCACGTGACGCTCGAACTCGCCAAGATGATTGTGCGCGATGGCGAGGGCGTGCATCGCGTCGTGACCGTGCGGGTGGAGGGCGCGAAGACGATTCAAGACGCCGACGCTGCCGCGCGCGCCGTGGCGAACAGCGCGCTGGTGAAGACGAGCTGGCACGGCGGCGACCCGAACTGGGGCCGGATCATTGACGCGCTGGGCTACAGCGCCGCGACCGTGGTCGAGGACCGCGTGGACATCGGCTACAGCGCGCCGGGCAGCCGGAAGATTCTCTGGAGCCTCAAGCGCGGCCAGCCGACGAAGGCCACGTTCAAGGAACTCTGCGCCGCCGCCGCGCCGAAGGAGTTCGACCTCCACATCCGCCTCAACCTCGGCAAGGCCGCCGCCCTCATGTATGCCGCCGACCTGACCGAGGCCTACGTGGATTACAACAAGGGCGATGTGACCGACCCGACGACGCTGGGGGGGTGATATGAACAGCAAAACCAGTTTGCACGGGGATTTCGACGAGCCATTGATTTGGATTTACGACCCACGCTTTCCAGCAGCGACTGCGGCGGAGCTGGCCGCAAACCCTCTGGCTGACTTTGACCGACCGATGGCGGTGGTGAATGGAAATGAGCTTGCCTCAATGGTTGAACGCGGCAGCGAAATCGAGTTCGTCTGAGCGAGGGTGAAATGTTGTCGTGGCTTGTCGAATCCGATTGAAAGAGCACCAGCTTGGGAAGATTCTTGGCGCATGGAAAACAATGACCTGCAATCTTGGGCCACGTCGTTTGAACTTCTGAACAGGGCGCTAGGCTGCCTAAAGCAAGTCAAAGAACTGCTACCAAGCGGTTCCCAGAAACAGGACATCGAGCGAACTTTGGCCGACGCTGAACGTAGCTTGCAACTCGCAGCGGCCAAAGAAGCTGACAGTCTTGGGTATCACTTGTGCCGCTGCGATTTTCCGCCACAAATCATGCTTCAGAATGGTGCAAAACCGAAGTGTGCGAAATGCGGCAGGGAAGAAGATTTGAGCTACTGCGGTTGAAACTGAGTTTGGAATCCAGACAACATGGAAGAACCCGGCCACATCTACGTTCTCATCAACCCGTCGATAGATGGGCTCGTGAAAATAGGGAAAACGACACGAAGTCCAGAAGAACGGGCGGAGGAATTATCGGCTGCAACGGGTGTCGCTACGCCTTTCTACGTCGCCTACAGCATCCAAGTGGCCGATTGCCATCACGCCGAGGAGTTTGTTCATGCCATCCTCGACCACAATGGGTTCAGGCGTTCTCCCAACCGGGAATTCTTCCAGATCCCACTCCAAAAGGCTATCGAGGTATTGCTGCTGGCTCAACAACACCTCCAACAGACCGTTTCCAGAATCGCACCTGTTGCAACTGACGTTTCGGAGGCCGGCGGAGAAACATCGACGCAGAAAGCGCTTCAAGTCGCTGAACATCCAGGCCGCGCGGTTTTTGAGGAGGCAATCAATATTTTCTTCGGAAAAGGTGATGAGATACAGGATGAAAGAGAAGGTGTTAAACTCCTAGAGCAAGCCAAGGTATTAAATTTTCCGGCCGCGTTTACTTCTCTAGCAGAATATTACGCCGGAATTAATGACGGTAAGTTCAGGTTCATGGAATGGAATGGAGTGGAATTAGTGAAATATGAGGCCAGTTCACTCGACGGGTCCAGGCAGCGCGCTGATCTCTTTGAATTGGCGCTTACCATTCTTAAGGAGGGTGCAAGACGCGGTCATGGCCGCTGCTACATCAAAATGGCTTGGCTTTACGTGGCAAAAGAGGATGAAAACGTGCGGAAATCTTGGAAAAAGTATTTCCAAAGCCCAACATTCGCCAACGACGATGATAGGCGCTGGACTGGTAATCAACACAACATGGGCGGAGTGGTTGGGTTGGATATGTTGTTGGATTCTGGGCATACGCGAGTTAACCACGCTCTTTTTTATTTGAGGTTGTTTTGCGACAGGACGAAGCCATTGGATGCAGAAATCTTCCGAATGCTGTCACCATTGAAAGATGAGCTTATTGAGCAACTCAGCGAGAATATTCAGTTGAACCAGGACGAACTGGCCACGATGAGCGACGACGAAGACGAACATGGCAAGGAGATGATCACCGACGCGCAGCTACTCGTGTTCATCAAGAGTGCGCTGTAAGTGGGTGCTTCCTCTCTGGTTCTAGCCTCATGCACAACCCCATCACCAAAGCCGCGACGCTGCTGGAGGCGTTGCCCTACATCCAGAAGTTCAGCCACGCCACGTTCGTCGTGAAATACGGCGGCAGCTTCATGGACTCGCCCGATCCCGCCGTGCGCAACGGCGTGGCGCGCGATGTCGTGTTCCTCGAAGCGGTGGAGATCAACCCCGTGGTTGTCCACGGCGGCGGCAAGGCCATCACGCGCGCGATGGACGCCGCCGGGTTGAAGGCGAACTTCATCCAGGGGATGCGCGTGACGGACGAGGCGACGGTCGGCGTGGTGGACCAGGTGCTCTCGCGCGAGATCAACCCGGAGATCGTCCGCACCATCGAGTCGCTCGGCGGCAAGGCGCGGGGCTTCGCGGGCACGGACATCTTCACCTGCCGCAAGCTGTGGCTCGACGACAAGGATCGGCCCGGTCAGAAGCTGGACATCGGCTACGTGGGCGAGGTGGTGGGAGTGAACACTGCGCCGTTGCTGGAGTGCATCGCGCACGGCATCACGCCGGTGATCAGCCCGACGGCGCGCGGCGAGGACGGGAAGATTTACAACTGCAACGCCGATGTGGCCGCCGCGCAGGCTGCCATCGCGCTCAAGGCCCGCCGCCTCGTCTTCATGTCGGACGTGCCCGGCCTCATGCGCGACCCGAAAGACCCGGCGACCCTCATCACTCATCTGCAAATCAGCGAGGTGCCCGCGCTGAAGGCCGCCGGCGTGGTGGACAAGGGGATGATTCCCAAGGTGGACAGTGCCGTGACGGCCATCCAGTCTGGCGTGGAGAAGGTGCAGTTCGTGGACGGGCGACAGCAGCATTCCGTGCTGTTGGAGATTTTCACGGACGAGGGGGTTGGCACTGAAGTCGTAGCTTGAGTCCGAAGCGAAGAGAGAAATGCGCTGGGGGAAATTTTGTCTGTGACCTACACGCCCTTTCGCGGCTAAATCACCGAGCGAATGAAAGAAATCGTCCCAACCCCGCCCGCCATCGTTCACAACGAGCAGCAAGCCGTCCTCGGCCTGTTCCAGAAATATGTCGTGCCCAGCTACGGGCGCTTCGAGTTGGTGCTCGCGCGCGGGCAGGGGAGCCACCTGTGGGACGTGAACGGCAAGCGTTACCTCGACCTCGGCGGTGGCATCGCGGTCTGCTCGCTGGGCCATGCGAATGCGGAGATCACCGAGGCGCTCGTCGATCAGTCGCGACGGATGATGCACATCTCAAACCTCTACTACCACGAGCCACAGGGCCGTCTGGCCCAGCAGATCGTCCGGCACCTCGCGCCGGGCAAGGTGTTCTTCAGCAACTCCGGCGCGGAGGCGAATGAAGGGCTCTACAAACTCGCGCGCAAGTTCGGCCACGACGAGGGGCGCTTCGAGATCATCACGGCGTGGAACTCCTTTCACGGGCGCACGCTTGCGGGTATCGCAGCGACGGGGCAGGAGAAGGTGAAGAAGGGTTTCGAGCCGGCGGTGCCGGGCTTCAAGCACGTTCCTTACAACGACCTGCAAGCCATGCGCGACGCCATCACGCCTGCGACGGTGGCCATTCTCATCGAAGGCGTGCAGGGCGAGGGCGGCATCGCGCCCGCGACGACGGACTATCTCCTGGGCTTGCGCCAGCTCTGCGACGAGCGGCGGTTGCTCCTGCTCATGGACGGCGTGCAATGTGGACACTTCCGCACGGGCCGCTTCCAGAGCTTCCAACGCATCCTTGAGCCAAGTGCCAACTCGGAACCCCAAACTCAAAATTCAAAACCCACCTTCCTCCCCGACGGCGTCTCGATGGCGAAATCGCTCGGCGGTGGCTTTCCCATCGGCGCGTTCTGGGTGCGCGAGGAGCATCACGGCGTGAAGCTGTGTGACTTGCTCGGGCCCGGCACGCACGCGACGACTTACGGCGGCACGCCGCTGGGCTGCGCGGTGGCGAACAAGGTCTTCGAGGTCATCGAGCGCGACCGGCTGGCGGATAACGCACGCGAAACCGGCGCATGGCTGAAGGCGGAACTGGAACGGCTCGCTGCGCAGTTCCCGCAGGTCATCAAGGGCGTGCGCGGGCTGGGCTTCATGCTCGGCATCGAGCTGGCGGAGAACCTGCCGGCCTTTGCGAACACCGGCAAAGTGGCCTCGCTCAACTTCGTCAACCGCCTGCACGACGCGGGCGTGCTCACCGTCCCGAGCGGCACGCACGTCGTGCGCTTCCTGCCCGCGCTGAACTTGTCGCGGGCGGATGCGGCGGAAGGCCTCGCGCTCATCACAGGCGTGGTGAAGGCCATCGCGTAGGCTGCGTTATGCCGCTCCCTTGGCTCATCGCGGTGGTGCTGGTGGGGCAAGTCGCGTTCGGCATCGCACCGAAGGCGGACCGCCTGACTTGGGCGCTGGAGAATGCGCCGGTCTGGGTGGGCCTCGTCATCCTCGCTTGCACGCAGCGGCGCTACCCGCTTTCGGCGTTGTGCCTCCACCTGTTCGCGCTCCACTCGTTCATCCTGGCGCTGGGCGGGCACTACACCTATGCGGAGGTGCCGCTGGGCGAATGGGCGCGGGACGCCTTCGGGCTGGCGCGCAACCACTACGACCGCGTCGGGCACTTCGCGCAGGGGTTTATCCCGGCCATCTTCGTGCGCGAGCTGCTGCTGCGGAACACGCCATTGCCGTGCGGTGGCTGGCTGAACTTCCTCGTCGTCTGCGTCTGCCTCGCGTTCAGCGCGTGCTACGAGTTCTTTGAGTGGTGGGTCGCGGTGCTGACGGGGGAGGCGGCGGAGGCCTTCCTCGGCACGCAGGGCGACCCGTGGGACACGCAGTGGGATATGTTCCTCGCGCTGGTCGGGGCCGTGTGCGCGCTGACCCTGTTGAGCCGCTGGCACGATGTTTCGCTAAAGAAGGTTGGTTTCATTCCGACAAAGGCGTAGCTCCAACGTTGCCGTTACTGCCGATGAACAAGCCCGACCCCAAACATTTCGCCACGCTGGGCCTCGCGACGGGCGTTTCTCCTGAGCAAATCAAGCGAGCCTACCTTGCGTTGGTGAAGCGCTGGCATCCCGACCGGTTCGCAAACAACCCTGAGCAGCAGAAGCTGGCCGAGGAGAAGATGCGGACCATCAACGCGGCCTACGAGGCGCTACAGGGCAGGCCGAAGTTGGAGGAGTTTTTCCAGCACGGCTCAACGGCCCCGGCCTACGACCCGGCTGATGTGGCTCAGAACACAGAGCGCGGCGCCTACGCCTATCGAGAGCGGCCGAGCGCTTTCGCTTTTTGGCGAGGTCACACGGGGTGGTTGAGCTGGGCCGGAACTGTGATACTGGTGGGCATCGCGGCGGCTTCGTTTTGGTTCTCGGCTGACACGTTGGCGAACCACTACGGGCCACCTTACGCGGCGGACTCCATCCGGCACGACGCGAAGTTGCAATCGGTATTCTTCAAGATGCGACGTGCGGCGGACGCGGGAGAGGTTTGGGCGATGGTCAACATGGGATGGTTTTATCTCAAGGGACGTGGGGTGGCGGTGAACAAGGTCGAGGCGGCCGATTGGTTCGCACGCGCAGCGCGCGCGGGGGATGTGGGGGGGCAGGTCCAACTCGGCTTGATGTTCGCGCAGGGCGATGGGGTGCCGGTGGATTTCACGCAGGCGTATCTGTGGTGGCAATTGGCCGCGGCCAACGGCAACCCCGAGGCTGCCCGCCATCGCGACACACTGCTGCGTAACATGACTGAGCAACAGGTCGCGGAAGGGCTGCGACGGTTCAGGGAAGCGACGGCACCCAAGTGAGCGTGGCTGGACTTGACGTGCCCGCGCCGATGCCGTCGGATTTCAACATGATTCAAGCGTTGATGAAACAGGTGACTCGCGGGGTCGCGCTGGCGGGGCTCGTCGGTCTCACCGGCTGCTCCACCTTCAACCGGGATTGGCAGGCGGCGGCGGCCAGCCCGGCCCCGACCAACTCCATCGCTGGGCGCTGGGAAGGCCAGTGGGTGAGCGACCACAATGGGCACAACGGCCGGCTGCGCGCGCTCATCCGCCCGCTCGACAACGGGCAGTATGAAGCCCGTTACCACGCGAAGTATGGCGGCATCTTCAGCTTCGGGATGGCGGCGAAACTCGACGTGAAGTCGGCGGCGGACGGTCAATGGAAGTTCAGCGGCGTAGAGCACTTGGGCGGATTTTACGGCGAGTATCGTTACGAAGGGCAGGCGACCACGACGAACTTCTTCTCCACCTACAAGGCGTCCGTGGACCACGGGACGTTTCGGCTGACTCGGCCTAGGTAGGTAGCCGCGAGGAGGCTGACTCGGCAGTGCGGAATGCAGAACCCGCCTCCTAACCTCGGCGGCTACGGGCTCACTCGCCGGACTTCAGCACCTCGAACTTGCTGAAACCGTCGCTGATGATGCCGAGCCGGACGCCTTTCTTGAGGTCGGCTCCTTTGAGTGCGTCGCGGAAGTCCTGGAGGTCGGACACTGACTTGCGGTTCAGCTCGGTGATGATGGTGCCGGGCTTGATGCCGCGCTTCGCAGCGGGACTGCCGTCGTCCACCTCGGTCACGATGAGACCTTCGGTGGGTTTCACGCCGTGCTCTTTGGCTAGCTCCTTCGTGAGCGCCTTCACGGTGACGCCGAGGTCGTCGGCCTGGACTTCGTTGCTCTTGCGGTTGTTGGCCACGAGGTCAGCTGGCTCGTCGGGCCAAGCCTCGGGAGTGAGTTTGATTTTCATCGGCTTGCCGTCGCGCACGACGCTGAGGGTGACGGGGATGTTGGCTTTGTTGCGCACGGAGTTGCGGAGCTGCTGGGCGTTGGCGACGGGCGTGCCTTCGACGTGAGTGATGATGTCCTCCAGCTTCAACTCGGACTTGGTGGCCGGGCCGTTCTGCTGGAGGCCGGCGACCAGCACGCCGTTGGTCGCGCCCTTGAAGACTTGGCTGCGCAGCTCTAGGTCTTCCTTGATACCGCGCGCGATGATGCCAAGCCGGGCGCGGACCACCTTGCCGTCCTTGATGATGGCGTCGGACAGATCGCGCGCGAGGTTCGCCGGGATGGCGAAGCCGATGCCGGTGTGCAGGCCGCGGATGAGCGTGTTGATGCCGATGATCTCGCCGCTGATGTTGACCAGCGGGCCGCCGCTGTTGCCGGGGTTGATGCTTGCGTCGGTCTGGATGAAGTCCTGGTCCATCGGCGTGCCGGGGGAGACGCCGGGGAGCAGATCGGTGCGGCCCTTGGCGCTGACGTGGCCGAAGGTGACGCTGTAATCGAGGTTGAACGGCGCGCCGATGGCGATGGCGAACTCGCCCACGCGGGTCTTGTCCGAATCGGCGAACTTCGCGGCGGGCAAGCCCTTCGCCTCAATCTTCAGCACCGCGACATCCGAGCGCGGGTCCACGCCGCGAATGGTCGCGGGGAAGGTGCGCCCGTCCTTGAAACGGACTTCGATGCGCTCGGCATCCTCGACGACGTGGCGATTGGTGAGGATGTATCCGTCCTCGCGGATGACGACGCCGCTGCCCTGGCCGTTGAACTGCGGGGTGCGCTCCGGCTTGGCTTCGGAGCGCTGCTTGCGATTGCGGTCCATGCGCTCTTCGAACTGCTTGCGCAGCTCGCGCGGGAGCATCTCGAAGAGCGGGTTGCCCTCCAGCTCCATGCCGAACGCCTGGCGGTCTTGCTTCTGCGCCACGCGGATGACAACGACCGAGGGCGAGACCTGGTCCGCGACCTCGATGAAAGCTTGGTTCAATTGCCGCGCGAGCGCGATGGCGCTGGACTCCTTTGGCGCAGGGGCAGCGGTCAGTGAGGTGATCAAAGACGGCGTGCTGGCGAGCGCCAGCAGGCACAAGGTGGTAGCGAAACGGTTTGAGTTCATATTGGCGTTTTGGAACGGGCGGGTGGGCGGATGTTCAAACTATCTGGGCGGGAGCCTGACGGCGTAAAGCGTGGCTGGCAACGGTCGGGCCTCCTCCCGATCCCACCTCTGGCGTTGCGTCGCCCGCCCGCCTTGGCAAGCTCGCGCCTATGTTTTCGCTCAAAGATAAAATCACTCTCGTCACGGGCGCGGGGTCCGGCATCGGTGCCGCCATTGCCAAAACCTTCGCCCAAGCGGGCGCGTTCGTCTTCGTCACCGATCGCGATGAGCCCGGTGGGCAAGCGACCGTGAACGCTCTCCGCAGCGCGGGTGGTCAAGGTGAGTTCCTCGCCCTCGACGTCACCAGCGAGGCCGATTGCGAACGCGTGGGCACCGCCGTGAAGTCCTGCTTCGGTCGCCTTGATGTGCTCGTGAACAACGCCGGCATCGGCCACGTGGGCACCATGCTTACCACCACCGGCGCGGACCTTGACCGCCTCTACGCCGTCAACGTGCGCGGCATTTTCAACGTCACCAAGGTCTTCCTCCCCGGCATGGTCGAGCGCAAGTCCGGCTCCATCGTGAACCTCGCCAGCATCGGCGCCGTCGTCGGCGTGAAGGACCGGCTCGCCTACGTCACCACCAAGTTCGCCATCGCCGGTATGACCAAGGCCCTCGCCCTCGACCACGCCCTCGACGGCGTTCGTGCCAACGCCATCTGCCCCGGCCGCGTGGAAACCCCCTTTGTCACCGGCTGGCTGAAGAAATATCCCGACCCCGAGAAAGCCTACCGCGACGCCTGCGCCACCCAGGCCGTGAACCGCATGGGCAAGCCCGAGGAAATCGCCGCCGCCGCCCTCTATCTCGCCAGCGACGAAGCCGGCTTCGTGACCGGCACCGAGTTCATCATTGACGGCGGGTTCAGCGCGGGGAAGTGACCCCGCGCCCAACGATTCCAGTTTCGCATTTGGCTTGGGGTCGTAGTTGGGAGCGGCGTTCAGTAAAGCGCGCCCGCGTCTTGGAGTGCGGTGGCCCTCCACCGCTTTTACGGCCCGGTCAGACGACCTCACCCGCACCGCCGCCGGCGCGTTCGTAGCATGGGGCGTATTCTACAGCGAATGCAGCCAGCGGGGGTGGTGACGGAACTGGCCGCGCGACTGGTATGGTTGACCTCCGACCTGTGGAGCCGGTCCATGCGCTCGCTGGGATTAAACCCGGGCCATCACACCGAGGCGGTGAAGGCGGGGTGGTGGAGCGTGTTGAAGGGTGGCTCTGATCGGCTGCGGACGTGGCTGGGCTCAACTGCGCCGACTCGCCCATCAAAATGCCCTCGGCCCCGCCCGGGGAAGAACCTCAACTGCGGGATCTACGTGGATTTGAGTCAACACGCCGCCTGCCAGCCTTCAATCCCCGCATTGCCTTGCCACCGAGGCAGCGGCATCGTCGGCCCTGCTTATGGACGTGACGCACATTGACGCGGTGCCGGCCTTCACAACAAAGGACGGCTCCGAAATCCGAGAACTCCTGGCGTATCGCAACGCCGGCATCCGCAACCAGTCGCTCGCCGAGGCGCGCGTGCCGGTGGGCGGCAGCACGATGGAGCACTACCACGCGAAGTCGGAGGAGATTTACTACATCACCCACGGCACGGGCCGGATGCGCATCGAGGCCGAGGAGCGCGAGGTGCGCGCCGGCGACGCCGTGGCCATCCCGCCGGGCAAGAAGCACAAGCTCTGGAACACGGGCCCCGAGGTGCTGCGCCTGCTCTGCTGCTGCGCCCCGTGCTACGAGCATCAGGACACATTTATCACGGAAACCATCACGGAAAACTGAATCAAAGTTCACGCATGAAACCCACCCGCGTCCGCCTCTTCATCAAACCCTATTGCCCGTGGTGCTCGAAGGCCGAGGACTGGCTCGACGCGCGGGGCGTGGAGTATGAGGTCATCAACGTCATGGCCGACGACAAGGCTTATGACGAGATGGAGCGCCTCTCCGGCCAGAGTTGCGCGCCCACCATCGAGGTGGATGGCAAGGTGCTTGGCGACTTCGGCCCGCCGGAGATCGAGGCTTGGTGGAGGAAGAACGACTTTGATTAGCCACCGATGGACACAGATGAAACGCAGATCGGGAAAGCTTCCGCATTTGCCTCTCTGGTCCATCTGTGTTTCATCTGTGCTTATCTGTGGCTGAAACAATGACCTCGCTTCTGTCCCCGCCCGCCCCGCGCCCGCGCCTGCCCGCGTGGCTGCGGCTCTCGTTGCCCACCAGCAGCGCGTTCACGAAGACGCGTGACTTGCTCAACGACCTGCATCTCCACACGGTCTGCGAGAGCGCGAAGTGTCCGAACCATTGGGAGTGCTGGAGCAAGGGCACGGCGACCTTCATGATCGCCGGCGACCGCTGCACCCGCGCGTGCGGCTTCTGCGCCGTTTCCACCGCCAAGCCGCTCGCGCTCGAAGCCGATGAGCCGCAGCGCGTGGCCGAGGCGACGAAGCGCATGGGGCTCAAGCACGTCGTCATCACCGCCGTGGCGCGCGATGACCTCGCGGACGGCGGCGCGGAGCATTTCCGGCAGACCATCGAGGCCACGCGCGCGGCTAATCCCGGCATCGTCATTGAGGTGCTGGTGCCGGACTTCCTCGACAAGGACGACTGCATCGAGACGGTGCTCGCGGCGAACCCGGAGATTTACAATCACAACCTCGAGACCGTCCGCCGCCTCACGCCCAGCGTGCGCCACCGCGCGACTTACGAGCGCTCGCTCTCGGTGCTGGCGAAGGTGAAGGCGCGGCGGCCGGATGTCTTCACGAAGTCGGGCATCATGCTGGGGCTGGGTGAGACGGAGGCAGAAGTCCTGACGGCGATGGAGGATTTGCGCCAGTCCAGTTGCGACATTCTTACGCTGGGCCAATACCTCCAGCCGACGCTGAAGCATCTGCCAGTTGTGGAGTTCATCCATCCGGACAAGTTCGCGGAGTTGGGTAAGCGCGCGGAGGGAATGGGCTTCGTCCACGTCGCCAGCGGGCCGATGGTGCGCAGTAGCTACCACGCGGAGGAGTTCTCGAAGGGGAGTTGAGAGTTGAAGGCTGAAAGTTGAAAGACGACTGCGGATGAAAATGTGACCCACTTTCAACTCTCAACTCACGGGACTTTCAACTCCTTTCGCCTCGCTTACTTCTTCCCAAACAGACTGCTGAAGAAGGATTTTCCGTCCAGCTCCTTCTGCTTCACCTTGAGCTGGCCGAGGATGCCTTGCCAGTCGAGGAAGGTCTTGTGCCACTGGTTTTCGAGGCCGCGCAGGGAGTTGTCCGCCAACTCGCTCATGTAGCGGATGGAGGGGGCGTTGGTGAGGATGGCGTGGACTTCCTCGCGCGGGGGAGCGCCGCCGCCCTCGACCTGGCTCATCAGCATCTCGAAGCCTTGGGTGATGTTGCTTTTGACCTCGAGGAATTGCGTCTCGTCCTCGGGGGTGAAGTTCTTCGAACGGGCGAGCGCGAGGTAATGGTTGAACTCCTTCCAGCACTCGACGTGGGTTTCGAGTTCGAGAATGAGCTGATCGAGTTTTTTGTTGCGCATAAGCCGCAGAGGCGCGGCGATTTAGGGGGCGTCAACGAACCGGGGCAAGAAAAATCATGACGCCGCCGCGTTGCTCCTTGGCGGTGATTTTCAAGGCGCTGAAATAGATGGCCAGCTCGGCCACCGGGAGGTTTGCCTCGCGCGCGGACACCATGGCATCCATGACGGTCTTGCCGATTTCGCGCACGTTCGCCTCGCCGAAGGAGCGTGGGAGGGTGGAGGTAAGGACGTTGCCATCGCGGTCCACGGTGAAGCTGCCGCTGGGCAGGCGACCGAGCGTCGGGGCGTCTTTCTTGGAGGAGAAAAAGTCTAAGAGACCCATTGTGCGGCCATCTGTTTGAGGGTTTCCAAAATCTGCCCGCCGGTGCGCCCGCGCTGAAAGCCAGCGCAGAGGACTTTTTCGCCCTTGGTGGCGAGGCCTGTGCCGCGCTGGGAGCCGGTGGTGATGACTTGCTGGAGGGTGCCGGCCTTGATTTTGTCGCCGAGCTGGTTGAAGCGCTCGGCGGCGCGGGCGGCCCAGAGCGCGGTTTTGTCGGGGGTCTCGCAGGCGTAGTGCTGGAACTCCTGGCCCTTGCCCATCGCGGTGGTGAGGACGAACTCGACGCCGGGGCTGCGGGCCAGCTCCGCCAGGGGTGAGGCGTTGGCCGCCTTCTGGCCACCGGAGCCGGGGACTTCGCCGGCAGCCATCTCGTCGAGCATCTGCGCGGAGTCGAGCAGGAGGCCTTGGACGGAGTTCAGGATGCGGCGCTCGCGGGTGGCGTCGGCGGGCAGGTGCTCGAAGGTGCCGGAGCGCCACGACATGATTTTCTTGAAGGCGTCCTCGCCCTTGAGCTCGCCCATCTCTGCGTCCATGAGGTCGCCGTTGAGCAGCCAGATTTTGCCAACGAAGGGACCGTTGGTGAACTTGAGCGTGACGGAGGACTGCGAGAGGCTCTCCATCTGCACGATGTCCGTGAGCGACTTGCTCTGCACGCCGCGGAAGCCGCCCGACTCCTCGCGCACGAGTAACGACTCGACGCAGTCCACGAACATCTTGATGTCGGTCGCGGTCTTGGGCTTCTCCAGATAGAGGTCAATCCCCATCGCGTAGGCGCGGGAGCGATACTCGTCCTCCACCACGCCGGTCATCACCACCGTGCGCAGGCCGGGGAAGCGCCGTCGGACGATGGCCAGCACTTGGAAGCCGTCCATGTTCGGCATCCGCAGGTCGGTGAGCAGTAGTGAATACGGCTCGGCCTCCAGCAGCGCGATGGCGTGCGCGCCCGAGGAGGCGGTGCGCACCTCGGGCTTGGCGGGCAGGGTGCCGAGTAGTTCCTGGCACAACTCCAGAAACTGCGCCTCGTCGTCGAGGATAAGGATTTTATTTTGCGCGCCCACGTGGGCCGCAGTGTGCGCTTTTTGTTTGCCACTTCAAGTGATTTGGGCGGACACTCACGGCGCATTTCCGCGCGGCTGTTGCAGCGTGGGAAGGCCCTCAAAGCTCATGTTGGATTCCATCAGAGGACTGTCGGCTTCAGGTGGGGGAACCCCCGCCAGCCCCGCTGCGCCAAGTGCCGAGGCGCCCCCCGAAAGCCTTCCCATCGCGCTCAAGTCGGTGCTCGACCGGCTGCCCGTGGCGCTCAAGCCACTCGCGACGCGAGCCGCGAACCCAGACGAGAAAGTCAACGTGCCCACGGCCAAGGTGCTCGCGCAGCTCGCCACCGGCGCGGTGCGCATCACGTTCGAGGAACTGCGCGCCGCCGCGCCCGCCGGTCTCTTCAGTGCCGGTGGTCAGGGCGATGCGCTGGTGGATTTGCCGTTGCCGGAAGTCCTCCGCGTCGCCGGGCCGTGGATGAAGCGCAAGGCCGCCCCCAAGGCTGAACCCGCCGCCGGCAGTTTCTTCTCTGGCCTCGGCCGTGGCCCCGGTGCGGCTCCGGCGCCCGCCGCTCCGCCCGTCGTTGCGCCCATCGCGCCCGCGCCCGCGCCCGCGCCCGCGGCTGCCGCCTTCACCCCGGCCTTTGCCCCCGCCTTCCAGCCCGCGGCTGAAGCGCCCAAAGGCGGCACGACTTTCACCAGTTTCCAACCGGCCCCCGAACCATTTACCGCCGCCCCCGCCCTGTTCAGCCCGGCCTCCACGCCCGCCGCGCCCGAGGAAGCGGCCTCCGGCGTCGTGCCCGTGAAGCTCGCGGTCCTCACCGTGGGCTGGCCGGACAATGTCCGCAAGGAAGCCACCGACTTGGGCGATGCGACGGTGGAGTTCCCGCGCGAGCAGCTCGGCAACGCGATGAAGAGCGGCAAGGTCAGCTTCACTTGGGGCCAGTTGCGGAGCTGGATGAAACCCGCCGTCGGCCCCTCCCTCGCGGACAACACCGTGCTCTCCCTCCCCCTGCGCGTGCTCGTGCAGCCCTTCATGGCGAACATGCGGGGCGGAGCCAAGCCCGCCGGCTCCGGCGACAGCGGCACCAGCACCTTCCTGAACCGCGTCCCGGCCCCCTCGCTCACCGTGCCCGTGGCCGCGCCGGCTCCCCCAGTGCCCGTGGACACCAAGCTCGGCGAAGCCCTCGGCAAGCCGGAGAAAACCCACTGGACCCCGACCGAAATCATCCAGGCCGTCATCGCCATCCCCGGCGTCGCGGGCGCGATGCTCTCGCTCCAGGAAGGCCACCTCGCCGCCGCCGAACTCCAGGCCACGCTCCCGCCGGAGCTCCTCGCCTACGCCCTGCCCAAGCTCTTCTCCGTCACCGGCGATCAAGCCCGCCAGATGAAGCTCGGCGACCCCAACGTGGTTTCCCTCGTCGCCGACGGCCACCACTGGGCCGTCTTCAAGCTCGACAAGATTTTCTTCACCGTGATGAGCCGCAAGGGCCACCTCCTGCCCCTGCCCCAGCTCCAGACCGTCGCCACCGAAATCGCCCGTCAGCGCAAATAGCCTATGGCCATCATCAACCAAGCCACAAAAGAACTGCAGGTTAAGATCGTCTATTACGGCCCCGCCAAGTCCGGCAAGACCACCAACCTCGAGTCCATCTTCGGCAACGTCCAGACCGCCAACCCGGAGAGCAAAACCAAGATCGTTTCCCTCGCCACCAGCTCCGACCGCACGCTCTTCTTCGACTTCTTCCCCCTCGAGACCGTCACCATCAAGGGCTACAAGACCAAGTTCCAACTCTACACCGTCCCCGGCCAGGTCATCTACAACACCACCCGCCAGCTCGTATTGCGCGGCGTGGACGGCCTCGTCTTCGTCGCCGACTCCACCTACGAGAAGATGGAAGAAAACGTCGAGAGCCTCAAAAACATGGAGGACAACCTCAAGACCCTGAAGCTCAACCTGGCCGACATCCCCTATGTCCTCCAATACAACAAGCGCGACTCCGCCAACCCTGCCCCCACCGAATACATGGACTTCCTCCTGAACAACCGAGACGTCCAAGTCCCGAGTTTCCCCGCCGTCGCCCCCAAGTGCGAAGGCGTCTTCGAGACGCTCAATGCCATCACCGGTCTGCTGCTGAACAAATTCCTGAGCACCGGCAAGTGATGAAGGGGAGAGCGAACAGCGAACAGCGGTCAGCAGTCAGCGGTCAGCCGGAGGCGCTTCGCGTCCCCCATTCCGCATTCCGCATTCCGCATTCCGTATTGTGACCGGTTTTCCCCAGCTCACCACGGAGGATGTCGAGCAGCTCGACCGGCTGCTGAAGGACTTCGTCACCCGCAGCGGCGCGCTCGCCGCGCTCATGGTGGAAAGCGCCGGCTACCTCATCCACCGCGCCGGCGGCGAGATGCCCGCCGACCCCGCCGAGTTCGCCAGCCTTGCCTCGAACGCCTTCAGCGCCGCGCAAGCTATGTCCCGCCGACTCAAGGAAAACTTCTTCACCCATCTCCGCGTCGGCGGCACCGGCTACCAGACCCTGATCCGGCAAGTGGACGACACCTGCCTCCTCATTGTGGTCTTCAACGCCGACTTGGAGGCCAAGAAGATTGAGGACGAAGCCATCACCCCCGTCATCGGCCTCTACGAACTGCTGAAAATCGCCCGCCACCGCGCCCCCGAAGCCACCGTGGACTTCGCCGACATTGACGCCGAGAACGTCACCAAGTTCTTCCACCGCACGCCCCCGCCCACCCCGCCGCCCGCGACGTAAGGCCCGGCTCCAGTGGTCGCCACGACCGCAGCACCCACAAAGCAGAGCCGTTGCGGTAAGGTCAGTGAAGGGGGAGTCCGTTACCAGCAAAGCAAGCGGAGAGACTTCTCCTTTCGCGTCTCTCTGCGTTCAGTGCGGCCAACTTCGGCCCTTCCCGCCTACAGGAAGATCGTCTGGTCCCGGCCCGGCCCGACCGAGGCGATCTTCAGCTTCGCACCCGTCTGGTCGGCGATGAACTTGAGGTAGTCGCGGGCCTTGGGCGGGAGGTCTTTCCACTTGCGGGCCTTGCTGGTGTCCACCTGCCAGCCGGGCAACTCGACGTAAACCGGTTCGCACAGCGCGAGCACCTCGATGTCGTTGGGCAGGTGGTCGAACTTCACTTCGCCGACGCGGTAGCCGGTGCAGACTTGGATGCTCGCCAGTGAGTCGAGGCCGTCGAGATTCGTTACCGCCAGCTCGTCAATGCCGTTGACCATCGTGGCGTAACGTGTGGCGAGCGCATCGAACCAGCCGCAGCGCCGCATGCGACCGGTGGTCGAGCCGAACTCGCGGCCCATCCCGTGCAGGAGGTCGGAGATTTGCGCGTTCTCCGTCGGCAACGGACCTTCGCCCACGCGCGTGGTGTAGGCCTTCATCACGCCGACGACTTTGTCCATCTTGTGCGGCGGCACGCCGGAGCCGGTGCAAGCGCCGCCCGCCGTGGTGTTCGACGAGGTGACGTAAGGGTAGGTGCCGTGGTCAATGTCCAGGAACGTCCCTTGCGCGCCCTCGAAGAGAATGCCCTGCTTCGCGCGCGTGGCGTTGTGCAGGTAGTGAACGGTGTTCGCGACGTGCGGGCGGAGGATGTCGGCAGCGACGGAGTAGTCGGCGAGAATCTTCCGGTAGCTCACGGGCTTCACGCCGAGGCCCTTGAGATGGGCGTTGGCGTCCTTGACGCGAGCCTTGAGCTTGGTGGCGAAGCGCTCGGGGTTGATGAGGTCCGAGACGCGCAAACCCACACGCGCCGCCTTGTCGCCGTAGCACGGGCCGATGCCGCGCTTGGTGGTGCCGATCTTGCCCTTGCCCTTGGCCAGTTCACGCGCGCCGTCCAGCTCGCGGTGGTAGGGGAAGACCACATGGGCGGTCTCGGAGATGAGCAGGTTCTCAGGTGAGACCTTCACGCCAAGCTTCTCCAAGCCGTCCAGTTCCTTCACGAGGCCGATGGGGTCGAGCACGACGCCGTTGCCGATGACGCAGGTCTTGCCGGGGCGCAGGATGCCGGAGGGGATGAGGTGGAGGACAAACTTCTGTCCACCGACGATGACCGTGTGGCCGGCGTTGTTGCCGCCGGCGTAGCGGACGACGATGTCCGCGTCCTCGGTGAGGACGTCGATGATTTTGCCTTTGCCTTCGTCGCCCCACTGGGCGCCGACGAGAATCGTGTTGGACATATAAAGCTCTCAGCAGTCAGCGATCAGCATTCAGCAATGCGCGGGGCTGACGGCTGACCGCTGACTGCTGACCGCTACAAAAAAACATGGCCCCGAAACGTAAATTCGGGGCCAATCGCGCGGTATTTACGCGCGGACGGTAGGAAGGCAGATGGGTGAAGTCAATGCCACTTTCACCCCGCTCTTCGGTGCCTAGGGCAACACTTCTCGGCCGCGCTACATCAAGCTCACCGGGTCGATGTCCACCGTCAGCGTGACATCCTCGGGCAATTCGATTTGCTCCAGCAGCGTCGCCAGCACCTTGCTCACGCGCGGCATCTGCTTGGTGCGCAGCATGAGCTGGTAGCGGTAGAAGGTCTCGGCGCGCAGCAGCGGCGCGGGGGCAGGGCCGGAGAGGATGAGGTCGCGGAGCGCGGGAGTGCGAGAGTGCGAGGGTGTGAGAGTTTGAGTGGGGGCATCGTCCGGCAGCAGTTCCATCTCTCGCACCCTCGCACCCTCACACCCTGGCACCGCCTTCCCGCTCGCGAGCGCTTCCAGTTCGCGCGTCACATACTCCGCCATGAGTTTCACCTTCTCCTCGTTGCGTCCCTTGAACGTGAGCATCGCGAGGCGCGAGGCCGGCGGGTAGTTGAGCTGCTCGCGAAACTCGATCTCCTGCTCGTAGAAGCCGATGAAGTCGTGGCGGCGGGCATATTGGATGGCGGGATGAAAGGGCGTGAAGCTCTGCACGAAGACTTCGCCTTCCACCTCGCCGCGACCGGCGCGACCGGAGACTTGCGTGAGCAACTGAAAGGTCCGCTCGCCCGCGCGGAAGTCGGGAATGTGCAGGCTGAGGTCCGCGTGAATGACGCCGACGAGCGTGACGTTCTCGAAGTGCAGGCCCTTCGCAATCATCTGCGTGCCGACGAGGATGTCGGTCTTGCCGGCCTTGAAGTCGCCGAGCACGCGGCGGTAGTCCTCCTTGCGCTTCATGAGGTCGGAGTCCATCCGCGCGATGCGGGCGTGCGGGAAGAGCTTGGTCAGCGTCTCCTCCACGCGCTCGGTGCCGAGGCCGGCGTAGCGGATGGCGGCGCTGCGGCACTTCGGCTCCGGGCAAGCGGTGGGCGCGGGCGCCTCGTGGCCGCAGATGTGGCAACAGATTTTCTGCGCCTTGCGATGGTAGGTGAGGGCGACGCTGCAATTCGGACACTCAGCCACGAAGCCGCACTGCGGGCACTGGAGCGAGCTGGAGTAGCCGCGCCGGTTGAGGAAGAGCATCGTCTGCTCCTTGCGTTCAAGGCGCTTGGTGATGGCCTCCTTGAGTTCCTCCGAAAAGATGGGCGTGCCTTTTTCCTTCCGCGCGGCCTGCCGCATATCCACGACGCGGACGATGGGCATCTTCTTGTCGTCGGCGCGGAGCTTGAGTTCGAGCAAGGCGTATTTGCCGCGCTGGACGTTGTAAAAGCTCTCCATCGAAGGCGTCGCGGAGCCGAGCACGACGACGGCGTTGTCCATCTGCCCGCGCACGACGGCGACATCGCGCGCGTGGTAGCGCGGGGCTTCCTCCTGCTTGTAGGAATGCTCGTGCTCCTCGTCCACGATGATGAGCCCGAGCGGTTCGACAGGCGCGAAGATGGCCGAGCGAGCGCCGATGACGATGCGCGCTCGGCCCTGTCGGATCTTGTGCCACTCATCATGCCGCTCGCCGGAGCTGAGGTGCGAGTGCAGCACGGCGACCTGCGTCTGAAGCGGCCCGTGACTGAAGCGAGCCTTGAAGCGCTCGACGGTCTGCGGCGTGAGCGCAATCTCCGGCACGAGGACAATGGCACCCTTCCCCTGCGCCAGCGCGTGCGCGATGGACTGCAAGTAAACTTCCGTCTTCCCCGAACCGGTGACGCCGTGGAGGAGGAAGGTGGCGGGCGTTGGAGTGCGAGGGTGCGAGGGTGCGAGGGTGCGAGCGTCCGTCTTCCCACTCTCACGCGCTCCCACACTGACACTCTCACACCTCTCCGCTTCATCCATGCGTGCGCAAATCGCCGCCAGTGCTACGGCCTGCTCCGCGTTCATCGTCAGCGACTCGGTGCGGCTGATGACGTCCTTCGCGTAGGGGTCGCGCTCGGAGACTTGGTTGGTGATGAGGACAAGGTGCTTGTCCTCGAGGCGGCGGACGGTTTCGGCGGTGGTCTCGGCGAGTTCGAGGAGTTCTTGGAGCGGCATCTCGCGGCGCTCTTCGAGGAGGTTGAGAATTTCCTGCTGACGCTTGGTGAGCTTTGGAGTCTCGCCGGTCGCGGGGAGGAGGCGGACGAAGAGGCGTTCGCGCCAGCCGTCTTGCTCGCGGCGCACGACCTCGGGCAGCACGCTCTTCAAGGCAGTCTCCGGCGCGCAGCAGTAGTAGTCCGCAATCCAGCGCGCGAGCTGTAGCACGCGGGGCGTGACGAGGGATTGATTGCCGACGACGCCGGTGAGGTGGCGGAGGTTCGTGTGCGTGGACTGCTCCGTGAGGGCCGTGACGCAGCCCATGACCTGCCGGTGGCCGAAGGGGACTTTTACCCGTGTGCCGACCTCCACCCGTCCAGCCAGCTCCGGTGGGATGGCGTAGTCGAACTCCCGACGAAGGGCGATCTCAAGGGTGACGCGGGCGAACACGAGCCAATCAAGAAGGCAAAAGGCAAAAGGCAAAAGGCAAAAGGCAAAAGGGGCGGGCTTGCGCAGCGCCTTCCTTTTGCCTTTTTACTTTTGCCTTCGCCAGCGTCAGCGCCCCGGCGGGTTGATGATCTCGCTCATCTTGAAGATGGGCAGGAACATCGCGATCACGATGCTGCCGACGGTCACACCGAGGAACACGATCAGCAGCGGTTCGATCAGGGAGGTCAGGCCACCGAGGATGGTCTCGATCTCGTCATCGAGGAAGTCCGCGACGCGCTCGAGCATGGCGTCAATCTTGCCCGTCTGCTCGCCGGCCGTGAGCATGCGGATGATCATCACCGGGAAGATCGGGTGCCGCCCCAGCGCGACGGAGATGCCGTCGCCCCGCTCGATGTCCGCCATGGCGGTGCGGATGGCCTTCTCCATGACGACGTTGCCGACGCAATTGGCGGTGATGTTCAGCACCTCGAGGATCGGCACGCCGGAGCGGATGAGCGAGGCCAGCGTGCGGGCGAAGCGCGCGAGGCAGATCTTGTGCGCGATGTGGCCGAAGACTGGCAGGCGGATGCGGTTCCTGTCCCAGAACTCCTCGCCGAACTTGGTCTTGATGAACTGGAACCAGCCCCAAATCAGGGCCCCTACCGCGAGGAAGATCATCCACCAATATTTTTTTAAGAACTCGGACAGGTCGATGAGGATCTGCGTGGGGGCGGGCAGCTTCGCGCCGAAGCCCGAGAAGATTTCGCCGAAGGTGGGCACCACCTTGACGAGCAAGAAGGCGGTAATCGTGACGGCGACGAGGGTGACGATGGTGGGATACATCATCGCCGACTTCACCTTCTTCTGGAGCCGGACGGTGTTCTCCAGATAGGTGGCGAGGCGGGCGAGAATCTCCGCGAGCAAGCCGCCCTTCTCGCCGGCATCCACCATGCAGCAGTAGAGCCGTTCGAAGGTCTTGGGGTGCTTCATCAGTGCCGCCGAGAAGTTGTCGCCCGCCTCGACGCGCGCGCAGATGTCGCGGATGACATCGCGCATGATCTTGTTGTCCGTCTGCTCGGCCAGGCCCTGAAGGGAACTCACGATGGCGATGCCTGCGTCAATCAGCGTGGCGAGCTGGCGGGTGAACATCACCAAATCCTGAAGCGGGACCGATCCGGTGGTGGCCTTGCCCTTCTTGCCGCTAGCTTCCGTGATGGAGACGACGAGGAGGTTGCGCCCCAGCAGATTGGCGATGGCCTCCTGCTCGGTGTTGGACTCGATGACATTACGAATCTCCCGCCCGGAGGCGGCTTCACGGGCGACGTAGCTGAAAGACGGCATAGCGTTGGCCTGTAGATAACCGGTGGCGCAGCGTTTTCAAGCCTAAGCTCAACGCGAACCCCGAAGGCGCGCGGCCAGTTTTCGTAGCGCAGACGTGCAGTCAGCTGTTACGGGGCTGGCAGCTGGCGGTCACCTCCGGTTCCAAGCGGTTCAGAGCAGTGCGTGGCCGACGCAGGTTGAAAACCTGCGCTACGGTCGCGATCCGCTGGGCTAATCCGGAATGATGCCGTTGGCTTGAACCACCAAGGCACGAAGGGCACAAAGGCCAGGCACCGAAGCCGGGGCGTGCAACCACTCTAACCGCACAGTTTGGAGTGCCTTCCCCCTCCTTCGCCAAATCCCTGATTTCCCTGTCTGGCCTTCGTGTTCTTTGTGCCTTGGTGGTTTCAAAGGAAGGGTTCCGGCTAGTTGGATACAGCGGGCTTGCTCGCTTCCGCTTTGCGCCCTTGGCGGCCCTTGCGTGAGGTTCTTCTGGATGGATTCGGTAATGTCAGCAACCGCTGCCGTTCTGGGGGCCAGGGGCTGCCAGCGCTGCCTACACCGCTGCCTTTGTGTGTTGAGCTTTGCGACAGCCTGCGGGTGTTCGGGGCGCTGGCGGCCTACGCCCGGCGACGCGGGGGCACCGGCAGTTTAGTGCGATGGGGCGTCGCAGCTACCGGGACTTGGGGCACCAGCATCGCTCCGGCGGAGGCGCGCGGTTTTCGACTGCGGGTGGCGGGGATGCGCTGGCCGAGCCGACCCGGTGCGGCCTGGCCACGGCCGGGCGTCACGCGCTCGTGTTCGGTGATTGCATACCGATCGGTCATGCCGGCCAAGTAATCGCAGACGGCTCGGGGCCAGCCTGCTTGCTCTGCGCACTTGTGCGTCCAGGCGTCGGTGTCGGCGGGATGTTTCAGGAGGTGGTGGAAGAGCTCCTCCAGCATGCGCGTGGCCCGGACGTGTGGGGCGTGGACGGCGTCGCTGAGGTAGAGGTTTTGGTAGAGGTATTTCCGCAACTCGAGGTTGAGCTTCCGGCGCGTGTCGCTGTAGCGGATGAGCGGCTTGGGGTGGAGGCGCACGGCGTCGGCGGACTTCACCCCAGCGGCGGCGATGCTGGCTTCGCTGGTCTCGACGACGTCGCGGACGTGGTCGTCAATGAGGCAGCGGATGATGAAGTAGCGGCGGCATTCGTCGGGCAACGCGCCGTGTTCGCGGTGGGTGCGGCGGGCGGCTCCGGCCCAGAGTTTCACGTCGCGGCGGAGTTTGGTTTCGGTGAGCAGGCCGGCGTCGAGGCCATCGTCGAGGTCGTGGCTGTAGTAGGCGATTTCGTCGGCGAGGTTGGCGACCTGGGCTTCGAGGGAGGAGTGCTTGGCGTCGAAGTCGGGGCGTTTGCTGGGATGGTCGTAGGCGGAGTAGTGCTTTACGAGGCCTTCGCGGACTTCCCACGAGAGGTTCAGGCCGGGGAAGCCGGGATATTTCTGCTCGAGCAGTTCGACGACGCGGAGGCTCTGGCGGTTGTGCTCGAAGCCGCCGTGCGGGCGCATGAGGCGGTCGAGCGTCTCCTCGCCGGTGTGGCCGAAGGGGGAGTGGCCGAGGTCGTGGGCGAGGGCGATGACCTCGGTGAGGTCTTCGTTGAGGCGGAGGGCGCGAGCGATGTTCCGGGCGATGCCGGCAACTTCCATGGTGTGGGTGAGCCGGGTGCGGAGGTGGTCGCCGGTGCCGTTGAGGAAGACCTGGGTTTTGTATTCCAGCCGACGGAAGGCGCGCGAGTGGATGATGCGGTCGCGGTCGCGCTGGTAATGGGTGCGCCACTCGGGCGGAGCTTCGGCGTGCTTGCGTCCGCGCGTGTCAGCGGAGAACTGGGCGAACGGGGCGAGGAACTGGCGTTCGCGGGCTTCGAGTTCAGTGCGGGTGCAGGGCATTTCAATTGGCGATTTACGATTGCCGATTGCCGATTGAAAGGAAGCCGCCGCTAGTTCGCCAACAGCTCCTGCACCGCAATCCCACGCAGCTCGAAGAGCCGGCGGATGGTGTCCTCGATCAAGTTGTTCGGGCAACTCGCGCCGGCGGTGATGCCCACGGTGATGGTGCCGGCGGGCAGCCAGGCCGGGGTGCTCTCCTCGACGTGCGTGTGCTGGTTCCAGTGCCGGATGAGCGCGGCGGATTCCATCTTGGCGGCGTTCTTGATGAAGTAGGTCGGCAGGACTTTCTCGCCCATCTCGGCGAGGTGCGAGGTGTTCGAGGAGTTGTAGCCGCCCACGACGAGGAGCAGGTCGAGCTTGGTGAGGAGGAGTTTCTCCAAGGCGTCCTGCCGGTCCTGGGTCGCGCCGCAGATGGTGTCGAAGAAGCGGAAGTGCTCGGGCACCTTGTCAGCGCCGTATTTCTTTTCCATCGCGGCCTTGAAGCGGCGCTGCACTTCCTCGGTCTCGCCGCGCAGCATGGTCGTCTGGTTCGCCACACCCACGGCGGTGAGGTGCAGGTCGGGGTCAAAGCCAGGGGAGTAAGCCCCGTTGAACTTCTCCAAAAACTCCGCCTTGTCCCCGCCGCGCAGGATGTAGTCGCAGACGTAATCCGTCTCGGCGAGGGTGAACACGACGAGGTAGTGGCCCGCACCGTAAGCGGTCGCCTGCGAGGTCGTGGCCTTGGTTTCCTCGTGCTTGGCCTTGCCGTGGATGATGCTGGTGACGCTCTCCTTGGAGTATTGGCGGACGCGCTTCCACACGCTCATCACGTCGCCGCAGGTGGTGTCCACGAGCAGGCAGCCCTTTTCCTCCAGCTTGCGGCGCGTGGTGACCTCGGTGCCGAAGGCGGGGATGATGACGACGTCCTCGCGCTGCAAGACGGCGAGTTCCACGTCGGTCGGTTTATTCGCGAGCATGCGGATGCCGAGGTTGCGAATCTGGTCGTTGACCTCGGGGTTGTGGATGATCTCGCCGAGCAGGTAGATGGGTTTCTCCGGCGGGAAGGAGCGGCGGGCGGCGTAGGCGAGGTCAATGGCGCGCTCGACGCCGTAGCAAAAGCCGAACTCCTTCGCGAGTTTGATGGTCAGACCGGGAGCGGCGAGCTGGTTGCCGTTGGCGCGGATGCGCTCGACGAGCGTGCTGCGATAGTGGGACTCCACTTGGGCTTGGACCGCCTCCATGATTTCAGGGCGGCGGAGGTTGATTTTCTGCGGAGGCGTGGGCGGCGCAATCGTTGACATGACGAGGCTAGTTTAGCGCGGGGCAGGGGAGCGTCGAGTCTTGGTTTTCGCCAAGGATGCTGTGGACCTGGAGCCGGGTTGCTCAAAGGAGGCGAAGGCCGGTGTGGGCTGCGCTCGGCCGTCGCACTCCATAGCGTGCCGCTACTTGCGGCGGGGTGGTTGCATTTCGCGTTGGACTTGCTGCAACGCGGCGAGGAGTTGTTGCCAGTCGGCCTCGGTGGTTTCCCAGCCGGCGCTGAAGCGGAGGGCGCGGGCGGCTTCGGCGGGGGTGTAGCCCATCGCAGTGAGGACGGGGCTGGGTTCTTCTTTGCCGCTGGCGCACGCGGAACCGGTGGAGACGGCGACGCCGAGTTTGTCGAGCTTCACGACCCAGCGGGTGCGGCAGTCGGCTTCGGGCAGGAGGGCGAGGGTAGTGTTCCAGACGCGCGGGGATTTCGCGCCGATGATTTGGGTGCCGGGGAGGGCGCGGCGGAGTTGGCGCTCGAAGGTGTCGCGGAGGGTAGGGCGCGCCTGTCCCAGCGCGCCGGTTGAGTGGTCGGTAGGTTCGTCGGCGCGCTGGGGACAGACGCGCCCTACCTCGCGGAGTTCCAGTGCGGCGACCATGGCGAGGATGCCGGGGACGTTTTCGGTGCCGGCGCGGCGGGCTTCTTCTTGGGAGCCGCCGTGCAGGAGCGGTTCCACGCGGCCCTTCGCCGGGCATTTCAGGAAGCCAACGCCGCGCGGGCCGCCGAACTTGTGGGCGCTGCCGCTGACCCAGTCGCAACCGCCAAGGCCGGTGGCGGGGAGTTTGCCGAGGGCTTGCACGGCGTCGCAGAAGTAGGGGATGGCGTGGGTGCGCGCGAGTTCTTGCAACTCAGTCACGGGTTGGAGGACGCCGGTCTCGTTGTTCACGGCCATGACGGCGAGGAGGGCGGGGGAATGCGGAGTGTGGAGTGCGGAATGCGGAATGGGGGAGTCAGTGCGTTTGTCTCGGGGACTGGGGAGTTGGGTGCGGAGCCATTTGAGGTCCACCAATCCGTCGCGGGTGACGGGGATGACGCGGTGGCGGTTCGGGAAATAGTGGCGGGCGGCGGCGGTGACGCAGGGATGCTCGATGGCGGAGAGCCAGACTTCGGCGTCGGGCGGGAGGGTGCGGGCGTAGTGGTGGAAGACGGTGCTGGCGGACTCGGTCGCGCCGGAGGTGAAGACGAGGTCGAGGGCGTCGCAGCCGAGGAGGGCTGCGAGTTTTTGCCGGGCTTCGCTCAGGGCGGCGTCGGCGCGGGAGCCGAGGCGGTGGAGGCTGGAGGGGTTGCCGATGTAGCGCTCGGTCGCGGCGAGCCAGGCGTCGCGCGCGGCGGGGTGGAGCGGGGTGGTGGCGTTGTGGTCGAAGTAGAGCACGGCTTACTGGCCCGCACTGGCGCGGACGAAGGCGCGGAAGAGGTGGGCGAAGTGCGGGTAGCGGTCGTAGAGGCGCTCGGGGTGGAACTGGACGGATTGCAGGAAGGGGAGGAGCGCTGGGTCTCGCAGTTCCATCGTCTCGATGACGCCGTCGCTCGTGGTGCCGGTGACGCGGAGGGCGTCGGCGAGGCGGGCGATGCCTTGGTGGTGCGTGCTGTTGGTGCCGGTCTGCGTGGTGGCGAGGAGGGCGGCGAGTTGGGAGTCGGGGGCGAGGGTGACTTCGTGGACGAGGTCGAACTTGCGCTCGACTTGCTTGTGCGCGAGCGCGCCGGGGAGTTGCGTGGGAATGTCCACGTAGAGCGTGCCGCCGAGGGCGACGTTGAGCATCTGGTGGCCGCGACAGATGCAGAGGAGGGGTTTGCGTTGGCGGAAGACTTCTTCCACAAGGGCGAACTCCAGCAGGTCGCGTGCGGGTTCGACTTCGCCGAGTTTGGCGGCGAGTTCGGGCGGGGTGTCGGGGGCGTAGTGCTTGAGTTCGATGTCCTCGCCGCCGGTGAGCAGGATGCCGTCGGCGCGGCGGACCAGCTCGGCGAGTTGGTCGCGGGTGGCGGTGACGGGGAGGACAAGGGGCATGCCGCCGGCGTCGTTGATGGCTTGGGTGTAGCGGTTCGAGAGGCTGATCGAGGCGTCGGCAAACTCGGTGCCGGCGGCTTGCTGACAGGGCGTGACGAGGATCAACGGAGGCATGGGAGGAAGAATTTGCCCGCGGATAACACGGATGACGCGGATGGAAGCAGCGCGGGGATTGAAAGTGAGTTCATCCGTGTTATCCGCGTCATCCGTGGGCTTTCAGTCCAGCTTCGTGCCGGGGAAGCGGTCGTAGATCATCTTCTTCACGCGGGTCTCCTCGTCGGGGGTGAGGAGGCGGCGGTTGATGCGGCGGCGGACGGTGTCGAGGAGTTCGAGCCAGTCTTCGAGGGGCGGGTGCTGGATGGGCTCCCAGTCGTCACCGCGCCGGAACTGGTGGAAGAAGAGCCACTCGCCACCGTAGCGACGGGCGGAGACTTCCATCTTGGTGCCGTCCTCGTTTTTACGGGTCCAGCCGACTTCAGATTTGATGGCCATGGGGGGAGAAAGTTAAGAGTTAAAAATTAAGAGTTAAGAGTTGGCGGTGGATGAGGTGCCTGTCGGGAAGTATGCGGAGCAGTCCTTCATGACTGTGTGCGAGTAATCGCACGGAGTGCGCCGGAATGACCTCGCCAAGAAACTTGGTCGTGGCAAATCCAAAGGAGGTCTGGTTCGCCTACCACCTCACCGGACTGCTGCCCAATTAGCTCCAAATCCAACTCGATAATCTTGCGCATCAACTCGTGCCTCTCGTGTCCTGCTGAATCACCAGCAGTGCGGAGCCGTTCGGCTTCGGTAAACAACATCGCGTATCGCGAAAAAGCCTCGGTGGGATGAAAACGGCCATAATTCCACGGCCAATCCTCGCGCTGGAATTCAACTCGTCCAAGAATCGTGCCCTTCGACCGGAGGAAAAGCGTGGAAGTCGAATCTGGCATGGTGTGGTCGAGCGGCATCACGAATTACCTCGGGCTTCGCTCTCACTCCGGCAAGTCCACGCTCGCCACGGCCATCGCGGCGATGCCTTCTTCGCGGCCGATGAAGCCCATCTGCTCGTTGGTGGTGGCCTTGATGCCGACCTTCCTCGGGTCGAGACCGAGGGCGGCGGCGATGTTGGCCTTCATGGCTTGGACGTGGGGCATGAGCTTGGGGGCTTGGGCGATGAGGGTGGCGTCCACGTTGATGAGGCGGCCTTGGCGGAGGGTAACTTGGCGGGCGGCTTCTTCGAGGAAGATGCGGCTGGGGGCGCCTTTCCAACGCGGGTCGGTGTTGGGGAAGAACTGGCCGATGTCGCCTTCGCCAATCGCGCCGAGCACGGCATCGGTGATGGCATGCATGAGGGCATCGGCGTCGGAGTGGCCGTCGAGGCCCTTCGTGTGCTGGATGTCCACGCCGCCGAGGATGAGTTTGCGGCCCTCGGTGAGTTGGTGGACGTCGTAACCAATGCCGACGTGAATCATGAGCGCAGGCTAGGGAGCGGGAGCGGGGCTACCAAGGAAATTCAACGTGGGGGGTGCTCAGTGTTCAGTGTTCAGTAATCAGTTTCTGGTAGGCGAGCTTTGCGACGCAGGGGGCGCGGTTGGCGACTGAACACCGAACACTGCTTACTTCCCTGTTCGCGTCAGCGTGACTTCCACGCCTTCGCGAGCAGCCTCCACTTCCAGCGAGCTGCCGTGGATGGCGACGAGTTCGCGGGCCCATTCGGCCATGCTGTCCACCTTGGCGTCGTCGTGGTCGGGGTCGTGGTGGAAGAGGAAGAGTTTCTTCACCTTGGCGATGACGGCGAGGGCTACGGCGTCGTCCACGCAGGTGTGGCCCCAGCCGATGTGGGACTTGTATTCCACGCCGTCGTATTGGGAGTCCATGATGACCACGTCGCAATCGCGGATGAACTCGATGAGCTTCTCGTCCTGCTTTTGGGCGTAGGCGAGGATTTCGTAGGACTGTGCGCTATCGGTGACGGGGGCCATGCGGAGGCGGGAGTGTGGCTCGTTGTCGGGGAGGAAGGCGATTGAGCCGCCGCTGGTTTCGAGGCGGTAGCCGACGCATATGCCGGGGTGGTTCATGAAGGCGGCGGTGACCTTCACGGTGCCGATGAGGAATTGCATTTCCTTGAGCTCCTCGACCTTGAGATAGCCAGGCATTTGCTGCATGGAGACGGGGAAGTAGGGGCTTTCCATCTGGCTCGTGAGGACGCTCTGGAGGCCGTCGCGCGCACCTTCGTAGCCCATGATGCGTATCTGGTTCTGCGGGCTATAGGCGGGGATGAAGAAGGGGAAACCCTGGATGTGGTCCCAGTGCGTGT
Source organism: Verrucomicrobiota bacterium (assembly GCA_039796295.1). Classification (GTDB taxonomy): domain Bacteria; phylum Verrucomicrobiota; class Verrucomicrobiia; order Limisphaerales; family SXTU01; genus SXTU01. Next base: position 67,334 of record JBDKJY010000035.1, read on the forward strand.
GGGAGATGAGGATGGTCAGTTCGATGGGCTGGGACTTGAACTCGGCGGCGAGCTTGCGCCCGAGGTTGCGGATGCCGGTGCCAGCGTCGAGGACGATGAGCTCACCGTCGGCGCGGACTTCGATGCAGGCGGTGTTGCCACCGTATTTCAACGTGGATTCGCCAGGCGTGGCGATGGAGCCGCGCACGCCCCAGAAGCGGACGGTCGGCGGAGAGCCGAGCGCGCGGCGGAAGTGCGCCGTGTCCGGCGGCGTCTCCCCTTTGGTCATCGTCGGTGATTTGCGGATGAAGGTGGTGCCGCCTTCGAGGTCGAGGATGTGCAGCAGCTCGGCGGGCTTGACGGGCTTGAGGAGGAAGTCGTCCGCGCCGGCTTCGAGGGAGTTGGTGCGGTCCGCCGCGTAGTTACTGCTGGAGACGACGACGATGCGCGGCTGGGGGAGGAAGGTCTGGTTCGAGCGGATGGAGCGGCAGACCTGGTAGCCGTTGAAGCGCGGCATCAGCAGGTCGCAGACGATGACATCGGGCCGGTGCTCGATGGCCAACTCCACGCCGTGGTCTCCGTCGTCCGCCTCCAGCACGCGCCAGCCGGCGTCTTCCAATGTGCGTGAGAGCACGGAGAGAACAATGGGGTCGTCGTCAATGACGAGGGCGGTTTTCAAGCGGGGTGGTTTTCTGGTGGCGCGAGGACACCACCAAAACCGTTTGAAGGCAAGCCGAAGGACGGCCGAAGGACGGGCTAGTGCTGGGAAGGGCGACTCACTCCGCCTGCTTGCCGACGGGAATCTCCGCCTTGAAGCGGCCAAGGAGTTGCAGTTCTAGGACGCCCGACTCTTCGCCCGTCTTGCGGCCGGACATGGCCAGGGCGGCGGCACCCTTGTTCTTGTCCGCTGTCAGCGGCACGCGCAGGACGGGTTGACTGCTTTTGCCGTAGAGCACCAATTGGAACTCCCGCTTGCCGGAGGATTCGATGGCGAGGGCGAAGACGCTGAGTTCAAGTTCCTTTTCCCCGGCGGTGATTTTGGTCAGCCGTAGCTTGTCGTTGGGCAGCACCGAGTCCTTGTCCTTGGGGGCAATTTTGGAGAGCCACAACTGCCCGACCGGCTTCGCCTCGCCTTTGGCCTTCTTCCGGTCGGCCTTGTCCACCTTCTCCACCTTCAGGCGCTGGTCGGGAATGAGCAATGCCCCCACCTCGCCGGCCTTGAAGCCGACGGCTAGGGCGGGGGCCAGTTCGAGCTTCACCGGAAGTTCGCCGAGCCGAGCACTGGCCTCCATGAGCAGCGCAGTGGCCTTGGCGAGTTCTTCCGCCGGTAGCGGCTGCAAATCCTGCGCGCGCAGGCTGGTGGCGGTGAACAGGGTGGCGAGGAGAAGCAACGTGGATTTCATAAGCGATTGGTGCATCAGAGTCCTCCGAGAGACGGATGTTCAAAAGCTTCTGTTACAATCTCCTTCGTCTGGCGCGGGCGGCCTCGGCTATGGCCCCCACATTCCACCATCATTCTTCAGCCACTGGTCCCGGCTCACGACGCGCGCGGAGCCATCGGCGAAGCAGACATTGCCCTTGTCGGTGAGCTTGGGATTCACCCCGGGCAGCATGGAGGCGTTCTGGCGGTTGTGGTGGAAGAGAAAGTTGCCGAACTGCACGCCGGGGAGGGAAGCCGGGACGCTCGTGTCCAGAATGCCATCCCCGTCGCTGTCCACGGTGATGGGCCACACGGTGGGTGTGTAGATGACGATGTTCGTGGCTTCCCCGACGAGGAAGGTGCCGGCGGGCACCGCGCCCAGGCGCATGGACCCACCGGCCCCGCTCGACACCACATGGTAGCCAATCACCTTGTTGTAGTTCGGAGCCGTGGTGATGCCGCCCAAGGCGGGCGTCATGAGCGCCGGGCAGCCGAGCTTGTTCTCGAAGTCGTTGGCGACGTTCGTCATCACGCCGACATAGCTGGAGAGGACCGTCTTCCAATCGGGAAATTGCGTGGGGGTGCCGGGCGGGGGATAGACGCCGCCGTAGTTGTAGGCGTAGGGCGGTAATTGGTCGTCGTGGTCGCCGGCGTAGATGCTGAAGCCGAGAGCGATTTGCTTCCGGTTGCTGAGGCACTTGGTCATCTTCGCCTGCGCCTTGGCCTTACTCAGGGCCGGCAGCAGCATCCCGGCAAGGATGGCGATGATCGCGATGACGACGAGGAGTTCAATGAGGGTAAAGGCCGAGTGCGCGAGCCGGGCTTTCATAGCTGTAGTCGCACCGTAGGAGTCGTGAAAGGCAGCGTCAAGCGGGGCTTTGGGTTCCCCAGCCCAGCCCAGCGTGTATTCACCAAGAGCTGCCAGGGAATGGCGGGCGAAGGAATCGGGGCGGAGAAATCCGTTTCCTTGGCGGAATTTACGTGCCTTCACTCAGCCCTGAGGCGGACGAATTCTGAGCCCCCGGTCCGGGGAGAAAGTTTGCTGGCCCGCGGCGCGGAAGCGCATAGAAGGCCTGCTGGCTCGATGGTTAAGAGCCTATCCGAATAACCTGGGACGGGGTTTCCGGGCGGGGCAAGCTGGCCTGCATGAAGCACACGCGCGGGCCAGGCTTTCGTATCTCGGACACCTTTTGGGCCAAGGTGGCCCCGCTCTTGC
>JBDKJY010000036.1:0-69251 GCA_039796295.1 Verrucomicrobiota bacterium
CGCGCGGGTCGGCGGCGGCGAGGGCAAGTTGCTTGAGCGGGGCGATGGCGGCGGCGGCGGGTTGCTCGACGAGGAGGCGTTGCGCGGTGTCGCGGACCCAGCCGTTCGGGTGGCTCAGGCGGTTGACGAGGTCGGCGGGGGCAGCCTTCGCGAGCGGCGGGAGGGCGGCGGGTTTCTTGCCGTCGTGGACGATGCGATAGATGCGACCGCGCCGGATGACCTTGTCGAGGCCGCGGTCTTCGGCCTGCTTGCGGAGGTAGCTGGTGAGGAAGACGCGGTGCTGAAGGATGCCGTGGTAAATGTCCACGATGTAGAGGCAGCCGTCGGGACCGGTGTAGGCGTTGACCGGGCGGAAGAGTTCGTCGGTGGAGGTGAGGAACTCGGATTCCTTGTGCGGGTTCGTGCCGCTGACCTCGCCGTTCTTCTCCGTGAACTGGACGCGGCGGACGAAGTTGCCGGACGGCTCCATCACGAAAGCGTTGCCCTGATACTCCGCCGGGAACTGGTCGCCGCGATAGATGACCGGGCCGCAGGCGGCGGTGTATTTGTCGAGGCGACCGTCGGGCTTAAGGGTCTTCTCCTGGTAGCCGCGATTGACGCCGGGATTCACGCGCGCGGGGAAGACTGTTTGGTTCGTCATCGGCGAGCGGCTCAGTCCGGTGGTGGTGCGGAAAAGCGGGTTGCGGAAGTAATACTCGCTGGTCACGACATCGGTGCGTAGCTGGTCGGAATTAGAGTTGTAGTAAGGCCGGCCCCAGTCATCCATCGTCATGCCCCACTGGCCGCGGAAGGTCGTCGGCGAACGCTTCCACTCGTCCTCCACCCGGCGGTAACGGAACGTGTGGTTCGCGGAGACAATCCAGTTGTTCAGGAACCACGTCGGGCTGTTGGCGGAGTGTTCGGGGTTCTTGAGGGCGCCGGGGGAATAGTTCTTGTCCACGAGCACGCGCTTGCCGGGTTTGAGGCCGGGCTCGATGGGATACCAGTAGAGCGCGGGCGGTTCGCAGACGAGCACGCCACCGTAAGCGAGGCAGGTGGAGCGGGGCAGCACGAGTTTGTCGAGGAAGACGGTCTTCTTATCCATCTTGCCGTCGCCGTCGGTGTCTTCGAGGACGGAGATGCGATTGATGGGTTCCAGCTCGCCGGTGGCGTTGGGCGTGTTCATGTAGCTGGGCACCTCGACCACCCAGAGCCGGCCCTCGGCGTCCCACTGCATGGCGATGGGCGTCTCGACCATCGGCTCGGCGGCGACTACCTCCATGCGGAAGCCGGGCGGGAGCTTGAAGGTCTTGAGCGCGGCCTCGGGAGTGAGCGGCGGGTTGGCGGGGATTTTCTCCTTGGGGACGCGCGACTCTTGTTTCTCGCCGGGCTTGTCACCGTTCTGGGCGAAGGCGACGGCGGTGGTGAGGAACAGCGAGGCGAGGAAGCGGCGGAACATGGTTTTCAGAATCACAATTACAGTCACAGTCGCGTCACAGACGCGGCTAGGGCGGGGAAGTTACCGGGAAGGCCGGGGCGCGCAAGACTGCGGCTACTTCGCCAAGGCTAGCCCCACCGCGCCCGCCACCGCGATGACCGCGCCGAACGTCGAGCGCTTCGACGGGCGCTCCTGCTCCAGCCAGCGCGCGAAGGGCATCACCACCAGCGGCGAGAGCGCCACGATGGGGAGCACGACGGCGGAGGGCGTGGTCTTGAGCGCCCATTGGTAGCAGCTCACGCCCAGCGTGGGGCCGGCGAGGGCGTTGAAGACGAGCCACTTTCTACAGGTGCGCCATTTCTCGGCGGTGGGGAGGTCACCGGGCGCGGCGACCACTTCGGCACGCGCGAGGAGGAACTGCCGCTTCACCACCAGCAGTGCGAGGCCGGAGATAATCACGCCGCCCAAGATGCGTTGGTAGGCGGCGGTGAGGCCGTCCATCGGCTGATGTGCAAGCGCGCAAAGTTCATAGGCCTTGCGACTCAGGACAACTCCCCCGCCCTGCCCGATCGCGCCGAGCACCGCGAAACCAATGCCGATGCCGAATTGCCGTCGCGCTTCGTGCGACTCGTGCTCCGGCGCGAGCGCGACGGCCACGCCGGTGAGAATCACCGCGCCGCACCCCACCTGCGCGACCGTCAACGTGGTGCCCAGCCACAGCCACTCCACCAGCCCCGCAAACGGCGCGGCGAGGCAATGCACGATGAGGATGGTCAGCCGTGAGCCAAGGCGCGGGTAAGCTTGAAAGAGCGAGACATCGCCCAGCCCGAAGCCGACGCACCCGCTCAGGATGAAGACGTAAAACCCATTGCCCGCCAGCCCGGAGCCGAACCCGTGTGCCAGCGCCGCGAGGAAGAGCGTGGCCAGTGCGAGCCGCCAGAAGTTCGCCTCCGTGCCGCCCATGAGCTTGGCCACCCGCGCGCCGGAGACGGCGGAGAGGGAGAACAGGACGGTCGCGAGGATGGCACCGAGCACGGGGCGAGTTGGTAGGGGCAGGTGACGGCGAAGTCACGCGAATTGGCCGGCGGCTCACCCCCGCGTAGCCGCGTCGTCGTCGTCGTCGCGTTTGGAGACAACGAAGCAGCCAGCGCTGACCAAACCTGCCGCCACGAGCAGACAGCGGAAAACAAATGGGACAATCTCGCCATCCACCAGTGAGCACCCAGGCAGGAAGCCAATCGGCGGGAAGGCCACTGACGCACTGACTGGAGCCCCCGCGCGATACGCTGGCCAGACGATAACGACCAGGAGAGTTCCCCCGAGCCAGAGTGGAACCAGGGCCATCGCCCAGAGCATGATGACTGCAAGGATGCGTGTCGCGCTCATGACCGAGGCGTTATACCGGCGGCTTTGGCGGCCGGCCACTCAGAGTTGGCGAGGAGTTACCGGAAGGCGCAGCTTGGTTGCTTGCCGAGGCAATGGGGATGGTAGGGGGAGCCACGTCGGCTGCGGCTCGAACCCCCGGATAGTGTGGATTCACGAACTGCGGCGAAGCGGCTCTCACGCCATTGGGGGAAGAGGTCCGGGGGCGGGTGGAACCGTGCGGCGGCTCGCCGGCAGCAATTGCACCGCGCTCCCTTGCTTCCCGCCCCTGCCCCTCTTCCACCCTTCACCCCTACCCCTTCGTCCGCACCAGCACCGTCTGCGTCGGGTAGGCAAACTCGATGCGCTCCGCCTCGAACCGGCGTTTAATTTCCAGGTTCAGCGCCTGCATCCCGGCTAGGTGCGCCTTCGGCTCCACGCCATTCCAAAAGTGGACCACGTTGAGGTTCAGCGCGGAGGCATCGAACCGGTTGAAGCCCACGCTCACGTCCGCCGTGAGCGGGTGGGCGCGGAAGATTTCTTCGAGGATGACTGTGGCGCGTTGCACCTGGTCCGCCGAGGTGTCGTAGGTGAGGCCGAGGTTCAGCTCGGTCTTGATGCTCGGCCGCGCGGTGATGTTCGTGATGGTCGCGTTGCCCATCGTCTTGTTCGGGATGGTGACGAGATGACCGTCCAGGCTGCGGACGCGCGTGCTGCGCAGGCCGATGATTTCCACCGTGCCGTCCACCGCGTCGAGTTTGATGCGGTCGCCAACGCGGAAGGGCTTGTCTGCGAAGATGGCCACGGCGCCGAAGAGATTCGCCAGCGTGTCCTGCGCCGCGAGGCCGATGGCCAGGCCGCCAATGGAGAGCGAGGCGATGGCGGCGGTCACGTTCACGCCGAGGTTCTGCATCGTGACCAGCACGGCGATGACGAGGAGGAAGGCCTTGATGCCCTTGCGGATGACGATGAAGAGCTGGTTGTTCGTGCCCTTCTCCGCGTCGGCGCTGCGGTCGCGCCAGAGGTCCACGAGCAGGTCGGCTACCTTGAGCACCATGTAGGTGAGCGAGAGCGCGAGGATGACGACGAAGGACTTGTGGAGCCACAGCTCGATGGTCGGCGGCCAGTGGAAGAGGGTCAGGCCGATGTGCAGGAAGACGACGAAGACAACGACCTTGATGGGGCCGTTGAGGAGCTCGAGGAGTTGGTCATCGAGCGTGGTCTTGGTTTTGCCGGTGAACTTGCGCAACCAGACGCGGGTGAGCCAGTCGAGAAACTTCGCGAGATAGAAGGCCAGGACGATGTAGAGGAGCGAGGCGAGGTATTGCCAAAGCGGGTTGCCGAGGAAGGGCGTGCGCAACGGCTCGAACTGGTCGAGGCCGAAGGTGAGCAACTCCCGGCGCTCGACGGCGAGCTGGGTGAGGAGGTTCGTGGCGGGCACAGGCCGCGCCGGGGCGGGCGAGACGGCGGCGGTGTTCGTGTTCGTCTGCGCCGCCAGCCAAGGCGGCAGTGCCAACAGCAGCAGCGTCCAAAGCACGGCGGACAGCGCGAGGAACTTCCACTTTGAACTCATGGGACGAAGTGTGGGGAAGCGGACCCGGTGGCGGCAAGTGTGACCTGACGGTAGTTGAAGCGAATTCGCCCGTAAGAACTTGAATCCCACCGCCTCCCGCCCCCGTCTGCTTTCCGTGCCGTTGTTTCCGCTGGTCGTGTTAAGCGTCCGGCGAACTTTGCCCAAACCATGAACTGCAAATCCTTCCTTGCGCTGGCCGTTGCCGCCGTTGCGCTGTCCACCACGTCCGCCCGCGCGGACCTCGCGACGAGCGGAGACAAGTTGCTCCAGCAGGAACTCCGGCAGGAACAAATCAAGGCCACCACCTCGCGCGTCGGCGTGCAGCTCGGCGCGGTCATCGAGGAATACGAGCGCAACGGCCTCGAAGGCGACGACGTGGTCGTGCTCCGCGCCATCCGCAACGTGCTCGACAAGTTGACCGAGAAGGAAATCGCCCGCGTCGTCGGCCTGCTCCAACAGACCCGCACCGGCACGGACGCCGATGCTTCCCGCCGCAATGCCCTCGACGCCTTCGCCGGGCAGAAGGGCGTCACCGTCCAGCTCCGCGCGCTGCTCCTCGAGTATCAACGCCAGCAGATTTTGCAGGAAATCGCCTCCCGCTTCGCGCAGCTCGCCCGTCGTCAGGGTGAGAACCTCAAGGAAGCCGTCGGCCTTGCCACCTTGACCAAGGGCCGCGATGCCCGTCGCACCGAGACCGCGCACATCGTTGCGCTCCAGCTTCAAGAGACCGAGCAGAGCACCATCGGCGACGAGGCGAAGATTGTGTTAGCGAAGCTCGCGAAGGTCGTCGCCGCGATGGACGGTCCCGCCGCCGAGCGCCCGCGCACCGCGTTGACGAAGGCCGAGGATTCCCGCCTAGCCGCCACGCTGGTGTCGGCCACGGGTGACTTGAAGTCCGCCAACTTGCTCTCCGCCGCCGGCAACGAGAAGCGCGCCCGCGACGTGTTTCAAGACCTCGCCAAGCTGCTCTTGCCCGCGCGTGACAAACTCGAGGTGATGAAGCAGGCGGTGCGGGATTTGGAGAAGGCCATCGAGCAACAGAAGGAAGTGAAAGCCGAGACCAAGCAAGCCACCCAGCCCAAGGCCGAGAAGACCGACGTGGCCGAAGCCGAAAAGAAGCAGGCGGAGGTTGTGGACAAGACGGATTCCATCCGCGCCGATGTGGAGAAGGCCGCGCCAAAAGCCGCCGAGGAACTCAAGGCCGCTGTCGAGAAACAACAGGAAGCCCGCGCGCAGTTGCAGTCGGACCAAGCGCCCAAGCGCACGCCACAGAACGAGCCCGTCGCCACCGAGAAGCAAGAGCAAGCCCTCGCGAAGATGGCCGAAGCCAAGCAGACCCTTGAACAGCAAATCGCCAAGGCCGAGGCGGCGCAACAGAAGCCCAAGGACAAACTCGCTGACTTGAAGGAACTCAAGAAGAAGGTCGAAGAACTCGCCGCCAAGCAGGAGCAGGTGAAGGAGAACGCGGAGAAGGCCGAGAAGACCGCCGCCCCCGAGAAGAAGCCCGAAGCGCTCGCCGAGCAGGCGAAGAAGCAGGAGTCCGTGAAGGCCGAGACCCAGCAGACCCAGCAAGACGCCGCCGCCAACGCCCCCGACGCAGCCAAGACCCTCGGCGAAGCCGCGCGCCAGCAGGAGAAGTCCCAGCAAGCCCTCGAAAATAAGGCCAACGCCCCGATGGCCCAGCAGGCCGCCAAGGACGCGCTCGACAAGGCCGCCCAACAGCTCGATTCCCAAATTGCCAAGCTGGAGAAAGCCAAGGAAGACCTCGCCAAGCTCGACAAACTCGGCCAGGAAATCGGCAAGATTATGCAGGAGCAGCAGAAGGTTTCCACGGACACCGCCAAGGCCGCTGAGAAGCCCGACAACAAGCCCGCCCCGCAGACCGCGAAGGAGCAGGGCGAAGTCGCCGCCAAGACCGAAGCCGCCAAGGCCGACGCGAAGGAACTCGCCCCCGAAGCCGCCAACGCCCTCAACTCCGCGAAGGAAAACATGGCCGCCGCCAAGGCCGACTTGGAGAAGCCCGACGCTGCCGCCGCCCGTCCCGATCAGGCGAAGGCCATGACCGACCTCCAAGCCGCCAAGGCCGCCGTGGACCAGAAGAAGCAGGAGCTCGCCAACGAAATCGGCCAGCCCCCGCCGAACAACACCCCGCAGTTGGCGAAGGCTGCCGAAGCCGTCGCCGCCGCACAGCAACAGGTTAATCAAGCGCTGGCAAAGCTGGACCAGCCCGCTGGTTTGCAGGAAGCCCTCAAGCAGAAGCAGCAGGAGATTGCCGCCGCGCTCGGCGAGAAGGCAAAGGCCCAGCCGCAGTCCAAGCCCGTCGCCGAGGCGAAGCAGGCCGCAGAGAAAGCCGCAGAGAAGCTCGCGCAGAATGATTTGAAAGCCGCCGTCGGCGAAATGGCGAAGGCGCAGAAGGGCCTCGAAGCCGCGCAAGCCGACGCCCAGGCCGCCGGCGACAAGCCCGACGGCACCCCCGCCGACGCGCAGCCTGCCGATGCGAAACCCGGCGACGCCAAACCCGCCGATGCCAAGCCCGGCGAGGGAAAACCTGGTGAAGGCAAACCCGGCGAAGGCCAGCCTGGTGAGGGCAAGCCCGACGGTGCCCCGCAAGCAGCGAAGCCGACCCCTTCGCTCCCGCAACTCGCCAAACAGCAGGCCGACGTGAAGGCGCTGACCGAAGCTCTCGCCGCGACGCAAGCCACACAGCAAGCCGCCCAGCCGCTCGACTCCGCCGCCCAGGCCATTGCCCCGCTCGCTGCTGGTGAGGCCGGCCCACTGCCGCAACAGGCGCAGGATGCGTTGCAGAAGGCGTTGGAAGCACTCACCCAAGCCGCCGCTCAAGCCGAGGCCGGTAAAGCCCAGCCCGCCCAAGGAAACGCCGAATCCGCCCAGCAGTCACTGGCCCAAGCCGCCGCCGCCCTAGCCCTAGCCCAAGAAGGCGTTGGGCAGCAGCAGGCGCAGCAAGGCAAGGGCGAAAAGGGTCAGGGCGAAAGCCAGCAGAAGGGCAAGGGCCAGGCGAAAGGCCCCGGCGAGAGTTCGCCCGAGGCCGGCAGCAAGGAAGGCCAGGGCGACGGCAAGAAAGGCAACTTCGACGGCCAAGCTGGCACCGACGGCAAAGGGCGTGGCGAAGTGAAGGGAGCCAGCGGCTTCCTCGGCCTCCCCACCCGCGACCGTAACGCGATTCTCCAAAGCCAGACCGAGCGCGCCCCCGAGGAATACAGCCCGCTGGTAGAGCAGTATCTCAAGAACCTCTCCGACTCCGCCGCGCGTTCGCGGAAGAAGTAGGCGATGGGAGCTAGTGCACTGCGGCGGCTTCCGCGAGGTCTTGGACTGCGCCAGCCCTCTGGCGCTCTGGGCGGACGTCTTGTCAGTAAGTTCGCCAAGAAAGCGGCAGAGCGCTGCCGCACTCCACGATGCTGGCGCGCAGCACTCACCCTCTTCGTTCTCCTAGCCCTAGCAGTCCGTGCCGCCTTCGCCCACACCGCCTCGCTCACGCGCGTGGACGCGCAGCTCACGACCAACTCCCTTTCACTCACCTTCCAGCTCAACCAGCCGGACCTCCTCCAGTTCCTCAACGCGCGGACGAACGACACCACCGTGCTGATGACCGAGGCCGAGGTTCGCACGCTCGCCCCGCGCATCGCGGACTACGTGCAATCGCGCGTCCGCTTCGCGCTGGACACCAACGCACCCGTGCGCGGCGCGCTCTCGAACTGGCCGCCCGCGCAGCTCACGTTGACCCGCGAGGAGCGTCCGGGCGAGGTCTCCCCTGCCCCGCTGCCACTCACCCTCCGCTGGGAAATCCCGCCGTCCACGAAGCAGCTCGAACTCTCCCTCTCGCTCTTCGACACCGTCGGATTCGCCGCGCTCTTTGAAGTGCTCTTCCATCGCGGCCAAGGCATTCCGCCCGTGCTGCAACTTGTGCAGTCGCGCCAGGCGATGGTGATCGACCTTGACGCGTTTCAAGAGGACTCGCGCAGCACGCCGCCCCAGCTCGCGCCGCCTGGACCCAGCGGCATTCCGCTTGCACCCGTGCGCGGAAACTCGGCGTGGCAGTTCATGGAGTTGGGCTTCACGCACATCCTGCCCAAGGGCCTCGACCACATCCTGTTCGTCCTCAGCCTGTTCCTCCTCAGCCCGAAGCTCAAGCCGCTGCTGTGGCAGGTGACGGCCTTCACGCTCGCGCACTCCATCACGCTCGCGCTGGCGGTGCTGGGCATCTTCGCGCTGCCGGGGCGCGTGGTGGAACCCATCATCGCGCTGTCCATCGCGGTGGTGGCGATTGAGAACTTGTTCCACACTGAAGTCTCGTCGTGGCGCTGGGCCGGCGTGTTCGGCTTTGGGATGATTCACGGGATGGGCTTCGCGGGCGTGCTGAATGAAGTGAGCCTGCCCCGCGACCAGATTGGCGTGGCGCTGCTCTCGTTCAACGTCGGCGTGGAACTCGGCCAACTCGCCGTCATCGCGCTCGCGTTCGCTTCGACGAAGTGGTGCGAAGACCGCGCGTGGTATGGCCCGTGGGTCCGCCGCCCCGCGTGCCTGCTCATCGCCCTCGCCGGCGTGGTCTGGACGGTGGAGCGGCTGATGCAGTGATGCAGCGCGGACCTGGTCGTCCGCGCTCCAAGCCTCGAACTGAAGCTTCCCTCAGTCCCGCCGTCGACTTTACTGTCTGCCGAAATCAAATGCTGCCCATGAAACTCCGCGCCTTGTCCGCCTGCGCTTTCGTTGCGCTGTTCGCCGCCTCCGCCTCCGCCCAACTCACCGCTCCCACGCCCCAGCCGGTCGTCGGCGCGCGGCAGCCTGCGTTGAGTCCCGATGGCAAGCGCGTCGCCTTCGTGTATCGCGGCGACGTCTGGGTGGCGCCGAGCGAGGGCGGGCGCGCGACGGCGCTGACCTCGCACGTCGAGTCGGACGCGTATCCGGTCTTTTCGCCGGACGGCAAGTGGGTCGCCTTCGCCAGCAAGCGCAACGGTGGCTGGGACATCTTCGTCGTGCCGGCGGAGGGCGGGCCGGCGCAGCAAATCACCTGGCACAGCGGCGCGGAGTTGACCGGCGGCTGGAGTCCTGACGGCAAGCAACTGCTCTTCGCTGCGCGCCGCGAAGCTCCGAACTTCGCGCTCTACGCGGTGGATTTAAAGACGCTCGGCACCACGCGCTTGACCGAGGACTACGCGGCGATGAACTACCCGAGCTTCTCCCCCGACGGGAAGTCGGTGGTCTATGGCCGCTACGGTTTCCCGTGGACGCGCCCGCGCTACGTAGGCGCGGCGGCGGCGCAAATCTGGATGCTGAACACCGCCGACGGCCGTCGCAAGCCGCTCACGAACGACGACCGCCAGCATCTCTGGACGCAGTTCCTGCCGGATGGAAAACGCCTCGCCACCGTGACCGTCGGCGAGGTGACGCCCTCGGCGAGCACGCTGAAAGTCTCCGTCGGTAAGGTCACGGACAGCCCGGCCCGCACGCCGAACCTGTGGTTCTACGACCTCGACGGGAAGGGCAAGCAAGTCACGCAGTTCACCGGTGGCGCGGTGCGCTGGCCGAGTGTGGCGATCAAGTCCGGCGACATCGCGTTCGAGTATGGGCCGGACCTCCACCTGCTGAAGAGTGGCGCGAAGTCGGCGGCGAAAATCAAACTCGTCGTCAGCGCGGACGAGAAGCAGACCACGCGGCGGCGCGAGAAGTTGAGCACCGGCGTGACGGAGGCGGAGTTGTCGCCGGACGGCAAGACGCTCGCGTTCGGCCTGCGCGGCGACATCTGGACGGTGGCGATGGAGAAGACCAAGGGCGTCGCGGGCCGCAGCGAGGAGTTCGCGCGGCGGTTGACGGAGTGGGTCGGCGACGACTCGGACTTCATCTGGTCGCGCGACGGGAAGAAGCTCTATTTCACCTCGGACCGGGAGTTCAACACGCGGATCTTCGAGATGGACCTCGCCACGCTCGCGGTGAAGCCGCTCTGGTCGCGCCCGGAGGAAGTCACGCGGCTGTCGCTTTGCCCGGACGGCAAGCACCTCGCGTTTTGGGTCGCGGGCAGCGAGGGCGGCCTCTTCACCCTTGGACTAGCGGACGGCGCGACGAAGCGAGTAGTCCATGTGCCCGGCACGCACTGGCGCACTTCGGGCGATGGGGATTTCAGTTGGTCGCCGGACATGAAGTGGATTGCCTACACGCGCAAGAGCGAGAATCGCGCCTGGAACATCTGGGTGGTGCCGGAGGAGGGTGGCGAGTCACGCAACTTGACCCGGCTCAACGCGGCGCACAGCCAGCCCACGTGGTCGCCGGATGGCAAATACCTCTTCTTCCAAAGCGATCGCGACGGCAACGGCCTCTACGTGCTGCCGCTTCAACCTGAGACGGCGCGCATGACCGACACGGACCTCAAGTTCGAAAAGCCCAAGGACAAGGTGAAGGTCGAGATTGATTTCACGGACATCCATCGCCGCATTCGCAAGCTCGCGTCGCAAAGCCCGTCCGGCGACTTGACCGTCACGGCGGACGGCACCATCGCCTTCATATCCGAGGGCGACGTCTGGACGGTGAGCTACGACGGCAAGGAAACCAAGCGCATCACCACGGGCGGCGGCAAGAGCGGCCTGCGCTTGCTGTCGGAGAGCAAGGCCGCGCTGTTCGTGCAGAACGGCGAGGCGTGGAAGTTCAAACTCGGCGACGCGAAGGGGCCGGAGAAAGTCACGTTCAGCGCGGACTTCGACCGCGACGTGAAGGCGGAGCGCAAGGCGGCTTTCACGCAGTTCTGGCGCAGCTATCACCACAATTTCTACGACCCGAACTTCCACGGGCGCGACTGGGAAGGCATCCGCAAGCGCTACGAGCCGTTGCTGGAAGCCGTGGAGACGCACGACGACTTCTCCACCGTGCTGGGCATGATGATTGGCGAGCTGGAGTCGTCGCACAGCGAAGTCACCGCTGCTGCGTCCAGCGTGCCGGAGCCGGTGACGCCGCACTTGGGCTTCACGTTTGATTACACACACGCCGGGCCGGGCATCCGCGTGGCGGAGGTGCCTGCGGGCGCGCCGGGTTCCTACAAGCAAACGGCAATCAAAGCCGGCGACTACGTGCTCGCCATCAATGGCCAGGACGTTTCGCTGAACGAGAAGCTCTATCAGCTCATCAACGACCGGCAGGACCGCGAGTTCGAGTTCCTCGTGAACAAGGAGCCGAAGAAGGACGGCGCGCGGAAGGTGAAATACAAGGTTCTCACCGCCGGCGACTGGGACGCGCTGCAATACCAGAACCGCACCGAGCGCCTGCGCAACTACGTCGAGAAACAGACCGGCGGCAAGCTCGGTTACCTGCACATCAGCGCGATGGGGGGCGAGAACCAGATGCGCTTCGAGCGCGAGGCCTACGAATACATGAGCGGCAAGCAGGGCATGATCATCGACGTGCGCTTCAACCGCGGCGGCAACATCTCCGACACACTCATTGACTGGCTCGAGCGCAAGCAGCACGGCTGGTATCGCCCGCGCGACGAAGGCCCCGAGGCCGCGCCGAACCGCTCGTGGGAGAAGCCCGTCATCGTGCTCATGAACGAGCACAGTTACTCGAACGGCGAGATGTTCCCCTACGCGATGCGCCAGCGCGGCATCGCGAAGATCGTCGGCATGCCCACGCCCGGCTACGTCATCTGGACGTGGTCCATGCGCCTGACCGACGGCACCGGCGCGCGGATGCCGCAGGGCGGCGTCTTCCGCATGGACGGCACGAACATGGAGAACAACGGCGAGCAACCCGACGTGCGCCTCTGGCTCACGCCTGAGGACTGGATTTCCCAGCGCGACCCGCAGCTCGACAAGGCCATCGAGATGCTCCTGCCGACGAATAAGGCGGAGGCAAAGTAGCAGTGAGGTTCAATCCGGGGGCTGGTTTTTAGCCACGGATTCAACACGGATTCAACACGGATGAAGGCACAGAGCCACGGTGCAATCCTCCGTGTTCCATCCGTGTTTCATCCGTGGCTAAAAAATCAGCGTCCCCATCCGAGCGGCCTCAGTTCAGCTTCCCCAACTCACTGCGCGTCAACGCCACGAGCGGGCGCACGGTCTCGGCGCTGAAGTCGAAGCGGCAGCCGGCGGCGGTGAAGAGTTCCGGCAGCGGACGGGAGCCGCCCAGGGCGAGGCCGGCCTTGTAGTCGCGCAGCGCCTTCACCGGGTCGTGGTGAGAGTTGGCCCAGACTTGCAGCGCGCCGAGTTGGGCGATGCCATATTCCACGTAGTAGAACGGGTGCAGGAAGATATGAAGCTGGCGGTGCCAAAGGTTTGCCCGCGCGGACTCGTAGCCGGCCCAACTCACGTCGCCGCCGAAGCGGTCCATGAGCGCGAGCCACGCAGCGGTGCGCTCGGCGCGCGTGTGGCCGGGGTGCGAGTAAATCCAGTGCTGGAAGGCGTCCACCGTGGCCATCCAGGGGAAGAAGGCGATGATGCCTTCGAGGTGGGTCTTGCGGGCGCGGTTCGCCTCGGCGGGGGCGTAGAACTCTTCGAGGTGTTTGTTGCCGAGGAGTTCCATCGCCATGCTCGCGACCTCGCAGAATTCGATGGGCGCGTTGCGATATGGGTAGATGTCCTCGTTCTTCGCCGCGAGCGTGTGGAAGGCGTGGCCAGCCTCGTGGAGCATGGTGTCCACGTCGCGTTGCACGCCGACGGAGTTCATGAAGATGAAGGGCAGCCGCGCCTCGGCGAGCGTGGACTGGTAGCCGCCAGGGGCCTTGCCCTTGCGGTTCGCGAGGTCGAGGAGCTTGAGGTCGCGCATCTGGGCGAAGCCGGCGGCAAGCTCACCATCCACCAGGTCAAACACGCGTTGCGTGCGCGTGACCATCTCGTCCACGTCGGCGAAGGGGCGGAGCGGCGCGCGGTTAAGCGGGTCCACGGCAGTGTCCCACGGGCGCAACGCATCCACGCCGAGCTGGCGTTTGCGCTCGGCCTGTAACTGCCGCACCACCGGCATGAACTCCGTGTCCACGGCCGAGTGGAACTTGAGGCAATCCTCCGCCGTGTAGTCGAAGCGGCCCTTCGCGCGGAAGGCGTAGGCCAGGTAGTTGGGGAAGCCGGCGTTGCGGGCGATTTGCTCGCGGACCTTCAGCAGGGCCTCGAACTGCTCCTCGATTTGGTCAGCCACCTGCAAGCGGCGCTGGGCGACGAGCGTCCAGGCCTCTTCGCGCAGCGCGCGGTCGGGCTCCTCCAGGTGACGGCCCATCTGGACGAGCGTCTTTTCCTCGCCCCGGAAGTTCACCGTGAGCGAGCCGGTGAGCTTCTGGTATTGCTGGCCGAGCTTGGCCTCCTCGGTTTGCAACGGAACGTTTTCCTCGCGGAACAGCTCGACGAGCAGCGCGGTGTCCCGGTCGAAAACTTCGTAGCGGTGTTTGTCCAATTGCGCGCGGAGCGGGTGGGCGAGATAGAGCTTGGCGAGCTGGAACTGCCGGGGCTTCAGCTCGGGCTCGACCTTCTCGACGAAGTGCAAGTAAGCCGCCTCCGCCTCGGGGCTGTCCGTGTGGCAGGTCATCGCGATGTAGCGCTGGCTGCCCTCCTGATCGAGCGCGGCGAAGAGCTCGCCTTGGTCGAGAATCCACCGCTCGAAGTCGCCGAGCGACTGGCACTGCGGCGCGCGGGCGTCGAGCAGGTCGAAGAGCGGAGCGATTTGCGCCCAGTCGCCGAGGTCAATCTGCGTGGGGACAAAGCGGCGCGGAGCGTGGACGGGCAAGTTCGAGAAGGGCAGCAAGTTCATGGGCGCGGAGAGTGGCGGAAGGCGGGCGACCAAACAAAATGTTTTTGCGGGTCGGCAGGAGGCGCGGGCAAACTCCGGCATGGCAAACACAATTCCCCTTCACCAACTCCGCGCCGGCGTCATCGGCACCGGCTTCATCGGCCCCGTTCACATTGAGGCCCTCAAACGCCTCGGCGTGCAGGTCACGGCCATTTGCGGTTCGACGAAGAACGCTCGCGCCACCGCAGCCCAGTGGGGCATCCCCGAGGTTTATGGCGACTACGACTACCGCGCCATGCTCGCGTCGCCGAACGTGGATGTCGTCCACATCACCTCACCGAACAAGGTCCACGTCGAGCAGTCCCTCGCGGCGCTCGCAGCGGGCAAACACGTCGTCTGCGAGAAGCCGCTGGGCATGACGGCGAAGGAAACGGCGAAGGTGGTGGCAGCCGTGAAGAAACCGAACGCCCCCGTCTTCGCCGTGAACTACATGTGCCGCTTCTTCCCCGCCGTGCTCCAGATGCGCGCCCTCGTCCAGCGCGGCGAACTCGGCCAAATCATCCACGTCCAAGGCCACTTCTTCCAAGACTGGCTGCTGCACGCGACCGATTACAACTGGCGCCTGCTCGCCAGCGAGGGCGGCAAGCTCCGCGCCGTCGGCGACATCGGCACGCACTGGATTGACGCGGTCAGCTTCATCCTCGGGGCGAAGGCGGAGGCCGTGTTCGCGCACTTGGAGACCTTTCACAAGACCCGCTACCGGCCCACGGGCGAGGTGCAGACCTTCGCGAAGGTGGACCCGAAGACGATGCTTCCCTACCAGTGCGACACCGAGGACTTCGGCACTGTGCTGTTGAAGTTCGGCAAGGCCGCGCACGGCTTCGTGAACGGCACGCACGCCAACGCCTCCATCTCGCAAGTCGCTGCCGGGTGGAAGTGCAGCCTCGCGCTCGGCATCTACGGCACGAAGGGCAGCGTGCGCTGGGACTTGCAGCAACCGAACGAAATCCTCGTGGGCCGCCGCGACGAGCCGAACCAAGTGCTCCAGCGCGCCACCGCCGGCTTCAGCGAAGACGTGGCGGGCTTCACCGACTATCCCGGCGGCCACCCCGAAGGCTTCCCCGACAGCCACAAGATGCACTACCGCGCGGTTTACGAGCACATCGGCAGCGGCCGCAAGACCCCAGTGCTCTTCGCGACCGCCGAGGAGGGGCATCACGAGGTGAAACTCTGCGAAGCCATCCTACGCAGCAGCCGCGCGAAGCGGTGGGAGCGGGCTTGAACAAGGACTCGCTTCCCTTTGCCGGGGGCCGTCCCTAGCATTTCCCACATGGCACGGAAGAAACCAACGGACGAGCCAGCCACAGCCACCGACCCCACCGAATGGGGCATCATGGTGTTGCTCGACCTCGTCGGCTCCACGGGCCAGAGCCTCGCCGGGTCCGACAAGGAACTCCGCGACTACCAGCAGCACCGCCTTCAGCACGTCACCGCGCGCGCACAGCGGCACGGCTTCGAGCGCCTCGACGACCAGGCCGATGCCGACCTGCTCTTCCGCCCCGGCGACGACGCCCGCCCGCTCCTCGACCTCTTCCACGACCTCAACCACCGCGACCCCATCCCGCCCTACCGGCACTTCCAGCCCGTGCAGCGCATGGTCGCCCACTACCAGCGCTTCGCCTTCGGCCCGCGCGATGCCCAGGGCCGCCGCAAGCAGCTCGCCAGCAACCATCTCACCCTCCAGTTCCGCTTCGAGAAGGCCTGCCCCGCCCGCGCCCTCCTCGTCACCAGCGAACTCTACCAATTGCTCCGCGACCACGCGCCCCGCGACTGGGTCCAGTGCCATGAACCCATCCCCCACAAGCTCCGCGAATGGTCCCGCCTCACCGCCGACGAAATCCACTGGCTCGCCCTCCCCGGCGAGCCGCTCGCAGCCAACGTCCAGCGCAGCTACGCGCAACTGGAGGAAAAAGTCCGTGCTGCCGACGCCCTTGATTTGCCCTGGCACCCGCCTCGCGCGGCTGAAAAGTTCTTCGGTCGCGCCCGCGAGGTGGATGAAGTCGCCGCCCTCCTACGCCAGCACCGCCGCGTCGCGGTCCTCGGCGCGGGCGGCCTGGGCAAGACCGCCCTCGCGCGGGAAGCCCTCACCGTCCTCGCTCCCGCGCGCGACCTCCCGGGCCTTTTCCCCGGTGGCATCTACAGCCACGACTACTACCAGTCCCCCGGCCACCCCGCCGCGCTGAGTTCCATCCTCGCGCAGGCGAAACTGGAGACCACCCCCGACCGCGACCGCCCCGCCGTGGTCACCCGCCTCCTCGACCAGCCCGGCGTGCTCCTCTACCTCGAAGGCTGCGAGCGCGCCGAGCAGCTCTTTGAACTCCTCAACCTCTTCACCGAGGCCGCCGTGCTCCTCACCAGCCGCACCCCGGACAAAATTGGCCGCGCCCACCCGCACGACCTCCGCCCCCTCGACGAAGTCTCCGCCGCCGACCTGTTGAGCTACCACGCCGGGCAGCGCGAACTCCCCGCCGACCCCGCCCAGCGGCGCGACTGGCTGGCCTTGGCCAACCGCCTTGGCTGCCACCCACTCGGCCTGCTGCTCGCGGGCGGCTGGCTGCGGAAGCGCAAGCAAACCCCGGCGAACTTCCTCGCCCTCCTCACGCGCGACGGCCTCGCCTTCTGGGACACGAACCTTGAACCCAAGGAAAACCTCCGCGTCCTCTTCCGCCACAGTGCCGAGGCCGCGCAAGCGAAGCACCCGCAGGCGCTCACCGCCTGGTTCGCGCTGGCCTTGCACGCCCAAGGGCCGGTCCCCCTCTCCGCCCTGTGCGGCGCACTGGCCTGCGATGAGACCGAAGCCGAAGCCCGGCTAGGCGCGCTCCAAGACTACAGCCTCGCCGAACCCACCGACCTGCCCGGAGCCACCGTCGGCCAGCGCGAGCGCGCCTGGCAGCTCTCCCACGCCCTCCTCGGCGAGTGGGGAAGGGCAGCCTGGCCCGCCTGGCGGAGCGCCGAGCATCGCTCGGCAGGAGTCAACCCAACGCCAGTTCCTGCCGAGCAATGCTCGGCGCTCCGCTCGGAAGTCATCTTCTCCGCCTGGCTGGACTGGTGGGAGGCAGACCTCGACAACTGCTTCAAGCAGCAATCCGTTCCCGGTGGCCCGGCGCGCTATCAAGCCCTCCAGCCGCATTGGGACGCGCTGCTGCTGAACTTGGAAGCCGCCGAAGGCAACGACAGCACCCGCCTGTCGCTCTTCCTCAATGAAATTGCCATCACCCATCAAGGCATGGGCAACTACTCCGCCGCCGAGCCGTTGTGTCGCCAGGCACTGGAAGCCAGCGAGCGCGTGCTGGTGCCGGAGCACCCGTCCACGCTCATCAGCGTCAACAATCTGGCGTATTTGCTGAATTCCAAGGGGGACTTGGCCGCCGCGGAGCCGTTGTTTCGCCGCGTGCTGGCCGCCCACGAGCGCGTGCTGGGGCCGGAGCACCCGGCCACGCTCACCAGCGTCAACAATCTGGGGAGTTTGCTGAAGTCCAAGGGGGACTTGGCCGCTGCCGAGCCGTTGTATCGCCGGGGGCTGACCGCCTGCGAGCGCGTGCTGGGGCCGGAGCACCCGGACACGCTCATCAGAGTCAACAATCTAGCGAGTTTGCTGAAGTCCAAGGGGGACTTGGCCGGTGCCGAGCCGTTGTTTCGCCGCGCGCTGACCGGCAGCGAACGCGTGCTGGGGCCGGAGCACCCGGACACGCTCATCAGCGTCAACAACCTGGCGAGTTTGCTGAAGTCCAAGGGGGACTTGGCCGGTGCCGAGCCGTTGTATCGCCGGGGGCTGACCGCCTGCGAGCGCGTGCTGGGGCCGGAGCACCCGAACACGCTCGGCAGCGTCAACAATCTGGGGAGTTTGCTGTATGCCAAGGGGGACTTGGCCGGTGCCCTGCCACTCTTTGAACGGGCCGTGCAAGGCTTCCTGCAAAAGCTGGGGCCAGACCACCCCAATACGAAGGTCATGCAGGAGAATCTGGCGCGCGTGAGCGCACAGTTGGCAAAAAAACGCCGGTAGCCGCCGAGCGGAAGGTAGGGCCGCGCTGCGCGCGGCCTCGTCACTCCATCTAGCTGAACCAGGCCGCGCACAGCGCGGCCCTACCGGGTTCAGGGGCTGAAATCGGGAGCCGCAGCGGCTCGTGGATTCTCTCCCCTCATCCGATGAGGGGAGAGGGAGAAGACACCTTCCCTACCTCCCACCTACGGGGCCATGCCGCGCGCCCTCTCCCTCCCTCGGCGGAGGAGAGAAGGTGGTCGCAAGTCTCTTCAAGTGCGATTTCTAGGTTCAGTCTATTTGGAGTTTCCTAGAGTCAGAGCAGCCTTCACTTGAAGTCAACCAGCGCGGGTGGAAGTCCCTGCGGGACCGGCTTCAATGACAGGAGGTTTGACTTCAAGCGTTGTCGCGGGAACTCGAGTAGGGACGAGTTTATATTAAGTGCATTTCATCCTGACTTCAGTGCGTATAAGTTCGCTTAAAGCATTAGTTGAATTGACTCAAGTCCGAGTCACTTCGACTCAAGGTTCCATTGGGATTGACGGTTGTTTAGGGGTTTTTCCTTTCAATTCGCTAAAACACGCTTGACCGGATCCGTTATTTGATTAGTTTTCCTTTGAACAAGCCCCGGACGTTATGAAGACGGCTTGGGTAACTTGCCTCGGACAAAATGAACCAACGACAGAAAGGAAAGGTGTAAAATGGCTAGAAGAAAACGCAACTCCCCCTCCATCGCCGGCGCCCAGATGCGGGCCGCCTCGCTCAAGTCCATTGATGCAGCACTCGACTTGGGAAACGGACTCACGCTGGCGGCCTACCAGGCCGCCACCGATGCAGCTGACGCCCACCTCACCACCTATAACACCAAGCTCTCCGAGCTGGATGGCTTGCTGAACAACCTGGAAGCGGACGAGGCTGGGCTCGACGAACTCTCGACCCGGATGCTGGCCGGCGTAGGGGTGAAATACGGGAAGGACAGTGACGAGTATGAGCAGGCGGGCGGCACGCGCACCAGTGACCGCAAGAAGTCCAAACGCGGCCAGACTCCCACTCCGCCGCCTACTCCCTAAACGCGGCACAGGCGATGTTGCAAAGGCGGAGCGGGCATATGCCGGCTCCGCCTTTTTGCTTCGCCTGACTCTCAGCGCTCAACTCCCCCACTCTCAACTTCCCAAAAGTGTCCTACCACATCGTCAGCATTGACGCGGCGAACGGCTAGCTGTCGGGACGGGCAGCTCACGTGCAAGTCCGCGGAAGGGGAGAAGCGGCTGCCGTTGGAGGATGTGGCTTCGATCCTCATCACCAAGTTGGTCGGCGCTGATTCGCAGCGAACTGTTTCTCCAGGCGGCGAAGCATGGCGTGGCGCTGATCCTCTGCGAGGCGTTCAAGCCGGTGTCGCTCGTCCTGCCCGCGAACCGTTCGACGGACACCTTGCTCTCCCGCGCGTTGCTCACCTTGACGCCGAAGACACGGCGCAGCTCTGGCAGAGGACGGTGGATGCGAAGTGTGCGAATCAGTTGGCCCTGGCAGGGCAGTTCCGCCGGCCCTATTGAGCCCAAGGGGCGCGTGCTGAACCGCTTTCACTCACCGGGAGTGGCTCCCCCAGATTGGAATCAAGGCAAAGCTCCGAGCAAAGCCTGCCCTTCGTGCTGGCAGCCGATTCAGCCGGGTGCGGATGAGAGTTGCTGATAACTGACTTACTCAGGTTAGCCGCTCGGTTCCTCATCTTTGGATTGACCTCCGCCCCGTCTCCCGGCCAAATGTCCGCCAGACACCAAACGCAACCCGCGCCTTACCATGATTCGATTCCATTGTTCCAAGTGTGCCATGAAGCTGATGGTCGAGCCGGAGTATGCCGGCTCGAACGTCAATTGCCCCAGTTGCGGCCTCAGCCTCACCGTCCCCGCAGCGAGTTCGGCCAGCGAAGTTAGTGCGGCCAAGGCCGGCCGTGAGGCCTGGAAGGAAACCGACCCCACCAACCCGAACATCTGGATCGCGTTGGGCATCGGCGTCGGCATCTTCGCCGTGATCTACGCGTTGGCGTTGGCGACCAAATACACCCGGGGCCTGCTCTACGAGCGCGGTTGGGTGCAGTTCGCCGAGACGTTCTTCTTCGGCTGGGGCGTGGCCTTCCTCGTCCTCAAATACCTCAAGCTCCGCCATCAGGAAAGCGCACTGCGGCTGGACGTGATGCCGGTGGAGCTGGGCCGCGAAGTCACCAAGGACAGTGTCCACGTCTTCATCCAGCACGTCTATTCGCTGCCGGTGAAGCTGCGCGACAGCCTCATGGTGAACCGCATTCGCAAGGCGCTGGAACTCTTCGAGTCGCGCCAGGTCAACGGCGAGGTGGGCACCATGATGTCCAACCAGTCGAACATTGACGGCGCACGCATCGGCGGCAGCTACACGCTGGTGAAGGTCTTCATCTGGGCCATTCCCATCCTCGGGTTCATCGGCACGGTCATCGGTCTCTCGGACGCCATCGGTTACTTCAAGGGCGTCATGAGTCCCGAGGCGGTCAAGGATCCCGCGCTGCTCATGAAGTCCATGGGCGGCGTCACTGGCGGTCTCGCCACGGCCTTCGACACCACGCTGCTGGCGCTCATCTACGCCATCACCCTGAGCCTGCCGATGTCTTCCCTCCAGAAGATCGAGGAGGACAACCTCAGCAACATTGACGCCTACTGTAACGAGATTCTCCTTCCCCGGCTCAACGACGGCTCCAACACCGCCGGTGGCGACATGGGCGCGCTGGCTGACGTGCTCACCGCCTCGCTCACCCGCGCGCACACCCAGTTCCTCACCGGTCTGGACGCGGCCTCGAAGATGGTGCGCGAGCAGGCCGACGGCCTCGACCGGCGCGCCACTGAGAATCAAAAGCTCGTGCAGGAAAACTTCACCAAGGCCATCAGCAGCTTCAACGAGACGGCGGGCAAGACGTTGACTGACCTCGGCAAGTCCGCCGGCACGAGCATCGAAACTTTGAGCACCACGTTGAAGAAAGCCACCGAGCACGTCGGCGCGCTGGAGAAGGTGGCTTCCACCCAGCAGGCGCAGCTCGATGCCTCGGTGAAGGAAACGCTCGCCAAGCTTCAGCAGGATTCCAGCAAGGTCATCGCCGAGGCCATGAGGAGCTCCATCACGGAAACCTCCAAGGCCATCGAGAACACGTTCAAGCCCGCCGTCGAGCAGGTCAACGCGCTCACCGAGGCAGTCAAGTCCACCGCCCAGCACGTCGGCACTTTGCAGAAGCAGGCCAGCGAGCACCAAAGCTCCGTCCAGAAAGCCATGCAGGAAGCCGTCGCCAACGTCCAAAAGGACGCCGGCAAGGTGCTGGAGGAATCCATCAAGGCCTCCGCCGCCCAGTCTTCGCGCGCCATCGAAGAGTCCATCAAGCCCGCCATGCTGCATCTCGCCGCCATCGGCGAGACGGCCAAGAGCGCGGTGGCCGAGGCGGCCTCACTGCAAAAGCAGTCCCGCGAGCAACACGCCGCCGGCCAGCAGTCCTTCATCGAGACCACGGCGCGGCTACAACGCGACTTGGCGAAAGCTTTGGAAGACGCGATTCGCCCCGCCGCGCAACAGCTCGGCTCGCTGGGCGACTCGGTGAAGACCGCCGCCGGCCACGTCGCCGCGCTCGAACGCAACGCCGCCGAGCAGCAGGCGGCGATGCAGCGGGCTATGCAGGAATCCATCGCGCGCGTGCAAGAGGACGCCTCCCGCGGCCTCGCCGAATCCATCCGCACCACGGCCACCCAATCCTCCAAGGCCATGGAAGAAGTCATGCGGCCCGCCGTCGCCCAGCTCGCCGGCATCGGCGAGACTGCGAAGAACGCTGTCATCGAAGCAGCGTCCCTTCAGAAGCAGTCCCGTGAGCAGCACGCGGCGGGACAGCAGGCCTTCATCGAGACCACGGCGAAGTTGCAACAGAGTTTGGCGAAAGCCTTGGAAGACGCCGTTCGCCCCGCCGCCCAGCAGCTCGTCTCGCTGGGCGAAGCCGTCAAAGGCACCGCCACCCACATGGCCAGCCTGGAGAAGCAGGCGCGCGACCAGCAGCTCGCTGCCGAGCGCGCGATGCACGAGGCCACCACCCAGTTGCAGCGCGACCTCGCCAAGTCATTGGAAGACACCGTCCGCCCCGCCGTGCAGCAACTCAGTTCGCTCGGCGACGCCGTCAAAGGCACGGCGGGCCACATGGCCGGCCTCGAGAAGCAAGCCCGCGACCAGCAGCTCGCCGCCGAGCGCGCGATGCACGAAGCCACCAGCCAGTTGCAACGCGACGCCGCCCGCGCCTTGGAAGAGGCGTTGCGCCCCGCCGGCCAGCAGCTCGCCTCGCTCGGCGAAGCGGTCAAGAACGTCATCAACCAGATGTCCCAGCTGGACCGCACCAGCCGCGAGCAGCAGAGCGCAGCGCAAACAGCCTCGTTGGAAGTCAGCCGCCAGATGCAGCGCGACGCCACCAAGTCCCTCGAAGACAATCTCCGCCCGGTAGCCCAGCAGTTGAGCGCCTTGAGCGAAAGCATCCGCGCCGTCACCGGCCAGCTCGGTGGCCTCGACCGCGCCGCAGCCGACGCGCAAGCCACCGTCGCCCGCTCGGTGGAGTCCGGCATGAGCCGCGTCCAGCAGGATGTGGCCCGCGCCTCCTCGGAAGCCATGCAGACGGCGAACACGCAGTTGGCCACGCTCCAACAAGGCATCGTCGCCCTCAACGAAACCCTCACTGCACTGGGCGGGAAGCAAATCATCATTCAGCAGGCGGCTCCCGCGAAGAGCGGCTTCCTCGGCCGCATTATGGGCAAGTGAGCGAATGACCAACGACCAATTCCCGATGACCAAAGAATGCGCAATGTCCAGCGAGCGCGACCAGCCGACGAGTCGCTGCGGGCGTGATGGGGCGGCTAGTTGGCTGCCGCCCACCTGCCCTTCAACTTTCAATTTTCAAATTTCAACCCCGTAGTCATGGCCCGCCCCCGCGTCAGCGCCGTTCCGAACGTCTCACTCTTCCCGTTCCTGAGCATCCTCGCGTGCCTCTCGGGCGCGCTCGTGGTGATGATTTGCGTGCTGACCATCATGCAGGTGACGACCACGGGCACGGCGGCGGCGAAATCGAACCCCCTCGCTTTGGAGATGAAGGACCTGCAAAAGCAACTCAGCGAATATCGGGCCTTCTCCGACCAACTCACCACGGTCGAGGAGGTGGAGAAACGCCTGCTCCTGCTCCGCGAAATCTCGGAAGGGGCGGAGACGACCGACCAATTGCGCGCCCGCGTCCAGAAGGAGGTCGAGAACCTCCAGCTCGCCATCGCCCACCTGATGGAAGACAAGCCCCGGCTGGCCAAGGAAATCGCCCGACTCAAGGAGGACCTCGCCGAACGTCGTATCAACCCGAGCGACCTCAAACCAGGCCTGCGCGTGCAAGGTGGCGGCAGCGGTTTCGCTGTGGGCCGTCGGCTCTTCGTGGTCGAGGCCAACAGCGACTCGGTCGTGGTCCACCGTGGCAAGGAGGACCGCTTCCGCGTCCCCGCCGGAACCATCGGCGCGGATCAGGACTACAACGCCTTCCTCACCGAGGTGGCCCAGAACAAGAACCACCTGGTGCTCTTCCTCGTCCGCACTGACGGCTGGAACAGCTACGTGCGCGGGGCCGGCTGGGCGGAAGGCAATTTCAAGCTGGCCACCAGCAAGATGCCCATCCCCGGCCAGGGGAAGGTGGACCTGAGCGAGTTTGAAAAGTTCATGAAGTAAACCCAGTCACGACCATGGCCAAACGCGTTCAAAACCTCGACGAGGGAATCAACATGGATTCCATGATGGACAACATGACCAACGTGGTCGGCACGTTGCTGCTCGTGCTCATCATCGTCCAGATGGGCGTCAAGAGCACTGCCGACCAGGTTGAAGAGGAACTCGCCAACGTGACACCCCAACAGGTGCAGCAGGCCAAACAGGAACTGGCGCAGCGCAAAGCCACGGCGGAGAAGTCCGGGGCCAACCAAGAGGCCACCGCGCAGAAGGCCAAGTCCAAGCAGGATGACCTGCGCGCCTTCGAGACGACGCTGGAGCAAAAGGGCATCAAGGTCCGCGACTTCGAAGCGTTGCAGAAAGAAGTGATTGAGAAGCGCACCGTCGAGGCAGCGGAGAAGCAAGTCGTGACCGGCCTGCTCGGCGAGCGTGACGGCCTCCGCGCCGCGCTCGACAAGACCCCGCCGCCCAAAGGTCCGCCGCCCATTGATGTCCGCGTCCCCGTCGCCAAGCAGATGCCCGCCGGGGCCATCGAGTATCGCGTTCTCTGCATGAGCAACCGGGTTTACATGATCAACCCCTTTGGCTGGAGCAGCCGCGTCTGGACCGATTTGGAAAAGGCGAAGTATGACCTGCTCCACGCCAAACAGCCAACCGACAAGAAGGCCGGCCCGCTCTTCGACCATCTAAAGACCGTGAACTGGCTCAACGAACAGAAGTTCGGCGACGAATACGTGGAACTGAAGTTCCCCCTCGACACCAACAGCATGACCGACCGCGTCACCATGCAAATCCTCCCGCGCGCCGCCGGCGGGGAGACGCCCGAGCAGGTGGACGACACCGAATCCATCTTCCGCAAGACGCTGGTCAAGCTGCGCGCGAACCCGAAGATCGTCTGCTGGTTCTGGGTGCATCCCACCGGGGTCGCCGCCTACCACGCCAGCCGCGAGCAATGCAGCCGCTACGGCATCCCCGCCGGCTGGGAATTCTACACGGCGACCAGCTACGCCGAGCAACTGCCGCAGTTTGTCGTGAGTCGGTTCAAGGAGCTGCCGCCCCCGCCCCCGCCCGCCCCGCCTCCTCCGCCCCCGCCGCCCGGCACCAAGCCGCCCACCCCACCGCCCGCCCCGAAACCGGCCGCCCCCGCCCAGATCAACATCGCCGCGCCGAAGAAGACGCTGGATTAAGGAGAAAGAACCAACGGCACCCACCTGCCGTGATGATGGCCCGGAGCCCGGTAGGGCCGCGCTGCTGCGCGGCCTCGGCTACCGATGGAGCACCGAGGTCGGCCAGCAGGTCGAACCTACCAGATTCACAGGCAGCCACCACGGCTCGAAGCCGGCGCAGTGAAACCATGAACCGACCCGCGAGGAGCGCAGATACCCACGCTCCAATGGCAGCAGGTGGTGAAGCTCAACCCCCAGCAGAACCGTGCCTTCCAGCACGGGACTTATTTCACCCCGCACCCGCCTTGGCGAACTGGCCTTTACGTTCTGTGCGGCTTATTGATTTCGGCGTTCGGGCCGATTGCCAATCGCCTCCCGACCCACCTACCGCTTCGGACTCAACAGCGCCCGCTTCTTCTCTTCGGACAACGGCGCTTGCTCGATCCACACCCGCGCCGCCTTCTCGTCCATGTTCATCCAGTTCCGGGCGACGTTTTCGATTTGGTAGGTGGTGCGGTTCACCTGTCCCGGCTGGTTGCCAGCGGATGCGTAGAGTTCCAACGCCCACCGCGCCGCGAGCGCCGGCTCCTGATACGAGGCTTGGTTGAGAAACGACTCCGCCGCCTTGTCACGCGACTTGCCGGCGGGCAGCGTCTCCAGCCACTTGCTCGCGCCCTGCGGATCGTTCTGCGACCAGCCGGACATCACACTGCTCATCGCGCTGTCGCGGGTCTGACCCTCGGGGAATGCGCCCACCCACGCAGCGGCTGCGGAAGGATCTTGATACGACCACGAGCTAACGATGGAGAGCGCCGCGTTGTTCTGCGCTGCGCCCACCGGCAACGTCGCCACCCACGCGGCGGCCTCCGTCGGTGAGTTCTGCGCCCAACCCTGCGCAACACTGCGCAGCAGGTTCCCGGGCGCGTCCGTCGTGCCCAGGCTCACCGCCCATTGCGCGGCGGCCTTCGGGTCCTTCTGCGCCCAAGAAGTCGCTACCGAAGAGAGTGCGCTGGTTTGTGCTCCGCCTGTCGGCAGCGCCATGGCGAACGCCGCCGCTGCCGCCGGGTCGGTCTGCGCCCAAGTGCTCGTGACGTTCTGCAAAGCGCTGTCCCGCGCCCGGCCCTCGGGCAACTGTTGCGCCCACTCCACCGCGCCCTTCAAGTCACTCGCCGCCCAGCTCGAGGCGACCGTGCTGATGCCGCTCTGCTGAGACTGTCCCGGCGGCAGCGACAGCGCGAACTCCGCCGCCGCCTTCGGGTTCGCCTCCGCGAGCTGGTTGACGATGTTCTGCGCCGCCTGCCGCTGGCCTTGGCCCGGCGGGAGGTTCTTCACCCACTCCGCCGCGCGCTCTGGGTCCTGCTGTGCCCACTGGCTCGCGACGTTGCCGAACAGGTAACTGTTTTGCGAGCCACCGGCCGGCATCGCCTCCAGCCACGCGGCGGCGGCGGCGGGATCGCGGTAACTCATTTGCTGCACGACGCTTTGCAGCGCGTTGTTTCGCGCCTGTCCCGAAGGCAATGCCTGCACCCATTCCAGCGCGGCCTTTGAGTCTGTGGTGGCCCACGCCGACGCGATGTTCTGGAGCAAGTTGTTCTTCAGTTGGCCCGATGGCAGGCCGTTCACGTAAGCCACCGCCGCCTGCGGGTCGCGCCGCGCCCACTCGGATCCGAGCGATTGCATCGCCCGGTCGCGCGACTTCAGATCCGTCAAACTCTGCGCCCAAGCGAGCGCACCGTTGAGGTCGGTCTGTCCCCACGATTGCGCCACGGCAGCCATCGCGTCCGCCTGCGCTGCGTCCTTCAGCCCGAGCGCGTATTGCGCAGCGGCCTGCGGGTTTTGGTTGGCCAATTCGCCCAGCACCGCGCGCGTCGCGTTACGCTTGGCGGTGCCCTCCGGCAAGCCCTGCGCCCACGCCTGCGCGCCGGGCAAATCTTTCGTCGCCCACTGTTGTGCGATGCTGCTGATGGCTTGGTCGCGGTCGCGCGCCGGGAGTTGCAGCGCGCGGGCTGCTGCTGCTGCGGGGTCCGTCTGCGCCCATGCGTTGAAGATACCGGAAACCGAACTCCCGTAGTCGTATTGCGAATCGCCCTTGGGCAACTTCGCGTGCAACTCCAGCGCACGCTCCGGCGAACGCTGCGCCAGCTCGGGCAAAATCGCCGCCCACGCCGCGCGCTGTTCGTCGCTGCTCTTCAACCCGGCCACCGCCGCAATCGCCCCCTCCACATCGCGTCGCGCCCAGCCGTTGAACACCGCGCTGACGGCCATCTGCCGCTCGTTCGTGCGCGTCAGCCCCTGCGCGAAAGCCAGCGCGGCCGCCGGGTCCGCCTCCGCCCAGCGAGGCATCAACGCCATCAACACGGCGTAGAAATTCCGTTGCGTGCTGCTGCCCTTGAGTTGCGCCAGCACCGCCGGGATGTCCGCCGGGGCAAGGTGCTGTGCCGCTTCGAGGACGCTCTGCACGACGCGCATCGCATTCGGGTCGGACATCGCCTGTCGCAGCTTCGCGATGATTTCATCGAGCGAACGCGGCGCGTTGCTGCTGGTGCTGGCGGGTGTCGTCTCCGAGCCGCGCGCCTCCCGAGCCGCCTTCTTCGCGCTGGCCGGCATGAGAGTGGTGGCCGCTGGAGAAACGGCGGCCTTGCCGGGCACGCTCGCCACCGTGGCCGGCCCGCCCCGCCCAGCCACATACCCGCCAGCCAGCCCGACGGACAACATGCACGCGCCAACAACCCAAGGACGAACGCCAGTGGAAGTCATGGCGCGACCCTAGCCAAAACCCCCGCCGTCTGCGAAGCGGCAATTTCTGCATCCACGCCCGCACCTGAAAGCGGCGCTGAAGCCGCCCGAACGCCACAAGTATCCAGCCTGCCAAGCGCCCATCCCTGCCACCACGGCGCGTTCAGCTTTCAACTTTCAACTTTCAACTTCCGCACCGACCATCGCCGCGTGCGCGTCCACTTCCTCCTCGGCCCCGCCGGCAGCGGCAAGACTTGGCGCTGCCTCGCGGACATCCGCACCGAGTTGAAGCGCTCCCCCGACGGCCCGCCCCTCCTCCTGCTCGCCCCGAAGCAAGCCACCTTCCAGCTCGAACGCCAGCTCCTCGATGACGCCAGCCTCGCCGGCTACACGCGCCTGCAAATCGTCTCCTTCGACCGCCTCGCAAACTGGCTCCTCGAAACCTTCGCCACCGTCCCCGAGTTGCTCGACGACGAAGGCCGCGTGATGGTTCTCCGCGCGCTGCTGGCCCGGGAACACGCCTCGCTCCGCGTCTTCCGCGCCACCGCCCGACTCCCCGGTTTCGCGCGCCAACTCAGCCAGCTTCTCCGCGAATTCCAGCGTCACCAACTCACCCCCGTCAAGCTCGCCCGCCTCGCCGCCCGTTGCGCGGAGAACGCCCCGCTGCACGACAAACTCCACGACCTCCACCACCTCCTCCGCGCCTACCACGAGTGGCTGGAACAAAGTGAAATCCGCGACGCCGACCAACTCCTCGACCACGTCACCGAGCAGCTCCGCGAATCCCTATTCCCCATCCCCCATTCCCCGTTTCCTATCGCCGGTCTCTGGCTCGACGGCTTCGCCGAAATGACCCCGCAGGAACTCGACCTCCTCTGCGCCGTCCTCCCGTTCTGCCGCACCGCCACCCTCGCCTTCTGCCTCGACCCGCACGCCGCTGACTCGAAGAGTTGGCTCTCCCTCTGGTCCGGCATCCGCCGCACCTACGGCGATTGCCACACGCGCGTCAAAGCCCTGCCCACCAGCGAAGTCACCGTCGAAGAACTCCCCCGCACCCCCGCCCACAGCCGTTTCCGCGACAGCGCAACCCTCGCCCACCTCGAAGCCAACTGGACCGCCCCATCCCCTTCCCGCCCGGTAGGACGAGACTCCGTCGAGCCCCAACTCGAGCGCAGCGAGGCGAGCGCAGCGAGCATCTCGGGCAGCACCACACCCAACCACGACGCACCGCCCCAGACGACAGACCCCATCCCCCATCCCCTCCGCCTCACCCTCTGCCCCAACCCCGAGGCCGAGGCCGTCGCCGCCGCCCGCGAAATCCTCCGTCACGTCCGCTCCGGCGGCCGTTACCGCGACTGCGCCGTCATCCTCCGCACCCTCGACCACCACCACGTCCCGCTGCGCCGCGTCTTCACCCGTTACGGCATCCCCTTCTTCCTCGACCGCCGCGAGCCCGTCACCCACCACCCGCTCGCCGAGCTCACGCGGTTCGCCCTGCGCACGCTCGCCTACGGCTGGCAACCCGACGACCTCTTCGGCGCGCTGAAAACCGGCCTCAC
The DNA here is from genome assembly GCA_039796295.1 of Verrucomicrobiota bacterium. GTDB lineage: Bacteria > Verrucomicrobiota > Verrucomicrobiia > Limisphaerales > SXTU01 > SXTU01. The sequence goes on from JBDKJY010000036.1 coordinate 29,312, forward strand.
CCACGACCGCGACGCCGACATTGACTGGCTGGAAAACCTCGCCCTCGCCCACGGCTGGAGCGGCGCGCGCTGGCTCGAACCGCTGCAAGTCCCCGACCCGAAGTTCAACCTCCCCCGCGCCGAAACCCTCCGCGCCAAACTCACCGCCCCCTTCCGCAAACTTGCGGCCCAGCTCGTCGCCGACGCCTCCCTGCCGCGCGCCAGCGTCTTGGACTGCGGCGGCCCTCCGCCGCTTTCGGACACCCACGACTCCCGAGAGCGCCAGAGGACTGGCGCACTCCAAAACCTCGCGGAGCCACGCCCGCCGTTCTCAAATACCGAAGCCGACCTTTCGCCCGCCGCCCATTCCGCACTCCGCACTCCGCATTCCGCATTCGTCTCCGGCTCTCAACTCGCCGCCGCGCTCCGCGCCTTCTGGGAAACCCTCCACATCGAAACCCGCCTCGCCGCCTGGGACGACGCCCTCGCCCGCGAGTCCGACTCCCCGAACCTCGCTCCACCGCTCCACGCCACCGTCCTGCGCCAGATGCACGCGTGGCTTGAAAATCTTGAACGCGCCTTTCCCGACACTGCCCCTGCCCTGCCCCTCCGCGACTGGCTCCCCATCCTCGAAGCCGGCCTCAGCTCCCTCTCCGTCGGCGTCATTCCGCCCGCGCTCGACCAAGTCCTCATCGGCACCATTGATCGCTCGCGCAATCCCGAACTGCACCTCGCCCTCGTCCTCGGCTTGAACGAAGGCCAGTTCCCCGCGCCGCCCACCCCGCCCGTCCTGCTCACCGATGCCGAGCGCGACCTCCTTTCCCTCCACGACACCCGCCTCGGCCTCGACCCGCGCGCGCAGATTGCGCATGAGCGCTACTTCGCCTACATCGCCTGCACCCGCAGCCGTGCGCGCCTCGTCTTGAGTTGCAGTGCCGCCGACCAAGACGGCAAGCCCCTCCACCCGTCGCCCATCCTCGCGCACATCCAGCAACTCTTCCCCGGCCTCGAACTCGAAAAACTCCCGACCACCCAAGATTGGCGCGACGCCGAGCACGCCGACGAGCTCCTCGAACCCATCCTCACCGGAATGCGGAATGCGGAAGCCGCCGAACCCCGCGCTAGCGTCTTGGAATGCGGCAGCTCCCCGCGGCTTTCGGAGGACGACCAATCCCAATCGCACCAACCGGCCGACCCCGATTCCCCATTCCCCATTCCCCATTCCCTATTGCCCGTCCTCGCCCGCTATCGCGAACTCACCGCCGCCCGCGCCCTCACCACCCTTTCCCCGAACGCCGTCGCCGCCCTCTACCAAAACGAACTCGCCACCTCCGTCAGCAAGCTCGAGCAATTCGCCGAGTGCCCCTTCAAGTTCTTCGTCGCCGCCGGCCTGCGCGCGCAGGAGCGCAAGGAATTCGAGCTGGACCACCGCGAGCGCGGCAGCTTCATCCACCGCCTCCTCGACGAATTTCACCTCCGCGTCACCGCCAGCCAACGCCGTTGGCGCGATCTCTCCCCCGCCGACGCCTCCGCCCTCGCCGCCCGCATCGGCGAAGACCTCCTCGCCAGCCCCGAGTTCACCATCTTCGGCGCGGACGAATCCCGTCGCTTCGCCGCGCGCACCCTCATCGCCAGCGCCGAGCGCCTCCTCGCAGCCCTCGTCGGCTGGATGCCCCACTACGCCTTCGACCCTGTCGCCGTGGAGCTCGCCTTCGGACTCGGCCCGAACCCGCCTTTGCCCGCGCTGCGCCTCGCCCTCGCCGACGGAAATTCCCTCTCCCTGCGTGGCCGCATCGACCGCGTGGACCTCACCCGCGACCCGCTCACCGGCGCAACCCTCGCCGTCGTCGTGGACTACAAGAGCAGCCCGAAAAAGCTCGAACCCAACAAAATCGCCGCCGGCCTCCAGCTCCAACTCCTCACGTATCTGAACGTGCTGCGCGCCAGGCAGCGGACTGAATGCGGAATGCGGAATGCGGAATGCGGAATGGAAAACCCGTCGAAGCCCACCGCCCCCGACCCGCGCGCCAGCGTCTTGGACTGCGGCGGCCCTCCGCCGCTTTCGGACGCCCACGACCCCCGAGAGCGCCAGAGGACTGGCGCACTCCAAAACCTCGCGGCCCTCCGCCCGCCGCTCGCGACTCCGCAGCCGGACCAATCGCCCACCGCCGATTCCCCATTCCCCATTCCCCATTCCCCATTCCCTCCCCTCGTCCCCGCCGGCGTCTTCTACATCCCCCTCCACGGAGCCGCCGCCGCCACCGGCTCCCGCGCCGAAATCCTCGCCGAGGACGAAGCCACTCGCCGCACCACCTACCAGCACGCCGGCCGCTTCGACTTCGCCCGCCGCCCGGCCCTCGACGACCGCGCGAACGCCCAACCCAGCGGCCAGTTCCGCTACACCCTCAACAAAGACGGTGCCCTCAGCAAACGCCCCGGCGACGCCCTCCCCACCGCCGAGTTCACCGACCTCCTCACTCAAGTCGAAGCCAACCTCCGTCGCTTGGGAGAAGCCATCTTCGCCGGAGAAGTCACCGTCGCCCCCGTGCGCCTCAGCGCCAGCGAGAAAGCCTGTGACCGCTGCGACTACCGCCCCATCTGCCGCTTCGACCCGTGGACCCAACCTTACCGCTCGCTCCCCAAACCCGGAGCGCGGACGCCCACGTCCGCAGCCGATGCCCAGCAAGACATGCGGACGTAGGCGTCCGCGCTCCACGCCATGAGCACCTTTACCCCCGCCCAAACCACCGCCATCGCCGCGCGCGGCAACGTCCTTGTCATCGCCGGCGCGGGCACCGGCAAGACGCGCACCCTCATCGAGCGCTGCCTGCAACTCCTGCGCGAAGGCGCCTCCCTCGACCGCCTCCTCCTCGTCACCTTCACCGAAGCCGCCGCCGCCGAAATGCGCGCCCGCCTCCGCAAAGCGCTGGAAGAAGAGCTGAAGTCAGCACGGCAAGCCGCCCCGTCAACCCTCGACCTTCACCCCCAGCCTCCAGCCCCCAGCCCCCAGCCCCTATCCGCTGCCGACGCCCTCGCCGAACACCTCGCCCTCCTCGACACCGCCCAAATTTCGACCCTCCACAGCTTCTGCCTCCGCCTCGTCCGCGAGCACTTCCACCACCTCGCCATTGACCCGCAGCTCGTCATCCTCGACGAACGCCAGACTCGCCCGCTCGCCCGCGATTGCCTCACCAACCTCCTCGCCGAGCACTACGCCGCTCGCCACCCGCACAGCCCCGCCGTGCAGCAACTCCTCCGCCGCGCCGGACGCGGCAGCGACGAACCCCTCCGCGCCCTCGTCTGGCAACTCCACCGCTACACCCAAACCCTCCCCGACCCCGACGCTTGGTTCACCGCCCAACTCGCCGCCTTCCGCAACCCCGCGCCGACCCAGTGGCAAACTTGGCTGGCTCAAGCCCTCGCCGAATGGCGCACCGAATGGCTCTCCGCCCTCGCCACCGCCCCCGATTTCCCCGCGCTGAAGCTCGCCGCCGCCGCGATGGCCCGACTCGATGTCGGTGCATCTCTGCCGCGCGCCAGCGTCTTGGACTGCGGCGGCCCTCCGCCGCTTTCGGACGTCCACGGCCCCCAAGAGCGCCAGAGGACTGGCGCACTCCAAGACCTGGCGGAGCTTGCCACGCCGCCCGACTTAACCGAAGCCCATCATTGCGCATTGACCGACCTCCTCGCCGCCGATGCCGCCGAACATTGGAAACGCAAGAAGACCGAACTCCGCCCGCCCTTCGCGAAACTCTTCGACGAAGCCGGCTTCTTCCACGCCCTGCTCTCCCCTATTCCCCATTCCCCATTTCCCATTTCCTCCCCGGCTTCGCCCCTCGCCGAAGACTGGGAATGGTCCCGCCACGAAATGGCCGCGCTCGTCCAGCTCACGCAGCAGTTCACTGCGCGCTACGCCGAGGCCAAGCGCCAGCTCGGCGGCGTGGACTTCTCCGACCTTGAGCAATTCGCCCTCCGCCTCCTGCGCGATGAAACCACCGGCGTCGCCCGCCACTGCCGCGCGCAGTTCACCCACGTCTGCGTGGACGAATACCAGGACATCAACGCCGCCCAAGACGCCATCCTCCGCGCCATCAGCGGCGCGGGCACAGACGCCAACCGCTTCCTCGTCGGCGACCTGAAACAAAGCATCTACCGCTTCCGCCTCGCCAACCCCCGCATTTTCGCCAGCTACGCGAAGGCGTGGCGCAGTCCGGTAGGGCGAGACTCCGTCGAGCCCCATCTCGAGCGCAACGAGGCGAGCGCAGCGAGCATTTCGGGTGAAGCTACCCCCACCCAAGAATCTCGCTTCGCTCGCGCCTCCTCCGTCGGCAGTCAGGGTTCGACGGAGTCTCACCCTACCAGCGCAAGCAGCGTCATCGCTCTCTCCGAAAACTTCCGCAGCCGCGAAGCCATCCTGAACTTCATCAACCCGCTCTTCCGCGCGCTAATGCGCGAGTCCATCGGCGGCGTGGCTTACGATGCGGAGGCCGAGCTGAAGTTCGGCAACCCCGAAGGCCGTCCCGAACTCCGCAGCGCCCCGGTGGGGCGAGCGTCCTCGCGAGCCGCCGCCCCCAACGCCGAGAACCCGATGGCTCGCGAGGACGCTCGCCCCACCAGCCCCAAACGCGTCGAACTCCACCTGCTCACCAACGACGCCCCCGATGACGAACCCGCCGACGAACCCAGCCCGACCGACGACCTCCTCGACCTCCTCTCCGTCGAGCGCGAGGCCCGCTGCGTGGCCCTCCGCCTCAGCGCCCTGCAAGCCAGCGGCCACGTAGTTTGGGACGAAACAGCGCAAGGCCCGCGTCCCGTCGCGTGGCGGGACATGGTGGTGCTCATGCGTTCCCCCGGCTCGCGCGTGGAAAGCTACGCCCAAGAATTCCACCGCGCCGGCGTCCCGCTGCACGCCGCGCGCGGCGGCTTCTACGAAGCCCTCGAAGTCAGCGACCTCCTCAACCTCCTGCGCCTCCTCGACAACCCACTCCAAGACCTCCCACTCCTCGCCGTCCTGCGCTCCCCGCTCGTCGCGATGAGCTTGGAAGACCTCGTCGCCCTGCGCACCGCCAACAACGAGCGCCTCCTCTGGGACGCCCTGGTGAAAGGAGCGCGGACGCCCACGTCCGCCTCTCAAAATCTGGTAGGGCGAGACCCCGTCGAGCCCCAACTCGAGCGCAGCGAGGCGAGCGCAGCGAGTATCTCAGTCGAAGTCACAGCGGACCAAGATACTCGCTTCGCTCGCGCCTCCTCCGTCGGCCAATGGGGTTCGACGGAGTCTCACCCTACCGGAGAGCCAGGAGCACATTCCGCATTCCGCACTCCGCATTCCGCATTTTCCAAGGCCTCCGCCTTCCTCACCCGCTTCACCGCGTGGCGCGAGTTGCTCCGCCTCAGTTCCCTCACGCAATGCCTTGAGCGCGTCCTCGCCGAGACGCATTACGAAGCCCTCCTCCTCGCCGAGCCGCGCGGAGCCGAACGCGTCGCCAACGTCCGCCGCCTGCTCGACCTCGCCCGCCAGTTCGACCCCTATCAACGCCAGGGCCTCCACCGTTTCCTCCAGTTCATCGCCGCGCAGGAAGAAGCGGAACTCGACCACGCGCCCGCGCCCGCGCCGACCGACAACGCCGTGCGCTTGATGAGCATCCACCAGAGCAAGGGCCTGGAGTTCCCCGTCGTCGTGGTCGCGGGCCTGGGCACGATGTTCAACGAGCGCGACCTGCGCGGCGACATCTTGCTCGACGAGGAATTCGGCCTTTGCCCGATGGTCGCCCCGCCCGGACGCGAGCGCCGTTACGCGAGCCTCCCGCACTGGCTCGCACGCCGCCGGGGACGCCGCGAGTTGCTTGGCGAAGAGTTGCGCCTGCTCTACGTGGCCCTCACCCGCGCCTGCGACACGCTGCTGCTCTTCGGCACCGACACCGGCAAGGAAGTCGCCGAAAAATGGCGCGGCTCCGCAGCACCGCTCGACGACCTCACCCTCTTGAAAGCCCGCCGCCCGCTGGATTGGCTGCGGCGTTGGCTCCCCAGCGTGACCACCGAAACTGACTGGCACGGCGACGCAGCGGGACATAACGCGCTGCTGAGTTGGCACCTCTACGCCGCTGACGACGAGCGCCTGACCCTCGACGCCGCGTCCACAACCCCGGTAGGGCGAGACTCTGTCGAGCCCCATCTCGAGCGTAGCGAGGCGAGCGCAGCGAGCATCTCGGGCGAAGGCACCGCGAGCCGAGATGCTCGCTGCGCTCGCGCCTCCTCCGTCGGCAGTCAGGGTTCGACGGAGTCTCACCCTACCGGGGAGGTGGAACGCCTCCGCGCGAAGCTGGAGTGGAGTTACCCGCACGCCGCCGCCACGCACGAGCCGGCCAAAACCTCCGTCACCGTCCTACGCCGTCGAGCTACTGAGTTGGAGCCAGAAGCAACGACGCCCTTCGCCCCGCGTTTCACCGTCGCTCCACTCAATCGCAGCGGCCTCACCGCCACGCAAGTTGGCCTCGCGCACCACGCGTTCCTCCAGTGCGTGGACCTCGCCCGCACCGCGACCGCGCTGGACTTGCGCAACGAAGCCACGCGTCTGACCGAGGACGGCGTGTTGTCCGAGCGCGACGCCGCCGCGCTGGACTTCACCGCGCTGCTGACGTTTTGGGAATCAGCCGTCGGCCAGCAAGTGCGCGCCAACGCCAGCCGCGTGCAGCGCGAAGTCCCCTTCACCGCGCGCTTCACCGTGGTCGAGTTAGCGGCGATGGGGCTGATGCTGGGGGAGCGGTCAGCGGTCAGCGGGAGCAACGAAACGACCGGAGCACCGCACCCGGAACCCAGAACCCGGAACCCAGAACCTGAGTTCGTCATCGTGCAGGGCGTAGCGGACTTGGTCGTGTTCGGGCCGGAGGAGATTTGGCTGCTCGACTACAAGACCGACCACTTCGACGAATCGGAGTTGGCGGCGAAAGTTCGCGAGCACGGACCCCAGCTCTCGCTCTACGCGGAGGCGTTGGAACGGATTTACGGGCGCAAGGTCACGCGCACCTGGCTACACTTCCTCGCGCTGGGCCGGACGGAATTGCTGTAGCCGCCGAGGTGAGGAAGCGGACCGGACGCACTCGGCGGTAGCAAGACTCCGCCTCCTTACCTCGGCGGCTACCGAACGCGTCACGCGCAAGCCTCAGCGGGCGTGAGGTGCGTGAGGTCAGCCACGGCCCAGTCGGGATGGTGCGCTTCCAACTCGTCGAGCTTGGAACCGCCGGTCGCTACCGCGAGACAGCGCGCGCCAATCGCCCGGCCGCAGGCGATGTCCAGCGGCGTGTCGCCGATGACCAGGACTTCTTCGCCGTGCAAGTGGCGGCCCAACCGGCGGCTACCCCGGGCGTGCGCGACGCGGGCAATTTCGTTCCGGTCCTCGTGATCGTCGCCGAAGCCGCCGGTGCGGAACGGCTCCCACAGGCCGTAGTGGCGCAGCTTGATTTGCGCGCCGAGGCGGATGTTGCCGGTGAGCAGACCGAGCAGCGGCGGCTCCGGTAGCGCGGCGAGTTCCGCCAGCCATTCGCCGACGCCGGGACACACGCCGCCCGCGAGTTCGTGGAGGTGCTGGGCGAGCCAGTGCACATAGCAGTCGCAGAAGCGGCGGAAGTTCTCGGGCGTGGCTGGGACACCGTGCAGCGTCAGGAACTCGCGCACCAACCCGGAGTCCGTGCGCCCGGCAAAGCGCAGCCGCTCCGCCGCTCCCGGCAAGCCAAACTCAATCGCGAAGGCGCGCCCAAACGCCCGCACCCCAGCCCCGCCGGTGTGAATCAGCGTGCCATCAATGTCAAAGAGGACCAGTCGGACCATGCACGGCAGAGTAACGAGGACGGAGGAGGCCGACAACTCGCGACGCTCTCCCCCTGAACAGTTGGCGGCAGGCGTCCTCGCCTGCCGCCACCGGTTCAGGGGCTGAAAGCGCTGCCTTGGCGGGCCGTTGGTTCACTCCCCGCTCGCGCGTCGCAGGGAGCGGGAGTCCACCGGCCGGTGCGCGGGCACCAAGTTGAGCCCTTCGCTCCGTCTCATGCCGCTTTTTCCGTGCAATCCCGGGGTGCGCCGACTACTTGTTTCCGCCAGTAAAACCGGACTGCGAGCGCAGACTTGCCGTTCCTTGGACACAATTTTATGGCCGCGCGCGACTACCCTCCGGACAACCCCGACGAACCACAATCCGCGCCCTTGCCCGGCCGGGCGCGCGAGCATGGCGTGGCGCACCGCCAAGACGTGAGCGTCGTGCAACGGCTCCTGACGTTCACCCGCTTCACGCTGACGGCGCTGACGGTGCTCTACTGCGTGGCGCTGCTGGCCATCCTCTACGGGTTGGAATTCCACGCGGAGGAATACCAGTTTCTGAGCACGGGGATGTATCTGCCACCCTGGGGTTGGTTGCTGCCGCTGGCGTTGCTCGCGCCGCCGTCCATGCTCTTCTACGCCCGGTTGCTGCTGCCGCAGGCGTTGTGCGTCCCGATCGTGCTCTTCGCCTTCATGGACCTGCGCTGGCACAACTGGCCGGTGGCCGTCAACCCGACGATCAAGATCGTCACGAACAATATCGGCCAAGCAAAGGAGACTGGATTCAAGGATTTTGCCGACCTGCAAAAGGCTGACATCATTGCTTTGCAAGACGCAGATGCCACTCGGGGAGCAACTTTCGCAGCCCTGTATCCCGACCGTTACATCGCGGGGAAGGATCAGTTCATCCTGATCAGCAAGTTCCCCATCCGCGCCGCCGATACGCTGCCGTGGCCTGACCCCGCCGAGGCCCGGCATCGGGTGGCGGCATGGTTCGAGGTGGAAGCCCACGGGCAGCCACTGCTGATCTTCATGGTCCACATGCCCACACCGCGCGACCAGTTGGTCGCGATGAAGGGGTTGGGGGCGGTCTCCGCTTTGTTCGGCCGCGAGGGCGGGCACGGCGGCAAGGTCCGCGAGGAGAACCAGGCGTTCTTCCAACACCAAATGAAGCTGGCGCAGGAGATCGTTTCTGTCACCCGAACGGCCAAAGTGCCGTTCATTGTGTGCGGTGACTTCAACGTGCCGACCCACGGGACCATCTACCGCCTCTATCGGGACAACTGGATCGAGGCGTTCAACCAGTGCGGGCAAGGCGTCGGGGCCACCTTCCCCGGCGACGCGCCCATCCCCCCGTGGCTGCGGCTGGATAACGTCTATTGCGGCAAGACCGGCCTGCGCCCCATCCACGCTGAGGCGGAGGCGTTTCGGAAGTCCCAGCACCTCAGCCTAGCGGCGACGTTTGAGCTGCTCGGGGCTCGGAAGAAGTAGCGGGCGGCGACGGGCGGCGACGGGAAGCGAACTTCAAGCCCGCCAACTGCCGCGATTCCATCCCCGACTTGGTAGGGCCGCGCTGCTGAGCGCCCTCGGCTTGCTGGACAGGGAGGCCGACCAGCAGGTCGGCCCTACCGGGTTAATCGGTAAGCCCAACCCTTAGGGCGCTTGCTCGACGACGCACCCATGCCCAGCACGCAACCGGCCTACGTAGTGCGGGCGGGCCTGCCCGCGCTACCAGCGGGAACTCAGTTCAAGTAGATCAACTCGTTGCTCAGGAGCAACGCCTGCGTGAGGCGCTCCCACGGGGTGAACGGCTGGGTTTGCAGCTTCTCCTTCACCGGGCCGCTGAACTCTCGCTGCGCATTCCAGACGTATTCCTCGCCGGGCTTGGTGCCGGGCATGTGGAGGATGGGCACCCAACGGAACGAGTCGTCCTCCGAAGTCCCGCGGCTGGTCACGACGAAGTCCAGTGCCTCACCACGCTTCACGGCGATGCCCTTCACGTTTGTCGTCACGTCGTTGCCGGCGACCTGCCACGCGCCGAGCTGTCCGCCGGTCGCGCGTGCCACGATGGCTTCCACGCCGTCGCCGGTCTTGGCGTCGTGCTCCAGCTTGCCCTCGATGCTGAGGACGCCGTCGCGCGGCGCGACCCAGCGGCGGACGACGGAGTGCTTGCGGTCGCCGGGAATGCCCCCGACCGCGTTGAGCGAAACGGTGAAGGACATCCCGCGCAGCGCGGCCAGAGCGACCCCACCCTTGTCCTTCTTCGGGGACTCCTTGACGGGGGCCTTGCGCACATCCGCCAGCACCCACGAGTCCTTGAGGAACGCCGGCATCGGCTCGAAGCCCATAAGCTTCTTCGCGTCGGGGTCGTATTCGCCGTAGCCGTAGTGCCACGCGCGCTGCTCCGCGCCGCCCATGGCGGGCTTGGCCTGCTGGTCGGCGACGTAAGTTTTCGCCAATTGGAGTTCGGCCGCCGCCGGCGGGCGCTGGAAGAAGAGTTGATAGAGGAAGCCTATCTTCTCCTCGTCCTTCGCGCCGGAGAGCAGCTCGGGGCGCCCAGCGACGTGCCGGGCTTGCTCGACGACGAAGCCGTTGTTCATCAGGTAGAGCGCCTGCAGCGGCACGGTGGTCAGCACGCGCGAGGGCGCGGTCATGTCCGGGTTCGCGAAGTCGAAGATGCGGAACGAGTCGGCCACCCGCGCGCGGTCAATGTAGCCATAGACGGTGCGTCGCCCGGAGCTGGCGAGGTCCTCCGACGGCCCGCCGCGCTCGTCGAACTCGTTCTTCCCGCCCAGCACCAGCAGCGTGTCGCGCAACGACTCGAAGTCGAGGCGCTGCAAGTTCTGCCGCCAGAAGAGCGCGTTGCCCGGATCCACCTTCGAGTTCGCCGGGATGTCCAAGGCGCTCTGCTGCCACGTCGCGGAGAGCAGGATGGCCTTGTGCAACTGCTTGACGCTCCAGCCGTCGGCCATGAAGCGCGCGGCGAGGTGGTCGAGCAACGCCTGGTTCGACGGCGGGTCGGAGCGCAGGCCGAAGTCGCCCAGCGTGCGGACGATGGCGTCGCCGAAGTGCCAGTTCCAGACGCGGTTCACGAAGACGCGCGCGGTGAGCGGGTTGTCCTTATTCGCAACTTCGTTGGCGAGGTCGAGCCGGCCCGAGCCGGTGGTGAAGGGTTTGGCGTCGGAGCCGCCGAGGATTTCCAGCCAGCGGCGCTTCACGACGGGGCCTTTGTTGGTCGGCTCGCCGCGAATCATCACGAACGGATCCTTGGGCTTCGCCACATCCGAAAGCGCCATTGCGCGCGGCGGGCTACCGGGGTGGGTGCGTTTGAGTTCATCCAGCTTGGCACGCTCGGTGGCTTCCTTGTTGTTCAAGCCCGCACCCGCGATGCGTTTCAGACTGGCCGACGTGAGCAGCACTGGGGAGCCCTTGTCGTGCAGGAAGGCATGCAGCCCGGCGCGTGCGCCCTCCGGCTTCTCCCCCTTGTCGGCGAGGCGCTCCGTTTCGCGGAACAACTTGCCATAGCCCTCCGCCAGCGCGCCGATGTTCTCCGGCGGCGTGGTGAAGAGTTTGGCAACCAACTCGTTCAGCGACTTGTCGGCGGCGAACTGGGCGCTCAGAGCGGCTGCCTGAGCCGCAAACTCCTCATCCTTCAGTGCGGCAAACGCCAGCCAAGGCCCGATGACCGGGTCGGACTTCCGCTCCGGGGCCTTCAAGTAAACGCTCCACTGGTCGAAGACATCGAGGTCCAAGCCCCGCTTCTCGCGCACCTGCTTCGGGTTCTTACCGGGCAGCAGCGACTCCCGCACGCCCAGCAGATACTTGTCCACGGCGTTGCGGAAGGTGTCGGTCAGCCGCTCCATCTCGATGTCCTTCACGCCCGCAACACGGGCGAGAATCTCCTCCGACTTCTTCACGAAGTCCTGGAAGTCCGCTTCGGACTTGGGCTTCGCCAGCATCGGCTCCTCCGCCGGCTCGATGGACGCGCCGAACACCCCGTGCAGCGAGTAATAATCCTTCTGCGAGACGGGGTCGAACTTGTGGTCATGGCAGCGTGCGCACGCGGCGGTCACGCCCATGAGGCCCTGCGTGATGACGTCGATGCGGTCGTCGATGACCTCGTTTTGGTTGCCCATGAACCGCTTGCCCACCGTAAGGAAACCCATCGCGGCCAACGGCGCGCGGTTCTCGGCCGTCGCAACACGGTCGCCGGCAATCTGCTCGCGGATGAACTGGTCGTAAGGTTTGTCCTCGTTGAACGCCTGGATGACGTAGTCGCGATACGTCCACGCGAACGGGTAAAGAGCCTTGGCCTTCGGATTGTTGTTCCGGTCACCGCTCGTGTCCGCATAGCGCGCCACGTCCAGCCAGTGCCGGCCCCAGCGCTCGCCGTAGGCGGTTGAGGCAAGCAACCGGTCAATCACCTTCTCGAAGGCCTTGGCGGAGTTGTCGGCAAGGAAGTCATTGACCTCCTGCGGCGTCGGCGGCAGGCCGATCAAGTCGAAGGTCGCGCGGCGAATCAACGTGCGCTTATCCGCCATCGGCGAGGGGGTCATGCCCTTAGCCTGCAACTTCGCGAGGACGAACTTGTCGAGGTCGCTCTTGGCCCATTTCCCCGCGTCCTTCACCGCCGGGACCGTCGGGGCTTTCACCGGCTGATACGCCCAGTGCTCGCGGGCCTTGTCCCAATCCACCTTCAACGCCGCGACCGCGCCGCTGGCGTCCTTGCGCGGGTCGGGCGCGCCCATGCGGATCCACGTCTCGAAGTCCGCGATGACTTGGGCGGAGAGCCGGTCGCCCTTCGGCGGCATCATGTCGTCCGGGTTGGTGGACTTGAGGTCCTTGAGGAGGAGGCTCTTCTCCGGCTTGCCGGGGACGAGCGCGGGGCCGCTGGTGCCGCCCTTGAGCAAGCCCTCCTTGCTGTCCACGTAGAGGCCGCCCTTGAGCTTCTCGGCCTTGGCGGAGTGGCAACTGTAGCAATGCTCGGCGAGCACGGGCCGGATTTTCTTCTCGAAGAACTGGAGTTGGTCGGGGTCGAGCTTCGCGTCCGCCGCCGAGGCGGTGAGGGCGACATGGACTCCGAGCACAGTCGTGAGGGTAATAAGTCTGGCGGTCATAAATTAATTACTGCCCCGGTAGAGGGAGCGGTGAAACAAAAGGTTACTGTCGGCAGCAGCAGACTGGCCGTGGAGCGCTGACATTCGGAGGCAAGGCTGAACCCGAGTGCTGAAGCTGCAATCTGGGGGACAAGGAGGGCGACAATGGCGGTGACAGTCCACGGCATGCGCCTTAGCCTGCCGCGACAATGCGCTCAGTAAAAGTGTCCCTCGGGACACGCAGCTACGACATCAAGATTGCCGCCGGCCTGCTCGCCAGTCTCGGCGCGGACTGCGCCGCGCTCCAGCTCGGGCAGAAGTGCGCGGTCATCACGGACACGAACGTCGCCACGCGCTACGCCAAGCCCGCGCTCGCCAGCCTGAAGCGCGCGGGCTTCGCCCCCGTGCTCCTCACCGTCCCCGCCGGCGAGACGGCGAAGCGGCTCAAGCAAGTCGAGTCCTGCTTCAACCAGCTCGCCGCCCACCGGCTGGAGCGGAAGTCCTTCATCGTCGCGCTGGGCGGCGGCGTGGTGGGCGACCTCGCGGGGTTCGTTGCGGCGAGTTACTTGCGCGGCATTCCCTTCGTGCAGGTGCCCACGACGCTGCTCTCGCAAGTGGACAGCTCCGTCGGCGGCAAGACGGGCGTGAACCTCGCGGCGGGCAAGAACCTCGTCGGTGCCTTCTACCAGCCGCGCCTCGTGTTGTGCGACCTCGCCACCTTCCGCACGCTGCCGGAACGCGAGTTCCGCGCCGGCCTGGCCGAGGTCATCAAATACGGCGTAATCTGCGACGCGGAACTCTTCGCGCGGCTGGAGCGGGACATGGCGAAGATCCTCCGTCGCGACGCTGCCTCGCTCGCCCACATCGTCGCGCGCTCGTGCGAAATCAAGGCGGAGGTTGTCTCGCAGGACGAGACCGAGAGCGGGCTGCGGGCGATTCTGAACTTCGGTCACACCATCGGCCACGCTATCGAGGCCATCACCGCTTACGGGCGCTACCTGCACGGCGAGGCCATTTCCATTGGGCAAGTGGCAGCAGCGCACTTGTCAGCGGAGTTGTCAGGCTTAACGGCGAATGACGCTGCCCGCATCCGCGCGCTGTTCGTAGCGGCAGGCTTGCCCGTGAGCCTCAAGCTGACCTCCCCCCAGCGCACCAAACTTCTCGCCGCCATGACGCTCGACAAGAAGGTCAGTGCCGGCGACATCAAGTTCGTCCTCGCCGAACGCATCGGCCAAGTCGTCTGGGGCCAGAAAGTCCCCGCCGCCGTCGTCCACCGCGCCCTCGACGCCGTCGCCGCGCCGACTGAACACTGAACACTGTTTACTGAACACTGCCCTTGAGCGCCGTCTCCGAAACCATCGTCCGCGAATACTTCGAGCTGCACGGCTTCTTCGTCCGACAGCAGCGCAAGTTCATCGCGCCCGCGCGGCACGAGGACGATGAGATTGATTTCTACACGCTGAACCCGCACTACGCTCCGGGTGCGCCCCTGCCCTTCGTGCTCGGTTCGGCGGACCTGCCGGGCGTGGCGCGCGCGCTGGTGGTGGTGAAGGGCTGGCACACGGAGACCTTCAGCCCCGGCCTGCTCGCGAACGCGCCAGAGATATTCCGCTTCGTCGAGCCGACGGCCTTCGAGCACGCGGCGAAGTCCTTCGGCGGCGACGGCCCGCTCACCAAGCTGCTCGTCGTGCCCGCGCTGCCCAGCGGCGAGGAAGCCCGTGCGCAGAGCATCGAGGTGCTGCGGGCGAAGGGCATTGATGCGGTGCTTCCCTTTCCCACGCTGCTGGCCGACTTGATTGCGGCGACGGAGGTGAACCGCAACTACCAGAAGTCCGACCTGCTTCAAGTCATCCGCATCTTCAAGAATTACGGCTTTTTCCGCGAGCCGCAGTTGGACTTGTTCGAGCCGGCACGGAAGAAGCGTTGACCCATGCGCCCACTGCTGTGTCTCTGCGCCGTCCTGCTGGTTATGCCCGCCAAGCCCCTTCACGCCCAAGCGTCACCCGCTCCGAAAGCCGCCGCCGACTTCGTCCTCGTCATCCACGGCGGCGCAGGCGTGGTGCCCAATGACGACCTCACGCCGGAGAAGGAGAAGGCATCGCGCGCCACGCTGGACGCGGCCTTGCTGGCCGGGCATTCCGTGCTCGCGCGCGGCGGCAAGAGCCTTGATGCCGTCATCGCCGCCATCCGGATTCTGGAGGACTCGCCGCTCTTCAACGCGGGCAAAGGCTCCGTCCTCACCGCCGAGGGCACCGTGGGCATGGATGCTTCCATCATGGATGGCGCGACGCACAAGGCCGGGGCCTGCGCCGACGTGAAGCTGGTGAAGAACCCCATCGAACTCGCCCGCCTTGTCATGGACCGGACGCCGCACGTCCTGCTCGCCGGCGATGGGGCGGAGACGTTGGCGAAGGAGCACGGGCTGCCGCTGATGCCGGCGGAGTATTTCATCACGGAGCACCGCAAGCTTCAGTTGCAACGCATCCAGCAGCAGGAGAAGGAGCGGAAGGCGGGGGAGAAGAAGGCGCAGTTCAACCGCTTGGAAAGCATCGGCACCGTGGGTGCCGTCGCCTTGGACAAGCACGGCAATCTCGCGGCGGGCACCTCGACGGGCGGCATGGTCAACAAGCGCTTTGGCCGCATCGGCGATTCGCCGGTCATCGGCGCAGGCACCTACGCGCACAACCTCACGTGCGCCGTCTCCGGCACTGGCCACGGCGAGTTCTTCCTGCGCGGCGTGGTGGCTTACGACATCGCGGCGAAGATGGAATACCAGGGCGTTGCGCTGACCAACGCGGCGACGGAGGTCGTGATGCGCAAGCTCGTGGAAGCCGGCGGTCGCGGCGGCGTCATCGCGGTGGACGCGCAGGGCAACGTGGCGATGCCGTTCAACACGGAGGGAATGTATCGCGGCGTCATCCGCGCGGATGGCAAGCCGTGGACGGCGATTCGGAAGGAGTGAGGCCGCCGATGGATGTCCCCCCTGAACCCGGAGCGCGGCTGTCCCAGCCGCAGCAACGTGCGGACGGCGACAGCGCGGGGAAATCCGATAACGTCCGTGCTTCCGGGCTTGCTGCGGCTGGGACAGCCGCGCTCCGGTCCGGCTGGCTCTGGGCTTTCAACGCGCTCCTCCTCGTCGTGGGCGTCATCTTCTGGCAGAAGCTTCAGTGGAAGAAAATCAGCGACACGCCGAACGGGATTGTCTGGCAGCGCAACTACACCACGCACACCGACCGTAATCGCGACGGGCGCGTGGACGAGGAAGTCATCCGCCTGCCCAACGGCGACGCCGCCATCCGCCGCGACACGGACTTGGACGGATGGTTTGACCTGCGCTACGCGGAGCGGCGCGGGCTGGCGATGCGGCCGGAGCAGATTCGGGACGAAGCGCCGAGGCACTGAGGCTGCAGCGGCGGTCTGTGACCGCCGATGCTTTAACGCACTTCGCCGAACGGTGGTCACAGACCGCCGCTGCAGGCGTGCGACTACTCCTTCTCCTGCCCGTTGTTCCAGTAGCGCTGCATTTCCTCCGCCGTCGGCACCTTGAGCGGGCGCACGATGCGGAAGCCGAGGAACTGCGCGTCGGTGAGATACCAGATGCTCTTAGGGAGCTGCGGGTCTTGCTGCTTCCAGGATTTGTCCGAGCCGCGCCGGGCCGCGCTGCGGAGCTTGGCCACGTCATCGTCCCACGAGCCGCCACGCGCGACCTGCGGATACGGCGAGGACTGCTTGAGCCACGGGTCCACGAGGGCGGTCTTCACCTTGTCGTAGTTCGGCTCGTATTGGTCGATGCACCACTCGGCCACGTTGCCGTGCATGTCGTAGAGGCCCCAGGGATTCGGCTTCTTGAGCCCGACCTTGCGATACTTGAAGTCGCTGTTCCCCTCGAACCACGCGTATTGCTTCGCGTCCTTCGGGTCGTCGCCCCAGGAGTAGGCCGTCTTGGTGCCGGCACGGGCGGCGAACTCCCACTCCGCCTCGGTGGGCAGTCGGTAGAAGTGGCCGGTCTTGGCGGAGAGCCACTGGCAATACTTGTTCGCCGCGTGCTGCGTCATACTGATGGCCGGGCAGTTGTCCTTGCCCATGCCGAAGGACATCTCCACGTAGGGCTTGGTTGGGCGCGCGACGCCTTCGGAAATCTTTTCAATCGCCGCGTCGGTCTTGATGCGGTCCCGGAACTTCTTCTCCTCGTCGATATACATGAACAGCTCGAACTCGTTCCAAGTGATCTCATACTGGCCCATCCAGAACGGGGAAATCTTCACGGTGCGCTGCGGCCCTTCGTTGGCCTCGCGGCCCTTCTCGCCGGACGAGCTGCCCATCACGAACTCGCCGGCCGGAATCGGCACGAGCGAGTAGCTCACCTCGGTGCCCACGATGGCGTTCGTGTAAGCCTTCATCTCGGCGGCGGTCTTCTCCTTGTGCGTCGCGAGGATGAACTTGTGAATGCCAGCGACGACTTCTTGCTCGTTCGCACCGGCGACTTCCTTCTTCTTCTGCGTGAGCACGAGGCCGTCGGGCCAGACCGCGCCTTGCTGAATCCACAGCTTCACAAACTCAATCTCCTCCTTCGTGAGGCGGTCCTTGGCCTTGGGCGGCATCACGCGCTCGTCGTCGAGCGGGTGCGAGGTGGAGGTGTAGATGGGACTCTTCTCCGCCTGAAACGGCACGACACCCACGCCATTCTCGCCGCCTTTGAAGGTCAACTCACGCGTGTCCATGCGCAGGCCGCCCTTGATGTAGCCGTCGCGATGGCAGGCGACGCAGTTGAACTCGAAGATGGGCTGGATGTCCTTCACGAAGTTAATCTTCTTCGTCACGCCGAGCTTCACACCGGCGGGCCAATTCGCGCCGGCGTCAATCCACTCGCGGAGCTTGGCCTGCTGTTCCTTGGGCAAGATGCCTTCCTTGGGCGGCGGCATGAAGCCGTCGTCGTCCGGCTTCAGCGTGGTGGAAATGTAGAGCCGGCTGTCCTTCGCCTTGCCGGGCACGAGCGCGGTGCCGCTGTCGCCGCCCTTGAGCGCGTCGGCGTGCGTGTGGAGACGGAGGCCACCCTTCTTCTGGTCCTCGCCGTGGCACTTGGTGCAATGGACTTCCAGAATGGGCTGGATGTCCTTCACGAAGTCCACCTGGGCGGTGGCGGTGGAGGCGAGGGCGAGCGCGGCGGCGAGGGTCAGTTTCAAGCGAGTTTTCATCTCAAATTCGACGGGACGCTAGTGACTGCCGCTGGAATTGGAAAGCGGAGAAACGGCCACGGCAGATTTCGCCACAAGGAGGCACAAGAAGGTGCAAAATGGGAGGCACCTGCTCCGCTTCATTGTGCTTTCAGTGCAGCTTTGTGGCCGTGACAACACAGCAAACCGGCGCGGGTGGAGAGGAAGCAGCTATTAGCGGTCAGCGGATACCGGGCGGACCACCCGGGGAGGCCCGGCTGAAAGCAGAAGGGCCTCCCGGAGGAGGCCCTTCACCCTGATTGCTGTCCGCTTCAGTTCTTCTTCACCGTCACGCTCTGGCCTGCGGCGAGGTTGACGTAGGTGATGCGCTGGCCGGCGTAGGTCTCGGAGGTGATGGCCGGGGCGGCGGTGCCGGTGAAGCTCACGATGCCGCCGCTGATGAGGCCGGTCACCGGGATGCGGGCGGCTTTGGTCACGGTGAGGGTCACGGTGTTGTTCGCGTTGCGGGTGGCCACGACGCCGGAGGCGTTGTAGGTCATGCGCTGCTGGAGGGTCACGCCTAGGGCGTTCATCGTCGGGGAGAGGGCGGGGAAGTTGTAGATGGCTTCATACTTGTCGGCGACTTTGTTGAGGAGGTCGCCGAGGAGGGTGTTGCCGGCGCCGTTGTAGTTGCGGAGGTTGGGCTGGTGGAACATGAGGGGGCTGACGTCGCCCTTGAGGAGGAAGCCGAGGAGGAGTTCCGCTTGGTTGTTCAGAATCTCGGCGTAGCTGAGGTCGCGGCCCCAGTAGGCGGCGTAGATGGAGTTGTATTCGCTGGCCCACTCGGCCGGGGTGCTGACGTTGTAGAAGAGGTTGTTGGCGTGCCGGGGAATCATGAGGATGCGGGCGTCCACCCAGTTCGGGATGCCGACGTTCGGCGAAGCGGGACGGTGGGCGGGGATGGAGGTGTCGGTGACGAGGTAGCGGATGCCGGAGTCGTAGGCGGCTTTGATGAACTGGGGGTTGTTGAGGCCGGTGATGTTGGGGGTGACCATGTTGGCCTTGCTGAAGTTCGGCAGCGCCAGGCTGGTGGCGACCTGATTGTTCTTGGTGATCTCGGGGAGGGCTTGCGCGTAGGTGAGGTCGTCGAGGTAGGGGTGGGTGTAGGTGTGGCTGATCCACTTGAACATGCTCTTGCCGCTGGCCTTCACGAAGGGCGTGAGGTCGTCGTTCTCGTATTCGCCAGCGACGGTGCCGAGGCCGTTGAAGGCCATGTCGTAGCGGAAGTTCTTGCCGAGGGTGCGGAGGTTGAACTTCGCCTGCCAGTTGATGGTGGCCTGCCAGTCGTTGGCGCTCTGGCGGAATTCGCCGCTGGGCCACATCTCATCGGCGAGGAAGACGTCGTCAATCTGTGCGCTGAGGTAGGTGTGGCGCTCACCGAGGAAGAGGGATTTGTTGGCCCATGTCACGAGGCCGTGGGAGAGGACCGTGGAGTGGAGGAGCCACGGGGCGTTGTCGAAGGTCATCGAGAGGACCTCGCGACCGTCCGTGAACTTCTTCACGGCGATGAGCGCGTGGCCCTGCGGGGTGGCGAGCCAGACGGTGGTGTTGGTGTCGAGCGGCGTGGCGAGGTAGGTCCAGACGTTGGAGACGGCGAAAGAGTTGGCGGTGACCATGTAGGGGAAGGAGGGCTTGGCGGCAGCGCTCCAGGTGCCGAGGGCGGCGTTGCCGGTGGAGTCGAAGGCGGAGGTGGGCCAGTTGAAGCCGGTGTCGGGCGTGGGGTAGCCGCTCCAGTTGACGCGGCGGGCACCGAAGTCGGCCTCGTATTGGTTCAGCGTGGTCCACTCGGCGGTGGAGAGGGCGGAGGTCCAGGTGGAGCCGTCCGGGCTGTAGGCGAGTTGGGAATCGGTGAGCATCACCGAGGAGTAGAAGCCGCGCAGGCCGGTGAAGAGCTTGGCGGCGGTGAGCGCGCCGGGCTGGGCGCTGGCGACGTGGACGGTGTAGGGGGTGCCGAGGAAGTCGAGGGCCTGGCGGATGGCGGGGAGCGCGGCGTCGTTCGGCGTCGCGGTGACGACGAGGACGGCGAGGTCGGTGGCGGAGTTCGTGAGCGCAGCGTTAGCGGCCGGGCGGCTGGTGGTGAGAAACAGTCCCAGTAGGAGGGCGAAGAAGCCGTTGGCCGGGCGGTCGAGTTTGGCCAGCAAACCCGGGCGGCTGACCGTCACGCTGCGCGTGAAGCGCTTCACGACGATGTCGAGGAACACGACGGGCTTCTGCGGGAAGCTCACGCGGAAGCTGCGGACCGTGGGGAGGGAGGGCTTGGTGTTCATGGCATTCGACGGTTTAGTTTGGTTGAGGGTAGGCACCGAGGTCTCGCTGTCGTTCTGTTTGCTCAGTGCGTTTTTCATGTCGCCAGATTACGCGCGGGTGCGGAGGGCGGTATCGGGCAAGCCATCCGAATGCGGGCTGGGGGAATCCCTGAGACGAGCCTCACGCCAAGGCCGCGAAGGACGCAAAGGGGGAAGCAACCCACTCACCATGAGGACCGCCTCGTCGCACGATGGCTGTAAATGGATTGATTGGCCGCAAGCCACTCCTTTAGCGGGAGGCGGAAGTTCCGCCAGGGTTCTCAACCGGAGCGCCGAAGGAAGCTCGCTGGCAGCGCCTTCAAGCCGCCTGCCCCGGCCCCGCTGGCGAGGGATTGATTTCCACCACGCCGGAGATGCGCCATTCGTTGCCCTCGCGGAGCAGCAGGTAACGAAACCGGCGCGTGCGCCCACCCCGCCCTTGCACGGACACCGCCACCCCGGCTGCGCGACCGTTGTCCTCCACTTCGCCAAACGAAACGGCCCGCCAGTAGGCAATGACCGGGAAACCGTCCTTCACCATCCGCTCGAAGGCGGCGACGGTGAACTGTTGCTGAATCCCCGACGCGGCAAAGGCATAGGCCCGCGCGTAGTCGCCGTCGCGGAAAGCATTGAACTGCGATTCGACCACCCCGACGACCTGCCGACGCACTGCCGCCGTGCTGAGCTGGAACGGCTGGACGTTCGCCGGCGTAACGAAGAAAAACACCAAGCACGCCACCAGCGGCAAGGAGCACACCCGCAGTAGGGGGGCCAACTCTTCGCGCAAGCCGCCGCTGGATGGCCGGGGAGAATCGCTCAAGCAGCAGTGCGGCGGGCTACTTCGCCTTCGCGGTCAGGCCCAGCAGAGCCTCGGTGACGGCTTTGCTGGCGGCGTCGCTGCTGCCCGCAATGGTCAACGCGTCCTTCACGCCTTGGATGGCGGCGCTGAGTTGCGGCGAACCCACAGCCGCGTTCAACACCCCGGCGAGGTCACGCGCGAGCGCCGCCTGATCTGCGGCGGCAAGCTTCTTGCCCGCGAGGGCGTCGGCGAGGGCGTTGGCGAGGGCCTGCACCGCTTCGGTGGCCGGTTTGTTCACGCCGAGAACCACGCCCCCGAGGTTGGTGGCGAGCTTGTCCTTCTGCTCCTGCGTCGCCTGCGGGCGGGACTTGATGGTGGCGAGGTCGGCGAGAATTTTGGCGACGTTGGGTTGCGCCACGCCCGTCTGCGGCGCGGGCGCGCCAGGGGCGGCAGGTTGCCCTCCGGTGGGCGGCAAGTTCAGCGGGCGACCCGCAGACTCTTTCGCGCGCGCCTTGATGATGGCGGCGGCACCTTGCTGCCCGAAGGCGCTGGAAGCGGTGACGAGGGTGACTAAGGCGAGGGCGAGGCTGGAGGTTTTCATGTTTGGACGCGTTGAGCGTGGCGCACCGTGCGCCGGTCACAAAGGGCTGTCAACCGCAGTTCCGAGCGCGAGGCCAAGTTACCGCCCGCCCTACTCGCCCGGCTCCTGCCAGCGCGCCACGAGCTGCTGCGGCAAGCCCAGGTGGTCCAGCACCCGCGCCACCACCGTGTCCACGACTTGTTCCACCGTCTGCGGGCGCGTGTAGAACGACGGACTCGCCGGCAAAATCGTCGCGCCCGCGAGGAGGAGCAGTTCCAAGTTCTTCAGATGAATCAGACTCAACGGCGTCTCGCGCGGCACGAGGATGAGCTTCTTTTTCTCCTTCAGCATCACGTCCGCCGCGCGCAGCAGCACGTCGTCGCTAAGACCGTGCGCGATGCGGCCGAGCGTGCCCATGCTGCACGGGATAACCACCATCGCATCGAACGGGTTCGAGCCGCTGGCGAACGGGACGTTCATGCTTTTGAGCCCGTGCTGCACCGCGCCCGCCGGGAGCTTCAGCCCACCGGGCAATTCCTCCGCGAGGACCGCGTGCGCGTAGTTGCTCAGAACCACGTGGACCTCGTGCGCGCGGGCGTCGAGGTTGTCCAGCAGCCGTTGCGCGTAGAGCGACCCGCTCGCGCCCGTGATGGCGATGACGATTCTCAAGGGCAGCAAATATGTCTGCGCGCGCGACGAGCGGCAAGGCGCGCGATGAACTGTAGCGGCGGGCTGTGACCGTCGGAAGTTCGCCGCGTGTGCGCCCAACGGCGGTCACAGACCGCCGCTACAGCAAACTCTGCCACCGCCGATTATCGCGTTGCCTTCAAGTTAGCTGCTTCGCAAACTCCGGCCATGAAACTTGTGGTGAGTGCCCTTCCACTGCCCCGTTCAAAAGCCGTCTAACTCGCTTTGTGAACCTACTCACCGCCGTCCGCTCCCCCCTCCGACTCCTCCCGTTCACTCCCGTGCTGCTCGCGCTGGTGCTCTGCGGCTGCGGCGGGCCGGAGAAGAAATCTTCCGCCACCGGCCCACGGCTCACGCCCGGAGCCACCGGTCGTCCGCGCCCGCAAACCGCGCCCGCGCCCGCACCCGCACCCGCACCCACGCCCACGCCCACGCCGCCGCGTCTCGTCACACCGCAGCCCGCGCCCCCCGTCTTCCAGCCCGCGCCACAGCCGCAATTCGTGCCGCCGCAGCCGACCCTGGTGCCCCAAGCCATTCCGCAGCTCATCCCCGTCCAGCCCGCCGCGCGGGCGCTGTGGATTCCGTTGACGACTTGGTCCGCGCAGATGGGCTTCCCCGCGCCAGTGCGAGTGGGGCCGACGGATTTCCAAATCAAGTCCAGCTCCGGGACATTCCAACTCTCCGTCGGCAAACGCGTGGCCACTTGGAATGGCTACAAGTTCAACCTCGGCTTCGCGCCCGTCGCCACCAACGGCACCCCGTTCATCCACAGCCTCGACGTGGAGAAAAACCTCGCCCCCCTTCAACAAGTGAACCGCCCGGTCGCGCGCGGACGCGGCGTCATCGTGCTGGACGCCGGCCACGGCGGCATCGAGGTCGGCACCAAGAGCGTGCTCGGCAACTTCTACGAAAAAGACTACACACTCGACTGGGCCAGACGCCTCAAGCCGCTCCTCGAAGCGCGCGGCTGGAAGGTCGTCCTCACCCGCGCTGCGGACCAGACCGTCGAGCTCCCCCAACGCGTCCTCGTCGCCGAGCAGAACCAGGCTGACCTCTTCCTGAGCCTGCACCTGAATGCCGCCGCCATCCCTGGAGCCGCTGGACTGGAAACTTTTTGCCTCACCCCCGCCGGCATGGCCTCCACGCTCACGCGCAACTACGCCGATCCAACGAACATCGTGTTGCCCGGTAACTCACAGGACTTCCAGAGCCTGCACCTCGCCATGCGCGTCCACCGCTCGCTGCTCCAAAATGTCGGGATGCCCGACCGCGGCGTGCAACGCGCCCGCTTCATGGCCGTGCTGAAAACCCAGCAACGCCCCTCCATCCTCATCGAAGCGGGATTCCTCTCCGACCGTAACGAAGCCAAGCTCCTCGCCAGTCCCGAATACCGCCAGAAGCTCGCCCTCGCCGTGGCGAAGGCTCTGGAGTAGGCTAACGCATCCGGCCTGGCCTTCCCATTTTCGGCTCCCGCGCGAGCGACCTTCTCCCCTACGCTCGGACCGTGCACTGGCAAAACGGCGACTACTCCCTATCCGACGAGCCCCCACGTCTCGACCTCGCCGTCGTCACCGCGCTCCTCCGCGCCACCTACTGGGCCGCCGACCGCTCGCCGGAAACCATCGAGCGCAGCCTCCGCCACTCGCTGAACTTCGGGCTCTTCCACGGCGCGGAACAAATCGGCTTCGCCCGCGTCGTGACCGACCGCGCGACCGTCGGCTACCTCTGCGACGTGGTGATTGCGGAAGGACATCGGGGCCAAGGCATCGGCAAATGGCTGCTGAATTGCATCCTGGAACACCCCGAGTTGCGCGGCTGCCGCATCGACCTCTTCACCAAGGATGCGCAGGAGTTCTACGCTGCGTTCGGCTTCGGCCCGCACCGCTACACGAACATGGTGCGGTATCCGAAGGCGGAGAGTGTTCAGTAATCAGTTTTCAGTGGAGCGAGCCAATCCGCCCCGCACTGAACACTGATTACTGACCACCGAACACTTCCTCCACCGCCTCCCGCAGCGTTTCCACCATCCGCCGCACCTGCGCCCGCGTTGTGCAGTAAGGCGGCATCAGCACCACCACGCTCCCGATGGGCCGCGTCAACACGCCGCGCTGCGCCATTGCCTCGCACACGCGGATACCCGCGCGCTCGGCGAGCGCGAACGGCTCCCGCGTCCGCCAATCGCGCACCAACTCCACACCCGCCACCAAGCCTACCTGCCGCACATCGCCCACGTTGGGCAACGACCAAAGCGACTTCAGCTCACGCCGCAAATCCTCCTCCAGCCGCGCCCGCGCCGTGACGGACACTTGGCCCGCCAGCAACTCCAAACTCGCCAACCCCGCCGCCGCGCCGAGCTGGTTGCCCGTGAAACTGTGGCCGTGGAAGAAGGTCTTGAACTCCTCATATTCGCCAAGGAACGCATCAAAAACCGCCTGCGTCGTCAGCGTCGCCGCCATCGGCAGGTAGCCACCAGTGAGGCCCTTCGCCAGCGCGAGGAAATCCGGCTTCACGCCCTCGGCGTGTGACGCGAACGGTCGCCCGGTAGGGCGAGACTCCGTCGAGCCCAAATTGGCGACGAAGGAGGCACGAGCGAAGCGAGTATCTCGGCTGGTCGTGCCTTTACCCGAGATGCTCGCTGCGCTCGCCTCGCTGCGCTCGAATTGGGGCTCGACGGAGTCTCGCCCTACCAGTGCCGTGCCCGTCCGGCCAAACCCCGTCATCACCTCGTCCGCCACCAGCAACGCGCCGTGGCCGCGCGCGATGTCCGTCACGCGCTTCAGCCAACCGTCGGGCTGCGGAATCATCCCCGCCGCGCCCTGCATCAGTGGCTCGAAGACGAAGGCCGCGTAGTCGTTCCCGCGCTTCCGGGCCGCCGCGCACTTCGCCTCCACCTTGCCGACGCATTCCCAGTTGCACTTCCGCGTCTCGCGCGCATCCGCCCGCTCCGGCTTCGCCTGGTTGAACGGACAGCGGTAGCAATACGGCGACATCACCTGGTCCGTCTTGAAGAGCAGTCCGCCGTAGGCTTTGTGAAAGAGGTCAACATGCCCCAAGCTCACCGCTCCGACCGTGTCGCCGTGATACGCGCCCGCCAGCGAGAGAAAGCGCGGCTTCGTCTTCGGCCCGCGCGTGCGCCGCGTGAACTCGTAGGCGAGCTTCAAGGCAACTTCCATCGCCGTGGAGCCGTCGTCGGAGAAAAACACCTTGGCGAAATGCGGAGTGCGGAGTGCGGAATGCGGAGTGGTTGAGCTCGGCGCCCTGCTGGATTCCGCATTCCGCATTCCGCATTCCGCATTGGCTAGGTTGACCAGCTTCTCCGCCAGCAAGCTCGCCGGCTCATTCGCAAATCCCAGCGCCGAGCTGTGCGCAATCTTCCCGAGCTGCAGCTTCAACGCCGCGTTCAGCTTCGGGTGGTTATGCCCGTGAAGGTTCGTCCAGATGGAGGAGTTCGCGTCCAGATACTCGCGCCCGTGAACGTCCCGCAGCACCGCACCGTGCCCCGACGCGATGACAATCGGCTCGCGTCGCAGCCAGTCGCGCATCTGCGTGAACGGATGCCAGACGTGCGCGTGGTCGAGTTGGGCGAGGGAGGTCAAGGGGTTGGCCTTTGGCTGCTGACTGCTGACCGCTGACTGCTGACCGCTGCATCTGCGAGCGCTCCGGCCAGTTCGGCCAAGTCCTCCGCCGTGTGCGCTGCCGAGACGGTGAAGCGTAGCCGCGCTGCGCTGCGCGCGACGGTCGGGAACCGAATCGCCGGCACGAACACGCCCACCTCGCGCAGCGCGGCGGACAACGCCACCGCCCGCGCCTCCGCACCCACCACCACCGGCACAATCGGCGCGCGCACCGCCGAGGGCGGAAAGCCCGCACCGATGAGCCCGCGCTTCAACTCCTCCACCAGCAGCCACAGCCGCTGCCGCCGCGTCTCGCCTTCCTGCGATTGGATGATGGCCAGCCCCGCCCGCGCCGCCGCCGCTGCCGCCGGCACCGGAGCCGTGGAGAACACAAAACTCCGCGCGCGATTCACCAGCAGGTCAATCAACTGGCGGCTCCCGCAAATTGCGCCGCCCGCTGCGCCCACTGCCTTGCCCAACGTCGCCATCTGCACCTCGACACGCCCCGCCAGCTCGAACTCCTCCACCAGCCCGCTCCGCCGCGCGCCGAACAAGCCCGTCCCATGCGCCTCATCCACCATCAGCCACGCACCATAGCGTTCCTTCAGCTCCACGATGTCCCGCAGCGGCGCGAGGTCCCCGTCCATACTGAACACACTTTCGGTGGCGACCAAGATTCTTGCTGACCGCTGACCGCTGACCGCTGACCGCTTCCCAGCCCACTGAAGTTTTGCCTCCAAATCGTTCAAGTCATTGTGCCGGAAGACTCGCAGCTTCGCCCCACACAACTTCGCCGCGTCCACGATGCTCGCGTGGACCAGCTTGTCCACGATGAGCACATCGCCCTTACTCAGCAGCGCGACGATGGCTCCCTGCGCTGCCGCATAACCGGTGGAGAACGTCAGCGCCGCCTCCGAGCCCTTGAACGCCGCTAGCGCCTCGTCCAGCTCGTGATGCACCGCCAGCGAGCCGCACACCAACCGTGACGCGCCGGAGCCAGCGCCAAACTTCGCGACCGCCTTCACCGCCGCTTCCTTGAGCGCCGGGTGATTCGCGAGGCCGAGGTAGTCGTTGGAGGAGAAGTTCAGCAACTCCCGCCCGCAGACCGTTACCCGCGTGCCCGCCGCCGACTCGACCCGCCGCAACTCCCGCCGCAAGCCCGCCTCACTCAAGGCGGACAGCTCGGCGGCGAGTTGGGAGTCGAAGTCAGTCACGGGCGCGCAGCGTAGCAGCGCGGTGAAGGAGGGCCAAGCGTAAGGACCGCGCGCCAGCGTCTTGGACTGCGCCAGCCCTCTGGCGCTTTCCGAGACGTGCGAGGGTCTGACACGTATGGCTGGTCAGAGAACCGCCGCAGCGAGTCTCCCGTGCGCACAGGAGCCTGGACTTGAGGTGACGGCTGCGTGCGCCGTGGCAAAAGCGGCGGAGGGCCGCCGCACTCCAAGACGCTGGCGCGCCTCCATGCCCCTCTGCACCAACTCCCGCTTGCACCGCCCCTGCCCTTCTCCTACAACCTCCGCCCATGCCGACCACCGCCACACGCGCCGGAGCGCGTCATCAAACTACCTTCGACCTGAACACTTGGCTCGACGCCCGCAGCGCCGCCACCAACGCCGCGCTCGACCACTTCCTGCCCGCCGAAAAGACCAAGCCCGCCACCATACACAAGGCGATGCGCTACTCGATCTTCGCCGGTGGCAAGCGCATGCGCCCCGCCCTCACCCTCGCCGCTGCGGAGGCGTGCGGCGGGCACGAGGCCGATGCCCTGCCACTCGCCTGCGCCGTCGAGTGCATCCACACCTACTCGCTCATCCACGACGACTTGCCCGCGATGGACAACGACGACTTCCGCCGGGGCAAGCCGACCAATCACAAAGTCTTCGGCGAGGGCATCGCCGTCCTCGCGGGCGATGCGCTCCTCACGCAGGCGTTTGAAATCACCGCGCTGGCCAAGGGCTGGCCACGCTACTCGCACCGCGACCTCGTCCTCGAAGTCGCGAAGGCCAGCGGTTCGCTGCAACTCATCGCCGGCCAAGTCGCCGACCTCGAAGGCGAAGGCAAGAAGCTCTCCGTCGCGGAACTGCGCTACATCCACGAGCGCAAGACCAGCGCCCTGCTCTGCTGCGCCGCGCGCCTCGGCGGCATGAGCGCGAACTGCACCCCCGCCCAGCTCCAGGCGCTCACCGACTTCGGCTACCACGTCGGCCTCGCCTTCCAAGTGATTGACGACATCCTCGACGTTACCCAGACCAGCGAGCAGCTTGGCAAAACGGCGGGCAAGGACATCACCGCCCAGAAGGCGACGTATCCCAGCATCGTGGGACTGGAGAAGAGCCGGAAGATCGCGCAGCAACTCACCGCCAAAGCCTTCGCTGCGCTCAAACCCTTCAAGGGCCGCGCCGCCGCCCTCGAAGCCCTCGCGCACTACCTGCTGACGCGGGACAAGTAATCCCGAGCGCCAACGTAGGATTTTTCGTTGCTTTGGGACGGTAAGCCCGTCCCGGGGGCGCCTGCGAACGATCCGCGCGATTTCGCCCCAAAACTCGGTAGGGCCGCGCTGCTGCGCGGCCTCGGCTGGTTGGACTGCGGGGAGGCCGACCAGCAGATCGGCCCTACCAGATTTAGGGATTGCACCGAGGCACAACCGCTCTGCGAAGTCTTCCGCCAAGGCGTTGCCGCCAGTTGCACCGGCGGTTACGGCAGGTGTTTCCGCAAGAAGTTTAGGAAGTTCCCGGACATGATCCCTTCGATCTCCGCCTTCTTGTAACCCCGCTTCTTGAGCAGGCCGGGAATCGTCTGTAGGTCGTAGATCGAGTTCATGTCCATCGGCGTCTGCTCGTTGCCGTAGCCGCCGTCGAGGTCCGTGCCGATGCCGACGTGCTTGGCGTTGCCGGCGAGCTGGCAGATGTGGTCGATGTGCTCGCAGATGCGCTCGATCTTGAGGTTGAAGTCGGCGGGCTTGCTCCGGTTGTGAACCCAGTTGGGCACCATCATGATCGCGTCGAAGGCCATGCCTAACACGCCGCCGCGCTCGATGACGGCCTGGATTTGGTCATCGGCGAACTGGCGGTTCCACGGCGCAAGCACGCGGCAGTTCTGGTGGCTGGCCCAGACGGGTCCTTGGAAAATCTCCAACGCGCCCCAGAAGCACTCGTCGTTGAGATGCGTGCTGTCGAGGATCATGCCGAGCCGGTCCATCTCCTTCAGCAAGTCCTTGCCGCGCGCGGGCAAGGCCCCTTCCGCATCGGTGCCGTGGGCATAGACGCCGGGGCCGTAGTGCGCCGGGCCGAGGGCGCGGAGGCCGTCCGCGTAGCTGCGCTCCAGGTGCTTCAACGTGATGAGCGAGTCCGCGCCTTCGAGGCTGAGGACATAGCCGATGGGCGGCTTCGCGGGCTGGCGGCGGGACTCGACGACGTAAACCTTCGCGTCCGGCGGCGGGAGTTTCTGCCAGAGCTGGAAGTGCGCTTCGAGCTGGACACGGGTGCGGATGGAGACGAGTTCGCCCGCCTCCTCCATGGCGCGATACCACGCGAGCTGGCCCTGCGTCTGCGCCCACGCCTGCGCGGGCGAGTTCCAGCCGGGGAGCCGGTGAAAGTAAGGGGAATAACGCGCGATCTGGGTGGCGACGCAGAGGCCGATCTCGGAGCGGCGCAGCTCGGGGAAGCACAGCGTGTTGTTGGCGCGGTCCTTCTTGTCAGTCTTGCCGAGTTCCCAGCGACGGATGCGTTCGAGGGACCACGTGAGATCGCGGTTCCACTCCAGTGCGTTCATGGCGAGGTCGAGATGGGCGTCTAGGATGAACATGGCGGGACGGTAGGAGGCGGCTGGCTGGCGGTCAATGCGCCGATTGGGACAATGTCCCGAGCGCAGCCTGACACCCGCATTATCCGAAGGCACCAGCCCGCTCCCCCTCCTCCATCGGATGGAGGAGAGGGCCGGGGAGAGGATGGGCGTCACCTCTGGATCATTAAGGCTCCCCTCTCCCCACCCCTCTCCCGGCTCCTGCGTCGCGCGGCGAGGGGTCCACCTGCCGTGGTGCGGAAGCCAAGGTGCGCTCCGTCTCCCGGCTTTGCCCTTGCCCCACGTGGCGGGCCGCGACTTAATCGCCCACCATGAAATTTGGCATCTGCAACGAGATCTTCCAGGGCTGGCGCATTGACGACACGTTCGCCTACGCGGCGCAGGCGGGCTACGACGCCGTCGAGATCGCGCCCTTCACCCTCGCCAATTACATCACCGAGATTTCCGCCGCCGAGCGCACGCGCATCAAGGACGCCGCCGCCCGCACGGGCATTGCCATTTCCGGCATCCACTGGGTGCTCGTGAAGGCCGAGGGTATGTATCTCACCAGCCCAGACGCAGCGGTGCGGACCAAGACCGCGCGCTATTTCTGCGATCTCGTGGACGGCTGTGCGGATCTCGGCGGGCGGATCATCGTCGTCGGTTCGCCGAAGCAGCGGAACGTGCTGGAGGGCGTCACCTTCGACCAAGCGTGGACGTGGGCCACGGATGTGTTCCGCGACGCGGTGAAGCGCGCGGAGGATCGGGGCGTGACGATTTGCTTCGAGCCGCTCGCGCCTTCGGAGACGAACTTCATCAACACCGCCGAGCTGGGCATCCAGTTCACGCAGCAACTCGCCTCGCCGAACTTCAAAGTCATCCTCGACGTGAAGGCGATGTCCTCCGAGGCCAAGCCCATCCCGCAAATCATCCGGGAGAGCCGGGGCAACTTCGCCTACTTCCACGCCAACGACGTGAACCTCAAAGGCCCCGGCTTCGGCGACGTGGACTTCCGCCCCATCGCTGGCGCGCTCAACGAAGTCGGCTACGATGGCTATGTGTCAGTGGAGGTGTTCGACTTCTCGGAAGGCCCGGAGGTCATCGCGACCAAGAGCATCGAATACCTCAAGCGCGTTTTCGCCTGAGGCGCAGGCTGGGCTGGCACCGGAGCGTTCCAGCCACTTCAGCGTCCGAGCGGACTGTGGCAAACCGGTTGGCCCCTTCTCGCGGAGGAAGTCAGCGGTAGAGCGCGCGGCGGGAAACTTCGGCGGGTCGGGCTGAACCCCGCGCATGGGGAGAGGGCTGGGGTGAGGAAGAACGGCTACGAATGCTCAACCGGGTTGCAAGAAAGTGAGATGCTCACAAAGCGCACAAAGGAGCGCAAAGCGCCACCGGGTCCGCCTCTCAACCCTCAATTTTCAACTCCTCGGAAAATCCGCTTGCCCCCTCCGACCCCGCCCGCCAGCCTTCGCGCCCATGGCCCGGCTATTCCAGCGCAGACGCAACGCCTTCACCGCGTCCCACCGCCCGACCATGAGCCAATTGCTGGCCTGGGAATGAACGCATTGAAGCCCCCCGCCCTCCGCGCCCAGGACCTGGCCGCGCTCCGCCGCACCTTCAGCCGCTTTCCGTGTGTGCGCGAAGTGCGCCTGTTTGGCTCCCGCGCCACCGGCCACGCCCGCCGCGCCTCGGACATTGACCTCGCCACCTCCGCCCCGGACGCCACCGCCGACCAATGGCTGGAACTCACCGACGCCCTCGAAGCGGCCCTCATCATCTACGAATTCGACCTCGTCCGCACCGAGCGCACCCACAACCCCCGGCTGTTGGAAAAGATCGCCCGCGATGGC
This sequence comes from Verrucomicrobiota bacterium, assembly GCA_039796295.1. GTDB lineage: Bacteria > Verrucomicrobiota > Verrucomicrobiia > Limisphaerales > SXTU01 > SXTU01. The sequence continues at coordinate 60,998 of JBDKJY010000036.1, forward strand.
GTGCCCATTTACCCGGAGACCACGCCCGCATGAGACCGGAAGGGGAAACGATGTCGAGCCTCGCCGCCGCCTTCGAGAACCGCCGCACCGTGCAGATCTTCGTCTCGCACATCGCCGGGGGATCTGAGTATTTTTCCAGTCGAACTCGCAGAAACCCGTCCTAACCGCACACTAACATGGAAGCCGCACCCGTTAACATCATCCAGTATTTCGACGGTGCCAAACAAGGCATCATACCGCTTTTTCAACGCCCCTACTCTTGGGAATACAAGGATTGGAAAATGATGTGGGAAGATGTGCTGGCGCAGTATCTTCCGAACGACCGAACGTCACATTTCATGGGAGCGGTCGTAACCGTGCCGATGAGAACCGTCCCTGTGGGCGTAACCAAGCACCTCGTCATCGACGGCCAGCAGCGACTGACGACTGTCGCCATTCTCCTCTGCGCCATTCGCGATCAGACCGCCGCCAATGATCCCACCCGTGGCATCATCGGCGATTTGCTTCAGAACCGCCATTATCAGACTCCCGATGATCTCAAACTCGTGCCTACGCAGGCTGACCGTTCAGCCTTCAGTGCACTGGTGAAGAAGCAGCCGGATGAGGACATCACAGCCAGCATTGGAAGTTCCGTGATGGAGGCCTACGCCTACTTCACCAAGCAACTCCAAGGCAAGGATAGCGATGACATGCCCCTGAATCCCCGGACGGTGCTGGAGGCGATCCAGCAGTCGCTTCAAGTGGTAATGATCAACCTCAGCGCCACGGATGATCCCTACCTGATTTTTGAAAGTCTGAACCACAAGGGCAAGCCACTCAGCGAGGCGGATCTCGTGAGGAACTACGTGCTGATGCGCTTCCAGCATTCCATCGTGGCAGGCGGGGAGCAGGAGCAGGTTTATCAGCAGCTTTGGTCCCCAATGGAGGCGGCCCTGAAGGCTCGCATTTCTGAGTTTCTCCGGCATTACGGTATGCGTCTCGGTGCCAATATCCGTGAAGGAGAGGGCTATAGCGCCTTCAAGAAGGAGTATGAAGCCTTGAAGACGAGTGATGCAGTGCTGGCCACCCTCAAGGAGACTAAGCAGGCCGCTATGACCTACGAGCGTTTCGTCGATCCATCCTTGGAGGCGAACGCGGACATTGCGGAGCGGCTGCAACGGATGCTCGACCTCGGATCGAGCGTCTTCTTTCCCCTCTTGCTCCGTGTTTATCGGTCAAGGCAAAGCGAGGAGATCGACAATGCCACGCTAGCCGCTTCCTCGATCACCTGGAGTCATTCTATGTGCGCCGCCTCGTTTGCGGCGTGCCCACCAATGCCCACAACAAACTCACCCTAGAGTGGTGCGCCCATCTCCCAGAGTTGCAGCCAGACGTGTGGTTGGCCGACAGGATGCGGCAAGGGGCCGGTGGTCGCAAATGGCCCAGTGACGAGGAATTTTCTGACGCCGTCAGTCGTTCTCAGATTTATCCCCGCCGCAACATCGTTCGCTACCTATTGGATCATCTGGAGAGCGCTTTCGGCCATAAGGAGCGGGCCGACCTTGCCAGCGCCAGCATCGAGCATGTCCTCCCTCAAACCCTCAGCCCTGCGTGGAAGCAAGCCCTCGGAGCGACTGCCGATGAACAAGCGAACCTCTGGCGCGATACACTGGGCAATCTCACCCTCACCGGCTACAACCCCGAACTCAGCAACGCTCCATTTGCCGAGAAGCAGGCGATCTTGTCCCAAAGCCACTATGAACTGAACCGGTGGATCGTGGAGCAAGCCGCATGGGGACCAAGTGAGATTGAGGCACGCGGCAATGCACTCGCCAAGATGGCGCTCAAACGATGGCGGCGTTGAACGGCGCCCAACAGTTCAAGCTTGGCTGAGACAGACAGAGCGAACCAGTAGCATGAGCACCAGCACCACCCCGGGGAGTCCACGGCCGGACGATGACCTCCCGCCGCACCTCGCCTCGCCGGAGGCGTTCGCGCGGTGGTGCCGCGAGCATCCCGAGGGGGTGCGGCAGATGGAGATCAATGCCCGCCGCATGGAACTGGGCGAGTTCGGGGACGTGACGCCGGAGATGCAGGCCACGGTCACGAAGTTCCTGAACGCCCGGAAGCAAATGCGCGAGGCGGAGGCGATGACCGCCGAGTTGCTCCCGATGATTGCGGTGATGCGCGAGACGCTAGCCAAGAACCCAGCCTCGGTGCCCTCCGCGCATCTGGCGGAACAGCTCGTGGGCATTGAGGAAAAACTCAAGCGAGGCGAGCCGTTCGCCGAGGAGTGGGCGGATTTCCGCCTGCAATATGAGGCGTTCCAAGGCGAGTTGATGGGGTCCATCTGGAAGCGCACCGCGATGATCGCGATGTCGGCGGACGCGCATGACCGGCGTGACCCGCAGAGGTTCGCGCAGGATGCCAACGCGCAGGACCTGCTGCGGCAATGGCGCACCGGGGGTATGCGGGAGCGGATCTTCGGCAGCCTGCCCCTCGCCGAGCGGCGGGAGCTGGAGGCCTTGGAGCGGGAGTGGCGGGACAAGCCGCCGGGGTCGGCCACGTAGGTCCGCGCTCCGACTGCAATTTGCGCAGGCCATGGGTTTCCCGCTTTAACACAAACGCTTGGTGCAGACCGGTAGGCACCGCCGGTGGCGGCCGCAGTTGGCCGGCTCCCCACCTCGGAGCCAATCGCAGCGGAGCGGGGCTTCGCCGGGGCGGAGGCCAGCGTTCCGGCGGGAGCGCGCAGGAGGGAGTTTAGGGCTGACACGGTCGGGCCACCGGGCTAGCTTTTCACCATGCACCGCACGGGAAGATTGCCTGAGTTGCCCGCATTGATCGTGGCCGGAGTCCGTGACCGCTGCCTCGGCCTAGCAGCCAGCGCGGTGAGCTGGAGGCGGTGAAGTGGGTGAAAAGTTGACCGCCAAGAACGGCGCGCCTGATGTTCTATTTCCGCGATTACCACTGGCTGCTCGTGCAGGGCCACACGCGGTTTGACGCGCTGATCAGCACGGACGACCGGAAGCGCGAGGACGTGCTCTGGATGCTCGACCTGCGCTGCACTGCGGGCGGTGCGGAGTGGCGGCGCGTCCGATCTTGGGAGCGGCCGCAATTGTGGCTGCAGATTTCCTACTTCAACCCGAAACTGCGCGACTGGCGGGGCCTGGAGTCGTTGAACTTCTGGAATCTGGAGGCGGAGGACGAACCGGGGTCGTGGCATGGCCCCGGCGGGGTGGTGGAAGTTGATTTTTACCCGAAAGCCGGCTCCAAGGAACAGGAGAACTCCTTCATCAACGACTTCATCTGGCGCGTGGCGGGCCGCGACGGCGGCTGGCTGACGGTGGAGCTCGCCGCCTTCGCCGACGGGCAGAGTTTGCTGGATCAACTGACCGCCCAGGAGGTCAAGGTGCTGCCGGACGGGCGTGAGGAGCGCGCGGAGCCGGACCCGGATTTCTGGAAGCAAAACGCGGAGCTTTATTTCGTGGAGAACATCCCCTTCGGCACGGTCACGGTGCGCGTGCCGCGTAACGTGCGCGACCCGGAAGCCTATGCGCTGCGCCGGGCGCGTGCGTTGATCGGCGTGGACGAGCCGGAACACATCCAGGTGAAAGACTTTCTGAAGACCCATCAACGGCACCAGAAGGAGTGCCCGGAGAGAATCCGGCAGGACATTTTTGTGGAGCTGCATTTCAACGGTTTTTACGAGAGCTGAAGCATGAGCTGGATTCAACTGCATGACGAAGTCTGGCCGGTGACGCCGGACGAGGGGGAGTGGCGTGTCCATATTCACGCGGCCGATGTGGGCTGTCCGCGCGTTTCATGGAATCTGTGCGTGTCCCACTACCTCCGCCCGAAAGACCTGCCCAAACCCAAGGTGGACCGGTGGCTGGACATGGATGTGGGCGGCCTGGTGTTGGAGGTGCGCGACTGGCGGCGGCTGGCGGGTTTGGAAATCCGCGCCGATGCCGCCTGGCATGCCACCCATGAATTCATCGGCCCCTACGGCCATTGCTACAACTCGCCGCGCGTGACCGTGCATCAGACCATTCTGCGATCCCATGCCGAGCGCGAAGGCGTGGAGGCTGGGCGCACGGCCTGGATTGCGCATGATTTCACGCTGCGCCTGGGCACTCGCGACGGTTGGTCATTTCCCTGCGAACTTGATGCGTGGCTGATCCCCGAGGCGGAGTATTACCGCACCCAGCCGGAAGCGCCGGAGGTGGTGGCACGTTTCCCGGAGGGGCCGCCGAATTTCCGGCTGGTCACCCGCGCCACGTTTGTTCAAGGCACGGTGGAATTGACGCGCGCCGCCGCCGCCGACCCAGAGCACCACGCGCGGGAAGTTTTGCGGACGGAGATCGCCTGCGAAACAATGCGGCGGCCGGAGGTGAAATGGATGCTGCGGCAGACGCCCGAACGAGAAGCGATCGTGCCGATGCCCGGCTGGCGTTCCGATGTTCATTTCTACACGCCACCCGGCAGTGCCCCGTTTGAAAAAGCGGCGGGCGGTTGAGGAGGCAACGGCCGGGACAGTTGGTCGAATGCCCCCGGCAAAGCTTCCCGGGCGTCCTCCCTGATCCCGTCCGCAAGAGACGAAAGCGCGGGAGTGTGCGGCTCGGGGTTTCTCTCCATGAACCTACCGTGAGGCGAGCGTCCTCGCGAGCCATGCGCCTGCGGCAGTTCGGGCCCCGGCTCGCGAGGACGCTCGCCCCACCAGCACTGCTCGGTTCCTGGTCCCAATGCGCGGTTTTCTGACCGTGGTGGCTACTGGGGTTAAGGCAAAAGGTAAAAGGCCAAAGGTAAAGGTGAACTTGCGCGCTGATGGCTGACCGCTGACCGCTGACCTCTGCTCCTCGGGTGGCGATTTTTGCGCATCATTGCGCCCGTTTGTGGCTGGAAGCGGCTGTTCTAGCGTAAGTAACAGTATTTCAATGGGTTGGAACTGGAATCCGCCTTCGGGAGGCCGGTTTTAGCTCCGTCGAATCGGCTTCTACGGCTGTAGATAGGCTTTCGGCGGCGTCGAATCGGGGTCTAGGCGCGTAGACGGCTATTCGACGCTGTGGGAATTGGCGGCTATGGCTGTAGAGGTAAATCCGGCGGCGGCTGAATCGGGGTCTATGGCCCTAGAAGGCGTTTCGCTGCTGGGGAAATGGGCTTCTATAAACATAGAGGACGGTTCGGCGGCAGGAGAACTGGGTTCTACGGCGATAGAGGTCAATCCAACGGCGGCGGAGCGGCGTCTATGGCGCTAGAAGGCGTTTCGGCGGCGGAGGAAGTGGGTTCTATGGCGGTAGGGTAGCTTTCGACGGCGTTGAAACGGTGTCTATCGTCGTAGCGGGTGGTTCGACACGGGTGGAAGTGGCTTCAATAGGCGTAGAGCACTCTCCGACTGCGGTGATGCTGAGTTTATGGCCGTAGAGGGCGGTTCAACGGCGTCGAAGGGGTGGCTAGGGAAGTAGGGTGGGTGCGCCGCGGTGGAAATTGGCGGCTTTGGGCGGGGGGGCGGAGCTCGCTGCGGGGGCGAGGGGCGTCAGTGGCGTCAGGGGAGGTGGAGGGTGGGCGGTGGGGGAGGTGGTTCGGCGGGTTCGTCGGCGAAGCGGGAAGGACGACCAGCAGGTCGTCCCTACCGGGGGGAGCTCGGACGCCTACATCCGCAGCCGGATGAACCGGACGTGGGCGTCCGGGCTCCATCATCGCCGCGCCCCCGGTAGGGCGAGCGTCCTCGCGAGCCGGCTCGGCGGGAGCCTCGCCCACCGGTTGGTGCGCGGACGCCCACGTCCGCAGCCGGCAGAAGGGGAATAAACGGCAGCGGCGTAACGATTCATCCCGGAGGGATTTCGGAACTTCTACCAAGTCCCAACGAGTTTCGGCACGTAGCGTTCGGTGGTCATCCGCACCCCTTCCCCTCACCCCTGCCCTCTCCGCTGGGGAGACAACCCACGAATCGCCACGCCTGGCGATTTCGGCCCCTGAACCGGTGGCAACTGTAGCGGCGCTCGGTGAGCGCCGGGTTGCGGCCACTTGCGACGGGGTTGAAGCCCATCTCGTCGGTCGCAGACCGCCGCTACAGGGCGGCTGCGGACGCAGGGGTCCGCGCGCTCGGGGTATTTGCCTCGTGGAGGGCGTTGGAACCGGCTTTGGGGTGGCTTGAAGTGGGTTTTAGCATGGTTTATGCGCTTTTGTGGTGCCTTGATGCGGTTCGTAGCGTAGCGCGGAGGGCAGGACAAAGGCTGGGTCGTTTAGCGGCGTCGTTTTGCGGGCGGGCGCTCGCGGTGGAGGAGCCAGCCATCTTCATCGCCGAATCACTGGCTCGCCCGGGTGCAGTCGAAAGAAATAGGAGCAAAGTCGCGCTGTGATGGCTCCTGCTTCTGCAACCGAAAGCGTTTGCGCCGCTTGCCGCAACTCATGCGGTGGAATATACCGAGCACATGATGGAGCGCTTGGCCGTTTCGTCCACCGGGCCCTGCTCCATAAGTTTGGTGTAAGGGTTGAGAACTGGTGGGAGAAAAACCGGTGGCCGGGTAAACCCGATCTTCGTTTCCACGTTGGTCGTGGTGGCGATCTGGCTGACGTCCTGGAAGTGATACGACGCCTGCTGGAGCCTGAAAACCGCTATCATCGCAGCTATCACCTGACCCACGTTCACATCGGTTTTGGAGGTCGTCCATGTGAGCTGGGTCGCGTCCCGCCAGCACTCAGGGTAGGCGGTCATCTTGCCGTGCTTGTCCGGGGTCACGGCTGCGAGTGCCGTGCCGGTCAGTTTGATCCAAAGCCACATCGCTCCGTTCCACACGGCGTTCCATGTATTGCCATCCGAACACTGCACCGCAACCGCGAACCCGGCGTTGGCCACCGCCCCCAGCAGCTTGGTGACCTTCGTTCCAGCCGGCGCGCCGACCGGCACGCCTGGGGCGGGGAACCACTGCCAATACTGACCACTCCAGATGTTGCACCACAAGTTCCCGTCCGTTCCGACCGCGTAGAGCCAGATGCTCCCCCCTTGAGTGACGACCCCAGACCCATACTGGTTTTCGTCCTTAAGGAGTCCGCAGGCTGGCCCCGGCAACTCTACCCACGGCTGCCAGTTGTTGAGATACCACCAGCGGCACCAGATGGCACCTTTACTATCCTGTGCGAAGACGAAGACGAACTGCCCGAGGTGCGCCATCCCGATGATGGTCTGGAGCATGACGCCGGGAGGATAGCCCAAATCGAAAGCGGCGGATTTATAGACAGTGGTTGGCATACGTGTGGGAACTTGTTCCGTCGGTTCGTTGTAGAGTGATACCGCAAGTTTTGGGCACGCTTCCAAGTGAACAACAACTACGTCCGCGCCCAACGATTCGAACCGTCGGCCAAATTGCAATCTGACGTCAAGTCGGGACTCGGCAACGGCCCTGGAAATCGCTGCGTTTGGACCAGATGCCGCATGGCGTTCAATAGTGAGAACGGAGAAGCGACATTGTCGTTTGTTCAAGGGTGTCCGCCCGTTCACTAGCGCGGTTCGGGTCCACGAAGGTGTTGCCGTCGGGCGCGCCTTTGCCTTCGGCCATGCTTTGCAGTTCAGGTTGCGCACCATCGAGTCGGCGAATCCCCGACTGCGAGGGCTGTTGCTGTAAGATGAATTGGGTTCGACACTCATCCGCTGCGGAGGCGGCAAGTTGAAGCGGAGAGGGAGAAAAATCCATGGCTCAAATCGCCTTCTCGTAAATCTTCTGAAACACCTTGTCCGCCCCTTCGCCCGCGCGGTTCGGATCACAGATGGTGATGCCGTCGGGGCCGAAGCGCGCGGTGACGGTCGCGCCTTTGCCTTCGGCCATGTATTTGAAGTTCAGGTCACGCACCTTGGCGGCGGCGTCCACGATGGCTCAGGGGATGCGCGCTTCCTCGGCGGTCGGATAGAGACTGGCCACGGCGTCGCGGGCTTCGTCGGCGAACTCCCTGCGGCAGCAAAAAGACCGGACGGAAATCTCTTCCCCTCCGGCCTGCGTCCGCGAAACGGAAATCTCCCGCTCCCCCGGTCTTACTTCGGCGTTTCCGCCGCCTTCTTGCCCCGGCTCAGGCCGCTTTTGCGCTCGCTCTTGCGCACGTAGCCCATCGCCTCATACAAGTCGCAATCGTCCCCGAAGTTCGGATCGCCCTTCACCCCGTTCACCACCTTCTGGTTGGCCTCGTGCGAGACCTTGTCCGCATCGTCCCGCCGGTTGATCGCAGCGCTCATCAACTTGTCCAAGCGTTCGATCTCCGTCCGGGCATCCGCGGAGGGCTTCAC
>JBDKJY010000037.1:0-66238 GCA_039796295.1 Verrucomicrobiota bacterium
GCCGCCCGGGGCTTCCGCAACTTTCAGAACTACCGGACGCGCATCCTGTTCTTCTGCGGAAAGCTCGATCTTTACCCACTATGATCCCCGAAGGAGCAAATGCTGAGGTTGTCAAAGCCGGTGGCAGTAAACTGGCCAAGACTGGGAGTCGTGTGAACTCCATTGATGGCGATTTGAATCGGGTTGATCACCTCGTTGGTCGCGATCAGGCCCATCAAATACAATTCCAGCTCACTGTAAGGGACATTATTGCCGTAGTTGGCGGTGGTGCTGAAGGCCAGGCTGGCGTAAGGGCTTTTGGCCTGATACAGGTTGCCACCGAGACTTTTCACCGACCCATAAAGCCAGCCTCCCAATTGCCCGCCCACGCTGGATAGTCCCCAATGGGAAGTCCCATCGGCGGGGCGAACCAGGTGTCCGCCCCATCGGTGGCAGAGTTCATGCAGACTGGGGCCGCCCTTCAAGGCGTTCTTGGAAGTCAGGTGAATGGTCCCCTGCAAGGCTCCGGTGGAGCCATAGTAAGCGGTGGAATCAAACTGGCGGTAGCCGATCCCGGCGATGTCATTCTTCGCCTCGAAGTAGAGTCCGAAGTATTTTCCCGAGGGAACGGTGTCCTGATCCGAAATGAGAATGAGGAAATCGAACAGGTCGTTGAAGTGAGTGTAAATCCGCGTGGTCAGGTTGCGGACATCGGCAGTGGTCGGAAAGCCAACTTTGGCGAAAGTATCGATTTCATTGGTGGGTAGGATCAGCTGCACCACCCGGTTGGAATCGTTCACGATGAGCGTGTAATCCGCATTGGTGATGACGGTTTCGGCGCGCCCGCCCGGGAGATTCAGCGAGAGCGCGATGACGGCGCCGAGCAGAAAGCGGATTGTGTTTACTGGGGTTGAGCGCATGGAATGAGCTTTGGGTTCAGCTTCGCCATCAGGGTGGATTGGTCAACGCCAATTCGACCGTCTTGCGACTTTCGACCGCAAGCGCTGCGAGCGGGGCGGAGGGCGCTCATGGCCCGCCGGTGTCGCATGGTTGAAATCCAACTAGCTCAGGTCGGTCCGTTCCCCCCTGTGGTGGTCGTGCATTCCTTTGGCAGGAAGCCTGTATCCCCTGCGCCAGCGTGGACGCCGCCGCCAAGGTGCGTGACCTGAACTTCAAACCTGGCTGAGGACAAAGGGGCGACCGCCCCTGTTCGCTTCGGACTCGACGGCCTCACCAGCTGCGACCCGAACCGCGCGGGCGAAGGCGCGGAGAAGATGTTTCAGAGGATTAACAAGAAGGCGATTTGAACTTCTCCGCCCGGTGGGAGCAGCCTTTATCAAGCACTGACGCCATCCCGGTTGGTCAGAACGCTGCCAGACACAGGTAGGCATTCAGCGCCAGATAGATCAGTGCCGGGGTCGTCTGTAGGAGACTGTCCTTGATTTTGATCCGGATGCCGACCGCGACCAGCATCATCAGGGCAAGGCCAGCCGCTGCCGCGCGCCCCATCCACGGTTGGCTCAGGCCCGCCAGCAGACCCAGCGCTGCGCACAACTGCAATCCTCCGGTCAGCGCGCGCAGCGAACCAAGTTGGTAACGGTCGAACTCCCGTTTTAGGCGGTCGGAGAGAAAGCACGCGGAGCCGTAACCGAGAAAGGAAATGGCCGAGCAAAGGATCAATGCGACGTTCAAGAGTGGCAGCTTACTCCCTCCGTTCGCCTGCGCACTGTTAGTTCCGGTCGATTCACATGCTCGCGATCAAGCATTGAGGAGCCGGTAGTTGATGGCCGCGATGATCAGGGAGAGCACCAGCAGGATCAGGGAGGGCAGCATTTTGAACACGGGATTCTTCACGCGCAAATGGGTGACGAATGCGCAGGCCATGAGCGCGGCAATGCCGAGTCCCCCAGCCACCGCGAACGGTCGGCGTTCAATTCCGATCAGCAGCAGCAGGGCGCACGCGATTTTCAGAATGCCAACCAGATCCCGCAGCCATTCGGGCAGGCCGTAGTGTTTGAATTCCTGAACGATGTTTTGGTAGCGCACGGTCCACACAAAGAAAACGGAGGCCACCACCAGGGCCTGCAATGCGATTGTCAGATTTTGCATGCTTCAGCTTAGCGGGTTCGCCGTGGGTAAGTAGCCAAATGTCCTGCCCGCTCCAGGACGCGTGAGGCGGGGCGTAAGCAGGTCGAGGTTGCGTCGGCGGCGGCGGCGGGCCAGTTCGTTTTGGGTGGGGGGCGCGATCAGCTTCTGGCCTGCACGCTGCCAAGACCGCCATCCACGCCGAGAACCTGACCCGTGACCCAGCTTTGCTCGCGGTCCAGCAGCCAGCAGATGGCGGAAGCCACCTCCGCCGGTTCGCCGATGCGGCCGAGGGGGTGCAGGGCGGCGGAAGCCTTGGCGACAGTTTCATTCTGGGTGAGCGCACGGGTCAAATCTGTGCGGGTGAGTCCGGGGGCGACGCAGTTCACCCGCACGCCCTGGCGCGCGTAAGTCGCGGCGGCGGCCAGCGCCAGGCCTTCGACCCCGGCTTTCGCGGCGGCAATGGCTTCGTGATTGACCAGCCCGCGCCGCGCGGCCACCGACGAACACAACACAATGCTCCCGCCTCCGGCTTGTCGCATCATGAGTCGGGTGGCGGCGCGAAGGAGGTTGAAGGCCGTGGTGAGATTGATCGCCAGCGTGTCGGCGAATTCCTGGTCGCTGATAAGGTGGGCGGGCTTGAGCAGGATGGAGCCGGCGCAGTTGACCACGCCATCCACACGCCCGTGGCTGGCCACCACGGACTGCATCAAAGCATCCACGGCCGCACTGTCGCGGGCGTCGCAGGTAATGGCCTGGGCGGCGGTCTCGGTGGCGACCGTTTGGAGACGCCCGGCATCCCGCCCAGCCAGCACGATCCGGCAATCGCGGGCGGCCAGCCGCCGCGCCACTGCCGAACCGATGCCACCAGCCCCACCGACAATCACCATCACTGGAGAGGTTTCATTATTCATAAATCGATTCGCCCAGATGCCATCTGCATTCAAACAGCCGCCAACAGTAGCGCGAGTTCGTAGTGTTGCCAGTTTGGATCGCAGACAAACTTTCGGGAGGGGGGATAGGCGGCTCATCCAGACTCGTGAGGCGCGACTCAGGGAAGCTAAAAGAAGACCGCATCACCTGCACCAGCGTGGACGCCGCCGCCAAGGTGCGCGACCTGAATTACAAATGCCTGGCCGAAGGCGAAGGCGCGACCGCCCCTGTTCGCTTCGGCTCCGACGGCATCACCCTCGGCGACCCGAACCGCGCGGGCGAAGGGGCGGAGAAGGTGTTTAAGAAGATTTACGACAAGGCGGTTTGACCGCTGATTCCGCCCGGCGTCGGCAACGTTCAGTCAGCTCACAATCCCTGAGAAAACCGCAGACGCGCGATGCGCGCCTACCGTTTCGCTGACTTTCAACCTGTGGCGGTCACGCACTGCACGGCACCGTTTGGAACCCGGGGCGCCCCGTCGGCTGCCAGCCGGCGAAACAGCAGACTGCAAGTATGCGCTACGGTAACTGCGCCGCTCGACTGCGGAGGTTGAGCTTCAATGGCTGCCGGTCGTCCGGGAAATCTGCGTGACTCTGTCGCGTGGTTTGCTACTCCAGACCGCGTCATACACACCTCATGAACTACACCCGACGCTCCTTTCTCACCTCCGCCCTCGGTTCCGCCGCCCTCGCCGCCAGCGCCTCCGCTGCCGAGAAGGTCAGGTTGCCCGAGGTGAAATCGCCGCTGTTCTCCAAGCCGTCGAAGATGCATCTCGGCACCGTCACCTACAATCTGGCCGAGAAGTGGGATGTCGCCACGATCATCCAGAACTGCACCGAGGCGAAGTTCGAGGGCGTCGAGCTGCGCACCGGTCACGCGCACAAGGTCGAGGTGGACTTGACCAAGGCCCAGCGCGCCGAGGTGAAGAAGCGCTTCGCCGACTCGCCGGTGAAGCTCTGGAGCCTCGGCAGCGCGTTCGACTACCACACGCCCGATCAGGCCAAGCTCCGCAAGGACATCGAGGCGACGAAGGAATACATCCTCCTCGGCGAAGACGTCGGCGCGACCGGCGTGAAGGTCCGGCCGAACGCTTTGCCCAAGGAAGTTCCGGTTGAGAAGACGCTCGACCAAATCGGCAAGTCCTTGCGCGAGCTGGGCGAGTTCGGCGCGCAGCACGGCCAGCAGATTCGCCTCGAGGTCCACGGCACGGGCACCAACCTCGTCCCCCACATCAAGACCATCCTCGACGCCGCTGATCACAAGAACGTCGGCCTCTGTTGGAACTCCAACCAGTCCGACATCTTCGGCGACGGTTGGGACGCGAACTTCAACCTCGTGAAGAAGCACATCTTCACCGTCCACATGCGCGACCTCTACTTGGAGGAGTATCCCTTCCGCAAGCTGCTCACCGGCCTGAACGAAATCGGCTTCACCGGCTTCACCTTCGCGGAGATACCGCCGAGCACCGACCCCATCCGGGTGATGAAGTATTACCGTTCGCTCTGGTTGGCGTATCAGGGGCTGCTGTAGGGAAGTGGGAGAGTAATCAGTGTTCAGTATCCAGTGTTCAGTCGGGTCCGGCACTCGATGGCTTCCTCCAATTGTTCCTGACTGGTAGTGGAGTTGGAATCTCGGCAGGCTCCCATCGCGCGACAGCACCGACTACTGAACACCGAACACGGCTTACTTCCCTAACATGGACATCAAACGCGCCATCATCACCGCCGCTGGCAAGAGCCAGCGCACGCTCCCGCTCCAGTCCCTCGTGGACCGCGACGGCCAGACCAAGACCGCCCTGGCCATCATCATCGAGGAAGTCCTCGCGGCGGGCATCGAGGAACTCTGCGTGGTGATCTGCCCCGGCGACGAGAAGGTTTACCGCGCGGCGGCTGGCGAGCACGCGAAGCGCCTTGAATTCGTCGAGCAGAAGAAGCCGCTCGGCTACGGCCACGCGGTGTCGTGCGCCGCGAAGTTCGCCGGCAAGAAACCCTTCCTCCTGCTCGTCGGCGACCACCTCTACGTCAGCGGCGAGGTCCGCCGGTGCGCCCAGCAGCTCGTCGAGGTCGCGGCGACGGAGAACTGCGCCGTGTCCGCCGTGCAAGCCACGCACGAGAGCAAGCTACCTTACTACGGCGCGATTGGTGGCCGCCTCGTGGCCGCTCGCAAGGGCCGCTACGAAATCACCGAGGTCGTCGAGAAACCCACGCCGACCGAGGCGGAGCAACGGCTCATCGTCCCCGGCCTGCGCGCAGGCCACTACCTTTGCTTCTTCGGGATGCACGTCCTCACGCCTTCGGTCATGGCGTTGCTTGCGGAGGAAGTCGCCGCTGCTGGTTCGCGTGGTGGCGTCCACCTCTCCGCCACCCTGGCCAAGCTCGCGCGTAAGGAGCGTTACCTCGCTGCCGAGCTGACCGGTCGCCGCTACGACATCGGCGCGCACTACGGCCTGCTCACCGCGCAACTCGCTCTCGCCCTCAGCGGCAAGGACCGGGATGAAGTGCTGACGGGGCTGGTGGAACTGCTGGCCCAGCGGGTGAAGTAATCTGAGCCACGGATGAAACACGGACCGAAGTCCTTCCCCATCCGTGTTTCTTACGTGTTCAATCCGTGGGTAAAACCTCTTCAAGCATGCTCGTCACCCTCATCACCTCCCGGAAAGCCGCCCAGCGCAACGCCTCGCTCGACGCGCATTGCCGCGACTTGAGCGCCGCCCAGCTTCTAGCCGAGTGCGCCGAACTCGACGCCTTCCGCCGCCGCTCGGACAACCTTTACGAGCGCGTCCGCGCCCTCTTCTTCCTCTACGCGATTCACCGCTTCCATCTGCCCGCGAAGCTCACTTCCCCAGACGCCAGACCCCAGACCCAATCCCCTCTGTCTCCCGGTCTGATTCCCTTCGCCGGCTACGAACAACTCCTCCACCGCCGCTTCGAGGAGGCGATTGACACCTTCCTCGCCGCTCAAGCCAAGGACGGCCCCAGCGACGGCCTCTGCTCCGCGCTCGCGAACGCCTATCACCGGCTCGCCTTCCAGACGCTCGCGGACCAAGTCCGCCGCAGCGTGCGCAGCGTGCGCGGCAACCAGTGGATGTTCCGCGTCGGTCATCCCGCCGACCAGCCACTCCGCCTCCGCCCCGAGCTGCTCCAGCGCGCGGCCGACGGCACCTACCCGATTCTCCGCGAGCTGACGCCCGTGCGCATGGACCTCACGCACTCCGCGTGGAGTGACATCTTTTTCCTCGGCATGGATTTCCCCGAGGGCGCGAAAGTGCTCAACGTCTCCGTGGACCTCGGCATCCACGGTCGCGACACCGCGCCGCGCCCGCCCGTCAGCGCGTGGCTCCGCGTGCTCGACGAGCCGGTGCTGCGCCTCACCTCTGTGGACCTCGGCGCGACCGCCGACATCACCGCACTCTCGGACGTGTTCGACTTCGCGAAGGATTACCTCGGCTTGCTCAAGGCCGCTGTCATCGCGGCGGGCGTGGTGCCACCGGGCATTGAAGGCAGCGGGCAAAGCCTGGCTGAACTGCTCGCCCGCGTCGTCGGGCCGGGGCGGGGTTTGGAACTCGTCTCGTGCGTGAACGACATCCCGAAAGGCTCGCGCCTCGCCGTCAGCACGAACCTGCTCGGCTCGCTCGTCAGCGTGCTCATGCGCGCGACGGGGCAGGCCGCCTCGCTCGTGGGTGAACTTCAGGAGAACGAGCGCCGCATCGTGCTCGCCCGCGCGTTGCTGGGCGAATGGCTCGGCGGCTCCGGCGGCGGCTGGCAGGATAGCGGCGGCGTCTGGCCCGGCATGAAGCTCATTGAGGGTGTCATCGCCGGTGAAGGCGACCCTGAGTTCGGCATCTCGCGCGGTCGCCTCATGCCACAGCACCGCATTCTCAATCTCGACGACGCCTCCGCCGAGACGCGCCGCAAGCTTCAAGACTCGCTCGTGCTGGTCCACGGCGGCATGGCGCAGAACGTCGGACCGATTCTGGAGATGGTGACGGAGAAGTATCTTCTCCGCTGCGAAGCCGAGTGGCGTGGTCGCCAGGACGCGCTCCGCATCCTCGACGAAGTCATCGCCGCGCTGAAGGCCGGCGACATCCGTGCCCTCGGGGCTGCGACGACGCGCAACTTCCGCGAGCCGATTCAAGCGATCATCCCGTGGGCCTCGACCGCGTTCACCGAGCAACTCATCGAGCGCGTCAGCCGCGAGTTCGGCGACGACTTCTGGGGCTTCTGGATGCTTGGCGGCATGAGCGGCGGCGGCATGGGATTCATCTTCGCTCCGGAGCGGAAGGCCGAGGGCCAGCGGCGCTTGCAGGAAATCATGTCCGCCACCAAGCGCGAGTTGCAGCACGCGCTGCCCTTCGCAATGGAGCCGGTCGTCTTCGACTACGCCATCAACGAGCGCGGCACGTGGGCCGACCTCCTCGCCGCCGACACCGCGCTCATGCCCGCCGGCTACTACGCGCTGACCGTTCCAAGCCTGCTCCGCACGGACCGCCAGGAACTGCCCGCCGCGCGCCGCGCCGAGCTGGACAAGTTCGCTACCGCCTGTCGTGCGAAGCCCGAGTTGCGCGGCATGGTGCAGACCTTGTTCGACACGATGTTCCCGCGCCTGAAGGAGGAGAAGTCCGGCGCGCAGAGCCTCGACGAATTGCTCGCGGCGAACGGCTTCGACCGCGAAGCCCACGAAGCCATCCGTGCTGACTTGAAAGGCGGGCGCATCGGGCTCGCGCAGAACCGGCTGCCGGCGAACTCGGTCATCGAAGACGTCCGTGCCGAAGACGTCGCGCGCTCTTCTCAGAAGAAGTCAGTCATCGAGCGTGGCTTGGCCGCCCTGCGCAATGGCGAGGCGGCCGTCATCACGCTCGCCGCCGGAGCTGCGAGCCGTTGGACTCAAGGTGCTGGCGTGGTGAAGTCGCTGCATCCGTTCTGCAAGCTGGGCGGGCGGCACCGCACCTTCCTCGAAGTCCACCTCGCCAAGTCGCGGAAGATTTCGCAACTCGTGGGCACGACCGTCCCGCACGTCGTCACGACGAGTTACCTCACGCATGGCCCGCTCTCCGAGTTCCTCGCGGCGAACCAGAACTACGGCTACGACGGCACCCTGCAACTGAGCCGGGGCGCGAGCGTCGGGCTGCGGCTCGTGCCGACGGCGCGCGACCTGCGTTTCGCGTGGGAGGAAACATCGCAGCAAGTCCTCGACGAGCAGCAGCAGAAAGTCCGCGATTCACTCCGCGCCGCGCTGCTGCGTTGGGCACAGTCCGCCGGCGAAGCCACCGACTACCGCGACAACCTCGCGTTGCAATGCCTCCATCCGGTCGGCCACTTCTACGAGGTGCCCAACCTGCTGCGCAACGGCACGCTGGCCGCACTGCTCCGCGAGCGGCCGCAGCTCAAGACGCTGCTGCTGCACAACATTGACACTGCCGGCGCGAACCTCGCCCCGGCGTTACTCGGTCAGCATCTGGCGAGCGGCGCGACCTTGTCCTTCGAGGTCATCACGCGGCGGCTCGACGACCGCGGCGGCGGCTTGGCGCGCGTGGACGGCCGGACGCGGCTGGTCGAAGGCTTGGCGATGCCGCATGAGGAGCTGGAGTTCAGTCTGAGCTACTACAACACGCTGACCACGTGGATTGATGTGGATGGCTTCCTCGGCGCGTTGCACCTGACACGCGAAGACATCCTCGCAGCCAACGCCGCCAAAATCACCGCCGCCATCCGCGCGCTCGCGGCGAAGGTGCCGACTTACATCACCACGAAGGACGTGAAGAAGCGCTGGGGCCACGGGCAGGAAGATGTGTTCCCCGTCGCGCAGTTCGAGAAGCTCTGGGGCGACCTTACGGCGGTGCCGGAGATTGACTCGCGCTTCCTAGTCGTGGACCGCGCGCGCGGCCAGCAGCTCAAGGACCAAGCCCAGCTTGACGGCTGGCTCCGCGACGGCTCGGCGGCTTACGTGGAGAACTTGTGCGCGTGGGCGTGACGCCCGTCCCCGAGGCCAGTCGGGGGGATACTAACTGAACGCCACGGCGCGCGCCTGCGCCCCGGCTTCCCCCTGCCTTCCTGCTCCTCTTCCCCGCTTCCTCCCGCAAATTCCCCTTGGTTCCGCGCGTTGCTTGTTGGTTAATGGGCGTGAGCCACAAGCCAATTCGCACCATGCAAATCCTGAACTCCCGCCGCCACTTTCTCCAGACCTCTGCCGCTGTCGCCGCCGCGACCACGCTGCCGCAGTGGTTCCTCGCCGAGTCCGCGCAGGCCGCGACGAAGCCGCTCGGACCGAATGACAAACCCGGCGTCGCGCTCATCGGCTGCGGTGGGCGGGGCAGGGGAGTGGCGCGCGAGGCAGCGGCGCTCGGCCAGATGCTCGCCGTGTGCGACGTGGACGACGTGAACCTCGCGCAGGCGCAGAAGACTTGGCCCGAAGCGAAGCTCTACAAGGATTTCCGCAAGCTGCTCGAACGCGAGGACGTTCACATCATTGTCAACGGCACGCCGGACCACTGGCACACGCTCGTGAATCTCGCCGCGCTCAAGGCGGGCAAGGACATCTACAGCGAGAAGCCGCTGACGTTGACGATTGATGAGGGTAAGCGACTGGTGCAGGCGGTGCGCGACTCGAAGCGCATCCTCCAGACCGGCAGCCAGCAGCGGAGCGACAAGAACTTCCGGCTCGCCTGCGAGCTGGTGCGCAACGGCCGCATCGGAAAGCTCAAGCACGTCAACGTCTGGCTGCCGCACGGACGACGCGAAGGGCCGTTTCAGACGACGCCCTTGCCCGCCGGCCTCGACTGGGACATGTGGCAGGGGCAGGTGGCGAAGACGGATTACGTGAAGGAGAAGACCCACGTCACGTTCCGCTACTTCTGGGAATACTCCGGCGGCACGACGACCGACTGGGGCGCGCATCACAACGACATCGCGCTCTGGGGCACGGGCTTCGAGCGCAGCGGCCCGGTGAGCGTCGAGGGGCAGTCGCTGGTGCCGATGATTCCCGGCGGCTTCACGGCGGCGAGCGAATACGCCGTGGCCTACACCTACGCCAACGGCGTGACGCAGCTCACGCGCAGCACGCCCGGCAATGATTGGAAAGGCTCCGTTCTGGACAAGGAGGCGCAGCAGCACGGCGTGCGGTTCGAGGGGACGGGCGGCTGGATTTTCGTCACGCGTGGCAAGCTTGAGGCGAGCCACGGCGACCTGCTCACGACGCCCTTGCCCGCCTCGGCGAAGCGGCTCTACACGAGCGACAACCACATGAAGAACTTCTTCGACTGCGTGCGCTCGCGGCAGCAGCCGATTTGCGATGTGGAAATCGGCCACCGCTCCGTGACCGTCTGCCACCTCGGCGTGATTGCGATGCGTCTGGGCCGCGCGCTGAAGTGGAACCCGGCGACGGAGCAGTTCGTCGGGGACGCCGCCGCGAACGGCTGGCTCGCCCGCGAGCATCGCAAGCCGTGGAGCTACGAGACGGTCTGAGGCGCAGAGGCTTTGCTCGGCGGGCCTCCGCTCACTTGCTCCGGTTGATCTTGAAGCTGGAGACGCTGCCCTTGGCCGGGGTTGCGTTCCATTCCGGCAGGCTGGTCTTAGGCGCGGCGGTGGGGGCCATGAGGGCGAGTTGCTCCACTTGGTGCATCATGGAGGAGAGGTTCACGTTGGCCTTGGAGAGCTCGAACTGGGCTTTCTTCAACTCGGATTCCAGCCCTTGCAGGCGGGTTTTGAAGATCACGAGCATGGCGACGCCGAGGAACAGGATCAGGGCCGAGATCAGCATGCTGATGATCGGGACCCAGTTCGCGTCGCTGCCGCCAGCGGCGGGGGCGGCGAGCGGGGCCGTCAGCTCGCGACCGCGGGGTTCGGCCACCGGCTCGCGTGTCCGCGCCGGCTCGTTGAGGATTCCCCCGGCGTTGGTGTCCGCCGCACCGCCGGGCGGGAGGCGGAAAAAATCAGGCGTGGACGGAGCGGGGGCGGGTTCCTTCGTCGCCGCCGGCGCGACGGGGGCAGGTGGGGCAGTGAAGGGCGGAAGGCTCAGTTCCTTGGCGGTGGTGCCGGGTGGGGCGGATTTGGTGAACGCGGGCGGCGGGGGCACCTCCATGGCCTTGCCCGGCGGGGGCAGCGTGGGGATGGCGGGGAGCGGTTCCCGTTCCCGCAGGGCGCTGGCGGCGTTCAAGCTGGTGGAAGCCTCCGGCGGGGGCGGTGTGAGGGCGGGTTCTTTGCCGGTGTAGGACAGTGGCACAAAGGTGCCGGGGGTCGGCTTGGTCGGCGTGAACCCGGTGGCCGCGGCGGTCATCGGGGACTTCTCCGGCACTGCCGCCAACGCGGTCGGGGCGGCGGGCGCGGGACGGCCGCCTTGACCGAGGTGTTGCTTGGCCAGCTCGTGACCCTGTGCGGCTGCTTTTTCAATCCACGCGCGGCCTTCCGTTTCGTTGCGCTCTGTGCCTTCGCCGACGAGGAGGGCGCGACCGTAATCGAATTGCGCGCCGGGGAAATTCTGGACCGCCGCCTTGCGAATCCACTTCGTTGCTTCCTTCAAGTCTTGCTCGACGCCTTGGCCCAACTGGTAAAGCCGCCCGAGCAGGAACTGCGCGCGTGCGTCCTCGCCGGGAGGATACGCTGCCCGGCGCAGCCAGCGGGACGCTTCAACGAGGTCTTTCTCGACGCCGTTGCCGTTGATGTAGGCGAGCCCGACGTTGCACTGCGAACGCGCGTCGTCTTGCTCCGCTGCTTTGCGGAACCACTCGAAGGCTTTCTTGCTGTCCTTGAGCACGCCTTCGCCTTTCAGGTAGCAGAGGGCGACGTTGTATTGCGCGTCGGGCAAGCCCTGTTGGGCGGCGAGTTCATACCACTTCACGGCCTCGCGGAGGTCAGCGGTCACGCCCTCCCCTTGGTCGTAGAGCGTGCCCAAGACATATTGCGCCCGCGCGTCCCGTTGTAGCGCTGCTGCGCGCACCCAGCGGGCGCCTTCGGCCAAGTCCTGCGTGACGCCCTCGCCGCCGAGGTAGGCGTGGCCGAGGAGGCGCTGGGCGATGACATCCCCGCGCTCCGCCGCCGCGCGGAGTTCCGCGAAGGAGCGGATGGTCGGAGCGCTGGGTGAGAGTGCCGGGGCGGCTACCACCGCATGGTTGACTGCGAGCAATAGCGCCGTTGCGAGTGCCAAGGTGAGGTGGACGAGGCCGTTGCCCAGTCGGAGCGGCGTGAGAAATTTGGTCATGTTGCGAAGTCGGCCCGCGTTCACACCAGCCAGTGGGAGAAAACTGCGGGCCAAGCGCGCGCATCGTGAAAGCCGCCCTCCGTAGTGTCAAGGTTGGGCTGCCCTTGGGCGAGTTCACGGGCGCATCTCCGCTTGGGCTACGGGGGGCGCAACTTGGTGTCCGCACCGTGACAGAGGAAACAGCCTCGCCCGGCGAGGCCCGACCAAGTTCATGGAATGGCAGAGGAGCGCCTCGCGGTCCACCTGCTTCCAGCGGGGTTCTTTGCGAAAACGGTTTCTGCGCAGGGCAGTCCCCGCGCACGTCAGGGCTGGTTCACCCGTTGGGCCACGAAGGATTGGCCGAGCTGGCCGTAGCGGCTCACGGCGGTGACGGCGATGACTTCGGGCAACGGCCCCGCCGCGCTGCGGAAGCTGCGGTTCAGCTGGCTGCTGGGGAGGAGTTCGGTCTGCCATGCGTTGGTCCCGCGCATCTGCACGAGCCACCAGCCGGGCGCGCTGCCATCGGGCATCACCCACTGGAAGACGGAGACGCTCTTCGCCGCGTCCTGGCCGAAGGCAACTTGGGGGCGCGTGGGAATGGCTTTGTCCAGCCACGGGGAGGCGGGGATGAGCGCGGGGGTAAGGTTGATTTGGCGGAGGAGTTTGTTGGCGAGGTCGTCGCGGTTTTGGTGCAGGGCCTTGATGCTCCATTGCAGGCTGCCGCTCGCGCCGGGTTGCGCGCGGGTGAGCTGGAGTTGTTTGATGATTTCGTCCGCACTGCGACCGGGGCCGATGTTGGCGGAGGCGAGGCCGGGCCAGAGGTGGCGCGCAGCGGAGTTTTGCTCGGCCCACCATTTCAGGAGCACGGGGAAACTCTGCTCCGGCGCGTCAATCGCCCAGTAGAGCTGCGGCGCGAGGTAGTCCATCCAGCCGGCGCGGAACCACTTGAGGGCGTCGGCGTAAAGCTCCTGCGTGGCGTCCATGCCGCGGATGCCGGGGGGCGTGCCGGGCTTCCAGATGCCGAAGGGGCTGAGGCCGACTTTCACCCACGGCTTCTCGGCCTTCACGGTGGTGTAGAGGCGCTGGACGAAGCGGTTCACGTTGTCGCGCCGCCAGTCGTCGCGCGCGAGCGGGCCGCCGGCCTGCTGGTATTTCTTCCAACTGGCGGTGTCCGGGAAATCCATCGGCTTCTTCGCCGCGTCCTTCTCGCGGTAGGGATAGAAGTAGTCGTCGAGGTGGACGCCATCCACGTCGTAGCGGCGCACGACATCGAGGATGACCCGGAGCGAATGCTCGTGGACGAGCGGCTCGCCGGGGTCGAGCCAGAGCAGCTTGCCGTAAGCGCGGACCAGCTCGGGCCGGGTCTTGCTGATGTGATTGTGGGCGACGGGGCCCTTCGCCGAGTTGTGCCGGGCGCGGAAGGGATTGAACCACGCGTGCAGCTCCAGCCCGCGCCGGTGTGCCTCGGCGACGGCGAAGGCCAGTGGGTCGTAATACGGCTCGGGCGCGCGGCCCATGCTGCCGGTGAGGTATTCACTCCACGGTTCGAGCTTCGAGGCGTAGAGGGCGTCGCAGCCGGGGCGGACTTGGAGGACGACGGCGTTGAGGTGGAGGGCGCGGGCCTTGTCGAGCAAGGCGAGGAGCTCGGTCTGCTGCTGCTGCGTGGTCAGGCCGGCCTTCGAGGGCCAGTCGATGTTCCCGACGGAGGCGATCCACGCGCCGCGAAACTCGCGCGGCAGTGCCGGGGGTGTGAGCGCCGAGGGGATGTAGCTCACGCCCGCGCCGCGAGCGGGGACCGCCACGGTGGCGGCAGCCAAGGCGAGCAAGGTCTGGCGGCGGTTCACAGCGCGGAGGCTAGCGGGCGGAGCGGAGGGAACCAAGCTGTAACGTGGCGCGCGGGTGTGTCGCCGACCAGCCGCAGCCTTCCCGCCCTCCCGCAATCATCGCTCAACGCAGACTAGCCAGAGGTGAGCACCTGCTGCGACTGGTGCCGCGCGCACAGTCGGCCTCGGTTCCGTTTGCTGTTCGGGGGCAAGGCTGGCGCTGCGGCCACGGAACCGTGCGTGGCAGGAAACGCTTTGCTTCGGCCACCTCGTTATACAGAATCCGCCACCCGATGAACGACGCCTCTCCCACCCTCGCTGCCACGCTAGGCGGGGGGGGCTGAACCGCAGCGGCTTCCTCTTTGCCCACCGCCCCACCCATGAGCCACGTCAGCGACTACTTCCAAACCCTCGGCCAGACAATGGCCAGCCAGCTCGGCGACCACCCCGAGCCGGACAGTGTCTTCGCGGCCATCGCCACCGATGTGTTAAGCGCGGTGCCTGCGCCCCCGATTGACGTTCTGGCGATGGCGGACTGGGCCGGGCAACAAGATCCGCTCCCCAAGCAGGTCAACTTCAAGTCTGGCTTCGGTCAGCCGCCGCTGGTGGTCTTCGTGGCCCCCGGCTTCTACATCGAGGTGCTCTTCTGGTTCCCCAGCCGCACCGGCATCCACGGGCACGGGTTCACGGGCGCGTTCCGGGTGCTGAACGGTTGCTCGGTCCAGGTCGAATACCGGTTCCTCGAGGAGTCCGCCCCGGAGGAGGGACTGCGGCTCGGTAAGCTGGTCGCGCAGGGGATCGAGATGGTCGCGCCGGGCAAGGTGTGTTCCATCCTGGGCCGGGATGACTTCATCCACTGCGTCGCGCATCTGGGCAACCCCTCCCTCACGCTGGTGGCCCGCACCTACGGCAGCAAGGACCTGCGGCAATTCTCCTTCCATCGGTGCGGCTTTGCCCTCCGGGCGAAATACCAGCAGCAGACCATGGAACGGCAGGCGGCGGTGCTGGCGGCGGTGTTCAAGGCCCGCCCGGCGGCCTTCAGAGAACGGCTCCTGGCCTATCTCGCCGCCACCGACTGCGCCGCCTGCTATGCCGTCCTGAGTGAACTCAAGTCCCTCCTCGCCTTTCCCGTGTTCACCAAGCAGGTGCTGCCCGCCGTCCGGGAGCGCTTCGGGGCCACCCACGCGCCCGCACTGGCGGCCCTCGACGAGGACGTTCGCTCCAACGGCATCTGGGGCCTGATCGGTAAGCTCAACGATCCCCGGCAGCAGCTCCAGCACGCCCTCACCGAGCTATTCCCCGACGAGCGGGAACGCGATGCCCTCATCTGCCAATCCCTCGGCGTGGCGGATGCCCAGCCGGTGTTAGCGGAATGGTTGCGGATCGCCGAACAGTCCTCTGCTCCGCCGGCCACTGGTTGAGACTCGCCGGGCCGGGGTGCCCCAGCGCGCTAGCCTTCCACAGCCTGCTTCCCCGCGCGCCCCTGCTCCTGCTGCCAGAGCGTCAACGCGGCCAGTGCGTGGCGCACGGTGAGGGTGGGCGGGTGCTTCAGGGCTTCGCGCAGACGGACCGTGTCCACCCACGGGTTGGGCTGGCACAGGCGCTCATGCACCGCCGCCAAGGGCTTCGCCTCCTGCCGCTCCTTCTGCCGCTCCGCCAGCGCCGGGTCCTGCTTCACCGAATCCCACGGGACGGCTGGGGGGAAGAGCTTGCTCGTCGCATGCCGATACAGCACCCGACCCTGACCCGGCTGGTAATGCAGCTCCGGCGGCACGCCATACACGAACTCCAGCACCCGCCGGTCGGTCAGCGGGTAGGCATACGTCAGCCCGTGTTCCGCTCCGAAGGCCGCCCACGACTCCATCCGCGCCGTGACATGGCCGTGGTAATAGAGCGCCGCCTGGCATCTCCGGCTCCCCGGCACCTCCCGCACGTGCGGCACGTCCGTGCGCAGGTGCGGGCGGATGCGCTCGGCGAACTCCACTCGGATAAACGGCTCGCCCCGCTTACTGCGCGCCTGCCGATACGCCAGCCGCTCCCACAGCGCGGCCGGCAACGTGGGCAGCACCGCACTATCCCAGAACGCCCGCAGCGCCACCAACGCCAGCCCCGGGCGACGCCACGCGCGCCCCAGCCCCAGATACCCCGCCAGCGCCCCCCACTCTCCGCGCACCAGATAATCCGCCGCCAACCCCCGCCCATTGTAGCTCACCCCTTCATCCCCGCCCCAACCCGACAGCATCAGCCCGACCCCTTGCGCCGCCGCGCGCACTTGCACCGACCGCTCCAGCCCCATCGTCAGCGCCGGCCGCAGGGAGATGTCCAGCTCCGCCATCCAGCGCTCATCGTCATCGGTGGCCTCCGTGTAGAGCGGCGTCAACCCCTCCTGCTGGCAGATGGCCACAATGCGCCGGTGCTCCGTCTCCTCTGGCTTGGACCCCGGCGGTGGGGACCAGGAGAACATCGTGGGCACCGCCGCCCCGCGCTGCCGCTGGAGCCGCGCCGCCAGCACCGCCACCGACGATGAATCCAGCCCCCCGCTGAGGTGAGCCCCCACCGGCAGCCGCGTCCGCAAGCAATCCCCTACCGCCCGCTCCACCAGCGCGTAAAGCTGCTCCACATAGTCGGCGTGCCGCGCCAGCCGCACATCCGGCAGCCGCTCGGGGAACCAATACCGCGCCACCCGCAACCCCCGGTCATCCACCGTCAGCGTGTGGCCGAATGGCAGCTTGCGCACGCCCCGGTAGTAGGTGCGGACATTGTCATGCGCCCCCGGAGACAGGTTCAACAGCAGCCACCCCACCTCCACCTCATCCAGCTCCCGCCGCACCCCGGGGATGGCGAGCAAGGCCGGCAAGTCCGTGGCGAAGGCGAACTCCCGCTCCGTGTGCCAGTAGAACAGTGGGCGTGCTCCGATGTGATCCCGCGCGAGGAACAGCCGCCGCGCCCCCGCATCCCAGACGGCGAAGGCGTAATCCCCCACCAGATGCTCCGTGCAGCCCTCCCCCCACCGCTCCCACGCCCGCAGCAACAGCGCCTCATCCGACACCATCGCGCGTTCCGCCGACGGCACGTCCAGCGCGGCGCACAGCTCCGGCCGTCCATCCAGCCGCGCATCCGCCACGACGGTCAAGGGTCCACGGGTGAGGATGGCAGTTTCCGGTAGGGCCGCGCTGTGCGCGGTCTTGTCTTCCTCCGGCCGTCCACAGGACGGCCCTACCGCCTCCGGCGTGAAGTGCTGCACCTGGCAGCCGAGGGCGATGGGACCGCTGCTCCACAGGCCACGCGCATCCCGGCCATACTGCTCCATCAGGGACAGGGCAGGGGAGAGGGCCGCTGGGGAGACCGGCGCACCGTCCAGCCGGAACAGCCCGGCAATGGCACTCATGCCGTCACCGTCTGGATGTGCAGCAGCTTGTCCGTGTGAAGCTGGGTGAGGAAGGCCAGCACCTCCCGCTCACACACCGCCGGGTCCACCTCGAACTCCGACTGGAGCTGGGTGACCAGCTCGCTCACCCGACACGGCTGTTCCACCGCCGCCCACACCCGAGTGGCCATGCGGTTCATCTGGTAGTATTCCCCATTCTCGATGCTCAGGAGCACGGCCTGCTCATC
Source organism: Verrucomicrobiota bacterium (assembly GCA_039796295.1). Taxonomy (GTDB): domain Bacteria; phylum Verrucomicrobiota; class Verrucomicrobiia; order Limisphaerales; family SXTU01; genus SXTU01. The sequence goes on from JBDKJY010000037.1 coordinate 17,607, forward strand.
CAGCGTGCCGGAGATCAGCTCAGGGGCACGGACCACGGTGGAGGTAGAGAATATCATAGCGGCATGCAAAGTAAGGGGCAGCAGGTGAGGGTCAAGTCGGAACCCGGCCACACAGGCGACGGAGCGCGGGCGGTGGGTAGGGCTTGGAGTCCCGGCTTCAGCCGGTGGAGCCGTCCGGTTCACCTGTGCCACGCGTGCGCGCTGCCGGCTAAAGCCGGGACTCCAAACGGGGGGCGGGCTGCGGACGCGGGGACCGCAGTCCGGGGGGGCGAACGCGGGCTGCGGTAGTGCTAGGAAGGGGGGGCCGCAGTGCTACGAGAGGTCTCCCTAGTAAAGGAATTTTTTTCCGTCCCCTCGGCAAGGTCGAGGGGCAGTAGCAGCGGCGTCTCCCAAGGGAGCTTGGCGGCGGGGGCTGGCGGGGCGGGGGATGCTGATTCGGTTTGCATGGCGGCGGGAGAGTAGTGGGGGGGGGCGGAGGGCTGTCAACGGGAGAGGGTGGCCCAAGCGCACCGGAGCGCGGGTAGGGCGCGGTGTCCTCCCCGCGCCGCCGAATGGGGAGTGGCATCCGGTTGGCCCACGGCAAGGGGAGGCCACCCCGCCCTACCTGCTCCCGGCTGCGGCCAGGCGCAGCTCAGTATTTTGCACGGCCAGGTGGGGATGGTGAATTCGTTGCTCACAAAACGTCGCGCGTCTTCACCCTCACCCCGGCCCTCTCCCTCCAAGGGAGAGGGAGAGCGCTTTACGCCGGCTCGTGCTTCCGAGCACGCCCTTTCGCCGCAGCGCGGCCTGCGTGGCTCCCTCTCCCAGCGGGAGAGGGCTGGGGTGAGGGAGAACGGCTCCGAGTGCAGAACCGGGTTGCAGGAAAGTAATATGCGCCCCTGCGGCCCATCCCTTCATTAAGGCGTTGACAAACCAACCCCGTTTCGATAGAGAAAAACCGTCCACACAATCTGAACCGAACCAATCCAAGCTATGCCCTTCAAATACATCCAAGTTCCGAACACCAAAGACCCGAACAAATCCTCCACCCGCGCCGCCCTGGGCGACCCCGTAAGCGAAGCCGAGTTCTTCGCCTACATGGCCATCCTCCTCAGCAAACCGCCTGCCGATTGCGAAGCGGCCTTCAATGCGTTGCTGGATACCTGTGTCCACTTCGCCCGGGATACCCGCGCCACCAGCTACCTGCATGGCCGCCTGCGTATGCAACCCTCCAGCGGCGGCAGCTTCGAGACCGGCACCACCCCGCACTCCCCCAAGGACATCGGCGCGCGTATGAACCTCAGCCTCGGACCTGATACCGTCGCCGCCTTCGAGGACGACCTGAGCATCGAGAAGGTGGGCGAGGAAGGGGTGCGCGCCCCGCAGATTGACCGCGTGATAGACAACCGCACCGGGGACACCGATAAATACACGGCCTCCGATGTGCTGGAGGTGGACGGGGAGCACTTCGAGATCGACCCGACGGACACCGCGCAAGGGGTCTTCCTCACCCCGGTGGCGAGCGGTTCGGCTGTGCGCATCACCCGTTACCTGAGCGTCACGCCTACCCGCATCGAAGTGCTGCTGCCGGCCGGCCTCACCGGCCAGCAACGCCTCATGGTGGTGTGCAAGTATGACACCAGCCCCCTGCGCTCCAGCACTTACACCAGCGCCCTCAGCCCGTAGGGTCACCCTCCGCCGGTCTGACCCCCACCCTCCGCACCACCGAGGGTCACCCTCGCGACGCCGTAGGGTCACCCTCCGACGAGCTGAGGGTCACCCTCCATGAGTCTGAGGGTCACCCTCGTTACGACTGAGGGTCACCCTCGTGACGGCTGAGGGTCACCCTCCGCGCGGCTGAGGATGACCCTTGGGGCAGCGCAGGGCTACGTTTGGAATGCACGTGGGGTGCGGGGCCATCGCCGCACCGCCTTGGTCTGGTGGAATTCAAGTGGCAGACGGCGGGGTGAGGACACCCGCGCTACTGGGAGGTCATTAGGCGAAGGGCCTAGCCGCCGGTAGGGCAGCGCTTGCGTCTATGAGGCCGGGCCTGAGCTTCTGGTAAGTTGTTCAACGGCAGTGATTACAGTCTTCTGGGTCTCATCGGCGAGGTCGAGGGGGAGGAGGAGCGGGGTCTCCCAGGGGAGCTTGGCGGCGGGGGCTTGCGGGGCGGGGGAGGCAGGTGCGGTCTGCATGGCGGCGGGAGGGTAGCTGGGGTTGGCGAGCTGTCAACGGAGGAGGCAGGCCCAAGCGGTGCGGAGCGCAGACGCCTCCATCCGCAGGCGGGTTGTGGCTGGGAGTCCCGGCTTCAGCCGGTGGAGCCGTCCGATTCACCTATGCCACTCGTGCGCGCTACCGGCTAAAGCCGGGACTCCAAACGGGGCGACGGCGGGTTGCGTTCTCCCTCACCGCCTACCGACTCAGATGCTGGGGGACTGCGTCCCGCAGGGGCTCCGATGGGGGGAGTCGTAACCTAGGCAAGTCCGACCGTTGCTACGGGTCGCAGACCGGCGCTGCAAGCGCAGCGTTCAGTGCACCGGCGGCGGGCGGCCTACGAGACGGGGCCAAAGGCGGTTCCGATTTCGGTGCTTTGAGGGACGGGCCCGGAATTTGTCCCGGCGGGGACATCCAGGGGTGTGCAGAGCGGGGTCTCCCACGGGAGCTTGGCGGCGGGGGCTGTCGGGGCGGGGGAGGCAGGTGCGGTTTGCATGGCGGCGGGAGAGTAGCTGGGGGGGGCGGGCTGTCAATTGATCGGAGCGCGGGCGTGGGGAGGGCGCTGCGGCTTGACCTTGTCCGCCTTGAGGTGGGCATAGGGGCCGTCCGCCCGGACGTAGTGCAGGAAGGTCTGGATCATCTCGGTGCCGGTGAAGGGCTCACGCCAATGGGGGCGCTCGATGCCCTGGTAGACCAAACCATCCCCCGCCGCGAGGTGGGCGGGCACGGCTTCCCCGGTAGGCGTCTCCACATACAAAGGCCAAGGCACCTGCGGATCGGGCTGGAGGGCGAGGGAGAGGCTGATTTCGCAGGCGGGGCGGTCCGTGTGCCGGGCCAGCACGGCCCCCGGCTCGTAGATGCGCATGAAGGAGTAGGTAGGCAGGAGCCGGTGGCCGGTGAGCTGCTCAACCTGCGGGAGCAACCGTAGGAGGAGGTCCTCCGTGACGAGGTTCTTGTAGGCGACGGTGGCCGCTGTCACCGCTCCTTCGCCCCGGCGCAGGAGGTTGTGGGCCTTCATGGTCTTCAAGTCGGCGGCGGCCTTGGCGCAGACGGCGGCGGGCAGCAAGCCACGGGCGATGAGATAGCCGTGGGTGGCGAAGGCGTGGGCGGTGTCCACCGGAGCGGGAGGGGATGAAGGGGGACTGCTGGTGGGGGTCTGAGGTGCGCGGGGGGGTGGCGGTGGCATCGGGCTCACGATGCAGCGGACTTTCCGCGTGGGAAGGACTAGCGTCAACCGGGAATCCGGACCCCAGACCCGCAGGCTGAAGGGGCGGACACGACCTGCTTGGACTACGAGGCGGGGCCGGAGCGGGGACCGGATTCCCTGTAGAAGGTAAATGTTTTGTTTGTCTCTTCGGCGGCATCGAGGGTCTGGCAGACGGGCGTCTCCCAAGGGAGCTTGGCGGCAGGGGCTGGCGGGGCAGGGGAGGCAGGTGCGGTTTGCATGACGGCGGGAGAGTAGCTGGGGGGGGCGGGCTGTCAACGGAGGAGGCAGGCCGCAAGCCCGGGGATGAGCCTGCGGGCGGCGAGCGGTTCCCCTAGCCATGAACCGGAGCGCCGAGCATTGCTCGGCAGGAGCGGATGAACGCTCCAAAGCCGAGCGATGCTCGGCGCTCCACCTCGGTTCAGGGGATGAAATCGCGGCAATTGATGGACCGTGGATTCTCTCCCAGCGGGAGAGGGACAGGGTGAGGGAGAACGGCTAGGAGTCGTAGCGGGGAGGGATGTCTCCAGACCTCGCTGCCATTCTCCCTCACCCCAGCCCTCTCCCGCTGGGAGAGGGAGGCAGGCAGGCCGCTTCAGTGTTAGCGAGGCGCTGGGGACACCTGGCCTTGCGTAGCTCAGTGCACCGGTTGGCCGGTGGCATCCAGGTAGCCATACTGGCGCATGACGTCGGCGTGGTCGGCGATGACGCGGGCGGCTTGCTCGGGGGTGAGGGCGTCGCGCCAGGAGCCGATGCTGCCCCGGCGGAAGAAGGCCTTGGCCTTGGGGAGGCGCTCCCGGAAGCCGCCGGCTTGCTCCTGCCGCTGGAGTTCCTCAAAGCGGCTGAACTCGATGGCCTTGCGGATGCGCTCGGGGTCGTCGGGCAGGCCGAGGAAGCGCACGGCGGTGGTGAAGGTGGCTTCGGGGGTGAGCTTCATGTCCTCGTAGCGGATGACTTGCACGCGGAGGCCGGGGGCGGTGGCCCAACTGGTGACGTGGCGGCTCCAGGAGAGGAGGCGCTGGCGGAGCTGGTTCGGCTCGGTGGCATCGCTGACGGCCACGCAGGCGTCGGGCTTGCCCAGCAGCTTGACGGAGCGCTCGTAGTCGGTGCTGCCGCCATGAGCGGCGTAGGAGACGGCGACGTCCAGGGGGTTACGGATAAAGTAGAGGGCGGCCTCGGTGGCCTCGGGGGGCAGGAGGGGGCGGCCGTCGGGCAGGAAGGTGTAGGCGTCGTGGCACTTGCAGTAGAGGGTCTCCTTGGCCTGGCGGGCGAGGTGGAGATAGACCTCGGGGCGGAGGGCGTCGGCCTCGTCGGGGGTCAGCTCGCCGGAGTCGTAGCCGACGGCGTTGTCGAAGGGGGCGCGGGCGCTGGAGATGGGGCCGCCGTCGAGGGCATTGATGTCGGCGGGCTGGGGGCATCCCGGAGGAAGTTGGTGAGGAAGGTGCGGAACCAAGTGTTACCGGACTTGGGGTAGGAGGCGAGCCAGACGATGCGCTTCATGGCGGGCGATGGCTCAGGGGCGGAAGTCGGCTTCGAGGCGGTCCACCAGCTCGGTGAGGCGGAAGGCGCCCTCGGGCCGGGTGACGCGGGTGACGGTGGCCTGCTGGGCGAGGGCCAGGGCGGCGCGGAAGTGGGCGGGCTTGGCGGCGAGGCCATCCACGAAGTGGAAGCGGTAGGTCTGCTGCTTGAGGGCGTTGAGGCGCTGGGGGCCTTCGACGGAGGTGAGCTGGAGGTCGGGGTCGTTAGTGGCGCGGAGGAGGTAGAGCTTGCGCACCGGGAGGGGGACGGTGGCGAAGGCGGTGCCCAGGGGGACGGCGCGCTTCTCCAGCGCGGGCCGGATGCGCTGGAGGCCATCGGGTGCGAGGTCGAATTGCTTGAGGGAGTCCAGCCAGAGCTTGGCATGGGGGAGGCCGGGGTGGAGGACGAGGCGGCCGGTGGCATCCGGGCGGATGGCACAGACGTCGTCGGTGAGGACGGGGTAGCCGCGGCGCTGGCAGGCGATGGCGGTGGTGGACTTGCCGACACCGGAGATGCCGAGGAAGGCAACGCAGGTATCACCCGTGGCGATGGCGCTGCCGTGGAGGACGAGGTCACCGCGTTGGTGGAGGAGGGCGGCGAAGGCGGAGCCGTAGAGGAAGAGGCGGACGTCCTCGGGGTCCGCACCGGGCGGGGACTCGATGACGATGCGCCGGCCGTCCGCGATGAGGAAGCGGGCGATGCCGTCCACGATGAGGAGGAGCTGGCCGGGGGCGGCTTGATAGCGGACGCCACGGTCGGTGGCTCCGGGGAGTTCGGTGGGGACAGGGCCGGTGAGGATCTCGACGTCGGCGGGGCCATCGGTGGAGGCGGGGGAAGCTCGGGGAGGGGCAGGGTGGAGTGGATGCGCAGGCCGTAGGCTTGGTGCTGGGGCGGTGGGGGCGGTGGGTTGTCTGTAGTTTCTGGGTCGGCCATGCGGAGCTACCGTTAGCATGAGGCGGAGGGTGATGTCGAGGGAGGGGGAGGGCGGGTGAGGATTGGCTGGCCTTGGCGAGGGTGGATTCCCCATGCTGAGGGGATGCAATGGCTTGTGCCGGAACCGGAGTGGCTGGGGGCGTTACCCACGGATGTGGCGGCGCATGTGCGGCAACTGGCGGCGTTACCGGGCTTCCCCCGGCACTTGGCCCGGTATAGCGCCGTGCTCAAGAAGCTGAACGAGAAGCACACTGGCTCGGCCAAGGTGCTGGCCGAGCAGGCGTGGCGGCTGGGGGGCCAGGACCCGGTGGTCCGCCAACACGCGCACTGGGCGATCAGCAAGCGGGTGCCGGGCTGGCACTTCGGGATCATCAACGACGACGCGCGGAATGCCATCTACCAGGCGGCGCTGAACCGGCATGTGCGTCCGGGGATGATCGTCTTCGAGGTGGGGACGGGGACGGGCATTCTCGCCATGCTGGCGGCGCGCGCCGGCGCGGCGCATGTCTATACGTGCGAGATGGAGCCGTTGCTGGTGGAGGTGGCGCGGGAGAACATCGCGCGGAACGGGCTGACGGAGCGGGTGACGGTGATTCCCAAGCGGTCGGACAAGGTGGAGTTGGGCGTGGACCTGCCGGAGCGGGCGGACCTCTTCGTGGCGGAGATCGTGGATAATGGCCTGCTGGGCGAGGAGGCGCTGGGCATCACGGCGGACGTGCAGGCGCGGCTGCTCAAGCCTGGGGCGGTGTTGGTGCCCGATCAGATCGAACTGCGCGGGACGCTGGTGGGCGGGCCGTTGGCGAGCCGGGCGTTCCGGGCGCGGCCGGCGTGTGGGCTGGATGTCTCGGCGCTGGACCGGCTGGGGTCGGGGGTGGTGCAAAGTCCGGCGGGGCTGGAGACGGACCTGGCGGAGGACGTGGTGGCGCTGCACTTCGATCTTGCGCAGGCGGGAAGTTACCGGACGGCGCAGACGAGCGTGGCGGTGCAGGGGCTAAGGGACGGTGAGGCGGAGGGTTTCCTGAGCTGGATCTGGCTGCGCTTCGGCGAGGGGCTGGAATACACGAACCGTCCGCCGACGGTCAGTTGCTGGGGTCCGCGCATTCACGTGTTCCCCACGCCCATGCCAGTGACGGCCGGCCACCTGGTGACGATGCAAGTGCAGCACGACTGCAAGCGGGTGAACATCTGGTCGGAGGCCGGTGGGGCCGGGGTAGGGGAACCGGCAGCGTAAACGCAGGGCGGGGGTGCCGCCGCACTCACCGCACGCGGACGAAGACCTTGCCGGGCAGTTGCCGCACCATCCGCTTCATCTCCAGACTCAGCAGCCCCACCGAGACGGCGGACGCTGGCAGGCCGCTGGCGCGGATGACTTCGTCCATGTGCGCCTCCTCGTGCGTCACGACGGCGAGGATTTTGGTTTCGTTCTCCGAGAGGGACAGCCCCGGCAGCACGCCGGTCTCGCCGGGGGAGGGCGGCTTGTTCGAGGCGGGGAACAGATACTCGAACTCGCTCAAGATGTCCTCCGCGCCCTCGCAGAGCTTCGCACCTTTCTTGATCAGGTCGTGGCAGCCCTTGCTGCGCGGCGAGTCAATCCGCCCGGGCACGGCGAAGACCTGGCGGCCGTAGTCCGTGGCGAAGTTCGCCGTGATGAGCGCGCCGCTGCTGAGGTTCGCCTCGACGACGACGGTGCCCAGCGTCATGCCCGCGACGATGCGGTTGCGGATGGGGAAGGACTGCTTGTCCGCCGGGCGGTTGAACGGGAACTGCGAGACAACCGCGCCACTCGCCGCGATGCGTTGGAACAGCTCTGCGTTCTCGGGCGGGAAGACCAAGTTAATGCCCGTGCCCAAGACCGCGACCGTGCGGCCCTTCGCCGCCAGCGCGCCCTGGTGCGCCGCCGTGTCAATCCCACGCGCCCCGCCGCTCACCACCGTGACGCCGATGTAGGCGAGTTGGTAGCCGAGCTTGCGCGCCGTCTCGACGCCGTAACTGGTGGTCTGACGCGAACCGACGAGCGCGACGGAGTGCTTGTCCTGTGCGGTGAGCGTGCCCTTCACGTAGAGCACGATGGGCGGGTCGTAGATTTGCCGGAGCGACTCGGGATACTCCGGGTCCTCCTGCGTGAGCACGTGGCAGCCGTAGTCCGCGATACGCTTCAGCTCGCCGCTCAGGTCAACGCCACTCTCCCAGTCGGCAATCGCGTCCGCCGTCTCCGCGCCGATGCCGCGCACCTGCTGGAGCTGCTGCTGGTTCGCGCGCAAGATGGTCGGCGCGTCGCCGAAGTGGTCGAGCAGTTGCCGGACGCGCACCGGGCCGACGTGCTCAATCAAGTTGAGGGCGATGAACGCTTCCTTGGAGGTCATGGCTTTCGGATAGCGAAAGCGGCGCGGCGCGGCAAGCCACGAGTAGGGGAAAGTTTGCTCCGCATGGTGAGCGCGCCGGGTGGCCGGGAATGAGTGGCCTTGGCTAATCCCATTTTCTAGTGGAGCCGGGCGCGGGGCTTGCGCCAAGCTGCCGCTGTGGAAGTCATCATTCAACCCACACCGGAAGCCGCTGCTGAGTTGTTGGCGCGGCTGGTCGCCCATGAACTGCACGCGCGGCCCAGCCTGGTCCTCGGATTGGCCACGGGCCGCACGATGGAGAGCGTCTATGACCGCCTCGCGCGGATTCACCGTGAGTCGGGGTTAAGCTTCGCCGGGACGCGCACCTTCAACCTCGACGAATACGTCGGCCTGCCCGCGAGTGACCCGCACTCGTATCGCCACTACATGCAGGAGCACCTGTTCCGGCACGTGAACGTGGACTTGCTCAACACGCATCTGCCGCACGGAGACGCCGCCGACCTGGCAGCGGAGTGTGAGCGCTACGAGCAGTTGATTGCGCAGTGCGGCGGGATTGATGTGCAACTACTGGGCATCGGGCAGACCGGCCACATCGGCTTCAACGAACCGCTTTCGGCCTTGCGCTCCCGCACGCGGGTGAAGGCGCTTTCGCCCGTCACCGTGGCGCAGAACGCCTCGCTGTTCGCTGATCCGAGCAAGATGCCGCGGCGCGCGATCACCATGGGCGTGGGCACCATTCTCGAAGCCCGCCGGGTCCTGCTCCTGGCCACCGGCGCGGGTAAGGCGGAGATCATCGCCAAGGCGGTCGAAGGCCCCATCACCTCGATGATTTCCGCGACCGCACTCCAGATGCACCCGCGCTGCACCGTCATCGTGGATGAAGCGGCGGCGGCCAAGCTCCAAGGCGTGGACTACTACCGGTGGATTTTCGAGAACGAGCCGGAGTGGGAGCCGTATCGGACGCCAGCTATCTGCTGACGCCTACTGCTTCTTCTTTTCAGCCTTCTTCTCCCCCTTGCCGCCGGGCGGGCGGTAAGGTTCCGCCCAGTTCTTCGCGATGAGCGCCTTCAACTCCTTCACCGTGCCCGCGTGCTTCGGGTCGGCGGCGAAATCGTGCAATTCCTGCGGGTCGGCCTGCATGTCGTGGAGCTGCGCGCCCTGCTTGCCGCCGTCCCACTCGGTGTAACGCCAGCGTTCAGTGCGGACGCTGTGGCCGGGGTAGTTGCCGCGCCAAGTCTGGGTGAAGGCGGGCTTCGTCCAAGGGGCGTTTGGATTCTCCAAGAGCGGCTTGAGGCTCGCACCGGTCAAGGTCTTCGGCGGCGTGAGGCCAGCGAGGTCGGCCAGCGTGGGGTAGAGGTCCACAAATTCCACGGTGCGCCCGCTGACGCCGCCGTTGCCCTTTGCCCCGGGCGCATGGATGAGCAAGGGCGCGCGGGCCGAGCCTTCCCAAAGACTTTGCTTCATCCACAGGCCGTGCTCGCCCTCGTGGTAGCCGTGGTCGCTCCAGAAAACGACGATGGTGTTCTGCGCGAGCTTTAGGCGGTCGAGCGCATCGAGCAGACGCCCCACCTGCGCGTCCACGAACGAGATGGTCGCGTAGTAAGCCTGCTTGGCCTCGCGCGACTGCTGCTCCGTCGTGCCGAACCACGGCCACGGCGTGACCGAGGCGAGCGAGGGCTTGGGCGCGGCGAGGGCTTCGGGGAAGGAGCCTTGCGGCATCGTGATTTTGTCCAGCGGGTAGAGGTCGAAGTATTTCTTCGGCGCGATGTAAGGGCAGTGCGGCCGATAGAAACCAGCGGCGATGAAGAACGGCTTTTCCTTGTTCGCCTCCAGCAGCTTGATGACTTCGGTCGCGACCTTGCCGTCGGTCTGTTCCTCGTCCGTGCCCTCGGCCTTCATGAAGGAAAGCGAGCTGCCCAGGCCACGCTTGGGCGTGTGGTTCGTGAGCTTGTCCTCCTCGTCCTTGTCGCGCCCGCGCGGGTTGAGCGCGACTTGCCACGACTGCGGGTCATCAAGGCCGGGCGTGCCGATTTGGCCGGGGTTGCCGTAGTGATAAATCTTCCCGACGCGCGCGGCGAAGTAGCCGTTGTTGCTGAACATCTGCGGCAGCGTCACCACGTCCGGCAGGTGCGTGCGGAAGTGGTATTGCAGGTCGAAGACGCGCGTCACATCCGGGCGCAGGCCGGTCATCAGCGACGAGCGGCTCGGCGAGCACAGCGGGAACTGGCAATACGCGCGGTCGAAGCGCACGCCGGACTTGGCGAGCCGATCAATGTGCGGCGACTTCACGAGCGGATGCCCGTAGCAACCGAGGCTGTTGCTCATGTCGTCCACGGCGATGAAGAGGACGTTGGGCTTGGCGGCGGCTGGGATGGCCGCGGTCGGGAGCACGGCGGCAACGAGACACAGAGCGAGCGCGGCGAGGCGGCGTGTTTGCATGAAGCGGGACCGTAGCGAGGCGGTGGTCGGGAAGGCAAAAGCAAACTCCGGGCGGACGCTGGTTCGCCGTGCGCAGCGCGAGCGCCCGCTTGCTCCGGCCCCCAATGCCCGTCACCCTCAACGCATGGAAGACAGCGCGACAGTGGAATGCCCCTTCTGCGGCCAGAGCATGGAACTGGTGCTCGACACCAGCATCCCCCGCCAGTGCTTCACCACCGACTGTGAAGTCTGCTGCCGCCCCTTTGAAGTCACCGCCGAGTGCGAGCCGGGCGCGGTGCTCTCCGCTAGCGCCGCCGGCAACTGAGCTGGCCTCGCAGGCGAGAAATCTGTTTGCGCTCGCGCCTGACGGAACGGATAAGTTCACCCGTCGCCGCGCCCGGAAACGCCATCTCGCATGAAACCCACAAGCCTCGCCTCGTCCGCCCTGTTGCTCCTGCTCGGCGCTGCTCTGGGCGTGCTGGCGGACCGAGCGCTCTTGCGTCCGACGCAGCCTGCGAGAGCCGTTCCTGCAACCCAGACCAGTGCCACCAAAGAGCTCCCCGCCCTTGCTCGCCCGCCGGCCCGCCGCCCCAACTCCGTTGCGTCCGAGACCGAGCCGCCTGCCGCGCCGGTGACGGTCGAAGACTTCGCCTCTGCCTTCGCCGCCGCGCTGCGTGACCCGAACGCCGAGAGCCGCATGACCAAGCTGTTTGAACTCGCCCAGCGCATCGCCCCCGCCAATGCGCCGCGCGTCATTCAACTTCTCGACCAACTGACCCGCCGCGACGAACGCGAAGGCGTCCTGCACGCGCTCCTCGCCCGTTGGGCCGGCGCGGACTCCGCTGCCGCGCTGCGCTTCGCCCAGCAACTCACGCGCCCCGCCGAGCGACGCTCCGCCACCAGCGCCGTGCTCGAAGTCTGGGCCGGCACCGACAACGCCGCCGCGCTCGCGTGGGCCCAGGCTCTCCCGCCCGGCTCCGTGCGCAACGAAGCCCTCCAGACCGTCCTCGCCAAACTCGCCGAAGAAAATCCCGCCGCCGCCCTTGCCGCGCTCACCAAGTCCGGCCTCACCACTCCCAACTCCGGTTTGCCGGAAGCCATCTTCGGACGCTGGGCCAACACCGATCCCGCCACCGCCGCCGCCCAAGCCCTCGCCCAGCTTCCCCCCGGCCGCCAGCGCGACAGCGTCCTGCAAACCATCGCCAGCATCTGGGCCAACACCGACGCCCCCGCTGCCGCCGCTTGGCTCGCGCAACAGCCCGACAGCAAAGGCAAACGCGAGCTGGTGCAAAACGTCGCCAGCGAACTCGCCGCCACCGACCCGAAGGCTGCCGTCGAACTCGCCCTCACCCTTCCCGCCGGCAACGCGCAGAACCAGGCCCTCGCCAACATCGCCTCCCGCTGGGCCAGCGTGGACCTCGACGGTGCTCTCGCCTGGGTGAAGCAACTCCCGCCCGGTCGCGCCCGCGAAAACGCCCTCGTGAACCTCAGCCATGAATGGGCGCAATCCAGCCCCCGCGCCGCCGCCGACTTCGCCGCCTCGTTGCCGACCGGCGACACGCAGAACTCGCTCTTCTCCGCCGTCGCGAACCAGTGGGCGACAGTGGACCCGCAGGCCGCCTTGAAGTGGGCGCAGGCCCTGCCCACCGAGGACGCCCGCCGGTTTGCTCTCGATGCCACCCTCGCGGTTTGGGCAGGCGACGCACCCGAGCTGGCCGCCGCCTTCGTCGCGAGTCTGCCGGGAGGCGAAGCGAGGCAATCGCTCCTGCAGAACCTCGCTTCCAACTGGGCCGCGAACGACGCGGATGGGGCTTTAGCTTGGGCAAAGCAACTCTCCGCCGCCGAACAAGCCCACGCCTACGAAGGCATCCTCCCGACGCTGGCCAACGACAACCCCGTCGCCGCCGCCGCGCTGCTGGGCAAGCTGACGCCGGAGCGTCGCGCGCAGGTCGCTGAGGACATCGCGACCCAATGGCTGCAACTGGATCCCGACGCCGCCCGCGTCTGGCTCGCCACCGCCCCGCTGACGGACGAGGTGAAGCAGCGGCTGCTCAAGTAGTCGAGGCCTGCTGGTGAACGCGCCAGCGTCTTGGAGTGCGCCAGCCCTCTGGCGCTTTCCCCGTCGTGGCCGAACTCATACCAGTTCCAAATGAGTTCCGTGCAACCGCTTGGGGACCGCGACGCGCTTCGACTCCCTCTCCCTTCATTGGATGAGGAGAGAGGGCCGGGGTGAGGGGTTACGTGCGTCGGTGTTGGCGGCCCCACCCCTCATCCGGCCTTCGGTCACCTTCTCCCTTCCTCCGAGGAAGGGAGAAGGCGTGCGTCGTTGCGTCCGGTTAGCATCCCACCGACTGGCATCTTGAATGTGAAGCCCACCACTGACAAAGCGGCAGAGGACTGCCGCACTCCAAGACGCTGGCGCGTCCGCCCGCCCCGCCGAACCTCACTGCAACGCCTCGCGCATCGCCGCGAACATGTCCTTCGCGCTGGCCTGCGTGACGGGCTTCTTTCCCTTCTCCGCCGCGTCTTCGATGAGCTCCTTCGGCAGCTCTTTCAGGAACGGCGACGGATGGCACGGCATCACCTGCCCATACTTCTTCCGCCCGCCGCAGTGCGAAATCATCAGCTCCCGCTTCGCCCGCGTGATGGCGACGTAGAAGAGCCGCCGCTCCTCGTCCATCGTGCCCTCGACCTTCGACCGTGAGTGCGGCAGCAACCCGTCCTCCAGCCCCACGACATACACATGCGGATACTCGAGTCCCTTGCACGAGTGCATCGTGATGAGCGTCACGGCGTCGCCAGCCTCCTTCTCCTCGGCGCGGTCGGCGTCGAGCGTCATGTCTTCGAGGAACGTGTCGAGGCGGTCGGCGGGCAGCCGGTTGGCCACCGTGCCGTCCATCTTCGCAATCAAGTCCTTCAAGTTGCGGATGCGGTTCTCAGCCTGCTCCACGTTCCTCTCGCCGCGCCGGAGTTCGTTCCAATAACCCGTGTCGGTGAGAAACTTCTCCGACCACTCCTGCAAAGCCGTCGGATGCCCCGCGAGCGTTTCGTCCGCGAGCCGCGACCGCGTCTCCTCGATGAACGTGATGAACTCCTGAATCGCCTCACGCGAGCGGACTTGAAAACTCTCCTGCACATCCGTGTGCCGCATCGCGGTGAAGACCGAGCTTTGCCGCTCCTGACTCGCCGCCAGCAAGCGCTCCATCGTCACATCGCTCAGGCCGCGCGCCGGGACGTTCGCGATGCGCAGCAGGCTCACGTCATCGTGCGGGTTCAGGAACGTCTTCACGTAGGCGATGAAATCCCGCACCTCGCGCCGGTCGAAGTAGCTCTGCCCGCCAATGAGATGGTAGCGAATGCCCGCCTTGCGCAGCTCCATCTCGATGGGCCGCGACTGGAGGTTCGTGCGGAAGAGAATCGCTTGGTCGCCCCACGGCACGCGTTGCGTCATGCGCTTGAACTCGATGGTTTCCGCCACCGTGCGCGCCTCGGTGTCGTCGGTGTCGAAGGCGTGCAGGAGGATTTTTGCGCCCTGGCCGTTCTGCGACCACAGGTTCTTCCCGCGCCGGCGGGCGTTGTTCTTGATGACCGCGTTGGCGGCCTGGAGAATCGTGTTCGTCGAGCGGTAGTTCTGCTCCAGCTTCACGACCTTCACCTCGGGGAAATGCTTTTCGAGATCGAGCAAGTTGGCCACCTCCGCGCCGCGCCAGCCGTAGATGGATTGGTCGTCATCGCCGACGACGCAGAGGTTGCGGTGCTTGAGCGTGAGCGCGTGGACGAGCTGGAACTGCGCGGCGTTCGTGTCCTGATACTCGTCCACCATCACGTAGCGGAAGCGCGCGCGGCAGGCATCGAGCGCGTCCGGGTGCTCGGTGAAGAGGCGGAGCGTGAGCAGGATGAGATCGTCGAAGTCCACCGCGTTGCAGGCCTTCAGGGCGGACTCGTATTTCTTGCGGACGTGCTGGGCGAGCGCGGAGACGTTGGGGTCCTTGAACGCCGCCTCGGCCGCCGCGCCGCCGTTCTTGAACTTGCTCAAGAGCGTGAGCACCGCGCGCGGGTCGGTCTGCTCGCCCTTCGCGGAGACGTTGGCGAGGATCTTCTTAATTGCCCCGAGCTGCTCCGCCTCGTCGTAGATGACGAAGTTCTTCTTGTAGCCGAGCAGCTCGATGTGCTGCCGCAGGATGCGGACGCAGAGCGAGTGGAAGGTGGAGACCGTCGGACGCGACGGCTTTTCCCCGTCTGCGCTGCGGCGTTTGGGAAGGAGTTGGTTCACCCGCTCCAGCATCTCGCGCGCGGCCTTGTTGGTGAACGTGACGGCCAAAATATTCTCCGGCGCGATGCCGCGCTGGACCATGTGCGCGATGCGGAAGGTGATGACGCGCGTCTTGCCCGTGCCCGCGCCCGCGAGGATGAGCACCGGCCCGCGCACCGTCTCCACGGCGTCGCGTTGTTCGGGGTTGAGGGTGTCTAGGTTCAGCATCGGAGCGCGGAGTGTAGGAGTGGGCGAAGTGAAGGCAAGCGTGGGGGAGGAAACTGCCAGCCGAGGCGCTACGGCGTAGGGCGCGTCTGTCCCCAGCGCGCCGTTTGGCGTTCGGATGGGCTGCGGCGCGCTGAGGACAGACGCGCCCTAGCCGTGCCGCCGCCACTGCGCCAGCTCGTGCTTCACCCGCTCCTGCGGCAGGCCGACCACGTTGCTGAATGACCCGGAGATGCGCTCCACGATTTGGTCCCCGTGGTCTTGGATGGCGTAAGCCCCGGCTTTGTCCAGCGGCTGGATGGCGGCGAGGTAGGTCGCGATTTGCGCCTCAGTCAGCGGCTTGAACGTCACGTTCGTCGTCTCGGCGAAAAGACGGCAACGGTGCGCGCCGAGTTGCAGCAGGCAGACGCCGGTCACGACTTGGTGCGTGTGCCCGGCCAACTCGCGGAGCATCCGGTGCGCGTCGGCGAGGTCGGCGGGTTTGCCGTAAAGCGTCGTGCCCAGATACACGAGCGTGTCCGCGCCGAGCACGAGTGCCTGCGGGTGAACCTTCGCCACCACGCGAGCCTTGCGATAGGCATTCACCAGACACAGCTCGCGCGCCGTGAAGTCCTCCTGATGCGCCTCCTCCGCCGCGCTGGTGATGACCGCGAACTCCAGCCCCAGCTCACGGAGCAGTTCCGCGCGGCGCGGCGAGGCGGAGGCGAGGATGAGCGGAGGAGAGGGCATGGGGAGAGTGATTAGTAATTAGTGATTAGTGGGTGGCAGAAGAGTCGTCGCACGCAAACTAATTACTAATCACTAACTACTTCCTCCCCTCCTCCTCCGCTTCACCCGCGTGTCAAAGAACTTCCCCAACGCCGCCGCGTAAGGCTGGTCCGTGCGGAGCTGGATCGAGTCCAGGCCGATGGTGCGGAAGGCGCGCCGCAGCGCGGTCTGGAACAGGGCTTGATGCTCGGCGAAGGCGGCGCGATGCCGGGCGTTGCTGGTCTGGATTTCTACGACCTCACCGGTCTCAGCGTCTTTCAACACGAGGCGGCCCAACGCGGGGAGTTCGAGTTCGTAGCGGTCGGTGATTTGCACGGCCACAAGGTCGTGGCGGCGATGGGCCTGCCGGAGGGCGACCTGCGTGGCAGGCGCGAGCGGTTCGCCAAAGGCCATCGGCTGCGTGGGTGCGCGCGAGCCGAAGCGCATCGGCGCACGGGCTTCGAGAAAGTCCGAGAGCACCACCACCACGGACTTGTGCGGAAGCATGCGGCTGACGAAGTGCAGCGCGCCCGGCAGGTCCGTGCCGTGGCGCTTCGGCTCGAAGAAGAGGATTTCGCGGATGACGCGCAGCACATGGCGACGGCCCTTGCGCGGCGGGATGAACTTCTCCACCTCGTCGCTGAAGAGCACGAGTCCTACCTTGTCGTTGTTGCGGATGGCGGAGAACGCGAGCACCGAGGCGATCTCGGCGGCCAGCTCGCGCTTGGATTGCTCGCCGGAGCCGAAGAGGCCGGAGCCGCTCAGGTCCACGACCAGCATCACCGTCATCTCCCGCTCCTCCACGAACTTCTTGATGAACGGGTGGTTCATCCGCGCCGTGACGTTCCAGTCAATCGCCCGCACATCATCGCCGGGCTGATACTCGCGCACCTCGTCGAAGTTCATGCCTTGGCCCTTGAACACGCTGTGATACGCGCCGGACACGGACTCGGACACGAGGCGGTTGGTGCGAATCTCGATCTGGCGGATCTTCTTGAGCAGCTCGCGAGGGATCATGGAGTGGCGGCGCGCAAAATGGTTCAGGCGGTCGCTCCGGCTGGCATCAGCCCGGCGACCAAGACGTGCCCAGAGCTTGGTCTGGCAAGGCGTGGAGAATCACGAAAATTGTGCGTGGTTGGCTTTCCGGCCCGAGCTTCGAGGGTGCGAAAGATAAGCCCGCATAAACCGGAACGATGTCGTGGGATCGCGCGGTGGGACCACCGCGACGCGAGGCCCACAGAGCAATCCAACCGTAGCGGTGACGCCCGGCGGAGCAGGCGCTAGCAATGGGGTTTCACTGGAGCCAGCGCGTCTGTGTGGTGCCGCTCAAGTCTTAATCGTCGGGTTCCGGTTAAGTGGCAGACCGGCACCTACGCTCCCGGGGGGCAGCCCGAAAGTTTGTCGGCCAGTTGCCTTTCTTGCTCGGCCTGTATCCGAAACGGAGAAGCCACGTTTGGTATCGCGGCACTGCTACCGTTTCAAACTCTCCCGCCCGGTCATGGAGCGCTCGATGAAGATGCGGTGCCAGAGTTCGAGCCAGAGGAGGGAGTGAAGGTCCGCCTCGCCGCACCGACCAAACAGCCTCAATTTTTCAGCTGGAGAAGTTTTAACGCGCCCGACCACTTGACTTTTCAGCTCCGGCTCCGACGTTGCGACCCGAATGAAATCTTTTGTCTCCGCTGACACGCTCAATTGCTTGGAGCAGGTCTTCCTAGTCCCACCTCCCCCCCTCTCAAGGGATTCCCGGCGGAAGCTTGCTGAGCGAAGAAAACGCGTATCCGGTCCCGGACCTGTTGGTGACATGGCGGATTGCTCGGCTGCGCAGACCGTGGTCACCAACCTCGATTTCGAACTCTCGCAAGCGCGCGAAAGAGATGCTCGCGCAGTTCACCGAACAGTCAATGACATCGCTGGTCTCACAAGGGACCGAGCCGAGGCCGATCTACAAGCGGCATGCCTGCGAGAGTTGATCGCAACCGGACAGATCCACAACAGACACAAGGGCATCGACACAACCCAAGAAAGCACCCAAGCAACGACCAAGTTGATCAGCTTGGGGGCAACACTCACACGCTACACCATCGAGGCGGTTTCAGCAGAATTGGCGTTCATTGACTTGCGCTCGTTGCTTCTGTCCGCTTCGTTTTTTTATCGACATGAACTAAGCCACAGCGACCAACCCGCCGACCCAGCACTCAACGAGGCGATTTTCGCAGGATTAGTTTGGCTGGCGGCGGCGGCGGCAGGCGCAGGTTACTACGATCCGGCGATCTCCATCGCAATCTCGGCGAGGAGGTTCGCGGAGCTAAGTGGCATTTCGCGCTCGCACTTCAGCAGACGAACATACGGCCAAAGTCTGCTGGCGGAAGCACAAGCACATCTCGGAAAGCGTAACTACCTCGCGGCCTCAGAAAAGGCAAAGCATTGCCTTCGGTGGACCCACCAGTGCGAAATGGAGTGGGGGGAGACCAACGAAAACAGGAAATTAGTTTGCGTGCGAGTCATCGCCATGTCCTACCGGAGCGTTTCAAGCCTGGGGTTGCCGGCCGCCGGCCCGGAGTATTTTTGGGAATGGGGAAATGCGGAGTCCTGGGCGCTCGCGCGCGTGGCGTCGTTGGCATCCGGCATGGCGAGAGGTTGGCAAGCTTCGTGGGGAGAGACAACCCTAGCCTGGATTCCTTCACCCCTTCAGGGTGCGCCTCGCTCAACGCCCCTGCACGGTCAGGCGCGCAAGCTTTCCCGCCCCGTCATTGAGCGCTCGACGAAGATGCGGTGCCAGAGTTCCAGCCAAAGGAGGGACCAGAGGCGGTGGGTGTGTTGGGCCGCGCCGCTGGTGTGCTCGGTGATGAGGCGCTGGATTTCGGTCTTCTTGAACCAGCCGGCTTTGACGAGGTTGCCGTCGGGGAGGAGGCGGTTCAGGACGGGGGCGAGGTCGGTGCGGAGCCAGTGTTTCAGCGGGAGACTAAAACCCTTCTTCGGGCGGTAGATGACTTCCCAGGGCAGGTAGCGCTCGGCGAGCTTCTTGGGCAGATACTTTTGCACGCCGTCCTTCACCTTGAGCAGCGGGTCGAGGGAGCTGGAGAGCGCGCAGAGGTCGGTGTCGAGGAAGGGGCTTCGGAGTTCGAGGGCGACCTTCATGGAGGCCACGTCCACCTTCACGAGGTAGTCGTTGGAGAGGCGGGCCATGAGGACGTGGTAGAGGTTTTGGTCGAGGATGTTCAGCTCGGCCATCGCGGCGGCGTGGCGCTCGTAGATGTGCCACGGGCGGTGCGCGCCGAGGCTGGTGCGGAAGGTGTCGGTGTAGAGGGCCTCGCGCTGGCGTTGGTTGAAGGCCATCGAGTAGCCGTGGCGACGCGCGGGGTCGGGGCTGGCGTGGGTGGCGAGGGTTTTTAGTTTCTGCGCGAAGCCGGTGCGCTCGGCGGCGAAGAGCCAGTCCTCCAACGGGCCGCGCACGAAGCCGGGCATGAGAGCGTCGTAGCGCATCGCGTGGAAGGAGGCGCGGGCGATGTCGTAGCCGCCGAAGAGTTCATCGCCGCCGTCGCCGGTGAGCGCGACGGTGACGAACTCCTTCGCGGCCCGCGAGACGTAGTAGGTGGGGATGGCGGAGGAGTCGGCGAAGGGTTCGCCGTATTCCCACACGAGCGAGGGGAGGATTTCGAGCACGTCGGGCTTGAGGCGGATTTGCTGGTGCTCGGTCTGGTAACGCTTCGCGACGGCGTCGGAGTATTCCAGCTCGGAGAAGTCCTGTTCCTCGAAGCCGATGCTGAAGGTCTTCACCGGCTTGCTGGAGAGCTCGCTCATCATCGCGACGACGAGGCTGCTGTCCACGCCGCCGCTGAGGAACGCGCCGAGGGGCACGTCGGCAATCATGCGTTTGCGCACGCCTTCCTTCAGCGCGGCGTCGATGCGCTCCAGCGCCTCGGCCTCGGTGACGTTGATTTTGTCGCGGAAGTTGGGCTGCCAATAGCGCACCTCGCGGGCACGGACTTCGCCGGAAGCGTCGCGCTCGAAGACTTTGAAGTGCGCGGGCGGGAGCTTGCTGACCTCGTTGTAAATCGTGTGGTCGGTGGTGACGGCGAGGTGGTGCAGGTAGCAGTCAATCGCCGCGTGGTTCACCGTGAGCGCCGCGCCGGGCAGTGACCAGAAGGCCTTGCTGTCGGAGGCGAAACGCACGGTCGCGCCGTGGTGCGAGTAGTAGAGGGGTTTCTTGCCGAAGCGGTCGGTGGCGATGAGGAGCGTGTCCCGCCGCGTGTCCCAGATGCCGATCGCGAACATGCCGTCCATGCGCGCGACGACGCCTTCGCCCCATTCCTCGAAGCCGTGGACGATGACCTCGGTGTCGGAGTGGGAGCGGAACTGGTGGCCCTTGGCTTCGAGTTCCTTCCGCAGCGACTGGAAGTTGTAAATCTCGCCGTTGAACGTGACCCAGATGGTGGAGTCCTCGTTGGTCATCGGCTGGTTGCCGAGCGGGGAGAGGTCAATGATGCGGAGCCGCCGATGGCCGAGCGCCGCGTGCCCGCCGAACCACTGGCCGCCGTGCTCGGGGCCGCGGTTGACCATCACGTCGCGCATGGTGACGAGTTCGGATTCCGCAACGGGGCGACGGTCGAAGTGGACGATACCGGTGATGGCACACATGAGCGCGGGGAGTTAAGCCAAGTGGGCGGCGGGTTTCAACGCAAACGGCGCTGAGACGCGAGGAATCAGGGGAAACTTTTCCGCCGCCGGGCCAGCTCTGCCTCCGAGTCCCGTGCGCCGTGAAGCACGCCCAGCACGACGACGGTCGGCCCTTCCACGAAGTAGAACGTGCCGTAGGGAAACCGCCGCAAGTTCAACCGCCGGATGTCAGCGAACCGGACGCGATAGACCATCGGCTCGTGCGCGAGCCGGCGGAGCACGGTGGCAGATTCCTCCAGCAAGCGGTCCCCGAGTTCCAGGGCCTGCCCCTCATACCAGGCGAAGGCCTCCAGCAGGTCAGCCCGGACGAGCGGATGAAACGCGAGCGCGAACTTCACGGGCGATGCCTCCCAGATACTCGTTCAACTCCCCGTCCGCCCCGACCTTCTCGAAGCGTTCGGGGTGGTCGAAGAATTCCTGCCGCCGACGGAGTAGCTCTTCCTGTTGCGCGGCGGGCGTCTCGTCCGGCGGGAGGAGGTCGTGGCGATGGTTGTCAAACCACTCGGCAAAGTGCTGCCGTTCCTCGGCGGAGAGGGCCTGAACTTGCTCTTCCAGTTGCTCAACACTCATGGGCGGAATTTAGTCTTCGCCGGCAGATTCGCGACACTTTCCTCAGCGGCAGTTCACGGCCTTCTCCGGCTTCTGCCCGGCCAGCTTCACCGGCGGCGTTGAGCCGTTGCTCTTCGGCAGGTTGAGGAGGCGCTGGGCTTCGGTGAGGAGGAACTTCGGCTCCATGAACGGCTGGAAGCTGATGTCCTGCCAGCGGATGAGGCCCTCGCCATCAATGAGGAAGGTGCCGTGCAGCGGCTGGCTCTCGAAGTCGTCGTGGGCGCGGAAGGCCTTGAAGGTCTTCAGGCTCGCGTCCGAGAGCAGCGGGATGGGGAAGCCGCCGTTGTATTTGGCTTTCTCGACCGTGAAGTTCAGGCCCGCGACGGTGTCGGTGCTCACGGCCACGATGGAAATGCCGGCCTTCTTGAACGCCTCGGCCTCGGGCGCGAACGCCACCAGTTGCTCGATGCAATGCACACAGCCCGCGCCGAGGTAGAAGATGACCACGACGGGTTTACCTCGGAACTGCCGGAGCGTGGTCTTCTTCCCGTCGCCGTCGGGCAGGGAGAGGTCCGGCGCGGCGGAGGGCTGCCAGCGGAACGGGCCGAGCGACGCCAGGCTGGGGCGCGGGCCGAAGTCCCATGAGCGCGTCAGCGGCGGACGCCAGTCGGCAGCGAGCTTCAAGTCCTTCGCCACGGGGGCGAGGCGGCGGAAGACGGGCGCGTCGAGGTCGGCCTCGGCACTCAACTCGCGCAGCTTGTAGAAGGCGTCGTAGGCCTCGCGAAACTTGCCGTTGCGGTAGGCGAGGTCCACGTAGCTGGCGAGGGGCTGGACTTGGTTTTCGGCGGCCTTCATCGCTTCGGCTGCGAGGGTCTCGGCCTTGGCCTTGTCGCCGGCGGCGAAGTGGAGGCGGGCGAGTCGCTCTTTGGGAATGCCGGTGGCTTTGGCGAGTTGGTCTTTGGCGGCGGTGAAGTTGCCTTCCTTCAACGCGCTGAGAATGCGGAGTTCGGCGATGGCGCTCGCGATGGCGTTGGTGCTGGCGGTGGCGAGCAGCGCGGTGCCGCGGTCGTAGCCGCCGGTGGAGGCGGCTTTCTTCGTGTCGGATTTCGGGGCGGGCGGCGTGGCGGGTTTGGGAGCGGTGGTGGCATTGGTGCGCGCTGCCCCCTCTCCCCGGCCCTCTCCCCCGGTGGGGGCGAGGGAGGAAGCAGCGAGGGACTTCGCGTAGGCGGCCTTGGCGGCGAGGGAGTTGGTAAGCGCAGGCGTGGTCGCTTTGGAGGCGAGCGCGTTGGTGGAGTTAGATGTCAGGCTGGAAGCCTGACCTGCTATGGGGGCTTCCGCCGGCTTCGCAGCGGGGGCGTTGGTGGTGGGCTTGGGCGTGATTTTCTTGGCAAGGGATTCGAGGGCGGCGATTTGGTTTTTGCCGCCGGTGATGTCGCCGGTGTTCAACGCCGCGAGGCCGAGCGCGTGGGAGCGGCGGGCTTCGTGGTCGTTGTTGGCGGTCGGTTGGAGATAGACGGAGCCGCCGAGGGCGAGGAGTTCGTCCCAGAGTTCGTAGCGGACGAGGGTTTCGAGGAGGCGCTGGTAGCCGTAGCTCGAGCTGCCTTTGGTGAGCGTGTTGAACTTCGGGTGGCGCGGCAGCTCGATCATGTTCTTCGCGAGGTCCACGGCGCGGCGCGCGGCCCCGATGTGGTTGAGGTCGCGAATGAGCCACTCGTTGTTGTGGGCGAAGTTGTGGATTTGGTCGGGCAAGACGGAGTTGCCCATCATGTAGGCGTGGTCCACGCGGGCGCTGGCCTCCTGCTGCCACGCGGCGTCCGAGTAGCGCTTGAGCGCCGAGTAGGTGTGGCCGCTCATGTGCCACATGTGCGCGATGCCGGGCGCGGAGAAACCGTCGTTGGCGGCGGAGACGAGCGCGTTAGTGGCGCGCGCGCCTTCATCCCAGAGGTGGATGCGGAAGTGGTTCGCCGGGTGGAGCGGGTTCGCGGCGAGGATGTCGTTGAGCAGACCGTCCACGGTTTTCTTGTCGCCGTAGGGGACGCCTTCGCCGTTGTCCTGCCAGCGGCGCACGGCGAGGAAGGCCTTGGCTTCGAGATCGGCGGGGTAGGCCTTCACGATCTGTTCGAGGGCCTTCTGGTAATCCTTGCGGCGCTCCTTCTCGTCCTTCATCTCGTCGCGGTAGAAGCCGGCGAGCGCGGCAATCCACTGGCGTTCGCGCGGGCTGGCGGCGGCCTGATACTTCTCGGCGGTCTTGATGAACTCCTTCGCGCGCTTGGGGCTGTTGGCCATCGCCATACCCCAGTAGGCGCTGGCGCAAAACGGGTCCAGCGCGGCGACTTGGCGGAAGGAACGTTCCGCCTCGAGGTAGAAGAAACCGTGGAGCTGGCCGATGCCTTGGTTGAAGAATTTCTGGGCGAGCGGATGCTTCGTGGTGATGGGGAAATGCACGTTGCCCATGCCGGTCATCAGGTGCGCCTGCTGGCGCGGGCCTTCGTTGTAAGCATCGCCCTGTAACGAGTGGCCGGCGGGCTGGTCGTGGTCCGCGCGCGCGGTGGTGGCGAAGGCGAGGCAGGCGACGACGAGCCACGCGAGCGGGAGAAGGCGGTTCATTTGCTCAAGCGCCGACGGCCCGGCGCTCCCGACCATTCAGCGGGCGTCGGCGCACAGGGGTGGCAACCGTTCCGGGCGCGGGCATGGCCAACCAACAGCCGCACCTAGAGTCTTCCGCATGGGGCGCTCGCGGGCGGCGCGCACCGTTCGATAGGTTCTCGGGCGAGGTGGACGTTAGCGGATGTTGGTGGAGGCTGGATTTCCGGTAGTGCCCGGGGCACTTCGGGGGGGTGGCGTCGCTGTGGCGCAAGGCCGACTTGAAAATCTGCCGCCTCGACCTCGGGCGCGTCGCCGTAGCCGGAAACGGGATGATTACGCGGCCGTTAGCCGGAACGATTCCTTTGAAACCACAAAGGCACAAAGAACACGAAGGTCAGGCAGAAAAACTTGTGGTTTGGCAAAGGTGGTGAAGGCGCACTGAACGGTGCGGCCAGATTTGTTGAACGGCCCTGCTTCTGCGGCTCCGCTTCGTGCGCTTCGTGCCTTTGTGGTTCAAGCCATCTGCCTGGTTCCGGCTTAGAGGCGCTGCGTGTGTGGCCCGGCGAGCAATCACGCTGCGCTGTGCGGGAATTGGGAATTGATTGGCGACTCGTTAGCCCGTCTCCTATGCGGATTCGTATGAGCCACGCCTCACCCAAAACGCTCGCCTACAAACGCTCGCGCTTCGCCGCGCAGTTGCCGCTCGAAGCGCTTTACAGCCCGTCGCACGCGTGGGCGGCGCGGCAGGCGGACGGCGCGTGGCGCGTGGGCATCACCAAGTTCGCCACCCGCATGCTCGGCGACATGGTTGAGTGCGGTTGGGAAATCGAACCGGGCACGAAGGTCGCCTGTGGGCAAGTCGTCGGCTGGGTCGAGGGCTTCAAGGCCATCTCAGATGTCTATTGCATCGTGGACGGCGAGTTCCTCGGCGCGAACCCGCTGCTCAAAACCAAGATCACCACCGTGAACAAAGACCCGCACGGCAATGGCTGGCTCTACGCCGCCACCGGCACGCCCGAGTCCCGCTGCCTCGATGTGCACGCGTATGTGAAGCTGCTGGACAAGACGATTGATAAGATTCTGGAGCGCGAGCACGCGGAGGAAAAATGAGGTGTTCAGTTTTCAGTGCTGACGCCCTTTCGAACAGCCCGTTGTAGCCGACACGCTGACTGAACACTGGATTCTGCACACTTTCCCAAACCAACCATGACCCAAGCCCGTTACCTCATGCTCGGCGGCTTCCTCGGCGCTGGTAAGACCACCGCCGTCGCCAAGCTCGCCGAGCGCCTCACCGCGCAGGGGCTGCGCGTCGGCCTCATCACCAACGACCAAGGCAAGGAGCTCGTGGACACGGCGATGCTCCGTTCGCGCGGCTTTGCCACCGAAGAAATCCCCGGCGGCTGCTTCTGCTGTCGCTTCAACTCGCTCGTGGACGCAGCGAACAAGCTCACCGAACGCACGCGCCCCGATGTCTTCATCGCCGAGCCGGTGGGTAGTTGCACCGACCTCGTCGCCACCGTCACCTACCCGCTGCGACGGATATATGGCGACCAGTTCCTCATCGCGCCCCTGAGCGTGCTCGTGGACCCGGTGCGCGCCCAGCGCGTGCTCGGCCTCGCGGACGGCGGACAGTTCTCCGAGAAGGTGCTCTATATCTACCGCAAGCAACTCGAGGAAGCCGACCTCATCGTCATCAACAAACGCGAACTCCTCGACACCCTCCAACTCGACCGCCTCCGCCTCCGCCTCGCCGAACAATTCCCCCGCGCCAAAGTCCTCGCCGTCTCGGCCCGCACCGGCGCGGGCCTCGACGACTGGTTTCAGCACATCACCGCCACCGAGCAAATCGCCCGCGTCGCGATGGCCGTGGACTACGAAGTCTATGCCGAAGGCGAAGCGCTCCTCGGTTGGCTGAACGCCACCGTGGCCCTCTCAAACCAAAAGGGCTTCGACGGCAACCAAGTCCTCCGCGACCTCGCTGACACCCTGCGCCGCCTGCTAGCGGAAGCCGGGGCGGAAGTCGCGCATTTGAAAATGACCTTGGAGCCGGAAGATGCGGGCCTCGGCGACCTCGCCGTCATCAACCTCGTGCGGAACGACATCGTCCCCGAGCTGTCGCAAGAACTCTCTGACTGGCTCGACGCCGGCAAGCTCATCCTCAACTGCCGCGCGGAAGCCGGCCCCGACACGCTGAACTCCGTCCTCAACGCCGCCCTTACCGAAGTCGGCAAGCAACACCCGCAGCTCTTCCTGCGGCTGGAACACCTCGAACACTTCCGCCCAGGTAAGCCGCAGCCGACGCACCGGGACGCGTAGTCCAAGTAATACCAATTCCCAAAGCCAATCGGTGCCTTACCGTCCTGTGGGGGGAAGGGGTGTGGACGACCACCGAACGCTACTGACCGAAGCTCATAGGGACTTGGGATAAGTCAGCGGCTGCCCTGGTCGGGCCGCCGGACAGAAATTGAACGGACGCCCCGCCGGGCAAATGGTTTGACCCCTCCGCGCTTTGCCTTTAGCAATGCGCGCCACCAAACCGAAC
The DNA here is from genome assembly GCA_039796295.1 of Verrucomicrobiota bacterium. Classification (GTDB taxonomy): domain Bacteria; phylum Verrucomicrobiota; class Verrucomicrobiia; order Limisphaerales; family SXTU01; genus SXTU01. The sequence goes on from JBDKJY010000037.1 coordinate 43,793, forward strand.
ACCACGCATGAGCACCGCCACCGACCGTCCGCCGGCCACCCAACGCACCAAATACATGACCCTGCTCGCCGCCCTGCTGGGGTGGATGTTCGACGGCTTCGAGATGGGGCTCTTCCCGCTCATCGGCGGGCCGGCGCTCGCGGATTTGCTCGGGCCGACTTCCTCGCCGGCGGACGCGGGCAAGTGGTTTGGGGCCATCATCGCTGTCTTCCTCGTCGGCGCGGCGACCGGCGGCGTTCTCTTCGGCTGGCTGGGCGACAAGATTGGCCGCGTGCGCGCGATGTCGTTAAGCATCTTCACCTACGCCATTTTCACGGGCCTGTGCGGGTTCGCGACGGAGGCGTGGCACATCGCGGCCTTGCGGTTCATCGCGTCGCTGGGCATGGGTGGCGAGTGGTCGCTGGGCGTGGCGCTGGTGAATGAGGTTTGGCCGGGCAAGTCCCGCGCGTTCATCGCCGGCCTCATTGGCGCGGCGGCGAACGTAGGCTTCCTCATGGTCGCGGTCCTGAGCATGGGGCTGGCGGGCTTCATCGGCGGCGTGGAGGGGATGCTGAAAGCCATCGGCTGCTCGGACGCGACGACGACAAAGCTGCTGGCGAACTCTGCGTGGCGCTTCCTGATGATCAGCGGCGCGTTCCCGGCGCTACTCATCTTCTTCATCCGCCTCTTCGTGCCGGAGTCGGAGAAGTGGGAGGACGAGAAGGCCAAGGGCGGCACGGCGAACTGGGCGAACTCCGACCTGCTCGGCGTGCTCATCGGCTGTGTCGCGGCGCTGGGTATCATCTACGTGTGGTCGCCGGCGGCGGCGCACATCAGCGGCGCGGTCGCGACGCTCGTCACTCTTGTCGGGTTGGTGGTGGCGTTGTTCGGCTATCTGTTTCCGGTGCGGCAATACCTGGCCCGCTCGGTTGCCGGTGGCTCGCTCAAGCCGGAGTCCCAGACCGCCGTGGTGAAAAGCATGTTGCTGGGCGCGGGTCTTGCGGCAGTGGCGCTGCTGGGCACGTGGGGTTCCATCCAGTGGGCTCCGCGCTGGGCCGGCCAACTCCAGCCCGACACGAAGGAAGTGAAACACTACGCGAAGGAGAAAACCCAGATTGCCACCGCCGTCGGGGCCATCATCGCGACCATCGTGGCGGCGGTGGCGGCGGGGCGGTTTGGGCGGCGCGTCACTTACACCGTGATGTGCGTCGGCTCCATCGCGTCCGCGCTCTGGTTTTACAACGCCAACACCGCCTTCGGCCCGGGCTTCCTGTTCGCGGCGTTCATGGCGGGCGGCATCACCGCGTCGTTCTACGGTTTCTTTCCGCTCTACTTCCCGGAGTTGTTCCCCACGGCGGTGCGCGCGACGGGGCAGGGGTTCTCGTTCAACTTCGGGCGCATCGTCGCGGCCATCGGCGGCCTGCAAACCGCCACGTTGATGAAGGCTTTCGACGGCAGCTTCCCGAAAGCCGGCTCCGTCATGGCGGCCATCTACGTCATCGGCATCTTCATCATCTGGCTCGGGCCGGAGACGAAGGACCGCGAGCTGCCGGAGTGAGCGGGGAACAAGCGCCGCCTCCCTCCCGGCGAAAGCCTGCACTGCGCCAGCCCGCTGGCGCTTTTCCCGCGCGTGTTGAACACTCCTCCGCGCCGTGACTCCGCCTACCGCCCACTCCGATCCCGAAACGCCGAACTCGGAACGCTTCGTCACGCCCGGGCGTTTCGCCACCCTGCTTGCTCTGCTCGTCTTCGTCTCGTGGTCGGATGTCCTCCTCGGCGCGGGGAGCTTCGTCCTGCGCGACTACAGCCTCTTTGGCTATCCCATCGCGCACTACCACCACGACTGTTTCTGGCGCGGCGAACTGCCGCTCTGGAACCCGCTCAACAACTGCGGCCTCCCCTTCCTCGCGCAGTGGAACACGCTGACGCTTTACCCCGGTGCGCTCTGCTACCTGCTCCTGCCGCTGCCGTGGTCGCTGGGCTTGTTCATGCTGTTGCATCTCTGGCTCGGCGGCTTCGGCGTGTATGCCCTCGCGCGCCGTTGGACGGAGCTGAACTTCCCCGCCGCCGTCGCCGGCGTGGCCTACGCCTTTCACGGCCTTGTGCAGCAATCCCTCATGTGGCCGAACAACCTCGCCGCCTTCGCCCTGCTCCCGTGGGTCGTGCTGACGGTGGAAACCGGCGTGCGCGAAGGTGGTCGCAAGCACGTCGTGGCTGCGCTCGTCGGCGCGCTGCAAATGCTCACCGGCGCGCCGGAGGTAATCCTGTTCACCTGGCTGCTGGTCGCGGCGTTGGCGGCGGGGAGACTGTTCAGTGTTCAGTGTTCAGTGTTCAGAAGGTGTTCGGAACTCGGCGTGCCCACCGAGCGCCCGCCACTCTTCACTCTTCACCCTTCACTCTTCACTCCCCTCCTCCGCCTCCTCAGCGTCATCGTCCTCGTCACCCTCCTCGCCGCCGCCCAACTCCTGCCCTTCCTCGAACTCCTTCACCATTCGCAGCGGGACGCGGGCTTCAACGGCGCGATCTGGTCTTTGCCCCTCTGGGGCGCGGCGAACCTCGTATCGCCGCTCTTCCAGACAACGCTTTCCGCGCCCGGCGTGCCTTTCCAAAACGGGCAGAGCTGGACGGCTTCGTTCTACGCCGGCCTGCCCGTGCTCGCGCTCGCACTCGTCGCCGTCCGGCGCGGCAGTTCACCGCGGGTATGGGTGCTTGCGACCGTGGTGCTCTTGAGCCTCGCGACCGCCCTAGGTGAGAACGGCTGGTTGTATCTCGCCTTGAAACAAATCGGGCCGCTCGGCGGGATGCGCTACCCGGCGAAGTTCGTCATCCCGCTCACCTTCGCGCTCCCGTTGCTCGCCGCCTTCGCGCTGCGCGACTTGCTCCCCGCCCCGGGCCAGCCGCTTCCCCTGGCCCCCACCGCTCGCCGACGCTTGTGGGGAGCTGCCAGCGTGCTCCTCGCCCTCAGCGTAGGCCTCACGCTGTATGGCTGGAAGCACCCGGTGCCGGGCGAAGGCGAGGCCGGTCAACACCTCTTGCTGCGCGGCACCCTGGTGGGCGGCATCGCGCTGCTCCTAGCGCTCGCGGCCGTGTTGGGACTGGCGCGGGCCGGGACGCCGGGGCGAACCCTCAGCCTTAGTCTCGCGCTCCTGGTCTTGATTTTCTTGGACCTGAAAACCCACCTGCCCCAGCTCACCCCACGAGTCGCCCTCGACGTTTACCAGCCCGGTCATCCGCTCACGCAAGCCCCGGACGCCCCGCGCCTCGGTGGCCCCCGTGCCGCGCTCACCTGGCAGGCGGCGCAGGAGTTCAGAGGCAAGCTCCTGCCCAGCTTTACCGACACGCTCCTGAACCAGCGCATGGGCCTCTTCGGAGACCTCAATCTGATCGAGGGCCTCCCCAAAACCGACGGCTTCTTCAGCCTCTACCTGCGCGCGCAGCGGGAGGTTGAGACGCAGCTCATCTTCGGGAGCCAGACAAACTCGCTCCCCGACCCGATCCTGGACTTCCATGGCATCGCGCACCTCAGCTCCTCGACGAACCTCTTCCAGTGGCACCACCGCGCCACCGCCCTCCCGCTCATCACCGCCGGGCAACGCCCCGAGTTCGTCGCCGCCGAGCAGACCCTGACTGCGCTCGGCTCGCCCGGGTGGAACCCCACGGCGACCGTTTTCATTCATCCGTGGGACCGGATGTATGTGCCCAACACCAACGCCACAACCGCCAAAGTCCTGTCCACGCACTGGACCGCCCACCGCATCGAGTGCGAAGTGGACTCGCCCGCGCCCACGCTGGTCGTCCTCGCGCAAGCGTTCTACACTCCGTGGCAAGCCACCGTGAACGGCCAGCCAACAAACATCCTTCGCGCCAACTACGCCTTCCAAGCCGTGCCCATCCCGGCTGGCCGGAGCACGGTGCGGCTGGAGTATGTGGACCACCGCTTCCAACTTGGTGTCGGGTTGTCCGCGCTCGGCCTCCTCGCGTGCTGCGTCCTCTGGTGCCGCGCCAAACCCAGCGCCTCACTAATCACTAAACACTAATCACTCACCTTGGCTGAACTCGTCCCCACTGACAGATCGCAATTGCCCGACTGGTTCACCCCGCGGCGCTTCGCCGTCTTCCTCCTCCTCGCCTTCGTCCTCGCCTTCCCCGGCATCTGGCTGGGCACCGAGACCTTCTTCCGCTCCGACTACGGCGTGATGGCTTATCCGTCCGCGCACTACCTGCGCGAGAGCCTCCGCGTCGGCGAACTGCCGCTCTGGAACCCGCTCTCGAACTGCGGCGCACCCTTCCTCGCGCAATGGGGCACCATGTGCCTCTACCCCGGCTCGCTCTTCTTCGTCGCGCTGCCGATGCCCTGGGCACTGGGCGTCTTCTGCCTCCTGCACCTGTGGCTCGGTGGCCTCGGAGCGCGGGCCTTGGCGGAACGCTGGACGGGCAACCGCTTCGCCGCCGCCGTCGCCGGCACGGCCTTCGCCATCAACGGCGCGTCGCTTGCGTGCATCACCTGGCCGAACTACTGCGTCGCCCTCGGCTGGATGCCGTGGATTGTCCTGCTCACCGAGCAAGCGTGGCGCGAAGGCGGCCGCAAACTCGTCCTCGCCGCGCTGGCGGGCACGATGCAGATGCTCACCGGCGTGCCGGAGTTGGTCGTGCTGACGTGGGGTTTGCTCGCGGTGATGCTCGTCGCCGAGTGGGTTCAAAGTTCAAAGTTCAAAGTTCAAAGTCAGTCGGCGCACGAACCCTCCGTCCCCCTCGCCCCCATCGGGGGAGAGGGCCGGGGTGAGGGGGTAGGCCACCCACAACCCACTGCGCCCAAGTCTCCAGCACCCTCCCCACTAATCACTTATCACTTCTCACTCCTCACCCGCTTCACCGCCGTCATCCTCCTCATCACCGCCCTCTCCGCCGCGCAACTCCTCCCCTTCTTCGACCTCCTCGCCCACTCGCAGCGCGACGCCGCCTACCGCGACGCCCGCTGGCCGATGCCGCCGTGGGGCTGGGCGAACTTCCTCGTGCCGCTCTTCCGCTACTTCCAAACCCCGCAGGGCCTCTGGGTGCAGCAAGACCAGCAATTCCTCTCCAGCTACTATCTCGGCCTCGGCGTGCTCGCGCTCGCGTTGTTGGCCGTCTGGAAATCCCGCGAGCGCCGCGTCTGGCTGCTGGCGGGCGCAACCGCGTTCGCCCTCGTCATGGCGCTCGGCGATGCTGGCTACCTCTACACCGCGCTGAAACACGCCTTGCCTGGCGGCGGCATCGCGCGCTTCCCCGTGAAGTTCGTCCTCCTCGCCGCCTTCACCGCGCCCATGCTCGCCGCCTTCGGCGTCGCGTGGCTCATGGGAAATGCTGAAGGTGGAAGGCGGAAGGCGGAACCCGCCGCCACACCGCGCCCGGTAGGGCGAGACTCCGTCGAGCCCTCGATACCGCCACAGGCGGTGCGAGCGCAGCGAGCATCTCCGGCAGCCGCGTCCGAAACCGAAACTCGCTGCGCTCGCCTCGCTGCGCTCGAAATGGGGTTCGACGGAGTCTCGCCCTACCGGGCGCTCCTCACCATCGGCATCGCCCTCGTGGCGGCCGTGGCGGCCGTCCTCTGGCTCGGCCAGCAGCACCCGCTGCAATACGACCGTTGGCCGGAGACAACCAACAATGCGCTCATCAGGATTTCGCTGCTCCTGCTGTTCCTTGTGACCATGGGCGCGCTGCTCCGCCCGGCTATCAGCGCCAACTTGGTGGCCAGCCTCGTGTTGCTCGTCCTGCTTGTCGATCTTCTAGGGCATATGCCGGCGCAGTCGCCGCGCGTCCCGGCGTTTACCATGAGCGTGTGGCCCAAACTCTCACAGGCGCCCGAGGTCACCGGAGTTGAACCGAGGCGGTTTTTCATCACTCCATTCGCCGAGCAAGACCTGCTCTACGGAAAGCAGGTTAATTGGCCGGCTATGCACGACGACACAGGGCATTATGCTGGGTTCCAACTAGATGTATGGCCGGATCATCTACTGATGGACGCATTGAGCAAGGGAACCGCCAAGTGGTCCCATCTGAACTTGTTGAGCCGCGCTTACAAGGTGAACGGTTCCTCCACGTTGCAAGTCCGTGAACAAGCAGACGTTCAAAAGCGGCTATATCCAACCAACCTCGCCACCGTGCCGAACGCGGACGGGATGAAGGATTTCCTGGCTGTGAATCGGATCATCAATCCGCGCGGTCCCTATCTCTGGACAAAAAGCGATTCTGCGTTGGCGCTGGTTGCCGGAGGAACTGCTCCGACCTTTTCCGAATCTGCCGAGCTGCTCGATCAGCTCGTTGCCCCTCGCTTTGCCCCGCGCCGCGTCGTGTATCTGCCTCTTGAGGCGCAAGGCTTCGTCCCCACGAACTCCGCCAACGCCCGCGTCACCACCCACCGCTTCGCCGCCCACGAAATCCTCGCCGAGGTCGAGACCGACGCCCCGACGCTCGTGACCGTGGCGCAATCCTTCTACCACCCGTGGCGTGCCTTCGTGGACGGACAGCCGGTTAAACTCTGGCGCGCGAACTACGCCTTCCAAGCCCTCGTCGTCCCGGCGGGCAAACACACCATCCGCCTCGTGTATGTGGATGAGCAGTTCCGCCTCGGTGTCGGCATTTCGCTCGCGGGCTTGGCGGTGTGCGGCTTCCTCTGGTGGCGCGCGGGACGCGCGACTACCAGCGCACCTGAACCTATCGTGACATGACTCTTCCACCGCACCCCACAAAGCGGCGGAGGGCCGCCGCACTCCAAGACGCTGGCGCGCCCATTCTGCGCGCCAGCGTCTTGGACTGCGCCAGCCCTCTGGCGCTTTTCCCCGGACGCCACCAAGCTCCCCCCACGCCGTGACCAACCCCACGACCAAGTCCGAACTCAGAACTCCGAACCCAGAACTGTCGCTCCTCACCCCCCGCCGCTTCGCCCTCGTGCTCGCCGTGCTCCTCGCCGTCACGTTCTGGCGCGTGCTCTTCGGCGGCGAGGCGTTCTTCTATCGCGACTACGGGTTCCTCGGCTACCCGTTCGCGCACTTCCACCGCGAGTGTTTCTGGAGCGGCGACTTCTTCCCGCTGTGGAATCCCTACGTGAACTGCGGCGCGCCCTACCTCGCGCAATGGAACACGCTTTGCCTCTACCCTGGCTCGCTCCTCTACCTACTCCTGCCGCTCCCGTGGTCGCTGGGGCTCTTCTGCGTGGCGCACCTGTTCCTCGGCGGGATGGGGATGCGCGCGCTGGCGGAGCGGTGGACGGGCAGCTCGTTCAGCGCGGCGGTGGCGGGCGTGGCGTTCATCTTCAGCGGGCTGGTGCTGGGCTGCACCATCTACCCGAACTACCTCGTCGCATTGGGCTGGATGCCGTGGGTCGTGCTCGCGACGCGACGCGCGTGGCAGGAGGGCGGGCGAAGCCTCGTCCTCGCCGCGCTGACCGGCGCGATGCAGATGCTGACAGGTGCGCCGGAAATCATTTTGCTGACGTGGGGGTTTCTCGCAGCCTTGGTCGTGGTGGATTGGGTCCAAAGTCCAAAGTCCAAAGTCCAAAGTTGGTCGGCGCAAGGATGCGATGGGGAGCAGGGTGATTCCTCCCTCACCCCGGCCCTCTCCCGCTGGGAGAGGGAGGGCGCAAGTGCGACGGCGGAGACTTCTCATGCGCCACTAGCGAAGCCCGCTCCCGTGCATTCCGCTCCGCAGTCAGCAGTGCCCGAGTCCACAGCAACGCAGCCGACGTCTCCCCCTCTCCTAGCGGGAGAGGGCCGGGGTGAGGGAGAACGCGCGCCCATTGAAACCACCGTGCCCCCTTCAGTCCGACGCGCCACTAATCACTACTCACTAATCACTCGTTTCTTCGCCGTCATCGCCCTCATCACCGGCCTCTGCGCCGCGCAACTCCTCCCGTTCCTCCAACTCCTCTCGCTCTCGCAGCGCAGCGGGGATGCGGTGAACTCGTTTTGGTCGCTGCCGGGCTGGGGCTGGGTGAACCTGTTCTTCCCGCTGTTCATGAACTTCCAGACCGAGCAGGGCGTGTTCGTGATGATCGGGCAGGCGTTCTTCCCGTCGGTTTATCTGGGCATCGTGCCGCTGACGCTGGCGCTGCTGGCGGTGTGGCGCGTGCGGACGCCGGAGGTGAAGCTGCTCGGCACGGCCACTCTGCTGGCCGTGCTGCTGGCGATGGGGGACAACTTCGTGCTCTGGCGTGCGCTGCGCGAAGTGTTGCCGTTGGGCATCATGCGCTTCCCGATCAAGGCGCTGCTGCTCGCGGCCTTCACGGTGCCGCTGCTGGCGGCTTGGGGAATGAAGTGGCTTGAGGATGTTGCGGTTGAGCTTCCGAAGGATTTGCGTCAATCCCATGACTTCAGCCCTGAATTCTGGAGGCGACTGCGCGCGCACGAGGGCTGGAGGGAAGTTTGCCAACTCCTCCCCGTGCTGTTGTCCTCCGCGTTAGCGGTCGCACTCCTTGCAACGCTCTACCAAATCGGGGAACAGCCAGTGCGGGAAATTAGGCTTCGCACCCTGCTCGTGGCACTTCAAGAGTTGGTGCCGGGAATGTTCATAATCGCGTGTGTCGTGTTCACTCTTGGGTGGAGGTATCGAAACCGTTTCGTTTTGTTCCCGCTGGTTCTACTTCCAATCTGCACTGTCTTTACTCATCACCCGATCCTGAACCCCACCATCCCCGCCTCCGCCTTCGAGCCGGGCCTCGCCGCCGCCTACCACGCCAGCAAGGACGCGCTCACGCCCGCGCCGAAGCTCGGCGAGTCGCGCATCATGCTCAGTCCGCTGGCCGAACGCGCGCTGCACACGCGGATGGTGCCGAAGTTCTACGACGACTTCATCGGCCAGCGGCTGGCGTTCTGGGGCAACCTGAACCTGCTCGACGGGCTGCCGAAAGTGAACGGTGCGTCCACGCTCGTGACGCGCGAGTGGAACGACGTGGAGTATTTCCTCTACGGCACCACGAACCCCGCGCCCGCGAACCTCATGGACTTCCTCGGCGTGACGCACACGACCAAGCCCGGCGAGCTGATGCAGTGGGAACGCCGGACAAATGCGCTGCCGCTGGTGAGTTTGCCGCAGCAAGTCATTGAACTCGGCCGCGAGTTCGACCCGCTGCCGGAGTGGATGCAGAAGGCGGACTGGGATCCCCGCTCGCTTGCGTTTCTAACCAAGCCGAAATCGGGGGAAAGCTCGGCGGAATTTCTGACGATCGTCTGCTATACACAAGGCCAGAAACCACCGACTCCGCTCGGGGCTGTTCGAGTCAGCCGATTCGCCACCTCTCAGGTCGAGCTGGAGGTCGAAGCCAACATGCCACGGTGGGTGGTGCTGGCGCAGAACCATTACCCAAGCTGGCAGGCGACGGTGAATGGAGAAAAGACGGTCATCCGCAAAGCCAACCACGCTTTCCAAGCTATCCCTGTCCCCGCCGGCCAGAGCACCGTCCACCTCACCTACGTGGACTGGCATTTCCGCATCGGCGGCGGCATTTCGCTGGCGGGCTTGGCGGTGTGCGGTCTCCTCTGGTGGCGTGCGGGCTGCGGGCCGACCACCGTAACTGAAGTTGGCGGGACGGGAGAGTGAGTCCGTAAGCCAAAAGCGGCGGAGGGCCGCCGCACTCCAAGACGCTGGCCCGAAGAGGGGGCGCGCCAGCGTCTTGGACTGCGCCAGCCCTCTGGCGCTTTTCCTCGGACCCCGGGCAGCCACCTCTTCGCCAGAACATCCCCTGCCGCCAACTCCAACTCGGAACCCAACACTCGGAACTCAAAACCGCTTCACCGCGCCAGCGGCAGGGTGAAGATAAACGTGGCACCTTTGCCCGGCTCGCTGCGGGCGGAGATTTTGCCGCCGTGGTCTTCGACGATCTTCTTGCAGATGGAGAGGCCCAGGCCGGTGCCGCTCTGCTTGCCGTGCGTGGCGAAGGGCTCGAAGAGGCGCTGGGCGATCTCGGGCGCGATGCCCGGGCCGGTGTCTTCCACCTCGGTGACCACTTCGCTGTCGCGCTGGTAGGCCCGGATCGTGATGAGGCCGCCGGGTTTCATCTCTTCGCAGGCGTTGTTGACGAGGTTGTAGAAGAGGCGTGAGAGGCGCTGCGGCTCGAGCGCTACCGCTACCGCCGGCAGCGGCGGCTCGACGCGCAACTGCATCCCGCGCTCGGCGATCTCCGCGCCGAGCTCCTCGCCCAGCGCGCCGACATATTCGGCGTAGCTGACGGTGGCCAGGACGAGCTGGGAACTGGTGTTGCGGGTGAAGTCCAGCAGTTCGTTGAGCATGTTGGTCATGCGGGCGACCTGTCGGGAGATGCGCACCTGGGCCTGGCCGCGCAGCTCGGGGGTGGCGTGGTCCATACCGGCCATCTCAGCGGCGAGGCCGATGACGTTGAGTGGGTTCTTGAAGTCGTGGACGATGGTGCGCGCGAAGCGGCCCACCATGGCGAGGCGTTCGGCCTGGAGGATTTCATCTATGTATTTCTGGTTCAGCGAACGGACGCGCTGGCTGAACTCGCGGATGAGGTTCAAGGCCAGCTTGGGGCGATGCTCCAGCAGGAGCAGCAGCTCCGGGCGTCCGATGCAGAACGCCTGTGTCTCCACCTCGGCGGTGGCGGTGGCGGACCGTGGGGCTTCGTCCAGCAGGGCCATCTCGCCGAAGAACTCGCCGGCGGCGAAGGTCGCCAGCTGGCGCGAGTCCTTACCGACGACAGCAGAAATGACGACACGGCCCGACTCGACGAGGTAGAAGCCGTCGCCCGAATCGCCCGCGCGGAAGATGGTCTCGCCGGCTCGGAACCGACGCATCTTGGCGGTCTGTTCCAACGCCTGGAGTTCTTCGTTGAGGAGTCCGGCGAAGCGTTTCTCTTCGAGTGGGTTCATAGCGGTGCCAATCTATTCCGCCGGGGCCTTCCGTAAAGCCCGGAGATTCCTGACGGGGCGGAACGGGGTGCAGCCCGGGTTTGTAACCCGATACAGCTCGGGCCCGCCAATCACGCTCGGCCTGATCAGGGTGGGCGCAGTCGGGCAACGCTGTGGGCCCACAGACCCGGCGGCATTCGGCGGCAGCAAGCAGCACCCCGTCGCCTCACTTCTTCTTCTTCGGCACCGGCGGGGGCGCGGGCTTGTTCGCCACGGTCAGCCACGCAATGTGGCCGTCATTGATGAGGCGGTCGCCGCGTGCATCGGCACCGCGCAGGCTGAAGGTCGCGGCGCGGCTCAGGGGCGGGCGCACCTCGGGCGCGGAGAGCAGGATTTCAATCGGCCCGCTCGCCGCCTTCGCATCGGAGCTCGCGACAAGCTCCAGCTTCACTTCACCGCTCTTGTCCGGCACGGCGGCGGGACGGGCGGTCACGCCGTCGGGCAGGCCTTTCACGCTGAGGACGAGCTTCTCCTTGAAGCCCTCGACGCGCGTTACGGTGACTTTGATTTCGTTCGTCTTGCCGTTCTCCACGAAGAACGCGTGCGTCGGCACCGTGGCGGTGAAGTGCGGCGGAGCCGGAGCGGTCGCGAGCCGATAGACGTGGTCTGCGCTGCCCTGGCCATACATATCGCTGACGGCCACGATGAAATTGCCGTCCGTCGGCGCGGTCCAGGCGAGGCGCGGGTCGGTGCCATCGCCGCCCTCCGCTTGGGCGAGCGAGACGCCGTTGGTGTCCTCCACGCGCACCCGCGCGGCGAGCGGGGAATGCAGCGCGGCGGCCCGCATCTGGAAGTTGAAGCGGTCGGCTTTCTTCGCGGTGAAGGTGAAACGGTCCACATCGCCGAGCTTGCCGATGCGCCCGTTCAAGGTCGCGGGGAGCGTGACGGGCTGGGCGTTCGTGGTCGCGTCGTTCGGCTCCATCTCGGTCAACTCAGTGCCGTCGCCCACGTCGAGCCAGAGTGCGTCGCCGGTCAGTTCGGCGGGGAGGAAGAGCAATGGCTCGGCGGGTTGGACGCGGGAGGCGTCCACGGTCTGCGGGGTAGGGGGCAAGTTCCAGCCAAGCAAGTTCAGCGCGGTCTTGCTCCCGCGCTTCACGCCCACCGGGAAGGCGGAGCGGGCGAACGGACCGGTGGTGACGGTGAGGCGATAGACGTAGGCGGCGTTGCCCTTGGCCGCGATGTCGGAGGCGGGCGGGTGGGCGAAGCCGAGCACCTGCACGGTGTAAGTGCCCGCGCGCTCCACCCGGAACGCGACGAGCGGATCGAGGTTGTGGGTGTCGTGGTTGAAAGCCACGCGCACGCCGCGCTCGTCGAGGATTTGCACGACGGGGTCCACGGAGCTGCCGAGCGCGTAGGACGCCACGCTGGCCACGAGCCATTTTCCCGGTTCAACCACGAGCGAGAAACTGTCCACGTCACCGGCTTTCTCCAGTCGGCCATTGATGACGACGGCGGTTTGGTCGAGCCGCTGCGCTTGGCGGAAGTCGTCGTTCGGCTCGGCCTCCAGGATTTCCGCGCGCGCGCCGACGACGAAGGTGCGCGGTTCCGCTGCGCCCTCGGGGTTGTAGAAGCGCACCAGATGCGGTCCCGGCGGCACTTCCGCGCCGATGCTCACGGAGTAAGTGCCGCTGTTGGTCACGGCCTTGAAGACGAGTCCGGCGTGGTCGGTCCACGCGCCGACGGGCCAGCCGTCCAGCTTGCCGCCGACGGTGACGCTGACGGTTGCGCCCACCTTGCCGCCGCTGGGGAAGAGGAACTCCGGCGCGGGCACGGCGGCTGGGGCGGAGAGGATAGCGGTTAGCGGATAGAGAAGAGCGGCGACGAGCCGGACGCACACGGACATGGGGAAACGGACTGGGGCGAGAGCAGATGTAATCAAACCGAGTGCCGGCGGCTTGCCGCCGGCGTCGAGAGCTTCGGAACTCACAGGCAGCGACTTGAAGTCGCCGACACGGGTCACACCAAGTCCCCGTCGCTGCGGCGGTTGAAAGCCGATTCGTAAAGGCCAACGAAGTCCGCGACCTCGACCCGGCGCGGGTTGAAGTTCGCGGTCCACTGCTTCGCGGCCTCCTCGGCGAGCAGCTTAATTTTCGGCGGCTCGACGCCGCAGTCGGAGAGCGAGCGTGGGAAGCCGGCGAGGTTGAGCAATGATTCAAGCCGCGCCAGCAACGCTTCGAGCGCCGTCGTTAGACCGCCCTTCACGGTGGCGAGCTCGGGGCCGGAGGCAAGTTCGGCGTAGCAGCGCAGCGCGGCGGGGTCCGCTGCGTTGAAGCGGATGACGACCGGCAGCATCATGCCGACGGCCTGACCGTGGACGATGTCGTAGTGCGCGGTCAGAGGGTTCGCCATCGAGTGCGCCGCGCCGAGCATGGAGTTCTCAATCGCGATGCCCGCGTAAGCCGCGCCCAGCAGCATCCGGCCGCGCGCCTCGAGGTCGCGCGGATGCTTCAGCACCTGCGGCAGGCTCGTGACACACAGCCGGAACGCTTCGCGCGAATACATTTGCGAGAGTGGGTTGCGCTTCGTGGTCACGGCGGTCTCGACGGCGTGGGCGAGGGCGTCAATGCCTGTGCAGGCCGTAACGCGGTGCGGCTGCGAGACGGTGAGCGCGGGGTCGAGGATGGCGACGCGCGCGGCGGCCTTCGGGTCGAGGCAGGCCATCTTCATGTGCGTGTGCTCGTCCGCGATGAGCGCGGCGGACTGGCATTCGCTGCCCGTGCCGGCGGTGGTAGGGATGGCGATGAGCGGGAGCATCGGCAACTTCGCCTTGCCCACACCCCAGTAGTCCTGCATGCGCCCGCCGTTGGTGAGGATGAAGTTGCAGCCCTTCGCCGTGTCCATTGAGCTGCCGCCACCCAGGCCCACGAGCAGGTCAATTTTCTCCGCCGCCGCCACGGTCACACATTCGTCCACGCACCGGGTGGTGGGGTTTACCTTCGCGCGGTCGAAAAGGCTGACGTGCAGACCGGCCTTGGCGAGCGACTCCTGCACTTGGGTGGCGTGACCCGCCTTCACGAGCCCGGGATCGGTGACGAGCAAGACGCGTCGCCCGCCGAGTTCCGCTGCCAGCTCGCCAACCCGCGCAACGGTGCCCGCACCGAAGACCAGTCGAGTGCGAGGCACGAAATCAAACAGCTCGGCAGGAGCGAAAACGTGGGCAGCGGAAGTCATGTGCGGTTAGAGACTGGCCGAGGATTCTGGCTGTTCAAGAATTTACCACCGCCCACCACTGCTCGCTCGACGAACGAACCGCTCGTCAGGTCGCCGCCACCAATGGCCCCATTCCGAGGTCGGCGGCTCAGGGCCACCACATCCGCCACACGCCCAGCAGCGAGTAGAACGTTACCGCCACCGCATACGCGACCATCCCCATGCCGACCGCCAACGGGATCGACGGCCATTCGCTCGACGCCACCACGGCACCGCCCACAAGGCCGAAGAGCAGCGTCTCTCCCAGCACGCTGACGAGGTAGGAACGGCGGGTGGAACGGTGCATCGCGTCGCCCACGAGCAACGAGTAATCCGCCTCGCCCAGCGCGCGCATGAGCCAGGCGGATTTGAAGTTCCGCGCCGCCACCAACAGGCTGGTCGTGACCACAATCAAGCCCGCCAGCGGCCAGTGCGCCGCCGCGAGGCACAGGCCGAGGTTGAAGGCGATACCCCACTTCCAGCCCAGCCGCTTCGCCAGCGGGTTCGCCTCCAGCGCGAGCGTCGGCGTGGCGAACCAAGTGCTCAGGAAGTCCATCCCGCGCGCGAAGACCAGCAGGCCAAGCGTGATGAGGTGGTCACGGCTGGCGAAGGGGACGAAGTCTTCCACGGCGAGGAGGGGAGGAGGGGAGGAATTTTATAAGGAGAGCAGGAAGGCAGGAGAGGGAAGAGCGCGGCGGCGGTTAAATTCCTGCCTTCCTGCTCTCCTTATAAAAAACCCCTCATGCCTTCTTCCCGTAAATCTGCTCCGGCGTCTCCAGCCGTGGCTCGGTCTCTCGGCAGCTCGCGCCTCCTGCTTCGATGCTGCGGAAGAAGCAGCTCTTGAAACCTTCGTGGCAGGCCGCGCCGGTCTGCTCGACTTGGATGAGCAGCGTGTCGCCGTCGCAATCGAAGGCGATGTCCTTCACCACCTGCACGTGCCCGCTGGACTCGCCCTTCATCCAGAACTTCTGCCGCGAGCGGCTCCAGAAGTGCGTCTTGCCGGTGGCGATGGTGGTTTCGAGCGAGGCGCGATTCATCCACGCCATCATCAGCACGCGGCCGGTGGAGTGCTCCTGGATAATGGCGGGGACGAGGCCGTCGGTGGTGAACTTGAGTTGGTCGTAGAAGCTCATTGGGGGGAGTTGAGAGTTGAAGGTTGAGGGTTGAGAGGGGGCGGCTGGCCGGAAGCGTCATTGCCCGTGTCGAGGCGGACGAAGCAGACGGCGGCGATGACGCAGGCGAAGGCGGCGAAGTGATTCCACTTCAGCTTCTCGCCAAGGAAGCCGACCGCAAAGCCGCTGAAGACGACGAACGTGATAACTTCCTGCATGATCTTGAGCTGCGTCGCCGAGTAAGTGCCGTGGCCCCAGCGGTTCGCCGGCACCATCAGGCAATACTCGAAGAACGCGATGCCCCAACTCGCCAGCACGACCACCCAGAGCGGCGCGGTCTTGAACTTCAGATGCCCATACCACGCGACCGTCATGAAGACGTTCGAGGCGATGAGCAGCAGGATGGGCGTGAACCGGGATTCAGTGAGCGATGCCATAGGGTCAGACCGGGCGCACGGGAATTCCCCTCCCAGCCAAGTGGCGCTTCACGTCGCCGACGGTGTAGGTGCCGAAGTGAAAGATGCTCGCGGCCAGCACCGCGTCAGCCCTGCCCAGAAGCAGCACGTCTGCCATGTGCTCCAAGCTGCCCGCGCCGCCGCTCGCCACCACGGGGACGCCCACCGCCTCGCTCACGCGCCGGGTGATGACGAGGTCGAAGCCGGCCTTCGTGCCGTCTGCGTCAATGGAGTTCAAGACGATTTCCCCCGCGCCAAGGGCCACCGCACGTTTCGCCCACTCGACCGCTTCGAGGCCGGTCGCCTGCCGCCCGCCTTTCGCGAAGACCTCCCAGCGGTCCGGTGCGACCTGCTTGCAATCAATCGAGACGACGATGCACTGGCTGCCGAACTTCTCCGCGCCCTGCCGGATAAGGTCTGGCGTCGCGAGTGCCGAGGAGTTGATGCTCACCTTGTCCGCGCCGGCCCGCAGCATCGTCTGCATGTCTTCCAACACGCGGATGCCGCCGCCGACGGTGAGCGGCATGAAGCACTGGTCCGCCGCGCGCTCAATCACGTCCACCATGCTCGCGCGCCCGTGCGCGCTGGCCGTGATGTCGAAGAACACCATCTCGTCTGCGCCCTGCGCGTTGTAACGAACCGCCAGCTCGACCGGGTCGCCGACGTTCCGCAAGCCGCCGGTCTCCGCGCGCCCGAACTGCACGCCGCGCGTGACCTGACCGTCGTGAACGTCGAGACACGGGATGATGCGTTTGGCGAGCATGGGGTGGGCAAGGAAACCGCCCGATGACTCGCGATGAATCATCGGGCGGCGACGAGAGTGGTGGTTGGTTACTTGCCGACGCTGAACTTGCCGTCGGTGTTTTTGAAGGACTTGTCTGTGTAAAGCACGGTGCTGATGGAGCTGAGGGCATCCTTGGCCGAGAACTTGTAACCCAGCTTCTGGACGGCTTCGAGGAGCTCCTTCCGGCCCAACGCCTTGTCGCCAAGCGCCTGGGTCATCGCTTCCTTCATGGTCATGGAGTTCTTGGCGCGCGGGCCCCGGCGGGCACCCGGCTTCGCGGCGAGTTTGGGTTCAGGCTTGGGTCCAGGCTTGGCGGCGGCAGGGCCAGGGCTCCCATCCAGTGCACGGTTGATGGCAGCGAGCCGGGTTTCGAGGGTGGCCTTTTCCTGCGTCAGGGACGCGCGCATGGCCATGTATTGATCTACATCGGTTAGTTTCATGGGTTTCCTATATGTCGCCAGGAGTTAGCTGGCAAGCTGTCTGACAAGCCGTCGCCTTGACACTCCCCCGCTCAATCCTCATTTTCGCCCGTGTGAACGGGACATTCTCCCGCTGACCGCGACAACTTTTTATGAGCCATAATCTGTTCAACACACTGCAATCTTTTGACCTCGGCAACGGCAAGTCAGGCCAGTTCTACTCGCTTCCCGCGCTGGAAGCCGCCGGTGTCGGCCCCATCTCGCGCCTGCCCGTGAGCATTCGCATCGTGCTGGAATCCGTGCTGCGCAACTACGACGACAAGAAGGTCAGCGAGGCGAACGTCAAGGAACTCGCGAACTGGAAGCCAAACGACACGCGCACGGCGGAAATTCCGTTCGTGGTCGCGCGCATCGTGTTGCAGGACTTCACCGGCGTGCCGCTGCTCGTGGATCTCGCGGCGATGCGCAGCGCCGTCGCGAAGCTCGGCAAGAACCCGAAGATCATCGAACCGCTCGTGCCGGTGGACCTCGTCGTCGATCACTCGGTGCAGGTGGATGCGGCGGGCGCGGCGGATTCGTTCGCGAAGAACCTGGAGATCGAATTCCAGCGCAACCGTGAGCGCTACCAGTTTTTGAAATGGGGCATGCAGGCGTTCGACACGTTCAAAGTCGTCCCGCCCGGCATCGGCATCGTCCATCAGGTGAACCTCGAATACCTCGCCAAGGGCGTCCTCTCCGCCGGCGGCGTTTATTATCCCGACACCCTCGTCGGCACCGACTCGCACACCACGATGATCAATGGTCTCGGCATCGTCGGCTGGGGCGTCGGCGGCATCGAGGCGGAGGCGGGCATGCTCGGCCAGCCGGTTTATTTCCTCACGCCGGATGTCGTGGGCGTCCACCTGACCGGCGCGATTCGCGAAGGCGTCACCGCCACGGACGTCGCGCTCACCGTCACGCAACTGCTGCGCAAGGCGAAGGTCGTCGGCAAGTTCGTTGAGTTCTTTGGCCCCGGTGCCGCCGCGCTCCCGCTCGTGGACCGCGCGACCATCGCGAACATGGCACCTGAATACGGCGCGACGATGGGCTTCTTCCCCATCGACGAGGAATGCACCAACTACCTGCGCGCCACCGGCCGCAGCGAGGCGCATTGCCTGATGTATGAGAACTACTACAAGGCGCAGAATCTCTGGGGCATTCCCCAGGCTGGCCAGGTGGATTACTCGCAGGTCATCGAACTCGACCTCAACACGGTGAAGCCCAGCGTCGCCGGTCCGAAACGTCCGCAGGACCGCATCGAACTGCCAAACCTTCGTCGCGAATTCTTCAGCTCCTTCCAACGCCCCGTGACCGAGAACGGCTTTGGCAAGACGCGCAAAGACTTCTCGAAATCCGTGAAGGTCGAGATGACTACAAAGAAAAAAGCCACCGTCGGCACCGGCTCCGTGCTTATCGCCGCCATCACGAGCTGCACGAACACGAGCAACCCGAGCGTGATGATCGCCGCCGGTTTGCTCGCGAAGAAGGCCGTGGAAAAAGGGCTCAAGGTGAACCCCGCCGTGAAGGCGTCGCTCGCGCCCGGTTCGCGCGTCGTCACCGATTACCTCAAAAAGACCGGCCTCACGCCGTATCTCAACAAGCTGCGCTTCAACCTCGTCGGCTACGGGTGCACGACCTGCATCGGCAACTCCGGCCCGCTCGACGCGAACATTGAGGAGGCCGTGGTGAAGAACGATCTCATCACCGCCAGCGTGCTCTCCGGCAACCGCAACTTCGAGGCGCGCGTGCATCAGAACATCAAGGCGAACTTTCTCATGTCGCCGCCGCTCGTCGTCGCGTTCGCGCTCGCGGGCCGCGTGGATCTCGACCTGAGCTGCGAGCCGCTTGGCAAGGACAAGGACGGCGAACCCGTCTATCTCGCCGACCTCTGGCCCACGCTCCAGGAAGTGCGCGACGCCATGCAGTCGTCGCTCAAGCCGGAGATTTTCCAGAAACTCTACAAGAACTTCGCCTCGCAGAATCCGAAGTGGAACGAGATTCCGTCCACCGTCGGCAACGTCTATGAGTGGGACCGGCAGAGCACTTACATCCAGGAACCGCCGTTCTTCACGAACTTCGGCATGGAGCCCGGCAGCATCAAGCCCATCACTGGCGCGCGCGCCCTCGGCATCTTCGGCGACAGCGTCACCACCGACCACATCTCGCCCGCCGGCGCGATCAAGAAGAGTTCGCCCGCCGGAAAATTCCTCGGCGACAACGGCGTCGAGTTTGTGGACTTCAACAGCTACGGCTCGCGTCGTGGCAACGACCGCATCATGACGCGCGGCACCTTCGCCAATGTGCGCATCAAGAACCTGATGCTCGGCGGCGAGGAAGGCGGCAACACCATCTATCAGCCCACCGGCGAGAAGATGGCCATCTACGACGCGGCGGTGAAGCACATCGCCAGCGGCACGCCGCTCATCATCCTGGCCGGACAGGAATACGGCACCGGCTCCAGCCGCGACTGGGCTGCGAAAGGCACGAACCTGCTCGGCGTGAAAGTCGTCGTCGCACAGAGCTTCGAGCGCATCCATCGCAGCAACCTCGTCGGCATGGGCGTGCTCCCGTTGCAATTCAAGGAAGGCACCACGGCGCAGACCCTGAAGCTCGACGGCAGCGAGACCTACGACATCGTGGGCCTCGACGCGAACCTCAAGCCCCAGCAGGATCTCACGCTGAAAATCACGCGCAAAGACGGCACCGTGGAGAACATCGCCGTCGCCTGCCGCATCGATACGCCCATCGAGATCGACTACTACCAGCACGGCGGAATCCTGCCGTATGTGTTGCGGCAGTTGGTCGCGAAGGCGTAGTCGGTGGAGCGCCGAGCATCGCTCGGCCCGAAGCGAAGACGCGCACAAGCCGAGCAATGCTCGGCGCTCCGAACACAGGAACGCCAAGCATTGCTTGGCTTGGAGCGTGAGATGGATTGAGCGCAAAATTACTGCATGGCACGCGATAACTATTTGTTGAGTTCTGAAGATTTCAGTTCACGGTTGGAAAATGCCCGCCGCGAAATTCAGGACGTTGTGGCGAGAGAGACAGACGACTATATCCTGTCCGTAAACGAATTGGCCTACGCCGCTAGCCTTGAGAGCCGGTTCAGCATCGACGAGTTGGAGTTCTTTCCTGACAAAGCTTATGTCGCTTGGGAGGGAGACCGCGCAGTCTCTTACGAGTCGCGGTTCGGAAGGACGGGGACGCGAAATGTTCACCACATCACGTTTACTGTGCCTTGGAGCGGGCCCAAGTGGTTGCTGGTCTGCCAACCAAATCAGTTCACCACTTGTCCTCCTCAAGCGATTATCACGGCAACCGAGTTACAATGGACTTACGCAACCGAAAATCGGACACCAGAGCAAATCAAGCAGGAGTTCGACTCATCCGTGGCGCTCGTTGGTCGTTACGTCGGCTGGGTGAACGAGATGGTCAGGCACTGGAATCAGAATCTGCGCGGAGTCATTGAACCGCTCTTTCGACACCGCAAAGAACGTCTCACCAAGGGAACATCGTTCGCCCAAAGCTTCGGTCTTCCAGTTCGTTCCCGCAGTGCAAGTCAGCAGCCCTTGCCGGTGCCAGTGTCTCGCGGACGAATCGAGATCCCAAAGCCATCCGCAGCCACAAGTCCGACGGAGCGCGCGCGGACTCTCGACGATGCCATCTATGAGGAAATCCTTGCGAACCTTCGGAACATGAACACGGTGGTTGAGCGGAATCCATCCGCCTTCAAGGGAATGGATGAGGAGACGCTTCGTTGGCATTTCTTGGTGCAGCTCAACAACAACTTTGAAACTGGAGCAACAGGAGAAACTTTCAGCAAGAAAGGGAAGACTGACATTTTTCTGTCTGCTGATGGAAGGGCGGCTTTCATCGCAGAGTGCAAATTCTGGACAGGCCCGTCGTCTTTTTTACCCATCATCGATCAGTTGCTTGGTTATCTAACCTGGCGAGACACAAAGACGGCGATTCTCCTGTTCGTCAGAAACAAGGACTTCAGTTCAGTTGCCGTTCAGGTTCCAGCGCTCGTCCAAGGCCACCCCAATCACATTCGGTTTCTCGGCGAAAAGCACCCCGCCGAATTTCGGTTTCTCCTGCGCTCTCGGGATGCCAGCAACGAATTCTTAACCTTGGCCGTCATGTGCTTTCACCTTCCCTCGGATTAGACACGCAGTTTCGACACTGGAGTCGGAGCGCCGATCATCGCTCGGCATGAGGGCACGAACACCCGTCGGGCCGAGCAATACTCGGCGCTCCGGGGATGGGGGGGGGGCGTCCGATGGGCGGCGCTCCGGCGGGTGGAGCGCCAAGCATTGCTTGGCCGGAGTGCGATGTGCTTCACTTCACCCGTGCCGAGCGATGCTCGGCGCTCCGATGAACGCGAACCGGCCACCACTCACGAAGCGGCAATACCTGCGCGAGTTGGTTTCCGAGAAGAACAAGTGGGATGAACCGCTGTCGGACCCCGACAAGGCCAACGGCTTCCTCGGCTGGCACGAGCGCGGTTATCTGCCGCACTGCGACAAGCCCGGCCTCGTGCAACTCGTCACGCTTCGCCTTGTCGATTCACTTCCCGCCTCCCGTCGCGGCGAGTGGGAACACTTGCTCAAGATTGAGGACACCCGCGAGCGGCGGACAGAACTGGAATCCTACCTCGACCGCGGCGTCGGCGAATGCTGGCTCCGCGACGCGCGTGTCGCCGCCTGCATGGAACAGTCGATGCGGTTTCATCACGGCGAGCGTTACGAATTGCTGGCTTGGTGCGTGATGCCGAACCATGTCCATGTGCTCGTCCACGTCTGGGATTGGCCGTTGGCGAAGACGCTTCAAAACTGGAAATCCATCGCAGCAGTCAAAACCAACCGCATCCTCGGTCGCAGCGGTTCATTCTGGCAGCGCGAGTATTGGGACACTTTCATGCGAAGCACTGAGCAGGAGAAGACGGCCATTCGTTACGTGGAGAGCAATCCAATGAAGGCGAAGCTGTGTCGAGCGGCAGAAGATTGGCCGTTCAGCAGTGCGCGATTCCGCGACGGGTATCGGCGGCTGGTTTTGCCTCTGAAGACATAGCTTTCGGAGCGCCGAGCATTGCTCGGCATTGGTTCGCGCCTGCCCGTTCGTGCCGAGCAATGTTCGGCGCTCCGAGGGCATGACGCCGCGAACCAAACGCGAATACCTGCGCGAACTGGTGGCCAACAAGAACCGGTGGTCGCGTCCGCTCACAGCCGAGGAGCACGCCCTTGGTTTCCTCGGTTGGCACGAGCACGATTACCTATCGATCTGCCACCGAGGCCATCTTTCCGAGGCACGGATCGCTCTAGCCTGAAATGCCTGCTATCTCCTTGCTTTCGAGGTGTTTTTCTTGATGGCTCCAATTGAGATTGGTTCTCCGGGAGCTGTCTCAAGTCTTCCGAGCGCCGTCTTAAGTCTTCCGGGAGCTGTCTTAAGCTTTCGCTCCTTCGGGGATCATAGTGGGTAAAGATCGAGCTTTCCGCAGAAGAACAGGATGCGCGTCCGGTAGTTCTGAAAGTTGCGGAAGCCCCGGGCGGCGGATTTGAGGCTCTGGATTTT
>JBDKJY010000038.1:0-62804 GCA_039796295.1 Verrucomicrobiota bacterium
GGGTCGGAACGTGGGGCGGGTCTATCCGGGGGTAGCGTCGCTGGCGCTCCTCACCCCCGGCTAAGTTCCCCCATCCCTCCGGGATGACCGCGCGCCGGAGTCGCCCGCCAGACCATCCATTCCATTCAAAACAGCGGAGAACCGCACGGGACGGGTAGCAACCGTCTTGGGCAAAGTCCCCTCCCCCTCGACTCCTTTGTGTCCCCCGCGCCCTTTCGCGGTTGAACTTCGGAATTCGGGCTAAAATAACCGACAACCGATATAGACAACTGCCTGTAGAACCTTGACCACGGTCCGTAGAGCCTTGACCACTGTCCGTAGAACCTTGACCACGGCCTGCCGGACCTTGACCACGGCCTACTTTGCCTTGACCACGGCCTACTTTGCCTTGACCACAGCCTACTTTGCCTTAACCAAGGCCTACTTTGCCTTAACCAAGGCCTACTTTGCCTTAACCAAGGCCTACTTTGCCTTGACCAAGGCCTACTTTGCCTTGACCACGGCTTACTTTGCCTTGACCACGGCCTACCTTGGCTGCTTTTACAGTTTTGAAGGCCAATTGTAGGCTTCAACGGCTTAGGCAGGCTATTTGGAAGCTTCCGTAGGAGATGGTTGGCACAAAATAGCCTCTTGATAAGGCATTTTAAGTTGAAACCTACCTTCGGCAGGTCTGTTATCTCCCAAAAGATAGCCACCTACCGCTTTAATACTGATACAGTGATGCAGAAAGTCTAGCTGCCGAGCACATCCGGTCGCATTCCAAGGCGAAATACGGAGCGTCCTCTCCAAAAACCTACATCTGGTAGGGCGGGGTGTCCTCACCCCGCCGTCGGCCACCCAACGCCACTAGACCTCGGCGGCGCGCTGAGGACAGCGCGCCCTACCAGCCGGTTCATGGCCCCAAGGTGCAGGTTTCGGCCCGTTGGCGGCAGGCGTCCGCGCCGGCCTTGGAGCCGGGTGTCCCGCCGGGCGAGGAGGGGCCGTCCGAAACCTACAGCGCACCGTGAGTTCGTTGCCCAAGTCCCGGCGGCCGGAGGTCGCCCGCTACGACAGGCGAGGCCGCCGACCGCCCTCGCTCCTCACGCCGCCGCGCCGAAGACCAGCGCGTAAATGGCCGCATGCTGCCAGTGCATCACCCACGCCAGCAGCAGCAGCCCGCCCGCCGCCAGTTCGCGCCGACCGAGCCGGTCTTCCACCCCGCGCGCACGGACGAACTCCAGCAACGCCCCCGTCGGGCAGCCGTATTTACAATAGGCCTTCGGCACAAGCGGAGTTACCAGCAGCCCAAGGCCCGCCACGACCAGCGTCGCCAGCCCCGCCGAGCGGACCACGTAGGCATCGAACGGCTCCAGCCCGGCGAGGTCGAAGTCCAGCGGCAGCATCACCACGAACAGGACGAAGAGGAGCAGCAGCCCCGGCAACCACCGCAGCGCACGGTCCAAGTTCGCCGGCACCCGGACCCGCCATCGGCTGGGCGCGAGCCGCGTCACGACTTCCTGCAACGCGCCGTGCGGGCAAAGCTGCTGGCAGTAGAACGGTCGTTTCCCCGCCCACGGCACAACGAACGCCGCCGCCGCCAGCAGCACCAAGCCCGGAGCCATGCGCCACGCCACGCCGGACTTCGCCCAGCCGGCGAGCAGTGATTGGGCGAGTAGGTCGCCGTTGAGGAAGCCCACGTAGCCAATCACGACCCACTGAAACCACCGACGCCACCGCTCTCGCCCCGCCCGCTTCGTGAACGTCAGCCACCCGCCCAGCACCACGACGCCGACGAGGCCGAAGTCCCGCGCTCCCACGCGCACCACCGGCGGCCGCAGCTCGCCTTGCGTGACCCGGAAGCGATGCACGATGCCCTCGGCGACGGCGAGGCTCGTCATGGTCGCGCCGGACACGCCTTCGACGCCGGCCTGCTTCAAGTCCATGCCCGCGACCTGTTCCCACGTCAGGTTGTTCCACGTCTTCTTGAAGTGCCGGTCCGCCATCACGTCGGCGACGTGCGTGCGGGTGTCTTCGGACTGGCGAATCTTGAGGCCCAGCACGCGCCCGTCCGGGCCGAGCGCCACCAGCGTGTCCGTGAGGCCGCAGTAGCCGATGATGCGGTTCGCCTGCGGCTGCGTGCGGATGACGTAGCCGAGTTCGCCGCCGCGCGGGTCAAGAACGTGGAAACCCCCGCGTGCGCCGGAGTCCAGCTTTAGCTCGGTCGCGTTGGTGAACCAGCCCTGGACCTCCGCGACTTGCACCGGCGCATCGCCCTCGACGCGCAGCCGGACGTGATGCGCGCGGATGAGCCACGCCACGGCGAGCAACACCCCGAGACGGTAGAGTTGCAGCAGCGGCACGCGGGTGCGTGAGCGCGCGAGGTTCAGGAGCCGGTTATCCATCAAGCCAGTGGCATTGGGCACGAGGATAGGAACTCGCGCCGCGCCCGGCAGCAGGAAATGCAGGGCGTGGCGAACGAGCGCCTCCGTCCGCCCAACTGCGCGATTGACGCCCCGCTTCCCGGCGAGGATTTTCCCCGCCTCTTTATGGCTAAGATTCAACGCGCACTCCTCTCCGTTTCCGACAAAGCCGGCCTCGTCGCCTTCGCCCAGACGCTCGCCGCTGCTGGCGTGGAACTCATCTCCACTGGCGGCACGGCCAAGGCCCTTCGCGATGCCGGTCTCGCCGTGAAGGACATTTCCGAGCACACCGGCTTCCCCGAGATGCTCGATGGCCGCGTGAAGACGTTGCACCCGAAGGTCCACGGCGGCCTCCTCTACATCCGCGGCAACGCCGAGCACGAGTGGGCCGTGAAGCAGCACGGCATCGCGCCGATCGACCTCGTGGTGGTGAACCTCTACCCGTTCGAAGCCACGGTCGCGAAGCCGAATGTCTCGCTCCACGACGCCATCGAGAACATCGACATTGGCGGACCCTCGATGCTCCGCAGCGCCGCCAAGAACCACGACCACGTCACCGTCATCGTGGACCCGAAGGATTACGAGGAAGTCGCCGCGCTCGTGAAGTCCACGGGCGACACGACGCTGGAACTGCGCCGCAAGCTGGCCGCGAAGGTCTATGCCCGCACCGCCGCCTACGACGCCGCGATTGCCGCGCACTTGGAGAAGGCGTTCAGCGAACAACCGTCAGCGGTCAACCTGCCGAAGACGCTTGTCGTGTCCGCGCCCTTGGTGCAGCCGCTGCGCTACGGGGAGAACCCGCACCAGCAGGCCGCGCTCTACGGAAAGTTCGCCGACTACTTCAAGCAACTCCACGGCAAGGAGCTTTCCTACAACAACATCCTCGACCTCACCGCCGCCACCGCGCTCATCGCGGAGTTCACCGGCGACGCGCCGACGCTGGCCATTCTGAAGCACACGAACCCGTGTGGCGTGGGCCAGGGCGCGACGTTGCGCGAGGCGTGGGACAAGGCATTCGCCACCGACCGGCAGGCCCCGTTCGGCGGCATCATCGCCGTGAACCAACCGCTCGACGGCCCGTGCGCCGAGGCCATCGCGGAAATTTTCAGCGAAGTCATTGTGGCCCCGTCCTTCACGGACGAAGCGCTCGCCGTGCTGACGAAGAAGAAGAATTTGCGCCTGCTCCAGATTCTCAAGAACCCCGCCACCGCCGCGCCGTGGGACGTGCGCAGCGTCGGCGCGGAATCCTTCCTCCTCCAGCAGCGCGACTTGAAGCTCACTGCGGCGGCCGACCTCAAGGTCGTCACCAAGCGCGCGCCGAGCGACGCCGAGTTGAAGGCCATGCTCTTCGGCTGGCGCGTGGTGAAGCACCTCAAGAGCAACGCCATCCTCTATAGCGGCTCCGACCGCACGCTGGGCGTGGGCGCAGGCCAGATGAGCCGCGTGGACAGCAGCCGCATCGCCGTGTGGAAGGCGGGCGAAGCCAAGCTCCCGCTCGCCGGCAGCGTGGTGTGCAGCGACGCCTTCTTCCCGTTCCCCGACGGCCTCATCGCCGCCGCCGAGGCCGGTGCGACCGCCGCGATTCAGCCCGGCGGTTCTGTGAAAGACCCCGAAGTCATCGCCGCCGCCGACGCGCGTGGCGTGGCGATGGTCTTCACCGGCACGCGGCATTTCCGGCACTGAGCGGCAAGCGAGAGTGACGACCAGCCAAGCGAAGGTGAGAGCCGCAGAACTGGCTCGCGGAAGCTGCTGCCGCTGTGTGTGTGCCTTCCGCCATCGGCTCCTCTGCAACGCCATTGCGCTGCCCTCGTCATTTGCATCCGCGTGACCCAGCCGTGCCGCCCCGCGAGCGCCTGAGCTTCGCCGACTTGCACCACGAGCCCTTCCGCCTGTTCTTCCCTGCCGCGACGCTGGCGGGCTTGCTCGGCGTCTCGCTCTGGATACCGATGCTGCTCGGCTGGACGGCGGACTATCCCGGAGCGGCGCACGCGCGGCTGATGGTGCAGGGCTTCTTCGGTGGCTTCATGTTCGGTTTTCTCGGCACGTCCCTGCCACGGCTGCTTGAAGTTACGGCATTGGCAGCCAAGGAAGTTCTGCCCCTCCTCGCGCTCTTCGTGGCGAACGTCACGGCGCAACTGCTGGGAGCCATCGCCGTTGGCGACGCCCTGTTCATGTGTGAACTCTGCCTTTGGTTCGCGCTGCTCAAGGGCCGCTGCCACGCGAAGCGCGACCTGCCGCCCCCGACCTTCGTGCTCGTGGGCCTCGCCTTCGCCGTTGGATTGGCAGGGACGGCGCTGCATCTGGCGGCCCGGCGCTGGGAGTTTCCGCCCGAGCTGGAGCTGCTGACGCGGCTGCTGAGTTACCACGCGTTTGTGCTGCTGTGCGTGCTCGGGGCGGGAGGATTTCTCCTGCCAAGGTTTCTTGGGCTGGGCGCTCGACGCCAGTTCGCAACCGCCACTGTGCCGACGCCGGAATGGCGGAAGGCTGCGTGGTTCGCCGGCGGTGTCGGTGCGCTGGTGCTTGCGAGTTATGGGCTTGAAGCCATCGGCTGGCCGCGCTCGGCGGTCACGCTCCGGGCCTCGGTCATCGCAGGCTTCCTCTGGCACGAGTTGCCTTTGGAGCGGCTGCGCTGGACGTGGAATGGCGTGCAGTGGCTGCTGGTCGTGGGCTTGGCCTGCGTGCCGCTGGGTGTGCTGGCGTCGGGCTGGCTGCCGGGCTGGCGCGTGGCGATGTCGCACCTCGAACTCCTCAGCGGCTTCGGCCTCATCACGTTCGGCGTGGCGACACGCGTGGTGTTCGGCCACAGCGGCGAGCGGGCGCAACTGGAGCGGTCCCACGCGCCGCTGACGGTCGCGGCGGCGTTCATGCTGCTCGGCCTGCTGAACCGCCTCAGCGGCGACCTCGTGCCCAGCACGATGGTTTCGCACTACCTCTACGCGGCGGTGTGCTGGTGCGGCGGCGTGCTGCTCTGGGCCGTGCGCGTGCTGCCGAAGGTGCTCCGCCCGGACCCGGAGGCATGAGTGAGTGCCGACGGTTGCAAACACAGCACTCGCGCCTTTGCGTCCTTGCGTCCTTGCGTTAAAACCCACCCATGCAAATTCAAGTCGGCATCATCACGATTTCGGACCGCGCCTCGAAGGGGCTTTACGATGACCTCGGCGGGCCAGCCTTGCGCAAGGCGGCGGAGGGCTATGGCTGGAAGGTCTTGGCCGATGCGCTCGTGCCCGACGAGAAGCGCGACATCCAGCGCGCCATCCGCGAGCACATCGCGCGTGGTTGTTCGCTGGTGCTAACCACCGGCGGCACGGGCGTGGCGTTGCGCGATGTGACGCCCGAGGCGGTGCGGGAAATCGCGGTGCGCGAGCTGCCGGGCTTCGGCGAAGTGATGCGGATGGAGTCCCTGAAGATCACGAAGAACGCCATCCTCTCGCGCAACCTCGCGGCGGTCGTGGACCAGGCGCTGGTCATTTGTCTGCCGGGTAAACCCAGCGGCGCGGTGGAGTGTCTGAGCTTTGTGGTGGGCGCGATTCCGCACTGCGTCGAGGTCTTGCAGGAAGTGCCGACGAGCTGTTGAACTACGTGTCGGCAAGCGTCGCCTACAACCGGATGATTTCTTCCATCCGGCGCTGAAAACCATCCAGCCGCTCGGCGAGTTTGCGGAACTCCTTGCGCGTCTCCGCATCGAGTTCGGCCTTCACGGAGTGGTCCGTTTCGAGGGCGACTTGGCGGGCCATCGGGGGCGGCAGCGAGCGGCTTTCGCTCTCCATCCGCGCGCGGAGTTGGGCGGACTCGGCGAGGAACTTCTCGGTCAGTTGGCGGAACCGGCCCTCTTGTTCGCGCAGCTCTTGGGCAAGCGCATCGCGCACGGCTTGGGCGGCGCGGGACTGGCTGGCGGCGAGGGTGCCGAGCTCGGAACGCAACCCGGTGGTGCTGGTGGTCTGTGCTTGAGCGGCCACATACACAGCTTGCCGCAGCGCGACGACTTGCTCCTGAATCTGGTGCAGCTCCGGGAGGGCCACCAAGGCGGGCTGGGCGGGCGCGGAGGCGGACAACTCTTGGCGCAACGCGCTGACTTGCTGGCTCAGTTCGGCCAGCGCGCCATTCGTCGCGGCCTGGGCGGCGGTGGCTGCGGTGGTGGCGCGGTTCAAGCCTTCCACGCGCTCGTCCATCTGGCGCAGCTCGCCGCGCACGGCCTTGAAATCACTGGCGACACTGGTGCCTTCGCGCACGAGCTTCTCCGCCTGCTCCAACGCGGGTTTCAGCGAGCTGGCCCGGCCCTTCGACTCGTTGGCGTGCGCGACGACGTTGGAGTTAATCTTCTGGAGGCTGGCCAAGGCGCGGCCTACTTGGTCGGCCAGCTCGTCGGCCTGCACCCGGCGCTCGCGGCGCAGCGCGGTGACGTGGTAGGTGAGGATGGCCACGAACAGGAAGACGCCGAGGTTCAACACGAGCAGCAGCACGCCCAACTTGGCGTCGAGGGCGGTGTAGGCGTCGGTCATCGGGTGGCGGATTCTGTTTTGTGACGGAGGGGCGCTCCAACTCAGTGCCACTGCTGCAACTCGACGATGTTGCCCTCTGGGTCGGCCAGATAGATGAGCGTGAGTCGCCCCGCGCCGGGAATGTCGATGGTCACGAGCTGCCCGACTTCCTTGCCGCCCCACGCGAGGATTTCCTGCCGTTTCGCTTCCACGTCGGGCACCTCGAAGGCGAGGTGCGCGAAGCCGGGGCGGTTCAACGCGGTGGGCAGCAGCGGCTGGGTTTGGTCGTAGGTGAAAATTTCAATGGTCGGCCCGCGCTCGCCGTGGCCGGGCAAGCGCAGGTGTCGCCCGCGAATCCGCGCGCCGGGCATCGCCGTGAGCGCGTCAATGTGCGGCCCGTGGTGGTCGCGCTCCGAGCTGACGGGTTCGCAGGCGAAGACCTGGGTGTAGAAATCCGCGAGGCGCTGCCAGTCGTGCGCGATGAGGTTGGTGTGGGCGTAGCGGATGCCGGCGTTCGTGGGGGTTGGCATAGTCAGAGTGCGTTGACTCTGGGGAAGCGGGTCGGATCGGTCAACCGCAGCGCGGGCGAGCGCGGCTGCGGGAGCAAGTGTTCAGTATTCAGTGTTCAGTTGGCGAAGGTCATCCGTGTCCCCTCCGAACACTGAACACTGAAATTGAACACTGCTTACTCTCCCCTCAGTGCCCCGTCTTCACCTCGACCACGTCGTGCGCGCCGGCTTCCTTCACGCCGGCGGCGGTCACGCGGATGTAGCGGGCGCGCTTGCGGAGCTCGGCCAAGTTCGCCGCGCCGAGGTAGCCCATGCCGGATTGGATGCCGCCGATGAGCTGGGCCAGCGTGCGTTCGAGCGGGCCGGAGACTTCCTTCAGCGCCTCGACACCTTCGGCGGCGACCTTGCGCGTGGTGTCCGAGGTGGAGTGGCCGTAGCGCGCCGCGGAACCGGCCTTCATCGCGGCGAGGCTCCCCATGCCACGGTATTGCTTGAAGAGCTTGCCGCCGATTTCGAGGATTTCGCCGGGCGCTTCCGCACAGCCCGCCAGCACGCCGCCGCAAATCACCGCCTGCGCCAAGGTCAGCGCCTTCACGATGTCGCCAGATTTGGTGATGCCGCCGTCGGCGAGGATCGTGACCTTTTTGTCCGCCGCCGCGCGCGAACAGACGTAGAGCGCGGTCATCTGCGGAATGCCCACGCCGGCCACGACGCGCGTGGTGCAAATGGAGCCGGGGCCTTGGCCGATCTTGATGATGGTCGCGCCCGCATCGGCGAGAAAGCCCACGCCCGCCGCGCTGGTCACGTTGCCGGCGATGATGGGGAGCTTGGGGAACGCGTCGCGCAACATCCGCACGGTGTCGCCCACGCCCTTCGTGTGGCCGTGCGCGGTGGAGACGGCGACGGCGTCAAGCCCGCGCTCCACCAAGCCGCCGACGTGTGCGAGGATGCGGTCGCGGTCCAGCTCACCGAAGGCGTTGCGCGTGGCGCTGACCGCGGCGCCGCAGACGAGGCGGAACTGCGCGTCGCGCGCGGGCTTGAACTGCGCGGCGCGCTCGGACGTGATGCGCTCGATGTCGCTCATCGTGAAGAGCCCGCGCAGCCGGTCCGCGTCGTCCACCACGAGCAGCTTGTGGATGCCGGGATGGTCGTTGAAGAACTTGTCGGCGGCGGCGATGGGGTTCTTGCCCAGCTTCTTCTCCGTCAGCGTGAAGACCTGATCGCGGGGCGTGAGCGCGTCGGCGACCTTGCGCTTGGCATAGCGCGGCTTCACCACGCTGCTGGACAGGAGGCCGAGCAACTTGCCGTGTTCATCCACGACCGGGAACGTGCTGAAGGCAAAGCGCTTCTCCTCGATGCGCGCGAGAACATCGCCGATGAGCTGTTCCGGCGAGACCTTGATGGGCTCCTGGATCAAACCGTGGACGTGGTTCTTCACGCGGCTGACCTCGGAGAGTTGCTGCTTCTCCGGCATGTTGTAGTGGATGAGGCCCAGCCCGCCGTTGAGCGCCATGGCGATGGCCATGCGCGCCTCGGTCACGGTGTCCATGTCCGAGGAGACGACGGGGATGTTGAGCTGGAGGCTATCGGCCAGCGTGGTGTCGAGCTGGGTATCGCGCGGGAGGATTTCCGAGTAAAGCGTGGCAAGCGTGACATCGTCGTAAGTCAGCGCGGTGCCGGACTGGTTCGGGAAAAAGCGTTCCGCCGACTGGTAGAACTCGGCGTCAAGGGAGTGAGCGGCGGTGGAATTTGCCATGCCAGTTAATGCCCGGCGCGGGCGGCGGGTGGCAAGCAGCAAGTGTTCAGTTCTTTCGCTGCGGCGGGCCTGGCCGGCGCGGTGATTCCCGGGGTTGGTGGCAGGGGTGGGGTCGCCGATTTAGCCAAATCCAAACTGAAGAAACCTCACGCAGCGGACCCAAAGGGCGCGAAGGGGAAGCAGCAAGCGCGCTATATCCATCGAGGTTTCGCTCACCGTCCGTGGACTGGTTTTCCTGAACGCATCGGCCCGGTTCCCCTGCGGCCTTCGTGGCCTTTGCGTGAGACGCTCGGCTTTGAACTGCTTGGTCCCGGTTTAGCCGCCCGGCGCTTAGGAATTGCTTTGCCATTGGGGCCGGGGTTCGCCTTCCTGTTCGCCAGCTTTCAGGACAATGACCCAGTGCTCGCCAATCTCTGTGCCGCAACCGGATGAGTCCACGCGGGACTGGCCCATCCAGACCTGCGTGCTGCTTCAGGCGTTGCGCGTCGCGTTGGGAACGGCGCCGCCGGAGCTGGTCTGGCCGCCGGAGTTGGCCGTGGACGAGTTCCTAGCCGGGGTGGAACGGCACCGGGTGGGGGCGTTTCTACACCAACAAGTGCCAGCGGCGGCGAGGGCGCAGTGGCCGGTCCGGGCGCAGGAAAAGCTCGCCGCCGCTGCTCGACATTCGGCCCACCGGGCCTTGCTCCAGTCGGTGGAGCTCGTGCGGGTGGCACGGCAATTCGCGGCGGCGAAGACCCCGTTCCTGAGCGTGAAAGGCCCGTTGCTGGCGCGGGCGCTCTACGGCGACGCGGGCGCGCGCCACGCGGGCGATCTGGATTTGCTGGTCGCCTCGGAGCAGCTGGCGGATGCCGACACGGTGCTGCGGACTGCGGGCTGCCGCCGGACTTCGCCGGACTTCGATCTGACCGCGCGGCAGTGGCGGGAGTTCCAGCAGATGAAGAACGACTTTGAGTTCATCCACGAGGGGAGCGGACTGCGGATCGAGGTGGGCTGGCGGCTGGCGGGTTTGTCGGGCCTGAAGTTCGCCGAAGCCCGGACAGCCGGCACGCGCACGGTGTTGGGGGGCGAGGAAATTTTCCGCCTGCCGCCGGAGACGGAGTTCCTCTACCTGTTTACGCACGGGGCGGGTCACGGCTGGTTCCGGCTGTTCTGGTTGGTGGATGTGGCGTTGCTTTTAACCCGGACGACGGTGGACTGGCCACGCCTGATGGCGGCGGCCCGCGAACACGGGGCGGAAGCGGCGGTCTGGCAGGGAGGACGGCTGGCCGAGCAGTTGTTCGGCGTCGCGTTGCCGGAGTCATTGCGCGTGCCCGCCAGTCAGGAAGCCCGTGTGCGCTGGCTGACGGAGGAAGCCCGGCGCCTGATGCTCGCGAGCGTTACGGAGCGGGCCGCAGTGGGGGAACTGTTCCGCCAATTACGGTATCACGCCTGCCTCGCGGCGGGCTGGGCGAGCAAGACGGCGGTGCTGCGCCCCAGGCTGATGTCGCCGACCAACTGGAAAATGCTCCCGCTGCCCGACCGGTGGTTCGCGCTCTACCACTTCGCCGCGCCCCTGCTGTGGCTGCGGCGGCGGCTCGTCCAGAATCAACGGAGAGGATGACCACGCCAGACCCAGTCACCGAGTCAGCGCGCGAACGCCCGGCGAACCCGCCCGAACCCGCCGTGCGGCGTTGGTGGTCAGTTGGGCCGCCGCGCCTTCGCCCTCGTATGACTGGCTCAAGGCGTGGGCTGCCACCAATGACGTGGCCTTCGCGGACTGGCTGGCGGGAGTCGAGTCCCTGCGTGCGAACATCCCTGGGTTGCCACTCCACCATCCCCACTCCGGTAGGCACCTGCGCCCGTGGGTCAACCGCGTCATCGCGGAGGAGTTCGCGCGGCAGATTCAGTTGAACCACCCCGTGCTGGCCGCTCCCTTGACTCGCTCGCCTCCACTTTTATAGTCCCCCCATCATGTCACGGGATTTCGCAGCGGCGGACGGCGGGGAGCCGCCTTCAAACCACCGGCTTCAACAGCTCAAACAGTTCCACCCCGCCGGGCGCGGCCCGTGGGCACATGTGCCCGACACGGACTGGAACGACTGGAAGTGGCAGCTCAAGCACCGCGTCACGACCGTCGAGCAACTCGAACAGTTCCTCCCCACCCTCACCCCCACGGAACGCGCCGGGGCCATCCTCTGCCGCACCAAGCTGGCGATGGCCATCACGCCACACTTCTTCAACCTCATCGATCCCAGCGACGAGCATTGCCCCATCCGCCAGCAGATGATTCCCCGGCTCGAGGAAGCGAACACCGCTTCTTGGGAAATGTCCGACCCCTGCGGCGAAGACTCGCACTCGCCGGTGCCGGGTTTGGTGCATCGTTATCCCGACCGCGTGCTCTTCCTGGTCACGGACCGCTGCGCCGCCTACTGCCGCTATTGCACCCGCTCGCGGCTTGTGAGCAACGCCAGCGGCTACGACTTCCACCCTGAGTTCGACCGGCAGATCGATTACATCGCCACGCACCCCGAAATCCGCGACGTTCTCCTCTCCGGAGGCGATCCCCTGCTCTTCAGCGACGACAAGCTCGAACATCTCCTCACCCGCCTGCGCGCCATCAAGCACCTCGAGTTCCTCCGCATCGGCACGCGCATCCCGCTCTTCCTCCCGCAACGCATCACGCCCGCGTTGTGCGCGATGCTCCGGCAGTTCCACCCGCTCTTCATCAGCGTCCACACGAACCACCCGCGCGAGCTGACCACCGAGGTGCGCGACGCCCTCGGTCGCCTTGCCGACGCCGGCATCCCGCTGGGCAACCAATCCGTCCTCCTCAAGCACGTCAACGACGACCCCATCGTGATGAAGGCGCTCGTGCAGAAGCTCCTCATCTGCCGCGTGCGCCCCTACTACATCTACCAGTGCGACCTCATCGCCGGCAGCGCGCACCTGCGCGCGAGCGTGCGGAAGGGGTTGGAGATCATGAAATCCCTGCGCGGCCACACCACTGGCTACGCCGTGCCGCAATATGTCATTGATGCCCCCGGCGGCGGCGGCAAGGTGCCCGTCAACCCCGACTACGTCCTGAGCCGCAACGCCGACCGCGTGGTCCTGCGCAACTTCGAGGGCAAGGTCTTCGAGTATATCGAAGGCGCGGACGGCAACCCGCGCTTCAAGCCCTCCGAGAACTTCCATGTGCCGGAGATGGTGTAGGCCAAACCGGCGTTGCCACGCATTCGCCTCCCGATACACTCCCACGCATGGGCCTCGCGCAAAAAGCTCCACATTTGACGCCGGTGGAATACCTCACCATCGAGCGCGCCGCGCCAACCAAGAGCGAGTTCTACGACGGCGAGACGTTTGCGATGGCCGGCGGGACGGCGGTCCACAGCTTGATTGGCACCAACGCGGCCGGGGAGTTTCGCGATAAGCTGCGCGGCAAGAAATGCGTCCCCTACAATGCCGACCTCCGCATTTTGGTGGAAGCCAACGGGCTGTTCACCTACCCGGATTTGTCCGTCATCTGCGGCCCGCTCCAGTTTGCCGACGCCGACGACACCGTCACGAACCCCAGCGTCCTGGTCGAAGTCCTCTCCCCCTCCACGGAAGCCTACGACCGCGGCCAGAAGTTTCTTCTGTATCGGCAAATCCCCTCGCTGCGGGAATATCTGCTGGTCAGCCAGCACGAGCCTTTGTTGGAGATGTTCGTCCGGCAGGCGGACAACCTCTGGGTGCTCCGCGAGGCCGCCGGCCTTACCGCCCAGTTGGAAATCCCCTCCCTCGAAATCAGCATCTCGCTGGCTGAAATTTACGCTGGCGTAGCCTTTCCGCCCCAGCCGCTCCGAGTCCTGCCGGGCAAATAGTGGACTGCGCGCGTGCGCCCCGGCGGCGGTTGTGGCTTAGTGTCCCCCATGAGTTGCGCCTGCCCCTGCGACCCGCCAGCGCCCCCCGCTGATTCGAACGCCACTGAGTTCTCAGTGCGCGGCTTGAACTGCCAGAACTGCGTGCGCAAGGCCACCGCCGCACTCGAAGCCCTCCCCGACCTCGCCAGCGCCGTCGTCAGCCTCGAACAATCCCGCGCCACCATCCGCTGGCAGCCGGACGCCACGCCCTCCGCCGCGCGCATCGTGCGCGCCCTGCAAACCGCCGGCTTCGAAGCCGAGCCCCTTCAACTTTCAACCTTCAACCTTCAACCCTCCCCCTGGTCTCCGTTCAGCGGCTGGCAGTTCAACGTCGTGCTCGGCGGCGCAGTCACGCTGCTGCTCATGGTGGGCGAATGGGCCTTCGGCTTGGGCATGCAGCGATGGTTTCAGTGGACAGCCTTCGCGCTCGCCTTGCCAGTGCAGACGGTGTGCGGCGCGCGCTTCTACCTCGGCGCATGGCGACAGCTCCGCGTGGGCAGCTCGAACATGGACACGCTCGTCGCGCTTGGCTCGACCACGGCCTTCGGCTTCAGCGCGTGGGCGCTCTTCAGCGACTGGCACGGACATCTCTACTTCATGGAGGCCGCCGCCATCATCACGCTCATCAGCGTCGGCCACTGGCTCGAAGCCCGCATGAGCGCCCACGCCGCCGGCGCGTTGAAAGCGTTGCTGAACCTCGCCCCGCAAACCGCCCGCCGCCTTGATTCCAGCGGCGCGGAGAGCGAAGTCCCCGTGGCGGAACTCATGCCCGGCGACCGCGTCGCGCTCCGCCCTGGCGACCGCGTGCCGGTGGACGGCGAAGTTCTCGAAGGCCAGTCCGCCGTGGATGAGGCGATGCTCACCGGCGAATCACTCCCGGTCGAAAAGTCTCCCGGCGCAAAACTCTACGGCGGCACCGTGAACCAAAATGGTCGCCTCGTCCTCCGCGTCACCGCCACCGGCGACGCCACCGCGCTCGCGCAAATCATCGCCGTCGTGCAACGCGCGCAGTCCAGCCGCTCGAGCATTCAGAAGCTCGGCGACCAAGTCAGCGCGGTGTTCGTGCCCATCGTCGTGCTCGTGGCGCTGGGCACGGGGCTTTGGTGGGGACTGGCTTACGAAAGTGCCTTGCACGCGGCCACGACCCTGCTGCCGTTTCTGAAGCCCGAGCATTTCCCCGCGTCGCCGCTGGCGGCGGCGTTCATCCACGCGGCGGGTGTGCTCATCGTCGCGTGTCCGTGCGCGATGGGCCTCGCGACGCCCGCCGCCATCATGGCCGGCGTGAACGCGGCCGCGCGGCGCGGCATCCTGATTCGCGACGGCGCGGCCTTGGAGAAGAGCGGCCGCATCACCGCCGTGCTCTTCGACAAGACCGGGACACTGACGGAGGGGAAGCTGGCGGTGGCGGCGGTTCACGAGGTGAAGCCAGGTGCTGAGTCAGTCAAGGAACTCGCCGCCGCGCTGGCTGCGCCCTCGAATCATCCGTTGAGCCGCGCTGTAGCGGCGGTCTGTGACCGCCGTTCCGCTGCCGACGCCCAGCCGGAATTCGGCGGTCGCAGACCACCGCTACAGGGCTGGCGTGAGCTTCGTGGCTCCGGCATCGAGGCCACGAGCGAAGGCGCGATTTTCCGCCTCGGCTCTTTGCGGTGGTTGGCTGAAACGGGGGTGAGCGTTGGGGCCAACCCCTTCGTCGCCGAGTGGACTTCCCAAGGCGCAACTGTCCTCGGCCTCGCGCGCGGCTCCGAACCGCTCGCGCTTTTCGCGCTGCGCGACCAGTTGAAGGCGCACGCCGCCGAGGTGGTCGCGGGCTTGCAACGACAGGGCAAGACCGTGTTCCTCGTCACCGGCGACAACGCGCAGACCGCCGCCGCCATCGCCGCGCAGGCCGGTATCGCCAAGGAGAACGTCTTCGCGGAAGTCCGCCCGGAGCAGAAGGCTGGCATCGTGCAGCAGCTCCAGGCGCGCGGCCAACGCGTCGCCTTCGTCGGCGATGGCATCAACGACGCGCCGGCGTTGGAGCAGGCGGACCTCGGCATCGCCGTCGCGCGCGCCAGCGACGTGGCCCGCGAGGCGGCGGACATCATTCTCCTCCAGTCCGACATCCAGGCCATCCCCGAGGCGCTCGGCCTCGCGCAGGCGACCCTCCGCACCATCAAGCAAAACCTTTTCTGGGCCTTCTTCTACAACGCCGCCGCCGTGCCGCTGGCCGCGCTGGGCCTGCTCAGTCCAGTGTTGTGCGCAGCGGCGATGGGCTTGTCCGACGTGCTGGTCATCGGCAACGCACTGCGGCTGCGCGCGTGGAAGGATAAAGCCTAGCGCTTGTAGCGGCGGTCTGTGACCGCCGTTCCCCGGCCTGATTGACCCGCTCCAACGGCGCTCACAGAGCGCCGCTACAGCGCCGCGCTACCTTCCCAGCAAGCCCGGCAGCCACGTCGTCAGCGGCGGGAAGTAGGTGATGAGCAGCACGCCGATGAGGAGCACACCCTGCATCGGCAACACGGCGCGCGAGACTTCCATCACCGGCTTCTTGAAGCGGTAGGAGGCCAGGAAGATGTTGATGCCCACCGTCGGTGCCAGCAGGCCCAGCTCCATATTCGCGAGGAAGATGATGCCGAGGTGCAACGGATCGATTCCGTATGCGGAGCCGAGCGGCACGAGGAGCGGCACGACGACCACGATGGCGGAGAAGGTGTCCATGAAGCAGCCCACGAGCAGGAGCAGCACGTTCAGCACGAGGAGGAACACCCACTTCGAGTGAATCGTGCCCGTGACCCACTCGACGGCCTTCGCGGGGATCTGCGCATCCACGAGGTAGTTCGTCAGGCCCAGCGCGACGCCGAGAATCATCAGCACGCCGCCCACGAGCAGGCCGCATTCAGTCAGCACGCGCGGGATGTCCGTGGTCAGATTCAAGTCGCGGTGGATGAAGACGGTGGCGATGAAGACGTAGAGCGCCGTGACCGCCGCCGCTTCCACGGGCGTGGCGATGCCGCCGAACAGTGCGCCCAGCGCGACGAACGGCACGGCGAGCTCCCACTTCGCCTCCCACATGGCGGCGCGCGCCGTGGCTCCGCAGAACTTGGGCCGGTCGCTGGCGTCCTTCGGCCCCCGGCTCACGCCCCACCACGCGGTCAACGCCACGAGCAGCAGACCGGGCAGAAGGCCGGCGAGGAACATCTTCTCGATGGTCACGCCCGCCGCCTGCGCCTTCGAGCCGGCGATGATGGCGTAGAGAATCAGCGGCAGCGACGGCGGGAAGAGCAGGCCCAGCGCGCCGGATCCGGTGAGCAGGCCGAGGGCGTTACGCTCCGAGTAGCGCGCCGCGAGCATCACGGGCATGAGCAGGCCACCCATCGCGAGGATGGTCACGCCGCTCGCGCCGGTGAACGAGGTGAAGAACGTGCAGACCAGCGCGGTGACGATGGCTGGGCCGCCACGGAAGGAGCCGAACAACGCCTGGAACACGCCGACCAGCCGCTTCGACGCGCCGCCTTCCGCGAGGAGATAACCGGCCAGCGTGAAGAGCGGAATCGTCGGCAGCGTGGCGTTGGTGACGAGCCGGTAGTGGTCGAGCGGGATGGAGGCGATGGGCAAGTCTTCGCCCCAAAACAGAATCATCGCCGCACCGCCGAGGGTGACGAAGATGGGCGAGCCCAGCACGGTCGCCACGAGCAGCGTGGCAATCGCGGGCCAAACGAGCTTGGCCGGGTCCGTGGGCGGATGCGTGGCAAGCCACACGAGCAGGCCGCTCGCGACGAAGACCACGGCGCGGCCCCACCACTTGGGCGAGGCGTTCCACAGCAGCCGCCAAGTCACGAGCGCGAAGCCGATGGGCGTGACGATTTGGACCCACCAGATGGGGATTTGCCCGACGAGGAAGTTGCCGCTCTCGCGCTCGGTCTTCACGAACTCAATGCCCGCGACGGTGAGGAAGAGCGTGATGGTCGTGGCCATCGTGCCGCTGAAGTGCGCGGCGAAGATTTTCCACTTGGGCGACAGAATCGTCGGCAGCGCGGACATGGCGAGCAGTCGGCTGTCGCGTGCCGCAAGCGCGCCGCCGAGCATCGCGATGAGAAGCGTGCAGTGCTGAACCAGCGTCGTCGCGCCCGGGATGCCCGAGGCGAAAGCCTTGCGGAGGAAAGCCTCCAGCAACGGGAGCACCATCAGCGCGACGAGGATGGAACAGAGGAGGAGGTTTTCGCCCTGGCGCAGCCACAGGCGGAGGCCGGTCAGCGGGACGGCGGGGGTTTCGGAGCTGACGGGAAGTGAATTCATGTGCTTGGAGCGCGGACGCCTACGTCCGCAGCAGTTTTTCCCTCGTAGGCTCCGGGTTCACGCAGCGGCTGCGGACGTGGGCGTCCGCACTCCATTCGCGTTCGCCAGCGCCGCTCATTTCGCCTTGGCCCGATACTCTTTCACGAGCTTCGACACCTCGTCGAACATCTCGGCGGGCACGAGCTTGCCACGGATTTTCGGGAAGGCCTCGTCGGTGAAGCGCACCCAGTCCGCGAGGTCGTCGGGCGTGGGCTGGGTGACTTTCAGCCCGCGCTTGACCATCGCGGCGGTGGCCTCGTCGCTCTCGGCGCGGCCGCGCTCGCGGATAAGTTTACCGGCCTCGGCGGCGGCTTGGAGGAGTGCGGCGCGCTTGTCGGCGGGCGTGGCGTCCCAGCTCTTCTTGGACACGATGGTCGCGCCGACGAGCGGGACCCAGTTGATTTCGAGCATGTGCGAGGCGGGGCCGTAGAACTGCCCTGCCAGCGCGTAGATGGGCACGCTGGGCACCATGTCGAAGAGGCCGGTCTGGAGCCCGGGGAGCACATCGGTCTGCTCGGCGGGCACGGGGTTGACGCGCAGGGCGCGCATCACGTCAGCAGAGCGGGAATCGCCGGACCAGACGAAGACCTTCATCTTGCGGTAGTCGTCAATGCGGTGGGCTGGTTGCTTGGAGAAGAGGCGCACCCAGCCGAGGTCGCCCCAGCAGAGGATTTCAAAACCCTTGTCGCGGAACTTCTTTTCCAGCCCGGGCCGGAGCTTCTCGAACACGTAATCAAACTCGTCGAGCGAGCGAAACATCATCGGCAGGAGTTGCAGCCCGCCGACGGAATCCTCGATTTGCGAGAGGCCGGGGGCGGTGAGCATCGCGGCCTGAATCTGGCCGATGCGCATCCGGCGAACCATGTCGGCCTCGCCGCCCATCGTGCCGTCGGTGAAGAGGGTGAGCTGGACTTGGTCGCCGGTGGCTTTCTTCCACGCTTCGCCCATCTGCTGGAGGCTCTTGTGGGGCGAGGAGTCTTTCGGGGCGAGGGTGGCGAGGCGGATTTTGACGGGCGCGGCGGCGGGGGCGACGACCGTCATTGTGAGCCAGAAAAGCAGGGTCCAAAGTCCAAGGTCCAAAGTCCAAGGTCGCTGCGCAGTTCGGGCGTGCCCGGAGGTAAGGTGGCTTTGGGCTTTGGACTTTGGACTTTGGACTTGGTTCATCACGGCTTTGGCTTGGTTTCGACCGGCGGCAACGCCGGCAATATCAAATCATCCATCCGCCCCAGCAGCCACGCGGCACGGCGCTGCATGAGGGTGTTCACCAGTCGCCATTCGGGACGGGCGTCCGCTTGGACGGCCAGCGCTTTTTCGAGCAACGCTTTGAACTCGGCGGCGTTCTGCTGTTTCAGCGCCACGCTCTCCGCCAGCGCCACGAACGGCCCCGCTTGGTTGCCCCCGCTCAACTCGACGGCGCGCGCGAAGTGCTGCCGCGCCTTCGCCACTGCGTCCGTTCCCGCACCGGGCCGCGCTAGCTCGAAGGTGATGAGGAAGGAGTGAACCGCGCCGTGGTCGAACCCGGGGTCCAGTGCGAGCGCCCGGTCAATCAGCGCTGCCGCCAGCGGCAGGTCGGCGATGGCGTCGGGGCTGTCCTTCGAGAGCGAGATGCCGGCGGCCCACGATACGGCGGTCCAGTAGAGCAGCTGCACATCGGCCTTCTTCGTGACGCGGACGGCGACGGCGGGATTGGCCCGCAGGCGTTGCTCGAAGTCGGGGTGCTTCACCGCCAGCCCGCGCAAGCCGTAGTTGCGCGCGCGCTGATAGAGTCGCTTCGCCCGCACGTGACCGGCGTTCGCGGCGGCGAGGTCCTTCTCCTCCAGCTCGTCGGCGGGTTGGTCCGCGAAGGCGTAGGCGTATTGCGTGAAGCCGCTGGCGAGGGCCTGGAGCAGCTCGCGGTGCTGCGGGGCCTCAAGGAGCAGCGACTCCATGAGCTTGAGGCTGAAGGGCGCGGCGGTGCGGATGAGGTCGGGGTCGTCGTCCGTGGCGAAGCTGCCGCCGCCGTTGGAGAGCGCGTCGCCGAGCTGGTTGATGGCGAGGCGCTTGACGGAACAGCCGGTGTTGCCAGCGACGAGGGCCAGCAAGCCCGCGAGCGCCATCCCACGCAGCACGCGCAGCTTCAGCGCGAAGGTGGAGCGAAGACTGGGCTGGCGATTCATGAACGGGTTGCCGGAAAACGAAGGCGGCTTTCTACACGCGCACCGCGAGCGAGGCAAAGTCTTTTGGGTCACGATTTGGTGGCGCGGCTCGGAGAATGGGTTCGCAACCTCGCGACTTGTCTCCAAGCGCCAGCTCCCTACAGTCCGCGAACGTCTCTTCGCACGCACCACGTCACATGAAAGTCCTGGTCTGGCTACTCTCCCTCGCTGCGCTGCCACTCATCGCTGCCGCGCCCGCCGACCCCATCGCCCCGTGGCAGGCCAACGTGCGCATCGCCCCGGTCTCGGCAGTGCCGGGCCGCCATGCCATCCACAGCTATTACGTCGCGAACCCGGAAAGCCCCAACGGGAAGCACGTCCTCTTTTTCACCTCCAAGCACCCCGCCAGCTACGTCGGCGAAGTCCGCATCCTGGACCGCGCCACCGGCCAGGAGACCGTGCTCGCCGAGAACGTCCACACTGAGGACGCCCACCGCGTCGCCTGCCAGCAGTGGCTCTCCGGCGGCAAGCGCGTGGCCTACCACGAGGTCGTGGACAAGCGCTGGCGCGTCGTCGTCGTGGACGTGGCGACCCGCGAGAGGAAAGTCATCGCCGAGGACCGCCAGATTGGTTTCGCCCGCCCCGCCGGCGACCTCGTGCTGCTGTATGGCTGCCATTGGAACCCCGGCCCGTTTCGCGACCTCTACGCTTGGGACGCCCGCACCGGCGAGACGCGCACCGCGCTGAAGATGAGTGCCGTTGAGACCCAGCACGGCGAGTGGTTGCAAAAGGAGTTCGCCGGCAAGCCCGCTTCCATCTTCTTCCCCGTCCTTAGCCCGGACTTGCAGCGCGTCTTCTTCAAGCTGGCCGCAGGCAACGGCGGCGACAACTTCATGGCAAAGGGCGCCAGCCAACGGCAGGGCATCGTCTGCTTCGAGCTGGAATCCGCGCGGCTGAAGTGGTTCCGCACCAAGTGGGGCCATCCCGGCTGGCACCCCGACTCGCGCGGCATCTTCGAAGTGGGGAACCTGCTCTTTGACACCGACCACAAGGACGCGCCACCCGCCCGACTCAAGGACGTGCCCAACCTGCGCGGCTCCCATCCCTCCGTCAGTCCCGACGGCAAGCTCATGG
This sequence comes from Verrucomicrobiota bacterium, assembly GCA_039796295.1. GTDB lineage: Bacteria > Verrucomicrobiota > Verrucomicrobiia > Limisphaerales > SXTU01 > SXTU01. The sequence continues at coordinate 20,604 of JBDKJY010000038.1, forward strand.
TCACCGACGGTCTCAGTGAAGCAGCCGGTGGCCCGCCGCTGGAGTGGGGCATCCTGGTCGCGGACATGAACGGCGGGAAATGGGCGTTGCTCCACAGCTTCGTGCAAAGCAAAGGCGCGCAATCCTGGCGCCGCAACGACCCACACCCCGCCTTCAGCGCCGACGGCCAACGCATCTACTACAACGTGAGCGACGGCGAGTTCACCCGGCTTTTCGTCGCGGAGCGGAGCCAACCTTAACTCCATTTCAGTGCATGCCCGAACCCTTCAAACTCACCCGCCTTCCCTCCCTCAAAACCGTCGCTGACTTCCGCGCGCACTGCGCGTCGCTCGGCATCGAGTTGCCGTGCGAGGACACCATCGCCGCTGGCAACTCCCCGCTCGCCGAGCCGGTGCCGGGCCTCACGGTCAACGGCAAGCGCATCGGCAACCGCATCGCGCTCCACCCCATGGAAGGCTGGGACGGCACGACGACGGGCGGCTTGAGCGACGAGATGCGCCGCCGCTGGCAGCGCTTCGGCGAGAGCGGCGCGAAGCTGATTTGCGGGGCGGAGGCGATGGCCGTGCGGCCCGATGGGCGGGCGAACCCGAACCAGCTCATCCTCATCGAGCAGAACAAGGCCGGCATCGCCGAGTTGGTGGGTCTGCTGAAGGGCGCGCACGCCGAGCGTTACGGCACGACGGACGACCTCGTCCTCGGCTTCCAGCTCACGCACTCGGGGCGCTTCTGCAAACCCAACGGCAAGACGACTTACGAGCCGCGCGTCGCCTTCCGTCATCCGATTCTCGACCCGAAGTTCAAGGTTACGAGCGACGCGCAGGTCTTCACGGACGACGAGATTGAGCAGCTCATCGAGGACTTCATCCGCGCGGCCAAGCTCGCATGGGACGTGGGCGCGGACTTCGTGGACTTGAAGCATTGCCACGGCTATCTGCTGCACGAGTTCCTCGGCGCTCACACGCGGCCGGGGAAGTTCGGTGGCAGCTTCGAGAATCGCACGCGCATCTTGCGCGACATCATCGCGGGCATCCGGGCCAGCGGGAACAAAATCGACTTCGCCGTGCGCTTGAGCTGCTTCGACAAAGTGCCGCACAAGCCCGATCCGGCGCTCTCGGTGCCCGGCAAGCTCGGCCCCGGCATCCCGGAGGACTTCAGCCAGTGCCTGCCGTATCGCTACGGCTTCGGCGTGAACCAGAGCGACCCGACGCAGATTGACCTGACGGAGACCTTCCAGTTCGCCGAACTCTGCGCGCAGCTCGGCGTGAAGATTCTCAACACCACCGCTGGCTCGCCCTACTACACGCCGCACCTCCAGCGCCCCGCCGCCTATCCGCCGAGCGATGGCTATCAACCGGCCTATGACCCGCTGATTGATGTGGCGCGGCAGGTGCAGGTGGTGCGGCAACTGAAGGCACATTTGGCAGGAGGCAGAAGTCAGGAGTCAGGAGTCAGCGCGCCGCTGCTAGTCGGCTCCGGATTGAGCTACCTCCAAGAATACTTGCCCCACGTCTCGCAGTATCTTCTGCGCCACGGCTGGGCGGACCTGGTGGGCATGGGCCGCGCGGTCTTGAGCTACCCGACGATGCTCGCGGACGCGGCGACGAAGGGGGAACTGGAGAAGCGCCTCATCTGCCGCACGTTCAGCGATTGCACCACCGCCCCACGCAACGGCCTCATTTCCGGCTGCTACCCGCTGGACAAGTATTACGTCGCCAAGCCCGAGGCGGCTCAGTTGAAGGAACTCAAGAAGCGCGTCGGGGGCTGAAGCGGCCCGTCGCGGCTGGGCAAGGGGGACATGGCAAATATCACCCACCGACCGGTTTGGGCGGACATTTCGGTGCGATGGTTTTTTGCTGCGGCATCTGGGTTCACCGTTTGCCGTCGTGGGCTTCCCGATGGCTACCGGTTGCTTCCAGTTGGTTGCCGGGCACTTCCCGTAGGCTGCCGTTCGATTCTCGATTAAGGTCGGTCGCTTCTTGATTACCGTCGGCAGCATATTTTCGACCGTCGGCGGCTTCTTTATGACCGTCGGCTGCTTATTATCTACCGGAGGTAGCCTGCCGCTTGTTGCCGAATGCTTCCGGCTTTCAGCCGGGAGCTTTTTGTTTCCTGCCGGGTGATTTGTTCCGTCTGCCGGGAGCTTTTAGATGGCCGTCGGGCGCTTCTTGGTTGCCGCCGGGCGCTTCTTGACGCCTGCCGGATGCTTCGAGTTGGCTGCCGGTCGCTTCTCGATAACTGTCGGTTGCTTCCCGTCGCCTAGCGGTTGCTTCCCGTTGGCTTACGGTTGCTTCCCGTTGGCGGATGATTCCCTTCGAGTTATAGCCAGCGCACCGTCATCGGCTCGGGGCGGTTCGGCACTTCAAAGACGACAACCCCCAGCGTCGCGTCGAAGCTGCCGGGGACGCGCTCGCGGTTCACCCACACGCGCACGGGGCGGTGGGCTTGCCGCAAGATGACGCGCCACTTCTCCACGCGACTGGGGAAGCTGCCGCTGACCGCGCCCAGTTCCAATCGCCGCCGCGTGCCTTGGTCCACGAACTCGACGGGCCGCGTGGCCACCTCGCCGCGTTCGTAGCCGAGGGTTGCGACGTCGTCTTCGTGCCAGGTGAAGGCACTGCGGCCGCCGGGCCAGACATGAAGGTTCACCACCGCGTCGGGTTCGCTCCCAATGAACTGGCGCGGGGCGACGGTCGGCACCACCGAGCCGCCGCGCACGAAGACGGGGATGTGCTCGGGAACGGCTTCGACGAGGACGTGGTGCCCGCCTTCGTAGAGTTCGCCACTCCAGAAATCGAACCACATCCCCATCGGCAGATACACGCTGCGGGTGCCCGCTTCCGGGCGGAGGATGGGCGCGATGAGGAGGCTTTCGCCGAGCAGGAACTGGTCGTCGCACGCCACGCACGCGGGGTCGTTCGGATGGTGCCACAGCAGCGGGCGCATGATGGGCGCCCCGGTGCGATGGGCCTCGGCGAAGAGGCAGTTCAAGTAGGGCAAGAGCTGGTAACGCAGCGCGATGGCGTCGCGGCAACGCGCCTCGACTTCGGGGCCAAACGCCCACGGCTCTTGCGGGCGCGAGTCAATGTTCGCGTGGTTGCGGAAGAACGGGGTGAAGGCCGCGAGCTGCGTCCAGCGCGCCAGCAGCTCGCCGGTGCAATGGTCGAGGAAGCCGCCGACATCCGCCCCGCAGAAGGCGACGCCGCTGAGGCTGAGGTTCAGCAGCATGGGGATGGACTCGGCGAGATGTTCCCAAGTGGAGCTGTTGTCGCCGGTCCAGACGGCGGCGTGGCGCTGGATGCCGGCGTAACCGGAGCGGGTGAGGATGAAGGGGCGCTTGTCTGGCGCGGCGAGGAGCGCGCCTTCGCGCGAGGCGGCGGCCATGGCGGAGCCGTAGAGGTTGTGGACGGCGGCGTGGGAGGTCGCGACCGCGTCTTGGAGTGCGCCAGTCCTCTGGCGCTCTTCCACGGCGGACAAAAGCGCCAGAGGGCTGGCGTAGTCCAAAACCTGGCGGCCCGCCACGTCCCCCCCCGAGACCTGATGCACGCAGTCATCCGGCAGCGTCTTCCCGGGCGTGTCGAAGAGCGCCGGTTCGTTCATGTCGTTCCAAATCCCGGCGAGGCCGAGGCGTTGGAAGGTGGCTTGTTCCTGCGCCCACCAGTGGCGGACGGGCGCGCTGAGGAAGTCGGGGAAACGGGATTTGCCGGGCCAGACCTTGCCGATGAAGTCGCGCTTGCCGCCGGGGGCTTTGACGAAGGCGTGTTGAGCCAAGCCGCGTTTCAGCACGCCAAACTGCGGGTCGTTCTTCACGCCGGGGTCCACGATGGCGATGGCTTTGAAGCCTTGGCGCGCGAGCTTCGCCAGCATTTCCGCCGGGCGCGGAAAGGACTTTCCGAAAGTGAAGACGCGGTGCTCATCCATGTGGTGGATGTCGAGGTGTAGGGCGTCGCAGGGAATCTCGCGGCGGCGGAACTCGCGGGCAATGCGCTCCAGCTCCGCGCGGCTGCTGTAGCTGTAGCGGGATTGGTGGTAGCCCAGCGCCCAGCGCGGCGGCAGCGGGATGCGCCCGGTCAGCTCGGTGAAGCGCGCGACGACGTCGGCGGGCGTGGGGCCGAGGAAGAGGTAGAGCGAGCCATCGCCCGTGCCGGCGGCGCGGAGGCGGAACTCGTCGAGCGCCGTGCAGCCGATGTCCCAAGTCTGACGCGCGGGGTTATCCCAGAAAAGACCGGCGGCGCGGCCTTCGCGCAACGAGAGCGCGAAGGGGATGGAGACGTAGAGATTGCGGAGACTCGGGTGGATGCAGGAGGCGTGGCCCAGCACGTCGGCGTTCCAGAACTCGCGGATGAGGCCGCGCTTGTTGAGCGGCCCGGTGGATTCGCCGAGGCCGAAGATGCGTTCGCCGTCCGCGAGCTGGAGGGTGAGCTGCGGCTGCGCGTCGGCGAGAGCGAACGTGGGGCAGCGGAATACTTCGAGGCCGGTGCGGTCGTGGAGCGTCCACGCGCCGGTGCGGCGGTTCAGAGTGAACTTGCCGGCTGCGGTGGTGAGCACAACCCGCCCGGTAGGGTGAGACTCCGTCGAACCCCATTTGCCGACGGAGGAGGCGCGAGCGAAGCGAGCATCTTGGCTGGCCGTGCCTTCGCCCGAGATGCTCGCTGCGCTCGCCTCGCTGCGCTCGAGATGGGGCTCGACGGAGTCTCGCCCTACCGGGCGGGCGACGCGCAGCCGCAGCACATCCGGCGCGAGTGCGGTGAGTTCTATAGGAATTGTCCCAAGGCGAAAGGAAACCGACGGCCCGGACTCCTCCACCTTCGCGTCGTTCGCGTCCTTTGCGTGAGGCATCATTTCGGGTTCTGGTCGCGTTCGTGGAAATGAAAAAGCCGCCGGCTCGCGCCGGCGGCTTCAGAGTGAACGGGCATTAAGCCTTCGGGAGCAGGTCGGCCACGAGGGCTTTCTCTTCCTTCAGTTCGTTCTCCGTCGCGGTGATTTTCGCGCGGCTGAACTCGTTGACGGGCAGGCCTTGCACGATTTCCCAGTGCTTGCCGTCGGTGCGAATCGGGTAGCTGAACATCAGGCCCTTCTCGATGCCGTAGCTGCCATCGGAGCAGACCGCGACGCTGAACCAATCACCCGCCGCCGTGGGCGTGGTGAGGCGGCGGACGGTGTCCACCACGGCGTTGGCCGCGCTGGCGGCGCTGCTGAGGCCGCGCGCCTCGATGATGGCCGCGCCGCGCTTCTGCACGGTGGTGATGAAGTCCTTCTCCAACCACTCGCGGTGCCCGATGACGTCGGTGACGGGGCGGTTCTGAATCTTCGCGTTGAAGAAGTCAGGATACATCGTGGAGCTGTGATTGCCCCAGATGGCCAGGTTGGTGATGGACTCGACGGGCGCGCCGGCCTTCTTCGCGAGCTGGGTGCGGGCGCGATTTTCGTCGAGCGCGGTCATGGCGAAGAACTGTTCGCGGGGCACGCCGGCCGCGCTGTTCATCGCGATGAGGGAGTTCGTGTTGCAAGGGTTGCCGACGACCAGCGTGCGCACGTCGCGGGCGGCGTTCTTGGCGATGGCCGCGCCCTGGCCGGTGAAGATTTTGCCGTTGGCGGTGAGGAGATCCTTGCGCTCCATGCCGGGGCCGCGCGGGCGGGCGCCGACAAGCAGCGACCAGTTCACGCCGCGGAAGCCTTCGCTCAAGTCGCTGGTGGGGACGCAGCCCTTGAGCAGCGGGAACGCGCAGTCTTCCAGTTCCATGATAACGCCGCCGAGAGCCTTGAGGGCCTTCTCGTCGGGGATTTCGATGAGGTGGAGGATGACGGGCTGGCTCGGTCCAAACATCGCGCCGGAGGCGATGCGGAAGAGGAGAGAGTAACCGATTTGGCCGGCAGCGCCGGTGATAGCAACACGAATAGGTTGGTTCATAAGTTCAAAATGCGGGGCGGAGTATGGAAACCTGCTGGGGCGGAGGCAAGCGCGGTGTCAGCCCGGGTGCGACCCTGTTGCTTGCAACCCATGGACCACCGATGAGCCACTGGGCTCTGAGGCTGAACCACGAAGACACGAAGGACACAAAGAGCGCGAACCGACGGCTTCACTGTCTGCTTCGAGGGCTTCGGCGGTGGTGGGTTGCCACCAACCGCTGCACCTGTCCGGCCTCTGCGGTGCCAGCTCCAGGCGGATACCGCAGCGGTGGGACAGGCTCAGAGAGCGAGGGCAAGGGCACAACTCCCCGGCGTTGGAGAGCCGTGAGTTCACTAGCTCTGGAAGAAGGAGCCGTGCGGCCACGGAGCGTTCAAGCGGAGCGCGCGGATACACGGACCGGCGGCGAAGCGCCTCCAGCCCCACCCTTCCTCGTGTGTGAACCGGAGACTTGGTGGACAGGTGTGCGGCGACACCACTTGGAGCCTGGTGTCAGCAGCGTGGCGAACCTATGCCTTGGCTTGTGAAAAACCTACCTGCGAGGCACCCGGTATTCTTCTAGCCCGCCTACCCGACGCCCATGTCCGGAACTCGACCGCCGGTTCGGGATCAGCCCGACCGTGGCCTACCAGTGGCTGGCGCGCATCGCCATCAACAGCCGCCACCAGTGGAGACCAAGGAGTCATCGTCCTGCCCTTGTCGTTCTGGCTGAGGCGACGAGCCCGTGCGCCGCCTCATCGGGGCCTCAAACAAAAAGCGCCCCGCGCGTGAGCACGAGGCGCTGGAGAGTTTGAGCTAGGGCTTAGTTCGCCTTGTCGGTCTTCTCACCGGCGGACACCCAACCGGAGATACCGGCGGAGAGGTGCTTGATGTTCTTGTAGCCGAGCTTCTCAGCCGCGTTGGCGGCGGCCTGGTAGGCCTTGCAGCTCGGGCCGCCGCAGTAGGCGACGACGAGGGCGTTCTTATCCTCGGGGAGAGCCTTGGCGAAGTCGGATTTCACGGCGGCGAAGTCAATCGCGCCGGGGACGTGCTTGGCCTTGTAGGAACCGGTGCCCATCACGTCAACGACGGTGACCTTCTTGTCGGCAATGGCCTTCTTGAGGTCGGCGATGCTGATGTCGGGGAACTCGCCGGCGAAGGCTGAGGTGGCGACGAGGGTGGCAGCGAACAGTGCGAACAGTTTCTTCATGATGCTTACGGGTTGTGTTGTTTGTTGATGCGCCTGATTAGCGGCGCGCGTGTTCCGACGCAGGCTCGGAATAAACATTCAGCCCCAGACGGCGGGGCGGCGGGACCGCCCGGGGGGAGCGCGTTGAGTCGACCCGACCCTGGAAGTGAAAATAATCGCTGGTGGGCGTCGCCGCCGCCCGTTAAGTTTCGCCGTCTCCAACAACTCAACACCACTCCGTTTAGCATGAAAAAACTCGCCCTCCTCCTCACCACCACGTTCGTCGCCTGCCAGCTTCACGCTGCTGATGTCGGCTGGCTCACCGACCTGCCCAAGGCCTTGGAGCAGGCCAAAGCCGAGAAGAAGCTCGTGCTCATTGACTTCACCGGCTCGGACTGGTGCCCGCCGTGCAAGAACCTGCACAAGACCGTGCTGACGGCCCCGGAGTTTGTTGCGTTCGCGAAGGCCAACCTCGTGCTGGTGGACATTGATTTCCCGAACAGCAAACCGCAGTCCGCCGAACTCAAGGCCGCGAACAAGGCGTTGGCCAAGCAGTTCGGCGTCACCGGCTACCCGACCGTCGTCGTCCTCGATGCGAGTGGGAAAGAGCTGTTCAAGAAGGTCGGCTACGGCGGCACGCCGGCGAAAACCTACGTGGCGGACCTGGAGAAGCTGAAGAAGTAGTCTCCGTTGACTGCTGACCCGGCGCGGCCGCACGGCCGCGCCCTTTTTGTCTCGGGAACCAAACAGCAGACTAGCGCTCCGCGCGCTACTCTGTTACGTAAAGTCGTCGCGCGCATTCCAACCAAGCCGCCCATCCATGATCAAGTTTAAGCCCAAAGAGCAGGCCAAGGTCAGCCCGCAACGCAAAGCTGCCGAGCAGTTGCTCCAACAACTCAAGCGCACGCTCGAGATGGAGGCGGGCCGCGGCAACATCACCATTAACCACTTCCTCACCGCGCGCGGCAGCCAGGACCGGAACGCCTTCGCGCCCCAGACCCAGGCGGGCACGGGCTTTTACACGTTGGAGGGCGTCGTCGCCACCGGCGGCATGGGGGCGGTGCTCAAGGCGCAGGACAACAACCTCGCACGCACCGTGGCGCTCAAGGTGATGCTCAACAGCGCGGAAGCGAACGAGCAGACGGTGTTCAGCTTCGTGGCGGAGGCGCAGATCACCGGCCAGCTCGAACATCCGAACATCGTTCCCCTCCATGACATCGGGGTGGCGGCCGACGGCACGATCTACTATACGATGAAGTTGATCGAGGGCCGCACGTTGCGCGACATCCTCAAGGACATCCGCGAGGGCAACGCGGACACGATCCAGCGCTTCCCGATCGCCCGGCTGCTGACGGCTTTCCAGAAGGTGTGCGACGGCATCTCTTACGCGCACTCGCGCCAGGTGGTGCATCGCGACCTCAAGCCCGACAACGTGATGGTCGGCGAATTCGGCGAGGTGCTGGTGCTGGATTGGGGCCTGGCTAAAGTGCTGCCCGCCGCCGGACAGGCGGACACGGAAGAAGCGGGCGGCGAGTTCTCCGGCCCGTTGCCCGGAGCCGGGGCCGATGCGATGGCCACAATGGTCGGTCAGATCAAGGGCACGCCAAACTACATGGCCCCCGAGCAGGCCGAGGGCCGTGTGGCGGACATTGACACCCGCTCGGACATCTACGCGCTGGGGGGCATCCTCTACTGCATCCTCACCTTGCAGCCGCCGGTCACGGGGGCAAACCTCGAAGAGATTCTCACGCGGGTCACCTCCGGCGACATCGCGACGCCCAGCACGTTTAACAACAAGCCGATTGAAAACCCCTCGGGCAAGGTCGCGCCGCACTGCCCGGATGGCACCATCCCCGACGCGCTCTCCGCCGTGGCGATGAAGTGCATGGCGCGCGAGCGTGAGCACCGTTACCAGACCATCGAGGAGTTGCAGGCGGACATCGCGGCCTACCAGGGCGGCTACGCCACCCGCGCGCAGGACGCGAACATCTTCACGCTGATGAAGCTCTTGCTCCAGCGGAACAAGAAGGAAGTCTTCATGGCGCTGGGCGCGGTCATCGCGATCTTCGTGGTCATCCTCGGCTTTCTGGGCAAGGTGAAGTTGAGCGAGCTGGCCGCACAGGAAGCCCTCAAGCAGGCCGAGCTGACCGTGCTCGAACTTCGCAAGACCGCGCCTTCCTTCGCCTCCGTGGCCGAGGCCGATCTGCGCAAACTCCAGTTCAACCTTGCGCTGACCAACATCATCCAAGCCATCAGCCTGGACGGCTCGAACGCCAACTTCCACAACATCAAGGGCAACATCCTCACCTCGATGCAGGAATACGGGGACGCCCGCAAAGCCTTCGAGCGCGCGCGCGAACTGGAACCCACCCACGCAGCGGCGGGCAAAAGCGCCGTCGTCCTCGCGGGCATCATCCAAGACGCGCCTGCCGACTCCAAGAAGCTCAAGCCCGAGCGCTACCGGCAGCTCTACGAGCTGATGCGTGATCAGGGCCGCTCCGAGGAGGCCAGCCTGATGTTCGGGCGCTTCGCAGCAGGCGACACCAAGATCCTCGACACCTTCCGCGCCAACCTCGCCGCCGGCGGCATCAAAGGTGAGTTGCTGGAACGCGAAGCCTCCGGCGAGTTCCACCTCAACCTTTCCGGGCAGAAAATCACCAGCCTCCGCGCGTTGTCCGGCATTCAGTTGAGCACCCTCAACCTCGCCGGGTGCGCCGAGATCACGGACCTCGCCGTGCTCAAGGGCATGCCCCTGACCCAGTTGGATCTCTCCGGCTTGGTCGGCATCTCGGACCTCAACCCGCTCAGGGAGATGAAGGGCTTAGTGGACCTCAACCTCCAGCGGTGCGTGAACGTCCTGGACCTCGGCCCGCTCGCCGGGCTGCCGCTCAAGCACCTCGATCTCAGCAGCACGCGCGTCACCGATCTCAAGCCCTTGAAGGACATCAAAACACTCGAATGGCTGGACCTCTCGGCCACTCCGGTCCGCGAGATCGGTCCGCTGGCCGGCAAGCCGCTTAAATGGCTCGACCTCAGCAGCACCAAAGTCGTCGCTCGGCTCGACGCACTCAAAGGCGCGCCGCTGGCCTATTTGAACATCCGTAGCAACGCCAGCCTCACCGACCTCAGCGCGCTGGCTGGGATGCCGCTCGTCACCAACCTGATGGACTTCACCACGGTTCGCAGCATCGCCGCGCTCAAGGGGATGCGGCTGCAACACCTCAGTTGTTACAAGGTGCCGGTCGAAGACCTCGCCCCGCTGGCGAAGATGAACTCCTTGCGCTTCCTCGACCTCCGGCAGAGCGCCATCACCAGCATCGCCCCGCTGGCCAGCCTCCCGCTGGACATCCTCCGACTCGCGGACACGGCCATCGCGGACATCTCTGCACTCCAAGGCGCGCCCCTCAGCATCGAGTTGGACCTCTCCAGCACGCGCGTCGCCAACCTCGACTCGCTCCGTGGGGCTCCGCTCCAGTTCCTTAATCTGGCCAAGACCCAGGTCGCCAACGTCGCCCCGCTGGCCGGGATGCCGCTCAAAGTGCTGCGGCTCGACGGCCTGCCCACGCAGCCGGACTTGAACCCGTTGTGGGAATGTCAGGACTTGGAATACCTCGCCATCCCCACGCCCTCTCCCAGCATCGTGGCGTTGCGCCAACTGCCCAAACTCAAGCGCCTCGACTACTACGTGTTCCCCGAGGACTGGAGCCGCGCCAAGACGCCGACGGTGTTTTGGAAGGAATGGGACGCCCGCAAGTAGTCGCCGGGGGCAGCCCGGGATTTGCCGCACAAAGGCGCAACGAGCGCGGCGGAACAAGGCACTTGGGATAACACCGGTGTGGAACTGGCGGCGGGCGGATGGCCGGCCAAGGTAATTTGCTTCGCGCCCTTGCGCGGCTACTCCCGCCTCCGCTCCGCCCTCAGCACGAATACATGTTGTGCTCCCCCTGGAAGCCGCCGAGTGCGTGCGCGCCCTGCGCGGTCAGCTCGAAGTGAGGCTGGAGCTCCGTCGCCGCCGCCTCGCTCAGGAGGCAGAACAACTTCAAGGCCCCGCAGACCTTTTCCATGCGAAAGACGAAGTTCACCTGCGGCCCGATGAGGTTGTCCTCACCCTGCTGCAACGAACTGTCCATCCGCACCTGCCCGTAGTGCAGCACGATGCGGAATTGCATCGGCGTGGTGGCCTGCTGGGCACGGAGCGCGTTGATGGTCGCTGCGATGGCCTCGGGCTTGGTGATATCCATCGGCCAGTAGGCTAGATAGCCATCACCGAGGTATTTGTTGATGTGCCCCTGGGACTTCTCGATGGTCTGTTTGCAGGCCAGCACCTACTTGCCGACCATCTGCGCCAGCTCGTCCTGCGGCATGGTCTGGCTCATCTTGGTGAACTGGCAGATGTCCGCCACGAGCATCCAGCACATCCCGGACTTCGCGGTCTGCTGCGCGGCGGCGACGGTCATCATCGCCTCCTCGCTGTCTCCGCCCGGCGGCTCGCTGGCGCGGAAAACGAGGCTGGTGGTGGAAATCTGGATGCGATCGTTGTCCTTGAGTTGTGCGGGCATCCGCATCCGCTGACCGTTGAGGAGCGTGCCGTTGCGGCTCCCGAGGTCCACCATGTAGTAACCGCCATCGCCCTGCGCGTGGATAATGGCGTGACGGCGGGAAACCTCGCCATCGTTGATCGCCAGCGTGTTCTCCGGCAACCGCCCGATCGTGCAGGTGCCTTGCAGGGGGAACTGCTCGCCGCTGTCCGTTTCCAGCCAGTATTGCATGTTTGTCGTTCGCTGAACTGTCCAACACCGCACGGGGATGAATCACATTCCTCGACCGGCGGCTCCGCAAGGAGACAGAAGCAGGCGCACAATTTCCAGCCCAAATTCTCGCTGCTGGCTAGGGATTATCCCGCTGGAAAACCTGCACCGGAGCGGCTGTCTCCACCGCCACTGCCCGCCACCGAGCGTCCCCGGCAAACGCCTGCTCCTGAGGTGAGCCACGCCGCAGCACCACCACCCGCGCGCCCGCCGCCGCGAACTCCGCCGGTCCCGCCGAAGGGTCGTCCCCCAGCCAGCGCTCGCCGAGCAGGAACGCGGCGTAAAGCCCCGTGCGCCCGCCGGGCAATTGCCCACTACCAGCCAGCGGGCCGCAGTGTCCGTTGGCCCTGAGCGCCGTCATCAATTCCCACGCCGCGCGGCTCGCGGCATTCGGTAAACCCACCAAACCCACCGCCAGCCACAGCAACGCCGGGACGCTGAACGCCACGACGGCGACCCGAAACACCCGCCGCCGGATGCTCGCCGTCCAACCCCAGCCCTGCCGACACGCCCAGCCCCACCCGCCGACCACCAGCACCCACACGAGCGGCAGCACGCCATAAAAATACCGCTGGTCCTCCGGCTGCACCCAAAACGGCAGATACAGTCCGCCGAGCGCCACCACCGGCACCGCCGCCCAACTCCACCGCACTCGCCGGAGCCGACGGCGATTCACCACCGTCACTGCCACCCCGCCGAGCACCGCCGCCAAGCTCAAGCCCAGCAAGTCAAACCCCGGCAGCATCCGCGCCGCCCCGCGCGCGTCCGCCGCCCCCGACATCCAACGCACCCCCCAGAGCCAGTCCGTCAGCGTGTCCACGTTCCGCCCCACGACCGCGAGCTGGTGCCGGAAGTTCTCCCCGCTCGCGAACGGCGACCACCGCCGATACGCCATCCACGACGGCTCCTCCCACTGCGTCAACCGCCCCAAGTCCGGCGTGTGCAGCGTCACCATCGCCGGGTGATAACGCGCCGCCTCCCCCGGCCCCGCCAGCGCGTGAGCAATGGGCCCCGTCGTGGAGAACGTGAACTTCCCGTAATGTCCAGACAGCACCCCGATCCACGGCCCCGCCACCAGTGCCAAGCCCAGCCAGACCGCTCCCAATCGCAGCGCCAATTCCCGTCGTAACTCCCCGCGTCCGCTCAACGCAAACAACGCCAGCCCCACCGTCGTCAGCAGCGCCAACGGCAACGCCACCGCCTTCGCCAGATATGCCGCGCCCCACCACAATCCTGCCGTAGCCGCTGCGGTGAGCTGGCCGCGCGCAGCGATTCCACATTCCGCATTCCGCATTCCGCATTTGGATTCCGCCTTCACACCACGAGCGCTTCTGGCCAAGAAACACTTCACGGTCGCGCTCACCGCCAGCCCCACCAACCCCGCCATCAACAAATCCGGCGAAATATTTCGCACCGACCAAAACACCGACCAACCCGCCGCCACCCACGCCCCCGTCAGCAACGCCACGCGCGGCAGCCGGAACGCCCGGAACACCGCCCCCGCCCCAACGAGAAACACCACCGCCGACCCAGCCATCACGACTCGCGCTGCCACCAGCGGCCCGCAGCCCAACTTCAGCCACGGCACCATCAACCAACTCAGCAGCGGCCCCCAATACCCCGTCACCGCCCAGTCCAATTGCCCGTTCGCGTAGTAGCCCGCGATGCGGCAGTAAGCCACCGCGTCCGGGTTGAGCTGCAGCCAATTCCGCCAGCCCGCGACCGCGAGCAGCAAGGCTTGCACGGCGAACACCCAGCCCAACTGAACGTGACTTCTCAAACGCCCGCCTCCCCCTTCCGCCCGTCACCTGCGGCGCTGCGAGCACCGCCGCCCCATTCCCCATTCCCCATTCCCCATTTCCTCTTCACGGCCGCCTCCCCACCCACATCAGCTTCCCCCAGCCGATGCACTTCCGCTCCGTCGCGAAGCTCGTTTCCAGACACCGCAGCACCGCCTCGGGCTGCCGCAGCCATTGGTCGTAAGTCACCCACTCCAGCTCCGTCATCGTCTCCAGCGCATCCAGCTTGGCCCACGCTCGCCGCGCGACTTTGAAACTCCCGACCCAATGCACAAACCGCAGGAACGGCGTCCGCCACGGCTCCACCACCATGAACCGTCCGCCCGGTCGCAAGACCCGCCGCACCTCGTTGACGACCCTTTCCAAGTCCCCCGGCAACGTCGGCAAGTGATGCAAGCCACCCTGCACAATCACGATGTCTCGCGACCCATCTGGGAACGGCAGTTGCCGGCAATCCGCCACCACGCACTTCGCCGGCCCGGAGTAATTCGTCAGCAACGCCGCCGAGTAATCCACGCCCTCTAGCCGCGTGAACCCGAGATGTTGCAGCGCCGCCAACCCGTTGCCCCGCCCGCAGAAAATCTCCACCACCTGCGCGTCCCTCGGCCACGTCAGCGCGCCCAGTTTCCGCAGCCGACGCAGGAACTTCTGCAACTCCTCCTCCCGCGTCTCGAAGCGCAGATACGCCGCCTCCCACGCGCTGACGGTTGGGGTGAGTTCACTCATGGCAAGGCGGGGATGGCCTCACGCAAAGGCCGCGAAGGACGCAAAGGGGGAGCCCGTTTCCCGGCTTTCCTTTGCGCCCTTCGCGCCCTTTGCGTGAGGCAGAGTTCATCGGCGATACCACCCCAGCACTGCGACGAAGAAGCTCGCGAGCACCGTTTGAAAGCCCAGCGCCGTCAACGTCACGCCGGGAATCACCCAGCGCATCGTGAGCGCGTAATCCAGCCGCCCGAACCCCGCCGCGTGCCATTGCGCCACCGCCGCCAGCAACAACCCGACACCCACAACCAGCATGACACAGCCAACGCCCAGCCCACGTTCCAGCGACACCGCCTCCCGCAGCCAGCCGAGCAACTTCGTTTCCGCTAAAAATCCCTCCCGCGCCGCCAGCGTCCGCGCCAGCCAGCCGAACAGCACCGACTGATAGCCAACCATCAGCGCAAGGCTCGCGAACAGCAGCGTGTGCGCGTCGAACGTTGCGCCGAAGAACGTCAAGCCCGGCATCGCCACGCCGAACCCCAGCGCGCCGAGCGCCAGCAGCAGCAGCCCCGGATACACGAACAGCCAGCGCGGACTGCAAATCAGGAAGAACCGCAGCGTCCGCCAGCCATCGCGGAACGTCCGCAGATGCGGCGGATGCACCGTGCGTCCGTCGCGGTGCAACGTGATGGGCACTTCCTCGATGCGCGCCCCGCGCAGACTCGCCTTGATGAGCATCTCCGTGGCGAACTCCATCCCTTCGCACCGCAAGTCCAGCTTGGGAATCAAGTCGCGCCGGAACCCGCGCAGACCGCAGTAAACGTCGTTCACCGGCACGCGGAACATTCGCCGCGCCAGCGCAGAGAACAGCGGGTTCCCAAGCCAGCGATGCGACGCCGGCATCGCCTCTGGTTCAATCGTTCCGCCGCCCGCCGGCAGCCGACAGCCTTGCACCAGGTCCGCACCCGCCCGCAGCTTCGCGAGGAACGCGCCCAGCGCCGCGAAGTCGTAGCTGTCATCCGCATCCCCCATCACCACGAACCGCCCGCGCGCCGCCGCGATGCCCCCACGCAGCGCATTCCCGTAACCGCGCTCCGCCATCGTCACCACCCGCGCGCCCAGCTTCGTCGCCAGCGCTTGCGAGCCGTCCGTGCTGCCGTTGTCCGCCACGAGCACTTCGCCGGGAACCTGATTCTCCCGCAGAAACCACAGCGCCTTCTCGATACACACCGGCAATGTCTCCGCTTCATTCAGACACGGCATCACGATGGACAGCTCCAGAGTGGAGCTGTCGGCGGAGCCGGAGTCGGCGAGTGCGGGCACGCGCCAAGTTCTATCTGAGGCCGCCGCCCGCTGCCAGCCCTGTAGCGGCGGTCTGCTCCGGCACCGCTATAGAACACGACAACGCGTTCGACAGCGTGCCCTGACCTCAACTACGCTCCGCGCGATGCCCGACTCGCCCGACAACTCCGCCGCTCGCCATTACCAAGGCGACGCCGGACGCGCCTATCACGAGGGCAAACGCGGCCTCCCGCCCGCCGCCGTCCCGTGGGTCACCCGACTGCGCGCCGAGAAGTTCGCCCCGCACATCCGCGCGACGGACACCGTCGTCGAGTTCGGCGTTGGCGCGGGCTGGAACCTCGCGGAGCTGAAGTGCGCCCGCCGCGTCGGCTTCGACGTGTCGGACTTCCTCGCGCCCGCCGTGCGCGCGCTGGGCATTGAGTTCGTGCCCGCTTCCACCGCCCTCGTCGATGCCAGCGCCGATGTGGTCATTTGCCATCACATGCTGGAGCACGCGCTGCACCCAGCCGCCTCGCTCGCGGAAATCCGCCGCATCCTCAAGCTCGGCGGCAAGCTCCTCCTCCACGTGCCCTTCGAGAAAGAGGCTCGCTACCGCCACCACAATCCCGCCGAGCCGAACCACCACCTCTTCTCCTGGAACGCGCAGACCCTCGGCAATCTCGTCACCGAGTGCGGCTTCAAGCTGGAGTTGGCGGGTATCGGCCAGTTCGGCTACGACCGCGCGGCGTCAGCTTGGGCAGTCAAATTGAAGCTTGGGGAAAGCGGGTTCCGCAGCCTCCGATCGCTTGCCCATCTGCTCGTTCCCGCCGCTGAAGTCCGCGTGGTGGCCACCAAGTGAGTGCAGCCCGGCGAAACTTGCTCGACCGCACATTCACCCCGCCCCACCGTGTCGGCATGAGCACCGAAGCAACGCTGTCCAGCCCACCCCGCAGCCTGACCACCGCCCCGTTCCGCCGAGCCTCGTGGCCTGGCGCTTGGCTGGTCGCACTGCTGGTGAGCAGCGCCACCTTGCCCGCCGCGCAGTTCGTCCTCTTCGATGTCACCTTCACCTTCACCAAGGACGACGCGGACAATTCCAAGCCGAGCAAATCGCACTACTACGTCAAGGGCGCGGCCATCAACCCCGAGCGCCCGCGCGACTGGACCGCCCCGGTGGACTACCGCAACGGCACCGTCCACATCCGCTTGGAAGTCCTCGAGAAGCCCGCTGGCAGCGAACCGACGACCTGGAGCATTTGCTACATCCCCAACAAGGGTCAGGGCAACGGCTACGGTTGCACCGGCACGGACCTCTACCGCGAGAAGGGCGTGTATGAGAAAGACGTCTCCATGAAAGCCTTCTGGCAGAACGACGGCATCGTCTGGTCCGAAGGCATCAAGCAAATGGACTTGGTCATCAAGGACGGCAGCGGAGGAGGAGGACATGCGCACAAGCGCGCCGACGCGGAGAAGTTCTTCCCCACCAAGGTCCGCCTGACCGTGGTCCAAGTCTCCGCCGGCGCAAAGTATGACCCCAGCCTCGTGCCCAACCTGCCGCGCAAAGCAGTGGATGCTGGCCAGCCCTCGAGCGCTGTGGCGTGCTGCGGTCCGGCAACGGTGCTCGCACCCTCACAGCAGTTGCTTCAACGCACTGGCGAGCCGCTCGTATTGCGGCAGTGAGTTGTAGAGCTGCGCGGAGATGCGCAGCAAACGCTTCGGGGGCGCGGGCCACGGGACGATGGGCACTTCGATGCCGAACTCCGCCAGCAACCGGTCCTGCAACGCGTCGAGGTAGAGCGGGTTCTTGGAAGGCGTGGCGGAGGTGGCGTCGGGAATGGGCACGGATGCCAGTGAGCCGATGAGTTCGTCAGGACAGGGCAGGGGAGTTCCCAGCGCATCGCACAGCACGCGGCGAGCGGCGAGCGCTAGGTCGCGGTTGCTCCGCATCACCTCCGGCCAGCCGCCGGGTCGCAGCGAGCCGATGAACTCAATCGCCTTGGGCACCGACAGCGCCGCGCTCGGGTCGCTGGTGCCCATCCAGCCGAACTCGATGAGGAAGCGCGAGCGATCGGTGCGCAGCGAGTTCCCGCCGTGGCTGATGACCAGCGGACGGATGCGCTCCTGCCGGTCGCGACGCACGTGGAGGAAGGCCGCGCCTTTCGGCGAGCAAATCCACTTGTGGCAATTGCCGGTGCAGTAAGCCGCGCCGAACCGCTGGAGATTCAGCGGCACCATCCCCGGCGCGTGCGCACCGTCCACCAGCGTGTCCACGCCGCGCGCGTTCAGCTCGCGCACTAAGACTTCGATGGGCAGCACCATCCCCGTCTGACTGGTCACGTGGTCCAGCAAGGCCAGCCGCGTGCGGGAGGTCGCCGCGCTTAGCACGCGGGTCGTGATTTCCGCCGCGCTCGTGAGCGGGAACGGAATCTTCACCACCACCACGCGCGCACCGCTGCGCTGGGCCACATAGTCCAGCGCGTTGCGGCAGGCGTTGTATTCGTGGTCGGTGACCAGCAGTTCATCCCCCGGCTTAAATTCCAGCGAACGCAGCACCGCGTTCACCCCCGAGGTCGCATTCGGCACGAAGACCAAATCCTCCGCCGCGCTGCCCACGAACGCCGCCAGCCTCCCCCGCGCCTCATCCAGCAAGCCTTCCAAGTCCCGCACAAAGAACGTCACCGGCTGCCGCTCCATCCGGTCGCGCAGCTCGCGCTGAAACTCCAACACCGGCAGCGGACAACTGCCGAACGAGCCGTGGTTCAGGAAGGTGACAGCGGGGTCGAGGGGCCAGACCTTGGCAAGGGACTTCGTCATCGGCAGAACTGGGAAACAAACTGGCTGACGCCGATGGTTCGGACTCCAGGAAAGTCAGTGGCCGCTTCGAAGTCGCGGTCTCCGGTGAGCAGGTAGTCCGCCTCCGAGGCCAGGACGCAGGCGATGAACTTGGCGTCCTTTGGGTCACGTAGGAATTCCGGAGGCAGCGTCACCGGCCAGAGCGCGATGGCCATGCTGAAGCGTTGGTCCCACTGCTCGAGCACGGCGGCAGGCAAAGCAAACTTGGGGCGGCGCAGCACAGCCCGGTATTCAGCGAGGATGTCTGCGGAGGCCACCCATTCCCAATCAATGCTTTCAACCAGATGCATGATGGCCCGCTCGGGATTGCGGTCGCGGAGGATGGCGGACACCACCACGTTCGTGTCCACGACCACTCTCATCGGCGGGCGCGGACGGCGGCGACTTCAGCCGCGATGTCGTCATCGGTCAGGGCGCGGACAGAGGGTAGGTCTTGAGTCTGCCGCAGGAGTTTCCGCCACTCAACCGCCTCGGCCTCGGGCGAGCGGTGGGCGAGTAGAAAGTCCACGAAGCGCAGCGCCTCAGCTTGCTTGTCGCTGGGCAATGCGCGCGCTCGTTCGAAGATGAGTTCTGCGGTGCTCATGGCCTGAAATTGAGTCCGTGTGTGCTGGTTTGCAAAGGCTAAACCGCAATCGGCGCCTTGATGCCCGGGTGCGGGTCGTAGCCTTCGAGAGTAAAATCCTCGAACTGGAAGTCGTGGATGTTGTTCACGGCCGGATTGAGCTTCATCACCGGCAGCGGGCGCGGGGCGCGGGTGAGCTGGAGCTTCGCCTGTTCGAGATGGTTCGCGTAAAGGTGCAGGTCGCCGAAGGTGTGGACGAACTCGCCGGGTTTCAGGCCGGTGACTTGCGCGACCATCAGCGTGAGCAGCGCGTAGCTGGCGATGTTGAACGGCACGCCCAGGAAGAGGTCCGCGCTGCGCTGGTAGAGCTGGCAGGAGAGTTCGCCGTCGGCCACGTAGAACTGAAAGAGCGCGTGGCAGGGCGGGAGTTTCATCTGGTCAATCTCGCCGACGTTCCACGCGCTGACGATGTGCCGGCGCGAGTCGGGGTTCCGCTGAAGCTGCGCGATGACTTGGTCAATCTGGTTCACGCTGCGGCCGTCGGTGGTGCGCCAGTCGCACCATTGCGCGCCATAGACGCGGCCAAGGTTGCCGTCGGCGTCGGCCCACTCGTTCCAGATGGTCACGCCGCGCTCTTGCAGCCACTTCACGTTCGTCTCGCCGCGCAGGAACCAGAGCAACTCGTAGATGATGGACTTGAGGTGGAGCTTCTTCGTGGTGAGGACGGGGAAGCTGGTGCGCAGGTCGAAGCGCGTTTGCGCGCCGAAGACGGAGTAAGTGCCGGTGCCGGTGCGGTCGGACTTGAACTTGCCCTGGTCGAGAACGTGCTGGAGCAGGTCGAGGTATGGCTGCATGAGGCGCGGATTATGAGGGAGGGGAAAGGGCGTGGGCAACTCTCGGTTGCCGCCGGGGAGGGGAAGGCGACGACGTGAGGAGTCTCACTTCACCCTTCGCGCAGAGGAACCAGTCAGAAACTCGTCACCTACGTCATCGGGAGGCCGGACTTGCTTTGACTCACCCGCGCAGCTCCGGCACTTTGCCGCCATGAGCTACCTGGACCGAATCACCTTTGACCCGGAGCAATGCGGCGGGCGTCCGTGCATCCGTGGCTACCGCATCCGCGTGAAGGACATCTTGGAGATGCTCGCCGGGGGCGCGTCGCGGGAGGAAATCCTCGCCGACTTCCCCGACCTCGAAGCCGACGACATCACCGCCGCGCTGCTTTACGCCGCCGGGGGCACGGACCACGTGGTGTTGAAGGCGGCTGCGTGAAACTCCTCGTGGACGAGCAGTTGCCGCCGGCCCTCGCTGCTTGGCTGCGCGGGCAAGGTTGCGAGGCCTCGCACGTCCGAGAGCTTGGCCTCGCGCGCGGCAAGGACCGGCAAATCTGGGCGCAGGCCGCCGCCCTCGGCGCAGCGGTCATCACCAAGGACGAGGATTACGTGGCCTTGTCGCGGGTGCGGGCAGGCGAGGTGGCGGTCGTGTGGGTGCGCGTGGGGAACTGCACAAACTCCGCGTTGTTGTGCTGGTTCGGCCCCCTATGGCCGGAGATTCGCCGTCGGCTGGAAGTCGGCGAGCAGCTTATCGAAGTGCGGTGAGCGTGGGGACTGCGCTCTGGTTCCGCGCAGCGATTCGTTAACTCGCGTCCTGCGGCCTCACTTCGCACGGTGGACCAACTCCCGCGCCAGCTTTGCCAGTTCCAAGTCACGCGTGAGGTCGGCGAACTTGAACTGGGTCTCGCCGCTCTGGGTCTGGCCGAGCAGCTCGCCTGGGCCGCGCAGTTGCAGGTCCGCCTCGGCGATGGCGAAGCCGTCGGTGGTTTCCTCCAAGACCTTGAGCCGCGCGCGGGCATCGTCGGTGAGCTTCGCGGCGACGAGGACGCACCAGGAGTCGTGCGCGCCGCGTCCGATGCGGCCGCGCAACTGGTGGAGCTGCGCCAGGCCGAACTGCTCGGCGTTTTCGATGACCATGACCGTCGCGTTCGGCACGTCCACGCCGACCTCGATGACGCTGGTGGCGAGCAACGCTTGCAAGCGGTTCGCGCGGAAGTCGGCCATGACTAGTTCCTTGTCCTCCGCCGACAAACGCCCGTGCAACAGCGCGACGCGGTGGGGCGCGAGTTCCTTCGCCAGCTTCTCGAACTCCGCCATTACGGCCTTCGTGCCGGTCTTCAGGTCCGTGTCCTCGACGCGCGGATAGACGATGTAGGCCTGGCGACCCTCGGTGAGGCGCTCGCGGACGAAAGTCCACACCTTGGGCAATTTCTCCGGCCCCCGGACGAAAGTTTTGATGGCCCCGCGTCCCGGCGGCAGGTGCGCAATGACCGAGACGTCGAGGTCGCCGTAAATGGTGAGGCCCAGCGTGCGCGGGATGGGCGTGGCGGTCATCACGAGCAGGTGCGGGTAATGGCCTTTGCGCAGCAGCCGCTCGCGTTGCGCGACGCCGAACTTGTGCTGCTCATCAATGATGACCAGACCGAGGCGCTCGACGGTGAAGGTGTCTTCCACGAGGGCGTGGGTGCCGATGAAAAGTTGAGGGCTGAGAGTCGAGAGTTGAGAGTTGGAGGCGGTCTTTCGGGAGCCGGTGCGGAGTTCGACATTCACTCCGAGGGGTTTTAGCCAGTGGGAGAAGTTGCGGTGGTGCTGCTCGGCGAGGATCTCGGTCGGGGCCATGAGGGCGACGTTGTGGCCGCTTTCCAAAGCCATCAACGCGGTGCAGGCGGCGACGATGGTCTTGCCGGAGCCGACGTCGCCTTGCAGCAGGCGGCGCATCGGCGTGCCGCGCGCGAGGTCGGCGCGGATTTCGCGGAGGACGGTGGTTTGGGAGTCGGTGAGCGGGAAGCCGAGCTGGGCGAGGTAGGGGCGGATGAGGTGGTTGTCGCCTTTGCAGGGCTGGCTGTGGGCGTTGGCGAGAAGTTTGTCGCGCCGGGCACGGACGGCGAGTTGGAGGTCGAGGAACTCGTCGAGGGCGAGGCGCTGGCGGGCGCACTCGGCGTCGGGGAGTTCGAGCGGGAAGTGGAGGGAGCGGAGAGCGGCGGCGCGGGAGAGATTCTGCGGCTCTGAACCCGGTAGGGCCGCGCTGCGCGCGGCCTCGTTAGTCTGAATGGATGAACAAGGCCGGCCACAGGTCGGCCCTACCAAGCTAGGATGCCGCTCCTGAATCTCCCCGCCGTATTCCTCCAGCGTCCGCCACACCAGCCCGCGCAGCCAGCGTTGCGACAAACCCTCCGTCAGCGGATACACCGGCACGATGCGGTGCAGGTGCGTGGACGCTTCCTCGCCGGACTCGACGATTTCCGTCTCGGGATGATCCATGGTGCGCGGCTTGAGGGAGAGCAGCTTGCCGTGGACGAAAACCTCGTCCCCCACGCGGAACTTCTCCGCGAGCCAAGGCAGGTTCCACCAGCGGCAGTGGAGCCGCCCGGTGCCATCGTCGAGGATGAACTCGAACGTGGACTTGGTCTTCTTCGCGTAATAGTTCGTCCCCTGCGCGACGATGCGGCCCAGCAAGGTGGCGGGGACTTTCAGCGGCAACAGCCCGATGCTCCAGCCGGTGCGGCGGTCCTCGTGGCGACGCGGTTGCAGCAGGAGCAAATCCTCGACGGTCACGACACCGAGCTTGGCGAAGAACTCCACGTGCTTCGGCCCCACGCCGCGCAAAGCGCTGACGGGGCGGGCGAGGAGCGGAAGTTCATCGGACACGCCGCGAAGCTACGGAAGGCCCCCGGCGCTTTGAAGTCGGAACACGCGATGGGGAGTGCGTCCCTGCCGCCGCACTTCAGAAATTTATGTTTGCCGCCCCGCAGCTCACCGCGCAGTTTCACCGCTCGCTTGAACATGAAAAACACCTTGCTTCGCCCGCTCGTCCTCACCGCCGCTTTGTCATTCTGCGTCCTGCCGCTCACCGCCGCCGACGCGCAGAAGGACGCCAAGAAAGCCGACGCCAAACCCGCACCCAAGCCCAAGCCCGCCGGCACGCAGTGGGACGCGATGGACCTCGGCGCGTTCTACAGCGGTGGCTTGCAAGTGGCCGGTGAGAAGAACGACATCTTCCGCCCCGCGCTTAAGGGCTTGAACATCAATCTCGGCCACGACGCGGCGGTGTGCTTCGACACGGAGCGGCTGAGGTTCGGCCTAGGCTGGCGCGGGGGCTTCGTGAAGTTGCCCACGGGGCGCGAGGGCTTGGAAGGGGTCGCCTCGCCGGTCGGTGAAGTGGCTTTCAAGGCTGAGGTGTTGCCCGGCTGGGCGGACGCGAGCGGCGGCTTCACTGAGCCGAAGCCGCCGGTGAAGGATGGGCGCGAACTCATCTCCTTCGGCCCGCTGCCGAAGGATTGGGCCAAGTGGCGTGGCCTCTACGTCCACGGCAAGCAGGTCATCCTCAGTTACACGGTCGGCAAAGTCGGCGTGCTCGAATTGCCCGGTTACGACGCGGCGGGCGAGGCCTTCACGCGCACAATCCATCTGGAAGGCGCAGCTCCGGCGCAGAAGCTCCTGCTCGCCACGGACACGAAGCTCAAGGCCAGCCACAATCTCGCGGGCGCAACCGTCGAGAACACCGCTGCCGGCCTGCTCATCCTGAATCTCCCCGCGACCAAAGCCGCCACCACCTTCGTCGTCGCACTCTCCGCCAGCGGCGCAGCGCCCAAGGCCAGCACGGCGAATCTCCCCGCGCTCACCAAGGGCGGCGCGGCCCAGTGGACGCCGGTCATCGAGACCGCTGGTGTGCTCGGCAAAACCGACGCCGCCTACACCGTGGACACGCTCACGCTCCCCGACGGCAAGGCCAATCCGTGGAACTCGTGGATTCGCACCAGCGGCTTCGACTTCTTCGCGGACGCGACGAAGGCCGCGATTTGCAGCGTGAGCGGCGACGTGTGGTTGGTCAGCGGCATTGACGACAAGCTCGACAAGCTGAAGTGGAAACGCTTCGCCACCGGCCTCTTCCAGCCGCTCGGGCTGAAGATTGTGGACGAGAAAGTTTATGTGCTGGGCCGCGACCAGATTACCCGCTTGCACGACTTGAACGGCGACGGCGAGGCGGACTTCTACGAAAACTTCAACAACGACATTGCCATCAGCTCGCACTACCACGAGTTCAACCTCGGCCTCGAAACCGACCGCGCGGGCAACTTCTACTTCAACAAAGGCGGCAATCTCGGCGGCGCGAAACACCAGCACCACGGCGTCGTTGCCAAAGTCTCCAAGGACGGCTCGAAGCTCGAAGCCTGGGCCAACGGCCTCCGCGCACCGAACGGCCTCGGCATGGGCCCGAACGACGAAGTGACCTCCTCGGACAACGAGGGCAACTGGGTGCCCAGCTCGCGCGTGAACCTGATGAAGCCCGGCGGCTTCTACGGCCACGTCCACACCGCGCACATGAGCACGCCGCCCACGGACTACGACAAGCCGTTGTTCTGGCTCCCGCACCAGGTGGACAACTCCAGCGGCGGCCAGGTGTGGGTGACGAGCGACAAGTGGGGGCCGTTCCGCGGCGACATGCTGCACATGAGCTACGGCAGTTGCTCGCTCTTCAAGGTGATGAAGGAAGAGGTCGGCGGGCAGGTGCAGGGCGGCGCGGTGCGGTTCCCGCTGAACTTCGAGTCCGGCATCATGCGCGCTCGCTTCAGCCCCCGCGACGGCCAGCTCTACGCCACCGGCTTGCGCGTCTGGCAGAGCAGCGGCGCGAAGACCGGCGCGTTCCATCGCGTGCGCTACACCGGCAAGCCCGTCGCCATGCCGAAGGAACTTCATGTGAAGCCCAACGGCCTGGAAATCACCTTCACCACCGCGCTCGACGCCAAGACCGCTGCCGACGACGGCAACTGGGCGATTGACCAGTGGAACTACAACTGGACCTCGAATTACGGCTCCAAGATGTATTCCGTAAGCGAGCCGGGCAAAGTCATCGGCGAGAACAAAATCAACAACACGAAGTTCGGCGGCGAGGACCTCGTGGTGAAGTCCGCCAGGCTCTCGGCGGACAAGAAGACCGTGTTCCTCGAAGTCGAAGGCGGCGTGAAGCCCGTGATGCAGATGCGCATCCGCATGAACATTAACGCCGCCGACGGCACGCCCATCAACCAGACCATCTACAACACGGTCAACAAGGTGGCGGGGAAGTAAGCCGGTAGGGACGCGCTGACGCGCGTCCGCCGTCCGCTAGGAAGTAATGTGGCGAGAGAACGGGGAAGGCCGACCGGCAGGTCGGCCCTACCATGCCTACTTCTCCGCCACTGAATCTCCCGTAACGAGGAGCCGTCGGCTTTCCCACGCCCGGATTGACCGCTGGGCGCGACTCGTCTAACAACACCGCACATTATGCAATTCACCTCGCCTCGTTCGCTTCGCCTACTCGTCGCCACCGCCTTCGCCTCGCTCGCCTTGAGCGCGAGCACGCAGGCCGCCCAGCCGCCTGCCGGCTTCACCGCTCTCTTCAACGGCAAGGACCTGAAGGGCTGGCGCGGCGGGAGCACCTTCGACCATCGCAAGCTCCTCGCCATGACGCCGGAGCTGCGCGCCGAGCAAATCAAGAAGTGGACCGCTGCCGACCAGAAGGGTGGCATGATGGAGATGGGCAAGACCGGCAAGGCGCACTGGTATGTCGAGGGCGATGACCTGGTGAACGACGGCTTCGGCGCTTACGCCACGACCGAGAAGGACTACGGCGACTTCGAGCTGCTGCTCGAATACAAGACGGTGGCGAAGGCTGACAGCGGCATTTACCTGCGCGGTGTGCCGCAGGTGCAGATTTGGGATTTCACCGAAGAAGCGAAGTTCAAGCTCGGCGCGAACAAGGGTTCCGGCGGCCTCTGGAACAACTCGCCCGGTGCGCCCGGCAAAGACCCGCTCGTGCTGGCGGACAAGCCCTTCGGTGAGTGGAATAAGTTCCGCATCATCATGAAGGGCGAGAACGTCACCATCTGGCTGAACGAGAAGCTCGTCGTGGACAACGCCAAGCTCGAAAACTACTACGACCGCAAGCAGCCCGTGCCCGAGAAAGGCCCCATCCAGCTCCAGACCCACGGCGGCGAAATCCGCTGGCGCAACGTCTTCATCAAGGAACTCAGCAAGTGAGTTGAAGCGTCGGCGCGGCATTCCGCCCCGACAACTGACGACTGAAAACTGAACACTTTCCCTCCCATGAAACTGAGCCTCCGCACATTCCTCGCGCTCACCGCCAGCGCCTTCACCCTCACCCTCACCGCCGCCGACAAGGACGGCTTCAAGTCCCTCTTCAACGGCAAGGACCTCGAAGGCTGGGCCGGGCCGGTCGAGAACTACGAGGTCGTGGACGGCGCGATTGTCTGCAAGAAGGGCAAGGGCGGCACGCTCCACACCAAGGAAGAATACGGCGACTTCGTGGTGCGCTTGGAGTTCAAGGTCCCCGCCGGCGGCAATAACGGCCTGGCCATCCGCTATCCCGGTTCGGGCGACACCGCTTACGTGGGCATGTGCGAGCTGCAAGTGCTCGACGACACCGCGCCCAAATACGCCAAGCTCGACCCCCGGCAGTATCACGGCTCCGCCTACGGCATGGTCGCCGCCAAGCGCGGTGCGCAGAAGCCGGTGGGCGAATGGAACAGCCAGGAAGTCACCGTGAAGGGCATGACCATCAAGGTCGTGCTGAACGGCGAAGTCATCCTCGACGCCGACTTGAGCAAGGTGGACCCCGAGACGTTCATGGCAAAGTCGAAGCACCCCGGTCTCGCCCGCACGAAGGGCTTCTTCGGCTTCGCCGGCCACAGCGACCCCGTCGCCTTCCGCAACATCAGCATCAAGCGACTGGACTGAGGGAGCGCGGACGCGCACGTCCGCAGTCAGTTTAGCCCTCTCCCCGGTGAACCGCCTTGCCACAGCCGGAGTTCAGTTCTGGCGCTGGCTGGAAACCCAACGTCCGCTCAAGCGCGTCAGCCTCAAGCTAACGGTGCTCGCGAGCGTCGTGCTTTTCGCGCTCTACCCGAACCCGGTGCTCCTCGTCCGGCAAGTCGGCCACTTGCTGAACATGGAGTCGCTCATCCAGCCGGACCTGCCCGCCATGCCGGAGATCAACCGCGCGATTGACCAACTCCTCGCGACGAACACGCCGACGCTCACGGAGTTCAAGGCCGTCGAGCGCTTCGTTTATCGCCGCATCGCCTACCAATACGACTGGCACGGCTGGTGGAACCTCGACTATTGGCCCACCGCCGCCGAGGTCTGGGAGCGCCAGCGCGAGGATTGCGACGGTCGCGCCGTGCTGGCTGCGAGCATCCTTCGCGCGCGCGGCTACCCGGAGGCCCGGCTCGTCGCGAACCTCCAGCACGTCTGGGTCGCCGTGGGCACCAACGAGCTGATGGGGCCGATGGCGGACAAGAACTTCCGCCGCGAAGGCGGGAAGCTGGTGGACGGTAAACTGGTCGGGGCGAAGACCGTCGTCACCCTGCCCTCGCTGAAGACCTTGCTCGATTCGCTAGCGATGACCTGCAAGTTCCCCGCGTGGCGGGTGGTGCTGATGCTGGTGACGCTGCTGGCGCTGCTCTTCCACCCGGCGGCAGACACAGGGCGCTTCGCGATGCTTTGCGCCGGGATGCTGGCGGGTTACGCGGTCTTCCTCGACTGGTGCGTGCGCCGGTTGGACCGCGACGCGGCGGGCTTCGACTGGAATTTCCCCGTGGCGGCGGTGCTCATCCTCGGCTCGCTCGCCTTCGCGTGGCACACGGCGAAGCGGCAACCCCGGTAGGGTGAGACTCCGTCGAACCCCATTTCGAGCGCAGCGCGGCGAGCGCAGCGAGATTCTCGGGCGGACGCGGTAACCGAGATGCTCGCTGCGCTCGCGCCTTCTGCGTCGGCAGATGGGGTTCGACGGAGTCTCACCCTACCGAGTGCTACCGCGCCTTAACCTGCGTCCACGCTTCGTCGTAGAGCTTCGTTTTCGCGCCGAGATCTTCGAGGAACTCTAGCTTCGCCATCACGTCGGCGGGCGGGTAGATGGCCGGATTCTTCAAGTCCTCCGGCTTGATGAAGGGCTTCGCCGCCGCGTTGGGCGTGGCGAATTGCAGGAAGTTCGAGAGCCGCGCGCCGACCTTCGCGTCGAGCACGAAATTGATGAACTTCTCGGCTAGGTCGCGATGCGGGGCCTTGGCGGGGATGCACAGGTTGTCCACCCAGATTTGGCTGCCCTCGCGCGGGATGATGTAGCGCAGCGACGCGTCGTCGGTCATCGCTCGCGCTGCTTCGCCGCTGTAAACGATGGCGGCGGCGACGTTCTTGGCGACGACCTTGTTCTTCGCGCCCACGCTGCCGTCGAAGCCGGCGGCGCGTTTCTTTGACTCGATGATGAGGTCGCGCGCTTCCTTCAGGTGCGGGATTTCCACCGAGTTCAAGCTGTGCCCCTTGAACTTCAGCGCCGCGCCCAGGCAATCGCGCACCGAGTCAATCAGCACGAACTTCCCCGGCTGCTGCTTCGGGTCGAAAACCAAGCCCCACGACTCCGCCACCGGCTTGCCCGCCGTCGGTCGCAAGAGAACGCCGACGGTGCCCCACTGGTAGGCGACGCTGAACTTGTTCCCCCGGTCATACGGCGGGCTGGCGAACTTCGCGTCGAGGTTCTTTAGGTTCGGCAAGTTCGCGGGGCGTAGCGGCGCGAGGAGTTGGAGCTTCACCATTGTGGGCACGAGATTGTCCGGCGGCACGACGAGGTCGTAGAGCGCGGAGCCGCCAGCTTGCAGCTTGGCGAGCATGGACTCGGCGTCTTCATACACGTCCACCGTGACCTTGCAGGTGAACTGTTGCTCGAACTCCTTCACCACCTGCGGGTCGAGATACTCGCTCCAGATGAAGACATTGAGCTTCGCCTCGGCAGCGGAGACGGGAGCGGTGAAACCGAGTGCGAGGAGAAGGGCGGCGAGGAGCAGACGCATGGGTTCAGTAGGAAGGGCAGAACAAGGGAGTTCAACGGGAAAACCATGCGGGCGGGCGGCGTTGCGAGTCTCCAATGCGCACTCCCAAAGCCAAACGGCGTCCCGTTGCCGGGACGCCGTTCGCTGAAGTCGTTTTGGGCAGAGCCGCTTACAGACCCTTGCCGATGATGTATTTCACGAGGTCGCCGACGCGGTTGCTGTAACCCCACTCGTTGTCATACCAACTGATGAGCTTGAAGAAGCGGCTGTTGAGTTCGATGCCGGAGCCGGCGTCGTAGATGGAGGAGGACTTCGAGTGGATGAAGTCGGTGCTGACCACCTCATCGGCGGTCCATTCGAGGACGCCCTTGAGGTAGGTCTCGCTGGCCTTTTTCATGGCAGCGGAGATTTCGGCGTAGCTGGTTTCCTTCACGGTCTTCACCGTGAGGTCCACGCAGGAGACGGTGGGCGTGGGCACGCGGAAGGCCATGCCGGTGAGCTTGCCCTTCACTTCGGGGCAAACGAGGCCGACGGCGCGGGCGGCGCCAGTGGCGGAGGGGATGATGTTGATGGCTGCGCTGCGGCCACCTTTCCAGTCCTTCTTGCTCGGGCCGTCCACGGTCTTCTGGGTGGCGGTGTAGGCGTGGATGGTGGTCATCAGGCCTTCCTCGATGCCGAAGCCTTCCTTGAGGAGGACGTGGACGAGGGGAGCGAGGCAGTTCGTGGTGCAGGAGGCGTTCGAGATGATGTGATGCGTGGCGGCTTCATACTTCTCGTGGTTCACGCCCATGACGACGGTGATGTCTTCGTTCTTGGCGGGTGCGGAGATGATGACTTTCTTCGCGCCGGCGGTGAGGTGGCCCTTGGCCTTCTCGGCTTCGGTGAAGAGACCGGTGGACTCGATGACGATGTCCACGCCGAGCGCCTTCCAGGGCAGTTCAGCGGGGGACTTGGCGGAGACGACGCGGATTTCTGCGCCGTTCACGATGAGGATGTCGTCCTCGACCTTGTCGGCGGCGGACTTCTTGGAGCCGACGGTGCCGTTGAAGCGACCCTGGGTGGAGTCGTATTTGAGGAGGTAGGCGAGGTTGTCGGCGGGGACGATGTCGCCGACGGCGACGACTTCGACTTCTTTGCCGACAAGTCCCTGCTCGACCATCGCGCGGAAGACGAGGCGTCCGATGCGGCCAAATCCGTTAATTGCAACTTTCACTGCCATAGTTCGTGTTCGTTTAGGTTGGTGTTCAATACCGACAAGGCCGCGCATCGTAGTGGCGAGCGGGGGAGCGTCAACGGGGAAAAACGGGGCCCAGCCGGGCAACCGCACCAAGGCTCGAGGACGGGCGGTCCTGTCAGCGTGCCTCCGAGATGGCGGCGGCGGTGTCGAGTCGGCTCAAGTCCAGTCGGATGACTTCCAGCAAATCGAGCCGCTCCAGCACGTCTTTGGTCGCGAGCTTGGCGTCGGCGCTCTTCGTGTTGGTCTTCGCGGAATACTCGGTCCGGCGTTTCTGATAGGTGAGGAGCGCCTGCCGGTAGTCGCTGATGAGCCGCGCCAGCTCGACGGGCGCGGTGACTTGCAGGAGTTGCAGTTGCAAGTTTGCTTGGGCGACGGCGGGCTGGTGTTGTGCGAACTCGGTGAGCGCGATGACTTCGCGCAGCGGCAGTTCCTTGCGACTCGGCACAGCGTTCGTGCCCAGCCGGACGGCGATGGGCGAGGCGAGGATTTCCTCCAACTGACGGAGGCCCTTGGCTTGCGAGAAGCGCATGTGGCGGTCGCGGGCGGTGAAGTTCATCCAGACCACGGCCCACCATTTCTCGGCATCGAGCACGGTGGAGAAATGCGCGGCGAACCCGCGTTGGAGGGCGAGCTGACTGTTCAGGTAGTTGGGCAGTTCGCGCAGGAATGCCTGCATCCCCGCGCGCCCGTCCGGCAGGTAGAGCAGTTCGGCGACGAGCAACTGCGCGGTGCGGCGGAACGTCTCCCATTGCTCGTCGTTGAATTGGTGCGGCTGCGCCTGACACAGGTCGGCGAAGGACACCAACTCGCGCTCGGTCAGTTGGCGACGGGCCTCAAGGAACACGTCGGGATGCGCCGCCTGCACGACCGAGGTGAGTGTGCGGATCTCAGGGACCAAAGTGTCGCCGTGCAAGGCGAGCAGGTGCGTGGCGAGGCCCGCTTCGAGCCAGAGTGGAATCTCGGCGAGGCGTTGCGAGGGGTTGTTTCGGTTCGCGATTTCCAGCAGCAGCGCACGGGTCAATGTGCGCATGAGCCGAGTGCGCTCGAGTTGTCCCGGCATGACGATCTGGTAACGCCAGCCGCCGGGATACCACTGCGATTCGACGACGACGGGTTCGGTCGGGCGTAGGGCCCCCTGCACATTGATCTGGATACGGCCCGCCCACACGTCGGGTAGCCCAAGCTCGTGGAGAAGTTCGGTCTTCACGCGCTCGCAGGTCAGCACCAGGAGCGTCGGCTCCATCTGGAGGTGGTTGGTCTCGATGAGCGAGAGCGAGGGCGGACCGAGGGCGGAGCCGGGCGGCGCACCAAACACGAGGAACTGTTGCGAGCGGCTCTCGAGACGCAGGATGCCTTGCTCAGGCACCCGCGGTTGCGCCGTGGCGTGGCTGGTGAGCCAGATGGCCGCCACGCCACAGGCCCCCGCCGCCTTCAGCAAGACGCACACGGACTTGGCGAGGCCGGGGAACATGGCTCAGGTCTTGGTGGGCGTGGCCTTGGCGGACTTGCTCTCGGCCTTCGCCGGAGCGGCGGGAGCGGCGGCGGGCGTGGCCTTGCTGTCCGCACTGCCCTTGCTCGCCGTGCTGGCGACCGGGGCTGTGTCCGACTTGGCCCCCTGCTTGTAGTTCTCGCTGCGGTAGTCGGTGATATAGAAGCCGCTGCCTTTGAAAATCAGGCCCGCGCCGGTGCCCATCAGGCGGCGGACCTTGCCCTTGCCCCAGCGCTTCTGGCCGCAGGCCTCCTTGAGGCAGGTGGTCAGCGCCGCGTCCTTCATGGACTGGAACTTCTCAAACTGATGGCCGCACTTGTCGCAAACGTAGTCGTAGGTAGGCATAAGGTCAGAACTGAATAATCGTGCGGCGGATAATGGCACCGGGCGTCGAAGCGTCAAGGCACAGGGCCAGGGAGCCAAACCGACGGGTCACTGCGGCTTGTGCGGCACGAACTCCGCCGCGCGTTTCCGCCCCTCCGCCATCTGCGGCGCGGACAATTTCAACGCCACCAGCCCCCGATTCTTGACCGCCTCTTGGTCGCCCTTGGTCGCTGCCAAGTGCAGCCACTTATAAGCCTCCACGGGATTCTTGGCCGTGCCTTGGCCGAGGAAATACATCGCACCTAAGTTCGCCTGCGCGCGCACCAAACCCTGTTCAGCCGCCAGCCGATACCACTTCACCGCCTCGGTCAAATCCTGTGGCACGCCCTCGCCGGTGCCGTAGAGCGAGGCCAGCACCCCTTGCGACCGCGCATCGCCGTGTTCGGCTGCGGCCCGGAACCACCGCACCATCTCCTCGGGGTTTTTGCCCACGCCCACACCGGTGCGATACGCCGCGCCGAGTTGCGCCTGCGCCTCCAAATGGCCCCGCTCCGCCGCCGTCAGGAACAGCTTCACCGCCTCCGCCGGGTCTCTGGCCGCGCCCTTGCCGTTCCACAACTTCATCCCTGCCTGAAAAAACTCCACTGGCGTGCGTGGGGCCGACGGGGGCATGGGGGGCGCGTTCGTCAGGGCCGGCGGCGGCGGGGCCGTAGCCTCGGCGCGGGGCGTGGGCGGAACGGGTGGAGTCGGAGGCTTAGGCTTGCCGCCATCGCACGCCGCCCCACCCAGCAACGACACCCCCGCCGCGCCCGCGACAAGGACGCGGGTGGTTCGTCGGAAGCTGGAGGCCAGTCCATTCATGCGCAACGCGACTCCGGCCGCCCAGCTAGTGAGTGTGAAGAACAGATCAAGTGCTCCGGGGAAGCGGCTGGTCTGATTCCTTTGCGCTGAAAATGGTGGAGCCGACAGGAATCGAACCTGCGACACCCACAATGCCATTGTGGTGCTCTACCAACTGAGCTACGACCCCGACCATTCAGTGCAACCGGCCATTTTTCAGCGATTTACACCGCTATTGTCGCTGGCAAGCGACGGTAGCCGCGTCCGTTAGCGTTTTAAAAAAGCCCGCAAAACGAACTGTCAGAAGCTAACATCCACAAACTACCGTGCAACCAAAAAATATGACGTTGTCGTGAACTTTCAAAAGGAGACTTCCGTGTGCGATCAAAAGGAGGCACGGGGTGAGTAACACGAGCCACTAAACTCAGTATTGCCAGAGAAGCGCTGGCAAGCAGTTCGACGTTTCCCAGTCGTCACTAGACGCCGGCAATGCTCGGGTGAAATTATGCTAACCCGTCGTTGATGAGCGCTTCCCTTACTTGTCGCCCATGACGGCCCACACGAGCACCCCGATGATGACGACCGCGAGGAGGATGCCGATGCCGATGAACACCCACTTGAGGTTGTTGCTCTTCTTTTTGAACGGGGAGTTCTTGTCGAAGTTCGTGATCTTCTGCGTGCCTGACTCCAGTTCGTTCAGTTTCACGCCCTGCGGCAGCACGGTGGTCTTATCGAGCACCTTCTTGCCTGTAGCACCCGTCGGGGCGGATGCCTCCAACCGCGCCTCGACGGAGCCGAAGCGCACCGCCTGGCCCACGGGAAGGACAGCCTCGGTCACTTGTTCCCCATTGATGAATGTGCCGTTGGTGGAGTCGAGGTCCTTCACCACGACATCGTTGCCGCGGAGGAGAATCTCGCAGTGGTGACTGGAAACCGAGGGCGCGGGAATCTGGAAATTGTTGTCCTCCAACCGACCGACCGTGGAGCGTTCCGCCTTCAGCTCAAAGGACCGCCCGGTGAATCCTTCGGTTAGTAAGACTAGTCGTGGCATACGTCGTTCGGTTTGAAGGGATTATTGTCAGGGCGAAAACCAAGTCAAACCGTTTTCCGGTAATTGTCTGCTTCAGCAGCGCCGACGGCCCAGCGATTTGCTTGCCGCCTCCCGCGCAACTGCCCATCCTCGCCGCGATTTTTGAAACCGCTTACCTGACGCCCGATGACTGAACCCGCCATTACCCCCGAGCTGGTCGCCAAGCACAACCTCACGCCGGACGAATACCTGAAGGTGCTCGAAATCCTCGGGCGCCCGCCGAGCTACACCGAACTGGGCATCTTCTCGGTCATGTGGAGCGAGCACTGTTCCTACAAGAACACTCGGCCCGTGCTGAAGACCTTCCCCACCAAGGCCGCGAACATCCTCGTTGGCGCGGGCGAGGAGAACGCCGGCATCATCGACGTTGGCGACGGCGTGGCCATCGCCTTCAAGATCGAGTCACACAACCACCCCAGCGCGGTCGAGCCGTTCCAAGGCGCGGCCACGGGCGTGGGTGGAATCATCCGCGACATCTTCACGATGGGCGCGCGGCCGGTTGCGGCGCTGAACTCGCTGCGCTTCGGCGAACTGTCCAACCCCGAGGTGCGCCGGCTCTTCTCCGGCGTGGTCAGCGGCATTTCGCACTACGGCAATTGCTTCGGCATCCCGACTATCGCGGGCGAGGTCTATTTCGACAAAAGCTACGAGGGCAACCCGCTCGTCAACGCCTTCTGCCTCGGGGTCCTGCGCCACGACCAGATCACCCGTGGCGCGGCGCACGGCATTGGGAATCCGGTCTTCTATGTTGGTCCCGCCACGGGCCGCGACGGCCTCGCGGGCGCGGCATTTGCGTCGCAGGATTTGACTGAGGAATCCGCCGAGCAGCAGCGCGGCGCGGTGCAGGTGGGCGATCCGTTCATGGAGAAGCTGGTCTGCGAAGCGTGCCTGGAACTGCTCGCCACCGGCTGCGTCGCGGGCATGCAGGACATGGGCGCGGCGGGCTTGACCTGCTCGACGTGCGAGACGGCGGCGCGGGCGGGCACGGGCATCGAAATCGAGTTGGACAAGGTGCCGCAGCGCGCGCCGAACATGAGCAGCTACGAGATCATGTTGTCTGAGTCGCAGGAGCGGATGCTCATCGTGGTCCACAAGGGCCGCGAGGAAGAGGTGAAGAAGATTTTCGACAAGTGGGATTTGCCGTGGGCGGAAATCGGTGTCGTGACGGACACGGGCCGGATGGTCGTGCGCCACGGTGGCAGCATCGTCGTGGACGTGCCGGCCAAGAAGCTCACGGACGAAGCGCCGGTTTATCAGCGCGAGTCGAAGGAAGCTGCTTACATGGAAGCCGTCCGCGCCTTCCGTCTCGATGGCATCGCCGACACGACGGACGCGGCGGGCGACCTCAAGAAGCTGCTGGCTAACCACTCCATCGCCTCCAAGAACTGGGTTTACGGCCAATACGACCACATGGTCCGCGACGGCTCCGTGGTCTGCCCCGGCAGCGACGCAGCGGTCATCCGCATCAAGGGCGACAGCCTGCCCATCACGAAAGCCGAATACGCCGCGAAGCAAGCTGGGCAGCCGGCTCCTGTCACCACGCCCATCCCCGACAAATACGTCGCCTTCACCTGCGACTGCAACGGAGGCTACGTCTATCTCGACCCTTATGAAGGCGGGAAGGCCGCTATCACCGAAGCTTGCCGCAACCTCGCCTGCTCAGGAGCGGCTCCACTCGGCGCGACGGACAATCTCAACTTCGGCAACCCCCACTACCCGGAAATTTTCTGGCAGCTCAAGGAATCCGTGCGCGGCCTCGCCGAGGGCTGCCGCGCCTTCAACGCCCCCGTCACCGGCGGCAATGTCTCGCTCTACAACCAACGCGGCGCGCTTGGCGCCATTGACCCCACGCCCACCGTCGCCGTCGTCGGCCTCATCGAGAAACCCGAGCACATCACGACCTCGTGGTTCAAGGACGCGGGCGACGCCATCATCCTGCTCGGCGCACCCGTGGACACGGCGGACCCGTTGCAAGGCCTCGGCGGCAGCGCGTGTCTCCAGACGCTGCACGGGAAGAAGACCGGCCTCCCGCCGCGCGTGGACTTGGCCGTGGCGCAGACGCTGCATGCCACCTTGCTCGGCTTGATTTACACCGGCTCGGTGAAGAGCGCGCACGATTGCAGCGAAGGCGGCTTGGCCGTGTGCCTCGCGGAGAGCTGCATCACCCAGCAGACCGCCCGCGAAACGCCCCGGCTCATCGGGGCCACGGTGGACCTCACCGCTGTGGCTGCGACTCGTGAGAGCGCGGCCATTCAGGACGAAACGCCTACGCTCTCACGAGACGTCGCCACGGTGCGGCTCGACGCTCTCCTCTTCGGCGAGACGCAGAGTCGCGTAGTCATCACCTGCGCCCCGCTCGACGCCACGAAAGTCATCGAGCGCGCGAAGCTCATGGGCGTCCCCGCCGCGCGCATCGGCACCGTGGGGGGCGATGCGCTGACGGTGAAGACGGCAGGTGGAGAGTTCACCACGCCAGTCGGGGAGCTGCATGCGGCGTGGTGGAACAGCATCGCCCGCGCGATGGCGTAGTCGTGGAGCGCCGAGCATCGCTCGGCCACAGTGTCCGCAAGCGCAAATCCGAGCAATGCTCGGTGCTCCAGCCTCCGCCTCAGTTCAGCAAGTTCTCCTTGTAGAACAGGATCGTGGCGAGGAACTGGAAGTCCGCATTCCGCTTCTTGGCGAAACCATGGCCCTCGTCCTGGGCCATCAGATACCAGACCTTGCCGCCGGCGGTGCGGATGGCCTTCACCATCTGCTCGGCCTCGGTGAGCGGCACGCGCGGGTCGTTCTTCCCTTGCACGACGAAGAGCGGCTTGGTGATGCGGGCGGCGTGGTTCGCGGGCGAGATGCGTTCGAGGAACTCTTTCATCTTCGGGTCGCGCTCGTCGCCGTATTCCACCCGGCGTAGGTCGCGGCGGTAATCCTGTGTGTTGTTCAGGAAGGTCACGAAGTTCGAGATGCC
Organism: Verrucomicrobiota bacterium; assembly: GCA_039796295.1. Lineage (GTDB taxonomy): Bacteria > Verrucomicrobiota > Verrucomicrobiia > Limisphaerales > SXTU01 > SXTU01. The sequence goes on from JBDKJY010000038.1 coordinate 57,501, forward strand.
CACCACGTCCACGCCGCAGCGCAGCACGTCCGCATACGCGATCATGCAGGCCAAACTCATGTAGCCGCCGTAGCTGCCGCCGGTCACGGCGAGGCGGTTGCGGTCGAACTCCGGCTGGCGCGCGATCCACGCAATGACGGCGGCGATGTCGCGCACCGAATCCTCGCGCTTAAACCCGTTGTCCAGCGTGAGGAACGTCTTCCCGTAGCCCGCCGAGCCGCGCACGTTCGGATACACGATGGCGATGCCCAGCTCATTGAGCAGGTAGTTGTTCCGGGCTTGGAAACCGGGGCGCGACTGCCCCTCCGGCCCGCCGTGAATGTTGATGATGACCGGACGCGGACCGGGAAACTTCTTCGGGTCGGGCCGGTAGGCGATGGCGTTGATGAGGAGACCATCGAAGCTGCTGAGTTTCACGATCTCCGGCTCGACGAAGCTCTCCGGGTTCAAGCCCCCCGTCTCGCTCTCCGTCCAGCGCTCCAGCAGGCCGGTGCGGACATCGTAGGAATACACGTCGTAGGGCGACTTGGCCGAGCTGAGGTTGAACGCGAGGTCGTGGCCGTTCGCGTGCCACTCCAGGTTGCTCACCGTGCCGAGCGGGAGCTTGGGCTTGGGGAGCAGCTTGTTCTTCTTGGTCTCCATCAAGTTCAGCGTGCCGACGCCCGCCTCGTTCGTGACGAACGCGATGACCTTCCCATCCGGCGATTGCTCGAACTCCTCCACGTCCCACGAGATGTTCGCGGTGAGCGTGGTCTGGTTGCCGTCCTTCAGCTCGATGCGGATGAGCTGCTGGAACTCCGAGTCGTCATCCGAGGTCGCGAGGATGGCCTTACCGTCCTGGGCGAAGCGTGCGTGGCCGTAAGCGACCTTGTCCTTGCTGGGGCGCGTGAGCTGCGAGCGCTTGCCGGTGCGGGCGTCCACGAGATGGAGGTGGCTCTCGTTGATGGAAATGTATTGGAGCACCAGCAACAGGTTGTCGTCCGGCGACCAATCCAGCACGCCCCAGCCGCCGCCGGACAGCTCGGTGAGCAAGCGGTCCGTCTTCGGGTCGGAGGGGTTGATGACGTAAATGTCGTTGTCCTTGCCCGTGCGACGCGTGGAGGTGTAGGCGAGATAAATGCCGCTGTTGGCAAAGCGCGCGCCGGTGTTACGGGACTTGCCGTCCGTCAGCAGCGTGGTCTTGCCGTCGTGAACATCGTGGCGGTAGAGCTGGTAAAACTCCCCTCCCCCGCTGTCCTGCGAGTAGACGATGTAGTCGCCCGCCTTGGGCCGGAACTTGGCGCTGCCCACCGGCTCCGCGCCGAAGGTGACTTGCTTCCGCGCCCCGCCGGGCGTGCTGACGCGGTGGAGCTGCGGCGTCTCTGCGAAGCGCGTGGTGATGAGCATCTCGCGCCGGATGGGGTGCCAGCTCTGGAAAGCCGCCGCGCGGAACTCGAGGTAACGCGCCGCGTCTTTGCGCAGCTCGGGCGTAATCGCAGGCACGCCCTCGACGACGAGATTGTCCGGCACTTGGGCGGACGCGGACAGGGCGGCGAGGCACATCAGGAGGCTCAGAAAGGACTTCTTCATAAACGCGGCCAGCGGTGTAGCAGAAACCGGCGCGGGGGCAAACGCTTTGCTGCTGTCGCAGCGGCCCGCCCCGGCGTTTGACAGTCCTCCGCTCACCAGTATAGTCCGCACCCTTTGGCATGAACCCCAACCCTCATGTGGCAGTGGTCGGCGCGACCGGTGCGGTCGGCGTCGAGATGATCAAGACGCTCGAACAGCGGAACTTCCCCGTGGGCAAGCTCACCCTGCTCGCCTCCGCGCGGTCCGTTGGGAAGACGCTCAAGTTTCGCGGGCAGGACATCCCCATCACCGAGCTGACGAAGGACTCCTTCGCGGGCGTGGACATCGCGCTCTTCAGCGCCGGCGGCAGCATCTCGAAGGAGTTCGCGCCCCTCGCGGTCAAGGCCGGCTGCGTGGTCGTGGACAACTCCAGCGTGTTCCGCCAGGACCCGACCGTCCCGCTCGTCGTCCCCGAGATCAACGCCGCCGACTGCGCCAAGCACCAGGGCATCATCGCCAACCCGAACTGCACCACGGCCATCACGCTCATGGCGCTCTACCCGTTGCACCAAGCCTTCGGCGTCACGCGCATCTTCGCGTCGAGCTACCAGGCGGTCTCCGGCACGGGCGCGAAGGCCATCGAGGAACTGGAGCGTCAGGTCGGAGAAATCGTCGCTGGCAAGCCCGTCACCAAGGAAGTTTACCCGCACCAGATCGCCTTCAACGTCCTGCCGCAAGTGGACTCGTTCCTCGACACCGGCTACACGAAGGAAGAGATGAAGATGGAGAATGAGGGCCGCAAGATCATGCACCACCCGAAGTTCCGCGCGAGCGTGACCTGCGTCCGTGTGCCGGTGTATCGCGCGCACTCGGTGGCGGTCAGCGCGGAGTTCGAGAAGCCTGTGACCGTGGAAGCCGCGCGCGCCGTGCTGCTGAAGGCCCCCGGCCTCGACGTGGTGGATGATCCGGCGAACAAGGTCTATCCGATGCCGCTCTTCACTGCCGAAAAATACAACTGCGCGGTCGGCCGGCTCCGCATGGACTGCGCGCTGGAAAACGGCCTCTGCTTCTGGGTCTCCGGCGACCAGCTCCTCAAGGGCGCGGCGCTCAACGCGGTGCAAATCGCGGAAGTGCTGCTGCAGTAGCCGCCGTGGTGGAGGAGAGACAAACGACGGCAGTTTTGCCGCCGGACCCTCTTTTCGACCGCCGCTTACACAAAGCCAAGGAAATCACCGCCGACGCCCCGAGCGAAGCCGAGCTGCACCTCGAACTCTGGGGCCACAGCCGCTTCCACGCCAAGCGCCTCGCCGCCCTCGACCCGTCCGCGAAGAAAAAGGACAAGTCCATGGGGACTTGCTGAATGATTTGAAGTGAGGAGAGGTGACAGCGCCGCAGGCGCTCGAGGCCCTCACGGGGATTCGATCACTTTGTAGAAACGAAAGCCCGCACTGGCTGCGTCCGGGTCGCGCAACAGCACGCGACCATTCTCGAGGGTCAGCGCGCCGGTCAGTGGCTCCCACGTTCCACGCCCGAGATCGCGGGTAAACCAAGCTTCTAGGCGCGCGGCCTGGGTCGCTGTCACCGCGCTCTGGTCCCGCGCGCCAAAGGCGAATTGCAGCGCTCCACCGACCCCGCGCTGTTGTCCCAGCAGCTTCAAGAAGGGCGGCAGACTGATGGGAACTTGTGCGCTCAGGAATTGCGTCGCCAGCGGCGTGGCGTTCACGTCCGTGACCTCGCGCACCACCGGGCCGTCGGCGTTCACCACAAGCGGCGTCGCAGCCGGTGGCGCGGTGGCGACCGCGAACGAAATCCGGATCAGTTCCTGTGCTCCTGGTGCCACCGTGCGGCCAGCTGGCAAGGCCAGGACCAAACCGAGCTTCCCGTTCGCCACGCGCCGGTCATTCACCAGCAGCGTGCCGTCCGGCGCGCCGGTGCCCAACTCCGCCCCCAGGTAGCGCAACACGGCCGGGTCAAAGCCGAGGCTCAACGCGCCGCCGGACTCGATCCCCGTGCCAGTCAGCACCACGCTGATGACCGCCGCTTCGCCCGCAACGAGCGGACCACTGACCAGCCGCATGGTGCGAGTCGTCGAGCCAGTCGGCGTCGTGGCCAGCTTGGGCACCGCCGCCGCCGCCAGCCCAGTCGGGCCGCCCGCCAGCGTGAGCGGATCCAACCCGGCCGCGTAACGGAGGGCTTGCACGAAGTCGGAGACCGACAGCACGCCGTCGCCCAACGTGCCGCGCGGGGCACAATCTACCCGCTGCAATTCGCTCCCCTGACCGGTGGTCAGCACCGGGTCAAGGCCGGCGACGAAGCGGCCGATCTGCGCCGCGTCACTGACGGTGAGCAAGCCGTTGCCACTGGCGCGGGGCGAGACATCGCCTTCGTAGGCGGTGGCGTGGTTCGTGATCGCGACCCCGCCCGCAAGGTAGCGGATGTGCGACACAGGGTGCGCGGTGGCATCGCTGACTTCGCGTGGCACCGGCGCGTCCCCGAAGGCCAGCGACGTGTTGCCGACGGCGGCCAAGGGAGCGATCTGGAAGTTGAGCGTGCCGAGGGCGTTGCTGCCCGCAGTGAAACTGGTCCCGACGGAACGGCCCACGAGAAAGCCCACCCGCCCCGCCGCCGCCTGCGAGGTGTTCGCGACCAGCGACAGGCCGCTCCCGACGGTGGCGGTCAGGAAGCTCAAGGTCGTGGGATCAAAATTGACGGAGAAGCTGAGCGCGCTCTCGTTGCCGGCGGCCAACAGATATATCGGCACCGCCACGGTGCTCCCCGGCGCGCCCGCCGCAGTGGTCGCGAAGGTGACTTCCGCGCTGGCCACGGTGAGCAGGAAAGTGTTGGTGCTGCGGTCCGCGCCGTCGCCAGCCGTTCCCCCGTTGTCCTGCACGATGACCGTGACCGTGCTTGCGCCGACCGCGCCAGCCGCCGGGGTGAAGGTGAGCGTGCCGGCTGAGTCGAGTGCGGGCTGGGCACTGAAGAGATTGGAGTTGCTGTTCGAGACCGTGTAGCCGAGCAGCGTTTGCAAGGCTTCCGCCGCAGGTCCGGGAGAGAACCCGGCGAACCCGGGCAAGCTCTGCGCGCCGCTGTCATGCAGCACGGTGAGATTCGTGGTGGCGAAGGTGACGGTGGGCGGCTGATTGCCGGCCCCGGCGAAGGCTTGCACGAGGAAGCCGGTTTCCAGCGTCAAGCTCCCGCCCGCCAGACGCGGGCCGGCTTCCGGTTGGCCCACCGTGCTCACCAAAGCCAACGTGCCGCCCGCGCTCCGCCCGCCGCCGGCACTGAGGCGCATGCGGTCCACCACCAGCGGCCCGGCCACCGCCTCACGCAAGAGGCCGGCCAGGACCAGCAGCCAGTAGAGCCTCGGCCTCATGACTTGGGTTTGGCGGCCTCAGCCGCGGCCACCACCGGCGGGGCCTGCACCTCGCCGTCCTTGAAGTTTTCCGTGGCGAGCACTTTGCCGTCGGCCAGCCGCACCCGCGCCTTGAGGCAGCCGCTGGGGAAATACGCCAGCGACTCACCGTGCGGCAGGTCGTCCCGCAGTTCGATCTGCTCGGCGAGCTGGCCGTTCTCATGCCAGCGACGGAAAGCGCCGTTGAGCTTGCCGCCCACGATGGTTGCCTCCGACTGCTTAGAGCCTATCCGAATAACCTGGGACGGGGTTTCCGGGCGGGGCAAGCTGGCCTGCATGAAGCACACGCGCGGGCCAGGCTTTCGTATCTCGGACACCTTTTGGGCCAAGGTGGCCCCGCTCTT
>JBDKJY010000039.1:0-59880 GCA_039796295.1 Verrucomicrobiota bacterium
TGAACTCGAAAATCCAGAGCCTCAAATCCGCCGCCCGGGGCTTCCGCAACTTTCAGAACTACCGGACGCGCATCCTGTTCTTCTGCGGAAAGCTCGATCTTTACCCACTATGATCCCCGAAGGAGCTGGTAGAGAGGCCGAAGCTGTTCCTGATAATCGAGAAACACAAAACCGTATGCGTTATCAGGCTCAAAAAGCATCCTCTGCCTCTCCAAAAACCGAGACCTTTCCATAGCCTCCGAACTCTCCTGTCCTGCCTTCCAAAAGAGGCGGGCTTTGTGGATCCGTGCGATGTCGGCCAACCATTGAAAATCGTTCCCAGTCAGCTTGACGCCGTCTAGCTGTGCAACAGCGGATTCGGTGTCGCCGGATTGAACGGCGCATAGCGCGGCCAACTGTGTCCGCTGATAACCCGACGGAAACCGTGTGTCGGATTCCTGAAGCTCTTTGGCCAGCCGATCCGAATAAGCGATGTAGTCGGACCGCTTGTGGCATTCGTAGAAGAGCCCGAGTCGCTCGAAATCAAATTCGGAGAGCTTGGCTCTGCTGCGGGCAAAGAACTCATCGGTCGCATCGTAGGAGCGCAACATCCAGGCAAACGCCACCAGATACGACCAAGTCTGCCCGAAGAACGGCAAACCCCTCACGTAAACAAAATGGTCGTCTGCGATTCCCAATTGAAAGTAAGCCTCGGCGATGGGAGCCAGATACTTCCTGCCACTCTCTGGGCGACCCCACAGATAAGCATAGCGTGCGGCAGCAAGCATGAGCTGGGACGACACTTTCGGAAATGCGCAGCCATCAAAGCATGCAAACATCTGATCAATCTCTCCACGGCCTTCGTGCTCTTGTCCAAGTGAGAACCTGATCTCCGCTGAATCAGGGCATTCCTTTTGTCCTTCATTAAACCGAATGAAAGCAGTTGGTCGATCGCCCCGTTGAAATGCAGCGATTCCCCAGAGGTGATAGAAACTGGCTTTCTCTTTCGGACCTAGCTTCTTCGGACTGAATCTCTGTAGCTCCTTTTCCAATTGGTCAATACGTCCCTCGCGCTGGAGGCGATTGGCCAGCTCATCCGGCGACTCCGTGGGTTGGCGGCTGAAAATCATCCTTTAGGAAAACAAGTGATTCAGGTGAAGTGGCTAGACCCGGCCTCCGCCCCTCCCGGCCAAAGCCGGGAAAAGGCAGAAGCCAGCGCGGTAGGTTCAGGGATTCGGATTAGCCGGCGGCGCGGGCGGGGTCTGCGGGCCGCGGGCGAAGCGCTCGCCGAAGGCGTCGATGAACGCCTCGTTCTGCGGGGTGCGGCCTTGCGCTTTGGCGATGTTGTAGATGAGCAGCGCGGTCTTGTAGGCGTCGCTCAGGGTGACGATGAGGGCGGTGCTCACGTAGTCGAGGAGCTGGATGAGGCGGAGCTTGATCTGGATGATCTGCCGCGCGAGGGCAATGTCCTTGCCGAACTCGACGAGGTTCACGCTGCCGGGGATGGCATTGGGAGTCTGCTGGGCGTAGGTCTGCGCCATTTCGAGGGTGGCCAAGCCGCTCTCATTGATCCGCGCCAGCTTGGCGAGGTCGTCCGGCTCCAGCTCGATCTTGTAGTTCGCGAACTTGGTGTCGAACGCAGTGAGGTCGCCGAGCAGCGCAGCGAGCTGCTCGTTGGTCATGGTTTGGGAGATGAGGTTTTGCGCCATATGTCTTCAGCGTCCTTCCGATGGTTTCCGCCCCGGATTTGGTTTACCAGCTTCGCCCGGGGACGGTGGTTCTTTGCCCTTCGCCGCCGAGGAAGTCAACGGCTTTTCCGGTCCAAGGGGACGCGGGCGCGGAGAGCATCCCCTCAGGCTCGTAATCTTGATCCTAAGCCTGCTCCTCCGCGCGGCCCTCCTGCTTGCCAGCGCCGCGATCACCCACGCTGCCGATGACTACAAACTCGGTGCCGACTCACTGTCCCAGCCCGGCACGACGCCATTCTCAAAGCCGTTTATCAAAAGCTGCGGTCGGACGGGAATTCAGTTGCTCCGGGGTGCCAAGGGGTGTCGCTCACGCTCTACCCCGGTTAAGTTCCCCCATCCCTCCGGGATAAGTCCCTTCGCCCGCTGCCTTTCAGTCCACCGAAAACAGCGGAGAACCAATTAGTTTTGCCCGCGAATATCGCGGATGACACGGAGGAGGAGGCAGTCGCCCTTCGCAGTGCTTTCCCATCCACGTGAATCCGCGTCATCCACGGGCACTCCGCTCCTTTCAGCCGACCAGCTCCGCGCTGCTCCACCGCTCGCCTGCCTGCAACACCCGGCACTTCTGCCCCAGCCTCCCGCACTCCGCCACGAACTCCTCCGGCGACGCCGTGTTGAACGTGAACAGGTCGTAGTGCATCGGGATAACCAGCTTCGCGCCGATGGCCTTCGCCAATTGCGCCGCCTCGCGACCATCGAGGTTCCCCGCGACCTTGCGCTCCGGCTTGTTCCCGTTGATGGGCAGCAGCGCCACGTCCACGCGGAACGGGCGAATCCAATCCTCCATGCCCTCGAAATGCTTCGTGTCCCCCGCGTGATACACACGCCACGGGCCAAACTGGAGGATGTAGCCGAGGAACTTGTGATTGCCCTCCGCGTCCACCTCCAGCTCGTTGTGCGCGGCGGGAATCCCGTTGAACGTGAAACCACCCGCCGACTTCACGTCGCCCGCGCGCATCCCGTGCAAGTTCGCCGCCTTCAAACTCAACCCGATGCGGAACGCCCCCGCCCCGCGATTCGCTTCCGGGAGCAAGAGCGGCAACGTGGGCTTGGCCGCGAGCAACGGCTTGAGCGTGTCCGGGTCGAAGTGGTCCGTGTGATTGTGGCTGCTCGTCACCACGTCCACGAAGCCCAGCCGCTCCGGCGCGATCACCCGCTCCGTCATGCGCACGTGCGGCTTGTCCGTCTGCGCATACTTCACGGTGAGCGAGTCCGAGAGATACGGGTCCAGCAACGCGTGGCGACTGTTGAATTGGACGAGAAACCCGATCTGCCCCAGCCACCACAGGCGGAAGTTGGTTCCTCGCTGTTTCCAGTGGCTGGCAAGTCATAGCCTGAGGGGCAACCATGATACCTGAAACGATTGTTGGGCCTGGACGACTGCTGGGAAGTGGCAGCAGCTGAATAGGAGACCGAGCCGGTCGAGCGTTTCTTCTTGGTCCTGCGAGAGACCGCCAAGCTCTGCCCAAACTGAAGTGTTCGGTGCCCGCCTGCGCCCACCACGAAGTGGTCTGCCCTGACCACACCGAGGTCCGTGGCTGGCGTCACCTCGACGCGCTTCGGCAAGCGCACCGAACTGCTCTGTGCGCCGCCCCGCGCCCGCTGCGGAGCCTGTTTTGTCAAATTCGCTCGGAAGTCGCCGCAACTCGAAGCCGGGTGGTGGCAGTTGCAGGCTGCTGAGATGCGCCCCGTCCGCCCTAGCGGGGAACGACTTTACTGCCCGATGAAGTGCGGGGGCCTCCGGCTCTCCACCTCCCGCCTACGGACGCGCAACACGGCGGCTGGAAGCTGCCGGCACGCGTCACTTCCGCTCCGGACGACCTTGGATGATGTCGCCGAGTCGTTGGTTGAGCTTCTCCTGGTCGTTCGCGGCCTCGCCGATGGCACCGATGCTGTCGCCGACGCGGTTGAGGAGGTCGGCGCGTTTCTCGGCGTCGCTCACGACCTTGGCGGTGAAGTGTTCGCTCGTGCCGATGCCAGGGCCGGTCACGTTGTTGTTGTCGCGGGCTTCAATCCAGTATTCGAGCGTCGAGCCTTCAGGCGGCTTCGGGTTGAGCGCGCCGACCTTCCAATCGTAGCGACGGCGCAGGGTGCGCGCGGGAGCTTCCAACGTGAGCTCGATGCCCTTTTCCTCGCCGCCATCCACGGTGTAGCGGACGAAGAGTTGCTTCACCGCGAAGTCATCAATGGCTTCAAAGCCGATTAGAATGGTGGCGCGTTGGGTGATGAGGTCTTCCTTGCGCTCGGGGTAGGTGATGCGGACGACGGGGGCGCGGTCGGGGAGAACTTCGAGGCGGTAAACGGCATCATCCTTGGAGCGGAAGCCGAATTTGTCTTCGAGGTGAATGGAGAAGCCGGTCAAGTCTTCGCTGCTGATGGGGATGCTGACTTGGACTTCGCGGGCGTTCTTTGGGTTGACCAGAAGCGGCAGGGTGATGGGCGCGGCGTTCGTCGAACTGGTCACGAGCACTGCGCCCTTCGCAACTTCCTTCGTGGGCGTGAGCGTGAGGTTGAGCTTGCTGCCGACGAGGAGGGTGAGGTCGCCAAGGGAGCGGCGGACGGTGCCGAGGCCGGTGTATTCCGGGTAGATTTGGAGTGCGTCGAGTTTGGCGATGCCGGGGCGCTCGATGGCTTCGACGCGGGCGGTGCGGGATTTGCCGTCGCCGATGTGGAAGGTGTAGTCGAAGGTGTCCTGGACGTTCTCGAGGGCCTGGGCGAAGTGGGCGCGGTTGGTCTGGCTGCCGTCGAGGAGGAATTCCTGGGTGCGACCGGAGGTGAACTTGAGGACGAGCTTGGCGCGGTCGGGCACGACGCCTTTGGCGAGGGCGAAGAGGTTGACGTTGTCGCCGCGGGCGATGCGGAGGTCGCCGCTGGTCTGGCCGATGCGGGTCTTGCGGGGGACTTCGACTTCGCGGGAGAGGAAGGCGCGGCGCAGGAGGTCGCGGCTGACTTCCTCGCCTTTCCAAAAGACCACGCCACCGATGCCGACGATGACTACGGCCCAGCCGACGAGGCGGCGGAGTTGGCGGGTGCAAATGACTCCGGTGAAGTCCAGTGGGCGGGCGATGCTCTCGGTCTCGGCGACGAGCGCGCGGACGAGCGCGGGGGCCTCGCCGGACTGGAGCGCGCCGGGGCGGGTGAGCTGAAGCGCGGCGATGAGACGGGTGCCGAAGGGCGGGTTGCCGCGCTCGACGAGGAGGGCGATGGCGTCGTCGTCGGGTTGGCGAAGGAAGGGGATGAGGATGCGGTGCCAGAGGACGTGGCCGAGGGCGGCTTGGTAGCCGAAGAAGAGCAGGAACCGGAGGGCCCACGAGAGGTCAAGGAACCAGTCGAGCAGCATCCCCGCGCCGAGCACTAGCACGCCGCCGCCGAGGAGCAGGGCGCTGCCGGAGCCGACTTCGACGCCGACTTTCTTCGAGCGGACGGCAGCGAGCTTGCCCACGAGCAGGGCGCTCGGCGGGACGGCGGCGGTGCGTGGTTCCGGGGCGGCGGTCATTTCAAGTGCGACAGTTTGCGGAGCACCCACTCCGTGGTGACGACGCCCAGCAAGAGCAGGAAGTAAAGCGGGCTGGCCCACAGCTCGACTTCCATCGGCGAGCGGACGCGCTCGGTCTTGGCGCGGATACTGTCGGGGAGTTGGAAGAGCGTTTCCTCGCGGAAGAACTCGCCGCCGCTGATGCTCGCCATCTCCCGGAGGAGCGGCTCGTTCATCGCCGTGTCGCCCAACTCGAAGCGTGGGGTGGTGACGTTGAAGTCCACGCGGGTGTCGGCATCGCTCTCGACGCCGAACTTGTAGCTGCCCGCCGCGGGTGCGATGAACTCACCGCGATAGACGCCGAGTTGGTCGGTCACGGGGCGCAGGGAAATTTCCGTCGGGCCGCCGCCGTCGCCAGTGCGGATGGTGTAGGTGCCTTTGACAACCGGGTCGTTCACCGGCTCGAAACCCGCGCGGTAGAGGCGCGCGTAAACGGCCACGCGGTCGCCGCTGACGAAGTTCTGCCGGTCGAGCGTGAGCTGCGTGCGGCGCGAGCCGCCGGTCATGTGCGGCAAGGCGAGGCGTTGCGCAATCTGGCCCCAGAAGGTCGTGTAAATCTCGTCGCCGGTGTTTTTGCGCCAGCGCCAGGTGTTGTCCGTGCCGACGAAGAGCGACTGGCCCAGGCCGTATTGTTGGACGGCGACGACGGGCATGGGGCCGAAGCGCGAGGCCTTGAGCGGGTCGGGGTCCACGAGCAGCACTTCGGCGCCGGGCTTGGCACGAGAGACTTTTGCGACCCAATAGACCGGCGGCAGCAGCTTCCAGAGCGCGACGCTGTCCTCTTCTTTGTCGCCGAAGCGGAGCATCGTGGAGCTGCGGCCCTGCGCGGTGAGCGTGAGGCGGACGGGTTTGTCGGCGGTGCCTTCGGTGGCTACGGCGGCGGTGTTCACGGCGTCGAACTCGACGGGGAGGATTTGCTCGATGGGGGTGTTGCGCCACGCGTTCGGGCTGAAGCGCTTGCCGGCGACCATCAGGAAGGAGCCGCCGAAGCGCGACACGAACTCGTTCACGTTGCGCTGCTGCTCGGGTGTGAGCTGCTTCGGGTCCACGTCGCCGAAGACGATGAGGTCGTAGTTGAACAGCTCCTCTTTGTTGACCGGGAAGCGTTCGAGGTAAGGCGAGTTGGCCTCGCGCGCGATGGCCGGCGCGCCCTCGAAGAGCACGCACTTCAAGTCCACGCGGCGGTCGCGCATGAACATCGCTTGGAGGTAGCGGAAGTCCCAGCGCGGCGACTGCTCGACAAGCAGCACGCGAATCTTCGCGTCAATCACGCGCAGGTGCTGCACGCGGGAGTTGTTGTCCTTCACCGTCTCGTCGGCGCGGGCCTCGATGAAGGCTTCCAGCTCGAAGTCACCGGTCTTCTCGGGTGTGAACTTAAGGGCGACGACTTGCTCGCCGTCGGGGCCGAAGGTGATTTCGCGTTCGTCCACCTTGTTGTCGCCGAGCTTAAGGACAACTTTCGCCTTCTCCCCGGCGAGGCCCTGCGAGCGGACGCGCACGTTGGCGAGCACTTCGTCCTTCACGAAGCTGACTTCGGGCGCGAAGAGGTTCGCGACGATGATGTCGCGCGGGCTGGTGATACCGACACCCCAGATGTAAAGCGGCACGCCGTCCTGCTTGAGCTGCGCGGCTACCTCGCGCGGAGAGGGGCCGGAGTTCTGGCCACCGTCAGTGATGAGCACGACGCCCGCGAGGGGCTGGCCGCGCTTCAGCTCGACGGCCTGGCGAAGCGCATCGCCGATGGGCGTGGTGGCGGAGTTGGCGTCAAGTTTGTCCACCCAGTCGAACGACGTGACCTTGGCTTTGCGCCTAGCCTTCTTGCCTTCGGCATCGGTTTCGGAAACGTCGTTCTTGCTGCGCGGCAGGGCGTTCACGTCCGTGCCGAAGCTGAAGGGGACGAGGTCGAAGTCGAAGTCGAGGCGCGGGAGGAGGTCGAGTTTCTCGTTGCGGAGGCCGGCCTTGAGGAGGTCGAGGCGGGTGATGGATTCGACTTCGCGGAGGCGGCCGGCTTGAGGTTGCTGGGTGAGGCCTTTGGTCGGGTCGGACAGGCCCTTGACGAGCGCGGCGCGCTTCACGTCGTCGGCGTTCACGCGCGGGTCTTTGATTTGCATCGAGGCCGAGCTGTCCACGAGCAGGAGCAAGGTGCGGCGGACACTGCCTTCCACGGTGAATGCGAGCACGGGCCGCAGTAGGAGGAAGGTGAGCAACACCAAGAACGAGACGCGCAGGCCGGTGAGCAACCAGCGCCGCGCCGGCGTAGTGGCAGGCGGCCATTGGCGATACGTCCAGACGCCGAGCGCCGCGAGCACGAGCGCCAGCACCACGACCCACCCTGCCCCGACGCCGCCCTGGAAGGCGAGCCGGACGGACGCGAGGTCACCAGCGGCTTCCACGCGTGCACCGAGGAGTTTGAGAATCAGGTCGGTCATTTCGCGCGGCTGAAGTATTGCGCCAGGAACGTCTCCAGCGCGGCCAAGGCGAGGACGGCGAAGAGGATGGGCAGCCAGAACTCCGCGCCGACGCGGGCTTTCTCCACCCACTCGCGCAGGTTCAAGGTGGGGTTCCAGCGTTGCACGGCGGCGACCAAACCGAGCGCGGTGACTTCGTCCACGGGGAGTTCGCTGAGGTTGGATTCCGACGGGTCGGGCTGGACGGCGAACTTGATGACGGTCGGCGGGTCGGCGATGGAGACTTCGTAGATGCCGGCCTTGTCCGTGGCGTCGTAGCTGAGGACGGGGGTGCCACTGACGAGTTCGACGCGGCGCAAGTCACGCGTGCCGGACGCGGCTCCGGGGGCCATGACGACGGCGTCCTTGTGGAGCAGGTCGGCGGTCAGGCGACGGGCGAACTGCGTGCCGACGCGGACGTTCGCGCCTTCATCGTGGCGCTGGATGAGCGTGCCGAGCGTGCGGTGGAGCAGCGGGACGAACGCGGGGCGAACACCAAGGTCGTTCCACGCCGTGTCCGCCGTGCTGGCGAACAGGACAACGCGACCGAGGCCGACCGCGCGCTCGGCCATGGCGATGGAGCCGTCGCTGAAGCGGAGGATGGTCTTGGGCGCGGCGAAGTTGGTGAGCGAGTGTGACGGTGTGAGGGTGGCGGTGTTCTTCTCAACGGCTCTCTTGCCCGCCTGCTCACCTGCTTCGTCTTTTGCCGCGGCCAAGAGGTTCAGTTCGAAGGCGCGGAAGAACCGGGCGCTCGCCAGCGTGCCGGCGTTGCCGTCGTTCCACAGGGAGACGATGGGGTGGTCGTAGCCTTTGGTTTGGAAGGTGAAGAATTTCTCGTCCTGCGCCGCGTCGCCGCGCGGCTCCCCGAGGGTGGCAGGGAGAAGTTTGCGCGCGGTGGCGAGCTGGGAGTTGTAGAAGGCGGCGTTGACCTTTGCGCCGGGGAAGATGAGCAGGCCGCCGCCGCGCTTCACGAAGTTCTCCATCGCGATGGCCGTGTCGGTGGAGAAGTCGGGGACGTTCGCGAGGACCACGGCATCGAAGTCGTCGAAGCGCGTGCCGGTCATGTCGGTGGGGGCGATGGTGGAGGTCTTGACGTAGTATTGCTCGGCCTCCTCGGCGGAGACGGGCACGAGTGCGTGGCCGAGGAAGAAGGTTTCGGACTCGCGCGGTTCGGTGCCAGGCTCGCCGTCCACGATGAGCACGCGAATCTCGCGGATGGCGCGGACGGCCAGCGTGCGGGTGTCGTCGCCGGGGAAGCGGTCACCAGCGATGCGCGCGGTGACGTTGTGCCAGCCCTCGGTCTTGAAACGGGTGTTGAGCGGGACGCTGCGAGTGCCACCGGGCGGGATACTCGGGATGGTGACTTCGTCGGCGGATGCGCCGTCCACGAGGAGCGAGACCTTGATGTCCTTGGCTTCCTGCTTGCCGTAGTTGGCGACCTGCGCTTCGAAGCGCAGCGGGCGGTTGAGCGGCGCGAGCCCGCTGCTGAGGACGAGGCCGCTGACGCCGAGATTGCGCTCCTCACTGTCGCTGATGAGAACGAGGTGGGCGGATACTTGCTGCTCGCCGGTCTGCTCCTTGGCCGTCTTCAACGTCTTCTGGATGTCGCCGAGCTGCCGCCAACCGGCAAGCTGGCCGTCGGTGATGACGTAGATTTCTTTGCGGATGGCGGAACGGCCCTTGAGGGTTTCGAGCGCCTTCTCGATGGAGGGGAAGAGGTCGGTGGCGCGGTCGGAGAGCGGGGCTTCGCGGACGGCTTTGCGCGCGAGGTTGAGGTCGTGGGTCGGCTCCTTAATGACTTCCTTCGCGATGTCCGAGGCGAGGATGACGGCGGCGGCGGAGCCGGAGGGAAGCGCGTCCACGGCTTGCTCGGCGACTTTGCGCGCCTTGTCGAAGCGCGTCTGGACGCCGTCGGAGACGCCCATGCTCGCGGAGTTGTCGAGGACGATGACGGCGGTGACCTTGGACTGGCCGAAGACGTTGTGCGTGGTAGAACGCATCGCCGGGCGCGCGACGGCAAGCGCGAGTAGCGCCAGCATGAGGCAGCGGATGGCGAGGAGAATCATGTCCTCGACGAGCATCCGGCGCTGGTTCTTCTCGGTGGAGACTTTGACGAAGCGCATCGCCGCCCACACGACGCGCTGGAAGCGGCGGCGGTTGAGCAGGTGGATGACGATGGGCACGGCGATGGCGCCGGCACCGAAGAGCATGAAGGGGTTGAGGAAGCTCATCGAAGGGCCTCCACGAACTCTTCTTCGGTCACTTTTGCTTGGCGCAGTGCTCCACGCAGGGTGTCAGGGTCAATCTCGCGGTGCATCGGGATGACACAGACATCGGAGCCACGTCGCAGCACGGCGTGACTGCCGCGCTGGCGCACTTTGGCAAAGCCCAGTCGGGCGAACGCCTTCATTGCTTTGATGCCGGAGATGAGGGGCAGCTTAGGCATCGGCCAGTTCAAAGGTGGTCAACATCGCGCGACCGCGAATCGGGCGGGGGCTCTCTTCCAAGAACAGCTCCGTGGCTTCCTTCAAGTTCGCCAGCGCTTCCTCGACCGTCTTGCCCTGCGTGGTGGTGCCAGTCTCGGGGTTATAGGCGACGAGCCAGCGCTTGGTTTCGCCCGGATAGATGATGGCTGAGAGCGTTTTCATGGGCTTACTTTACGGAAGTTTTCATCCGGAACGCGAGGTATCCCGACAACACCTCATGCAACGGCTGCGCGGTGTTCACGGGGACGAAATGGACGTGGTTCTTCTCGCAGCCTTGGCGCAGCGTTGACCGGAACCGCTCAACTTCAGCTTGGTAGCTGGCGCGGATCTCCTGCGGGCGGGTGAGGATGTTCGGGATGGCTTCAAGGCCGACGAACTCGACGAGGCCGTTGAACTTGAACTCCAGTTCCGCCGGGTCCATCAGGTGGAAAACGACGACCTCGCTGCCGCCGAAGCGCAGGTGCTGGATGCCTTCGAGGATTTTCTCCTCGTCGTCGAAGAGGTCGCTGATGATGACGACGATGCCGCGCCGGCGGACTTGCCGGGCCATCTCGTGGAGGATGGCGGCGATGTTGGTCTGGCGGGTCGGCTCGAAGGCGGCGAGCGTGGCGAGGACCTTGTGAATCATCGCGTGGCTGTTGCTGCGCGGCAGATATTCGCGGGTCTCGTTGTCGAAGATGTCGAGTGCCACGGCGTCGCGCTGGTGCAGGATGAGGTAGCTCAGGCAGGCGGCGAGCATCTTGCCGTAGGCGAGCTTGGTGTAGCCGGTGGAGCCGTATTTCATGGACTCCGAGCCGTCGAGGAGGAGGTGCGCGACGTAGTTGGTCTCCTGCTCGAACTGCTTGATGTAGTAGCGGTCGGTGCGGCCGAGGACTTTCCAGTCGAGGTAGCGGAGGTCGTCGCCGGGGGCGTATTCGCGGTGCTGGGCGAACTCAATGGCGAAGCCGTGGTAAGGCGATTTGTGCTCACCGGCCATGTAGCCCTCGACCAGGTAACGCGCGTGCATCCCGAGCGTCTCGGCGCGGGAAATCGCGACGGGGTCGAGGAGCGTGGCGAGGGTGGCGGAATCCATTACCGGGAATGAAGAATGAAGAATGAAGAATGAAGAATGAGGCGAACGAAGCGGCGGTTAGGCGCGGGATTCGTCATTCGACATTCGAGCTTCGACATTTCAACCGACTTTCTGGTCTTTCGGAATCGCCTCGAGAATCTTCTTCACCACGTCGTCGGCGGTGATGCCTTCGCTCTGGGCGGCGAAGTTCGGGATGATACGGTGGCGGAGGATGGGGGCGGCCACGGCGGCGATGTCGTCGCAGCTCACATGGACTCGTCCGTTGAGCATCGCACGGGCTTTCGCGGCAAGGATGAGGTTGAGGCTCGCGCGCGGGCCGGCACCCCACGAGAGGAACTTCTTGCAGTAGTCGAGCGCCTCCGGGGTCTTGATGCGCGTCACACGGACGATGCGCTCGGCGTAGTGATAAACGTGGTCGGCCACGGGCATCCGGCGAACGGTGGCTTGGAGGTCCAGAATCTCTTCCTCGGTCAGGACGGCCTTCGGCTTCTCGATGGGCGCGCCGGTGGCCATCTTCATGATTTGGAGTTCCTCCGCCGTGGTGGGGTAGTCCACGTTAATCATGAACATGAAGCGGTCGAGCTGGGCCTCAGGGAGCGGGTAAGTGCCTTCCTGCTCGATGGGGTTCTGCGTCGCGAGCACGAAGAACGGGTTGGGCAGCGCGTAGTCGGTGCCGCCGACGGTCACCTTGCGCTCCTGCATCGCCTCGAGCATCGCGGCCTGGGTCTTGGGCGGCGTGCGGTTAATTTCGTCGGCGAGGACGATATTCGAGAAGATGGGGCCTTTGAGGAAGCGGAACGCGCGTTCGTTGGTCTTCGGGTCCGAGTAGATGACCTCGGTGCCGGTGATGTCGCTGGGCATCAGGTCGGGCGTGAACTGGATGCGCTTGAAGCCCAGGTGCAGCGTCTGCGCGAGCGAGGAGACGAGGAGCGTCTTGGCGAGGCCGGGCACGCCGACCAGCAGCGCGTGGCTGCGGGTGAAGATGGCGATGAGGGTCTCCTCGATGACGGCGTCCTGGCCGACGATGACCTTGCCTAGTTCGCTCTTGATAGTGGCGGTCGCGGCTTTGAGCTTGGCCACTGACTGCAAATCTTTTTCATCCGTCGCGGCCTGAGTCGTGTTCGTCATCGCTTAGTCTTTCAGTTTAACTTCGGGCATTTCCTGCGGAAAACCGTGCTGATTTCACGCAACATCGTCGGTCTTGGCGAACCAAATAATCCGGCGAACTGGCAGCCGACGCGGTGGATAGGAGTGCAATTCAACTGCGAAGAAACTTCTCCGCCGCGTGGTCCGCGAAACGCAGACCGCGCGGGGTGAGGTGAAAACGCTCGGCGCTGCGCGTGGCGAAACCCTCGGCGACGAGCGTGTCCATGTCAGCGCTCCACTCGGTGCGGAGGTCGAAGTCCGTCGCGGCGATGAACTCCTCGAAGCCCCAGCCGACGTTCATGCGCAGGCCGAACGCGCCAATCTCGCCGGCGCGGGCGAGCGGCGGCAGTTCCTCGCGCTGCTCAATGGCGCGGACGCCCTTCTCCAGTTGCTCGCAGTAAAGCTGGGTGTTGGCCCAGTTCTTCGTCCGCACGCCGCTCACGTAACCGGCGGCGCTGGGGCCGAGCGCGTGGAACTGGCCGCCGCGCCAGTAGTTGACGTTGTGGCGGCAGGCGAGCGAAGGGGGAGTTGAAGGTTGAAGGTTGAAAGTTGAAGGCCTTCGGTCGCGCGCGAAGTTTGCCACCTCGTATTGCCGGAAGCCGTTCGCCTCCACCGTTGTGACCAGCTCCTCATACATCGCCTCGGTGAGTTCCTCATCCACGGAGAACTCGCCGGCTTGGAGTTGGTGGAAAAGCGGCGTGTCGTCTTCGTAGATGACCTCGTAGCAGGAGAGGTGTTCGCTGCCGAGGGCGATGGCGTCGCGGAGCGTGGCACGCCAGTGGTCCATCGTCTGCGTGGGGATAGCAAACATGAGGTCCACGTTGATGTTCGCGAAGCCAGCAGCGCGCAACGTGTCGAAGGACTTGAAGACCTGCTCGCGGCTATGGATGCGCCCGAGCCGCTCCAGCAACCGCTCGTCGAGCGATTGCACACCCATGGAGACGCGGTTCACGCCGTAGTCACGGAGGAGCTTGGCTTTGTCGGCGGAGACGGTGGCGGGGTTGCACTCGACGGTCCATTCCTCCGCGCCGAGCAGGTCGAGCCGCTCGAAGGCTTTCAGGATTTGCTCCCACTGCTTGAGGTTCAGCAACGACGGCGTGCCGCCGCCGAAGAAGACAGTGCGCGGCTTCAGTTCATGCGCTACCAACTCCAGCTCCCGCACCAACGCGCTGACGTAGCGGGTGACCAAATCCTCCTTCGGCACGGCCGAGTAGAACGCGCAATACTCGCACTTGTGCGCGCAGAAGGGGACGTGGAGGTAGAGGGACGTGATGGGTCCAAACTCGATTGGTCCAAGGTCCAAAGTCGAAGACTGCGACGTTCGGCCACCCGCGGGGACTTTGGACAAGTCCGTCGTCACAACTTCAAATGCTCCCACAAATCCCCCGGCTGGAGCCGCAGGTTGATGTAGAAGGGACCGAACTCACCGAAGCGCGCGCTCACCTCGTCGAAGCGCATCTCGTAGATGATTTCCTTCACGGCATCGAGCTGATGCGCGATGAGCGTGACGCCCCACTCGTATTCGTCCATGCCCGTGGAGCCGGTGATGAGCTGGGAGATGCGGCCGGCGAACTTGCGGCCCGTCCTAGCGTGGCTGCCCATCAGCTTTTTGCGCGTGTCGAAGTCGAGCATATACCAGTTGTCGGCGAGGTCGCGCTTCTTGGTCATGCCGTAGAAGCACATGATTTCCCAGTCCGGCAGCTCGGGGTTGAGCCGGTAGTGTTTGTATTCGTCGTTGCGCGTCTTGGCGGCGGCGAAGGCCTCGTCGAACTCCGGCGTGCCGGGCTGGAGCTTGCGTTCGCCGTGCTGAATCATCCGCTTCATGTCCTCCTCCGTGGTGACGTATTCCGGCAGCTCCGTGACGCTGAGGTAGGAGTAAACCAACTGCAACGCGCCGGCGGGGAAGGCCAGTTCCACCTCGCGCTGCATCGCGCTCAAGTCCTGCAACTCGGCCGCGTAAATCATGAAGCCGATGTCCGCCTTCCCCCCGACGCCCGCGTAGGTCGCCACGCGCGGTGCGGCGGGACCGGCGAACTTCGCGGTGATGGCTTCGAGCCGCGCGCGGGTGGCCGCGGACTCGCCCGCTGGCAGCGCAGCCCAGCGGACGCGGTCAACGCGGAAGAAGAGATGCAGGACGTGGATGCCTTGACCGAGGGTGATGGAGGGAATGGGCATGAGGGGAAAAGTAATCAGTGTTCAGTGTTCAGTAATCAGTGGCGGAAGCGTGGCCGAGGCCGAGCGAAGCAATCAACTTTCAACTTTCAACTTTCAACTTTCAACCTTCAACTCACAACTACGGCCTCACTCCACCAACATCGCTTGGTCGAGCATCGCGGGGAGCTGGGCGAGAATGGCTTCGTCGCTGGCGATGAGCGTCGCGCCGGCGGTGAGCGCGTCGGCCTGAAGTTTTTCATGGCGCGGGCTGCTGAAGGCGAGGATGGGCAGGTGGGCAGTTCCTGGCGTGGCTTTGAGCGACTGGATGGCCGCAAAGGTGTCTGAGTTCTTCAACTCCAAGTCCACGAAGACGACCAGCGGCTTCTCCCGCTCGGCGGTCGCGACGAGGCTGGCGGAGTCCGTGAGGTGCTGGATGCGATAGCCCTGATCGCGCAGCTTGTTGCCCAGCGCGCTACCGGGCAGCAGGCGTTCGTAGAGCAAGAGGGCGAGTGGACTGGTCACGCGGCGGAGAGTGCGGAGCGGTGGGCCGGATTGCAATCCCGCCCGTAGGAGACGCCGTGAGGAGCCGCTCACTTCCAGGGCCAGACAGAAAGAGACTCCTCACGTCGTCTCCTACGGAGGCTGGAGCTTTGCGCGTCGGCGTGCTTCCCTCCGCGCATGGCTACCGCTCAACTCGCCGCCCTTGTCCGCCACTGCGATACGCTCCTGCGCACCGCCGAGGTGCACGACTGGGACCGCGCCCACAACGGCCTTCAGGTCGAGAACGACGGCCGCGTCACGCGCATCGCGGCGGCGGTGGACGCGAGTCTGGCCACCGTCCAGCTCGCCATCGCGGCACAGGCGGACTTGCTGCTCGTCCATCACGGCTTGTTCTGGAGCGACACGGTGCCGTGGACAGGCAAGCGCCGCGAGCTTCAGCGCCTGCTCATCGCGCACAACCTCGCCATTTACAGTTCGCACCTGCCGCTGGACTTGCACCCGAAGCTGGGCAACAACGCGCAACTCGCCGCCGCGCTGGGCTTCCAGAAACTCAAGCCGTTCTTCTTCGAGAAAGGCGCGCACATCGGATTGCGTGCTGACACCAAGGTGAGCCGCGACGAACTCGCCCAACGCCTCGCGCGAGCCACCGGCGTCGCGCCGAAACTGCTCCCCGGCGGGGCGGCGGAGTGCCGCCGCATCGGCATCGTCACGGGCGGGGCCGGGGCGGAACTAAAGAAGGCAGCGGCGGAAGGCGTGGACACCTTCATCACCGGCGAGGGGCCGCACTGGACCTTCGCGCTGGCGGAGGAACTGGGATTGAACGTCCTCTACGGTGGCCACTACGCGACCGAGACGTTTGGGGTGAAGGCGCTCGCGGCGCACCTTGCGCAAAAGTTCCGCGTGCCGTGGACGTTCGTGGACTATCCCACGGGGTTGTGATCCGAACACGGGCGGCTTCGCGCGCCTCTCGGGTCAGCGATATCCGGTGGGGGTGGTTGCGGTCATCGCCAGTTCCGGTAGGCCTGCGACATTGCTTGCGCCGCCTCGGGTTGCACGAGGCGCGGCAGCCACCTACCGTCCCTCCCGCATCTCGAACCAGACTTTTCGTGGACGAAGAGTTCACCGCGCGGGGCCAACAGTCGGCTGACGACGAGGAGTGGCAGGCCTTTGCCCCACGGCACCGGCGTCATCGGCCAGTGCGTTGCGGGATGCGCCGCGCCCCGGCGGTCCAGGTCAACAGCGGCGCGTTGTTCCAGCACTAACCGTAGCCGCCCAAGTGCGGCGGCGGGATCTTTGGGCAACCTACCGTCTCCATCCGCCGCCTTACCTCGACGGCTACCTCACGCCAATATCTCCCGCGCCACGTGCCCATGCACGTCCGTCAGCCGGAAGTCCCGGCCCGCGTAGCGGAAGGTGAGCTTCTCGTGATCCACGCCCAGCAGGTGCAGCAGCGTCGCGTGCAGGTCGTGGACGTGCATGCGGTTCTCCACCGCCTTGAAGCCGAAGCTGTCCGTCGCGCCGTAGCTCATACCGCCGCGCGTGCCGCCGCCGGCGAGGAACATGCAGAAGCCGTGAGGGTTGTGGTCGCGACCGTTCCCATTCTCGCTCACCGGCGTGCGCCCGAACTCGCCGCCCCAGACGACGAGCGTGTCTTCGAGCAGGCCGCGTTGTTTCAAGTCGCCGAGCAGCGCCGCGATGGGCCGGTCAATGTCCTTGCCCAGCGTGCGCGTCGCGGGGTCGTGATTCGAGTGCGTGTCCCACGGCTGGCCGTTGCCGTAATAGACTTGGATGAACCGCACGCCGCGCTCCGCCAAGCGCCGCGCCATGAGACAGCCGTTGGCGAAGTGCCCCTTGCCGTAAGTCTCCCGCGTCGCCACCGATTCGCGCGTGATGTCAAAGGCGTCCGTCGCCGCGAACTGCATCCGGTAGGCCGTCTCCATCGCCTCGATGCGGCCCTGCAACGCCGCGTCCGCGCCGCCGCGCGTGGCGAGGTGCTCGCGGTTCATCTCGGCCAGCAGGTCGAGCTGCTTGCGCTGCGCGTCCGGCGCGGTGCGCGGGTTGTGCAGCCACGGGATCATCGCCTTGGGGTCGAGGTTTGAGTGGTTGATGTAGCTGCCGCCATGCTGCGACGGCAGAAACGCGCTTGTCCACAGGATGGAAAAGCGCACGGGCCGGCCGGGGCAGAGCACCACGTAGCTCGGGAGGTTTTGGTTCTCCGTGCCGAGGCCGTAGCTGCACCACGAACCCATCGCGGGCACACGCGGCGTCATCGTGCCGTTGTTCATCAGGAGCAGCGCGGGGCCGTGGTTCGGGTTGTCCGTGTAAATGCTGCGCAGCACGCAGAGGTCGTCGGCGAACTGTGCGGTGAGCGGGAGGAGGTCGCTGACGGGCAGGCCGGATTTGCCGTGGTTGGAGAACTTGAACGGCACCGGCAGCAGCCCGCCCGTGGGCCGCTCCGTGCGCAAGTCCGCGCCCTCGGGCCGCTGCCCGGCGAACTTGGTCAGGTCCGGCTTGGGGTCGAAGAAGTCCGGGCCGAACGGGCCGCCGTTCATGAACAGGTGGATGACCCGCTTGGCGCGCGGGCGGAAGTGCGGCAAGGCCCGCATGGGCGACGCGGCACTCGGCAACGCCGACGCCACGCCCGGCAGCGAGGCCAGCAAGCCCAGTGTGCCCAAGCCGCCGCCGAAGCGGGCGATGGCGGCGCGGCGGGAGAGCGGGAGGGGATGAGTCATGCTTCTCTCTTGACGCTAGACCGCGACCGCATTCTTCACCGCGCTCTCCGTCTGCCCCACGCTATTGCTCTCGCGGGTCTTGAAGTTGACCGCCGCACCGGGTGCAGCTCCGGTGGCGCCCACCTTGGGGCTGTGGTCGGTAAGCGCGATTTGATGGGTGAAACCCGCATCCACCCCGTCGACCTGCCAAAGAAGCAACTCCATGGTGGCGTGCGCTCCGCCGCCGGCGACGAAGGACACGGTGAACTGTCCGCCCGCCCGCGCAGTGACCGTGCCGATTTCCGGCGCGCTGGGGGTGGGCGTCTGAGGGCCGGTATCAATCTGGCTGAGAGCATCACGCTCCGGGCTGCCTTCCGCGAAGTTGCCTTCCCAAGCGGCGATCCAACGCTTGTTGTTTTGTCCACTTTGGTCGCGGCGTGGCGGAGGGCGCCGCGCTTCTGGTTCAGTTCGGCCTTCTCGTTCTCCACGGTTTGCATGAGGCCGGGGTGATTGTCCAAGGCCGTCTGCAACTGCGCCACGGTCGTCGTGCCCACGAGCAGCGCGGGCAGGGGCGGGACAGCGGCGGCGCGCTTCGTGTTCGTGCGAGTCCACAGGCTGATGACCCGGCGGATGCGCGCCTGCCATTGTCCTGGCGGGTGGACTCGATGGCCCGCACGTCGGCAATTTCCCCGTGCAAGTCGTCGTTCGCTGCGATTTGCCCCTCGATGGCGCGGGGTGCCCGGACGCCCAGGTCGTCGAGGAAGACGAAATTCGTGCGCGCATCGCCCGGGAATCATCCACCGCGTCCTGTCGCGGGCCGTGGCAGCGGTGAGGATGGCAGCCACATCGGTCGTGTGCTGGGCCAGCGTCAGCGGGCCAACGGTGAAGGCCGAGGCAAACGTGCCCCAGACACCAATGGTCTGCTGTCCGCGCGTGTGAACTTCATTATGGTATTCTGGCATCAATGGGTTCTTTCTTGGAAAGGGTGTTGGCTACGAGGGCAGTGTTTCCGAACCGAAACTGCTCGTAAGAAAATATTTGGGCTCTGGAAGAAAACGGGCGTGTCTTGCCACTTACATCTTGTTTTCCGTCTTCCTTGTGCGGCCTTCAGCCGCACGGGAAGCTGGAGCCGCCTTTCCCCCTGCAGGGGGAAGGCGGCGGCGCGCGCGGGGACGTTCCGCCCTAGCCTACGTGCAAACGTGAGGCGTCTCGGAGCCTGTCCTGCGTGTGCCTGTTGGTCCAAACTCGAACCGTTGCCAGAGCACTTCGACCGGCAGCTGAAGGGGCTCGTATCCTCGCAAGTATGAGTCAGAATAACCCGTCCCCGAGGAAGGAAGGCGCGCGATGCGGCCTTCGTTTGGCATTCCACCGATTGGCTTTGGGAACTGTCATGACAACTTTGGTTGCGGTCCTTTGGCTGGCGGCCAGTGCGCCGGGGGCGGACTGGCCGCAATGGCGGGGCTTGGAGGAGAACGGGATTGCCACCGAGCGCCTGCCGGACAAGCCGGAGTTTGACCACGTCGTTTGGCGCAAGGCGGCAGGCACGGGCTTTTCCTCGGTGGCGGTGGCGGAGGGGCGGTTGTTCACCTTGGGGCATCGCGGACCGAAGGTGGGTGGGTCGGAAACCGTGTGGTGCTTCAACGCGGAGACCGGCGAAGAGCTGTGGATGCACTCGTATCCGGCTCCGTTGCTGGACCGCTTCTACGAGGGCGGTCCCGGTGCCACGCCGACCGTGCGCGCGGGGCGGGTGTTCACTTACAGCAAGCACGGGCGGCTGCACTGCTACGAGGCGAGGACGGGGAAGCAGGTATGGCAGCGCGACCTGCTGGCGGAGGCGGGCTTGGGCGAGCCGCCGGAATGGGGTTTCGCCTGTTCACCGTATTTCCTCAACGACCAGACCCTGATCATCGAGGCTGGCGCGACCTTTGCGTTGGAGGCGGCGACGGGCAAAGTCTTGTGGCAGGGCGAGCGGTTCACCCCGGCGTATGGCACGCCGAAGGCGTTTCAGGCGGACGGTCGCAAGCTACTGGCGGTGATAAAGACCGAGGGGCTGGTGGTGCTGGCTGCGGACGGCGGCAAGACCATCGCGACCGCCGAGTGGAAGACTTCCTTCAACACGACGGCCACCACGCCGATCGTGCAGGGCAACCGCATTTTCATCTCCACCGGCTACGACCGGGGCTGCGCGCTGTTTGAGCTGAAGGGGAATGAGCTGCGGAAGGTTTACGAACACAAGGGCATGGCCAACCACATGAACAACAGCGTGCTGGTGGACGGCCACCTGTATGGGTTCGATGGAACGGCGCACCGCGGGCGCCCGACGGAGTTCGTCTGTCTGGAGCTGGCCACGGGGGCGGAGAAGTGGCGTGTGCCACCGAGCGAGGGACTGGGCTGCGGGTCGGTGATGGCGACGGCGGGCGGAACCCTGCTGTTGCTCAGTGAACGTGGTGAGCTGGTGTCCGCTCCGGCCTCTCCAGCGGGTTTCAAGGTGACCGCTCGTGCTTCGGTGCTGGGCGGACGATGCTGGACGGTCCCAGTGCTGGCGCACGGACGCATTTACTGCCGTAACTCCCGAGGCGACTTGGTGTGCGTGAAACCGGCTGGGCGGTAGTCGGGCACAGCCCCTGAACCGGGGGGCGGTTGTAGCGGCGCTCTGTGAGCGCCGAGCTGAGGATACCCATCGGCCAAGGAAGCCTCACTCGGCGGTCACAGAGCGCCGCTACAGGTTCATGCGTAGCGGGCGCGGGTGGTGAACAATTTTGATGCAAGCCCGCCGGGGCCACGTCAGTTTCTCGCCATGCCAAACCTGATTCTCCGCCCCGACTGGCACCTGCCCGAAAGTCGTGTCACCCCTGAGCGCTCTTACCGCAACCGCCGCAAGTTTCTCCGCGAGCTGGGCTTCACCGGCGGCGGGTTGCTCGCGGCGGGTTTGCTCGAACGCGACGCCCGGAGCGCCGAGGCAAAGTCGCTTTACCCGGCCAAGCGCAACATCGCGTTCAGCCCGGACCTGCCGTTGTCGAAGGAGAAGGTCTTCACCACCTACAACAACTTCTACGAGTTCGGCACCGACAAGGAAGCGGTGCACCAGCGCGTGGACAAGTTCGTCACCGCGCCGTGGCCGGTGAAAATCCACGGGCTGTGCGAGAAGCCGATGACGGTGGACGCGCAGGAGCTGGCGGCGGAGTTCGGCTTGGAGGAGCGCGTGTATCGCTTCCGCTGCGTCGAGGCGTGGAGCGCAGTCGTGCCGTGGACGGGCTTTGAGCTCCGTAAGCTGCTGGAGAAGGTGCAGCCCAAGGCAGGCGCGAAGTTCGTGAAGTTCGTCACCGCCTTCCGTCCCGAGCAGATGCCGGGCGTCACGCGGTTGCGCGGCTACCCGTGGCCTTACACCGAAGGGCTGCGGCTCGACGAGGCGATGCACCCGCTGACGATGCTGGTCACGGGCGTGTATGGAAAACCGTTGCCGAAGCAAAACGGCGCGCCGATCCGCCTAGTGGTGCCGTGGAAATACGGGTTCAAGAGCGGCAAGTCACTGGTGGAGATCGAGCTGGTGGACAAGCAGCCCAAGACGCTCTGGGAGACGCTCTCGCCGGAGGAATATCCCTTCGAGTCGAACGTGGACCCCGCTGTCCCGCACGCGCGCTGGTCGCAGGCGAGCGAGCGCGTGGTGGATTCCGGGGACCGCATCCGCACGCTGACGCTCAACGGCTACGCGGCGCAGGTGGGCGGGCTTTACAAGAAGTAGCGGCGGCAGTGGGCGTATTGAACCCGGAAGGCCCTGCCTACTTCCGCGCTGGCTTCGGCGGTTCATACCAGTCGCCGCGCAGCCAGTCGGCGAGGAGACCGATGGATTTCGCATCGAGGATTTGCTTGTCGGCGAAGGCGGGCATGCGGTCGTTGCGCTTGCCGTAGAAGTCGGCGTGGTTCGGGTTGCTGATGAAGCGCACGAGCCAGGCGCGCGAGCCGTAGCCGGTCAGGTCGGGGCCGGTGGCGTCGGGGTCTTTCTTGCCGAAGCTGTGGCAGTCGGTGCAGGCGAGTTCGCCGGTGAGGAGCGCGCGGCCTTGCTTGATTAGTTCCGCGTCGGCCTTGTCCGCACTGGCCTGCGACTTAAGTTTCGCCTCAGCGGAGAGTGCAGCGATGACCTTTTTGAGGCCGTCCGCGTTTTCGGAGGTGGCGTTCTTCTTCACCCACTTGACCATCTTGCCGTCCTTGAACTTGGTGCCGCCGAAGTAGTGGGGGCCGTCCACGCGCGCAGGGTCGAGGAGGCCGGCGAGCCATTCGCGGCTGGCGAAGCCCTTCAAGTCCGGGGCCCACGGACGGGCATAAACCGTGATTTGGTCGCCCGTCTTAAGCTCCCGTCCGTTCATGCCTTTGTTCAACTCGTGCAGTTGCTCGGACTTGAGGAAGCGGAATTCGGCGACCGTGCTCCAGGTGTCCCCGGCCCGCACGGCGTAGGTGTTGAGCGGACGGTGGCCGGTGCCGTCGTGGCCGTCGAAGCGGTGGCAGCTCGCGCAGTTCTTGGCGAAGAGCTTGGGGCCTTGAGTGAAGGGATCGTCGCGCAGCAGGGTCGCACCGCCCGAGGGCGGGATGCCGCGCTCGCCGACGAGTTGCCGCATCCGCTCGGAGCTGCTCCGGTCCTTCGCCTTGGCGGCCAGGTAGGTTTCGTCCGTGCTGTCCTCGACCATGGCGAGGCGCGTGAGGGTGAGCGCGCCTACGGTGAGCGTGCCGAGGAAGAGGAGGTTGAAGCGGTGGCCGTGCTTCCACTTCGCCACGAACGGCATGAGCGCGATGACTGTCATCACGAAGCCGGGGATGACCATCGCGCCCCAGACCTCGGTGCCGCCGGGGAAGTATTTCAGGAACTGGAACAGGAAGAGCATGAACCACTCGGGGCGCGCGGCGCTGTATTGTTCCGAAGGGTCGGCGGGCGCGCCGAGCATCACGCCCGGCGCGGCGGCGGGATTGTTCCAGAGCGGCGCGAGCACGAAGCCCAGCAGCACGACCAGCACCGCGAGACAGGCGGCGGCGTCCTTGAAGAACTGGGCGGGGAAATACTTTTCGTCCGGGCAACCGCAGTCCTTCGGCACGTCCGCGAAGCCGTGCCGTCGGTTCAGGTAGTAGTGCGTGCCCAGCAGCAGCGCGACGCCCAGCGGCAAAAGCCCCGCGTGCAACGCGAGGAAATGCGTGAGCGTGTGGTGCCCGACGGACGAACCGCCCATCGCGATCTTCTGGAGCCACGGCCCGAGCACGGGCGTCACGCCCATGATGCCGATGGGCACGCGCGACGCCCAGAATCCATGCTGGTCATACGGCAACAACCAACCGGTCGCCGACATCGCAATGGCCAGCGGCAGCAGCAGGAGCACGAGCCAGAAATTCACTTCGCGCGGCGCGCGATAGACGCCGTAGATGACCATTTGCAGCAGGTGCAGCACGAGCACTACCACGAACGCCTGGGCTCCGAAGTGGTGCAGCCCGCGCAGCAGCCAGCCGCCGGTCATTTCATTCTGGATGAACTGGACGCTCTCCCACGCGGTCTGCGTGCTGGGGCTGTAGGCCGTCCACAGGAAGAACCCCGTGACCGCCTGGAGGGCGAACACGTAAAGCACGAGCGTGCCCCACACGTAGCGCCACCGGGAGCCGCCGGGCAAATTCTGAAATAGGAACGCCTCGGCGAAGCGCCCCAGTCCCGTCCGTTCGTCCACCCAAGCCAAGACCCGCTTAATCATGCGACTGGTTGCTTCTCTTTGATGCCGAGTTGAAAATCCTGAAACCGCACCCAGACCTCGCTCTTGTTGCGCAACTCCACCTCCAACGTGTCGAGCGGGCGCGGGCTGGGGCTTTGCTCGTCCTTCAGCCCGCCGTCCTTCGTGAACAGGCTGTTATGGCACGGGCAGAGGAAGCCCTGTTTCTCCTCGTCGTAATCTACGAAACAACCCGCGTGCGGGCAGACGACGCTGAGGGCGAGCAGTTTGTCCGCCGGCAGCCGCTGGAGGAACACCGCGCCGATGGGCACTTGGGTGAACTTCGTCCACGCATCGCGTCGGTCCGCGAGCACGGGGAACTGCACCGGTGTGCCGTCTTCGGGGAGGGTGGCCAGCGTCGTGACCTTCACGAAGGTCTCCGCCGTCTTCGAGCGCGTGAGCGGATCAAGGAAAACGCGCGTCCCGACGACCGCTGGCGTGCCGAGCGCCGCGAGGCCGAGGCAGCTCGCGACACAGGACTTTTTTAGGAACTCACGGCGGTCTGCGCCGGGAACTGGTTCGGCTTGCACGGGGCTTATGGACTAGGAACTTGCGAACGAATTCAGGGGCACGGGGAAAATTCCCCAGCCAAGGACCAAAGCCACGCCACGAACGCGGAACCGACGGCTTGGGGCAGAAAACGGAACGGGAATATTTTATTTAACTGCCTCAACCTTTCTGGCTGCGGCGGATGTTCACGGCGCGGGCGGCCCGGTGAACTATTTGGTGGTTAATCCGCCCTGGTTCCTGTTCCACTACCCGGCGCTTCGCGAGTGAACAACCGCGGGGGCTGGCGTTTCCCTGAAGGTTGCGCCAGACCCACCGTCGGACGCGGGGCTTTGACGATGATTGAGCTAGCAACTGAAACCACGACTGCCACCGGCGCGACGACGCACCGGGGCCGGGCGGACCTGCCGCCGGACGCGGCTGACCGCAGCGCCAGCCCCTCGCTGGCGCAGGTGCTGGTCAGCCTCGGCGACGCGTCCTTCCGCCGCGACCACGGCCTGCGCTACGCCTACGTGGCGGGCGCGATGGCCAATGGCATCGCCTCCGAAGCGCTGGTCATCGCGATGGCGCGGGGGGGGATGCTCGGGTTTTTTGGCGCGGCGGGCTTGAGTCCGGTGCGCGTGGAGGCGGCGGTGGACCGGTTGCAACGCGAGTTGGGCACCCTGCCCTTCGGCGTGAATCTCATCCACAGCCCGAACGAGCCGGCCATCGAGGCGGCCGTCGCGGACTTGCTGCTGCGGCGCGGCGTGAAGCTCATCGAGGCCTCGGCTTATCTACGCCTCACGCTCCCCGTTGTGCGCTTCCGCGTCGCTGGGATTCATCGCGATGCCGACGGTCACATCGTCACGCCCAACCGCATCGTCGCGAAGGTCTCGCGAGTCGAAGTGGCCACGCAATTTTTCTCCCCGCCGCCCGCTGAGTTCCTGAACGAGCTGGTCCGCACTGGCGAACTCACTGGCGAGCAAGCCGCGCTCGCGGCGCAAATCCCCGTCGCTCAGGACGTGACAGCGGAGGCGGATTCCGCCGGGCACACGGACAACCGTCCGCTCGTCACGCTGTTGCCCACGCTGCTGGCGTTGCGCGACCGCTTGCAGGCGAAGTTCAATTACCCCCAACCGTTGCGCGTCGGCGCGGCAGGCGGGTTGGCCACTCCGGCTTCGCTCGCAGCGGCGTTTGCGATGGGCGCGGCTTACGTTGTGACCGGCTCGGTGAACCAAGCGTGCGTCGAGTCCGGCTCCAGCGAGGTCGCGCGCAAGATGCTCGCACAAGCCGAGCAAGCGGACACCGCGATGGCTCCCGCCGCCGACATGTTCGAGATGGGCGTGAAGCTCCAGGTGCTCAAACGCGGCACGATGTTCCCGATGCGCGCGGCAAAGCTGTGGGAATTTTACCGCGCTTACCCGAGTCTTGAAGCCATTCCCGCCGCTGACCGCGACGTGTTGGAGAAGCAGTTTTTCCGCGCGACGCTGGCGGACAGTTGGGCGAGCACGCGGGCGTTCTGGCAGCAGCGCGACGCCTCGCAAGTCGAGCGCGCCGAGCGGGACCCGAAGCATCTCATGGCGCTGGTCTTCCGCAGTTACCTCGGCCTCAGCTCGCGCTGGGCGAACGCGGGCGACACCTCGCGCGCGATGGATTTCCAGATTTGGTGCGGCCCCGCGATGGGGGCGTTCAACGAGTGGTCGCGCGGCACGTTCCTCGCCGCCCCGGAGAACCGGCGCGCGGAAGTCGTTGCGCTGAACCTGCTCTACGGCGCGGCCAAGCACCTCCGCGCGTTGACGCTGCGCTTGCAGGGAATTGCCGTGTCGCCGGAGGACGCCGCGTGTGTTCCCATCGAGCCGAATCGCCTGCGTGAATTGATGAACGCCCAGCCTGCTTAACCTGATGAGTCAGTCCACACCCCTTGCCATCGTCGGCCTCAGTTGCATCTTCCCGAAGGCGGATGACCTCCAAGCCTACTGGCGCAACATCAAGTCCGGCGCGGACGCCATCACGGCGCTCCCGGCGACGCACTGGAACGCCGCCGACTTCTTCAACGCCGACCCGAAGGCGCCCGACCTCACTTACGCGCAACGCGGCGGCTTCCTCTCGCCCGTGAATTTCAATCCGATGGAATTCGGCATCGCGCCGAAGGACATCGAGGCCACGGACACGACGCAGTTGCTCGGCATGGTCGCCGCCAAGCAAGCCCTCGCCGACGCGGGCTACGACCAAAAGCCCTTCAACCAACAGCGCACGAGCGTCCTGCTCGGTGTCACCGGCGCGCTGGAACTCGTCATCCCCCTCGGCGCGCGGCTCGGCCATCCCATCTGGCGGCGCGCACTCAAGGAAGCGGGCGTGGACAACGAACTCGCCGAGGACGTGGTGCAGCGCATCAGCGACAGCTACGTGCCGTGGCAGGAGAATTCCTTTCCCGGTCTGCTCGGCAACGTCGCGGCGGGCCGCATCGCCAGCCGCCTCGATTTGGGCGGGACGAACTGCGTCGTGGACGCCGCGTGCGCCAGCAGTTTCGCGGCGTTGCACTTGGCTTGCCTCGAATTGGAAACCAACCGCTCCGACATGGTCATCTGCGGCGGCGTGGACACGTTCAACGACATCTTCATGTATATGTGCTTCAGCAAAACCCCGGCGCTCTCGCCGACGGGCAATGCGAAGCCCTTCGCCAGCGACTCCGACGGCACCATCCTCGGCGAAGGCCTTGGCATGGTCGTGCTGAAACGCCTCTCCGATGCCGAGCGCGACGGCGACAAAATTTACTGCGTCCTCAAAGGCATCGGCTCCTCCAGCGACGGTCGCGGCGGCGCGGTTTACGAGCCGCGCTCCGAAGGTCAGCAAGTCGCCCTGCACCGCGCTTACGAAGCCGCCGGAGCCGCGCCCGACACCATCGAACTCATCGAAGCCCACGGCACCGGCACGAAGGTCGGCGACGCCACCGAGCTGCGTTCGCTCACGGAAGTTTTCCGCGCCACGAAACCCACCGGCACCTGGGCCGCGCTCGGTTCCGTGAAGTCGCAAATCGGCCACACCAAAGCCGCCGCCGGAGTCGCCGGCCTCATCAAGGCCGCGCTCGCCCTCGACCACAAAGTCCTCCCGCCCACCATCAAGGTCACGCAGCCGCTCGAAGAAGCCGCGCCCGGCGCCTCGCCCTTCTACGTCAACACGACGAAGCGTCCGTGGCTCCCCGCTGACACGCACCCGCGCCGCGCCGGCGTGAGCGCGTTCGGTTTCGGCGGCACGAACTTCCACGTCGTCCTCGAAGAGCACGCCGCCACCCGCACCGCCGTGAGTTGGGATGGCGATGTGGAAATCCTCGCCTTCGCCGCCGCCACGCACGCCGAGCTGCGCGCGCAAGTCGCCGCGTTGCCCGCTGAACTTGCTTGGCTCGAAGTCCGCCAGCGCGCCCACGCCACGCGCCAAGCCTTCCGCAGCGACGCGAATTTCCGCCTACTCATCCCGCTGACGAAAGAAGCTCCGTCGCAGCCCAGCACCTCGGTCTCCCTCGCCCCCCTCCGCGACGCCGCCCTCGCCACGCTCGACAAAGACCCGGCCAAGACCAGTTGGTCCCTCCCGAACGGCACCGCCTTCGGCTCCGGTCCGCGCCGTGGTAAACTCGCCGCCCTCTTCCCCGGCCAAGGCTCGCAATACGTCGGCATGTTCCGCGACCTCGCCTGCCAATTCCCCGCCGCCCTCGCCGCGCTGGCCGATGCGAACACCGCCTTCGCCCAAGAAAACTCCACCGCCCCCGCGCGCCTCAGCGACTTCATCTTCCCGCACCCCGCCTTCAACGACGCCACCAAGCGCGCCCAAGACGAGGCCTTGAAAGGCACGGACATCGCCCAGCCCGCCCTCGGAGCCGTGAGCCTCAGCGCGTTGGAAATCGCCCGTCACTTCGGCCTCACGCCCGAAGCCGCCGCTGGCCACAGCTACGGCGAACTTGTCGCCCTCTGCGCCGCCGGCCGCCTCGCGCCCGCCGCCCTCCATCGCCTCTCGAACATCCGCGGCCGCCTCATGGCCAACCGCCCCGGCACCGCTGACCGCGGCGGCATGCTCGCCGTCCAAGCCAGCGAACCCGCCGTCGCCGAACTCCTCCTCGCCGCCGGGCCCGACCTCGTCATCGCGAACCGCAACTCGCCCGCGCAATTCGTCATCGCTGGCCCGAAGCCGCAGATTGAACGCGCCGCCGCCGAGGCCGAACGCCGTTCCCTCCGCGCCCGCGTGCTGCCCGTCTCCGCCGCCTTCCACAGCCCGCTCGTCGCCGATGCCCGCGAGCCCTTCGCCGCCGCGCTCGAAGCCACCGAGTTCGCGAAAGCCCAGCTCCCCGTCTTCGCGAACACGACCGCGAAGCCCTACCCGAGTTCCGCCAAGCAAACCCGCGAACTCCTCGCGAACCACTTGGTGAAGCCTGTCAACTTCACCGCCGAAATCGAAGCCCTCCACGCCGACGGCTGCACCACCTTCCTCGAACTCGGCCCCGGCCGCGTCCTCAGCGACCTCACCGCGACCATCCTCGCCGACCGCGACATTGAGACCATCGCCCTCGACGCCTCGCGCGGTGCGCGCAGCGGCACGTTGGATTTGTCCTTCGCCCTCTGCCGACTCGCCGCCGCCGGGCAGAGCGTGGACTTGGCGAAATGGGAAATTGCCCCGCCCGCGCTGGCGAAAACCGGCAAGCCCGCCTTCACCGTCCCCATCGCTGGTGCGAACAGCCGCAGCTCGAAAGCGCCGCAACGCTCGCCGTTGAAGCGCCCCGCCCTCACGCCCCCGCGCCTGCGATTACGTCGGCCGTCACGAGCCCGCCCGCCGCCGCGTCGGCCCCGACTTTGAACACCCCGCTGCCACCCGAACTCAGTGCCGCGTTGCAAACCGCCCAGCAAGGCATGCTCGCGCTGCAAAAACTTCAGGAGCAAACCGCCCAGCTCCACGCGCAATTCCTCGCTGGCCAGGAAGCCGCCCGCCGCACCCTCGAAAGCCTGCTCGGCCAACGCCGCGCCGTCCTGACCGGCAGCAGCTACGAGCCAACGCCCCTGGGAGCGCGGACGGCCACGGCCGCCGCCGCGTCCCCCGCTTCCATCGCCCCCGCCCCGGAGCACGGCTTTTCAAGCCGCAGCAACGCACCCACGCCCGCAGCGCAACCCAGTCTCACCGCCCCGCCGGCGCAACCCACCGTCCGCGAGCTCCAGCGCAGTGGGGCAGGCGTCCCGCCTGCATCTCCGGGCGTCTCGCCCGCGAAGGCAGCCCCTTCCGCTTCCTCTACAGTTTCCACCGCCGTCCTCGCCGTCGTCTCCGAAAAGACCGGCTACCCCACCGAGATGCTCACGCTCGACATGGGCCTCGACAGCGACCTCGGCATTGATTCCATCAAGCGCGTCGAAATCATGGCCGCCCTTCGCACGCGCCTCCCCGACGCCCCCGAAGTAAAACCCGAGCACCTCGGCAGCCTCCAAACTTTGCAGCAAGTCGTGGACTTCCTCTCCGCTGGAGCGCGGACGCCCACGTCCGCAGCCGCAACCGAACTCGCACCGCAACCAAGTTCACCCGGACGCGGGCGTCCGGGCTCCGAGGAAGCCGCTCGCGCCCTGCTCACCGTCGTTTCCGAGAAGACCGGCTACCCCGTCGAGATGCTGAACCTCGACATGGGCTTGGACTCCGACCTTGGCGTGGACTCCATCAAGCGCGTCGAAATCATGGCCGCCCTCCGCAGCCACCTCCCCGACGCCCCCGAAATCAAACCCGAGCACCTCGGCTCCCTCCGCACCCTGCAAGAAGTCGTGGACTTCCTGACCGCCGCTAGTGGGGCAGGCGTCCCGCCTGTCTCCCCGGGCGTCTCGCCCGCGAAGGTTGCCCCGGCAATCAACGTCCTCGACTCCGCCACTGCCGCCCGCGCCCTCCTCACAGTCGTCGCCGAGAAAACCGGCTACCCCGTCGAGATGCTGAACCTCGAAATGGGCCTCGACTCCGACCTCGGCGTGGACTCCATCAAACGCGTCGAAATCATGGCCGCCCTCCGCAGCCACCTGCCGACCGCCCCCGAAATCAAACCCGAACACCTCGGCACGCTGCAAACGCTCCAGCAAGTCGTGGACTTCCTCACCGCCGGAGCGCGGACGCCCACGTCCGCAGTCGCAATCGAACTCGCACCGCAACCAAGTTCACCCGGACGTGGGCGTCCGGGCTCCACCGAGGCCGTCCCCCAGCTCTCCCGCCAAATCCTCCGCCCCACACCCTTCCCGCCCGCCGACACGCGCCCGCACATCACCCTCGCACCCGGCTCCCTCGTCTGGCTCACCGACGACAACACCGCCCTCCCCGCCACGCTCGCCAAGCACCTTGAGCAACGCGGCCTCACCGTCCGGCGCGGCACGCCCACCGAACTCCTCGCCGACCGCAACGCCCCGCTCCCCGCCGCGCTCGTCCTCCTCTGGCCCACCGCAAATGCCGGCGACGCTTTCCTGAAATCCGCCTTCCGCCTCATCCAAGTCGCCGCGCCCGCCCTCCGCGCCGCTGGTCGCAACGGGGCTGCCGCACTCGTCTCGCTCTCCCGCCTCGACGGCCTCTTCGGCCTCGGCGTCATGAGTCCCACCGCCGACGTCGTCAGCGGCGGCCTAGCCGGACTCGTCAAGACCGCCCACCACGAGTGGCCCGAAGTTCACTGCAAAGCCCTCGACCTCGACCCCGGCGCAGCCAGCGGCACCGAACTCGCCGCGCAAATCACCGAGGAAATCTTCCGCGTCGGCCCGATTGAAGTCGGCCTCTTCGGCGGCCAGCGCTACCGCCTCGAAACCGAAACCGAAACCGCCCTCGACAACCCCGCGCCCGCCCTCCAGCGCGGCGACCTCGTCGTCGTCACCGGCGGCGCGCGCGGCGTCACCGCCACTTCGGTTCTCGAACTCGCCCGCCGCCACCAGCCGCGCTTCCTGTTGCTCGGTCGCAGCACGTTGCCCGACGCCGAGCCGCACTGGCTCACCGGCCTCACGAGCGAAGCCGACATCAAGAAAGCCCTCCTCGCCCACGCCGACGGCGACCGCTCGCCCAAGCGCCTCGAAGCGAAGTTCCGCGAAGTCACCGCCCAGCGCGAAATCCGCGCGCACCTCGCCGAGATTCGCGCCACTGGCGCACTCGCCCACTACGCCACGCTCGATGTCCGCGATGCCGCCGCCGTGGCCACCACGTTTACCGAAGTCCGCGCCGCCCACGGCCCCATTCGCGGCCTCATCCACGGCGCCGGCGTGCTCGCCGACAAGCTCATCGAGCAAAAGACCGAGGAACAGTTCGACTTGGTTTACGGCACCAAAGTCCACGGCCTCCGCAATCTCCTCGCCGCGACCTCCGCCGACGAACTCCGCCTCATCGCGCTCTTCTCCAGCTACACCGGCCGCTTCGGTCGCACCGGCCAGGTGGACTACGCCGCCGCGAACGAAGTGCTGAACAAGATGGCGCAAGCCGAGGCCCGCCGCCGCCCGCAATGCCGCGTGGTCGCCTTCAACTGGGGTCCGTGGAACGGCGGCATGGTCACCGAAGGCCTCCGCAAAATCTTCGAGCGCGAAGGCGTCGGCCTCATCGAACCCGCTGCCGGAGCCGACTTCTTCGTGCGCGATGTCCTCGCCCCCACCGGCGACGCCGTGGAAGTCCTCGCACTCGCGACCGCGCCTTCCCCCACTCCTCACTCTTCACTCCTCACCACTCACGCCCCCACGTTCCATCCCGCCTTCGACCGTGACGTCAGCGTCCGCGCGCTCCCCTGCCTCGTCTCGCACGTCATGAACGGGCGCGCCGTCCTGCCCGCCGCGCTCATCATCGAGTGGCTTGCCCACGGCGCGATGCACGGCAATCCCGGCCTCGCCTTCCACGGCTTCAACCAGTTCAAGGTCCTCAAAGGCCTCGTCCTCGAAGGCGACTCCGCCGCGCAAGTCACCGTCTCCGCCGGCGCACCGCAATCGCGCGACGGCCTGCTCGCCGTGCCCGTGCAATTCACCAGCCGCAACGGCTCCGGCAAGCCCACGCTGCACGCCACCGCCGAAATTCTCCTCGCCGACTTCCTACCCGCCGCGCCCAGCGTCACGCCCGCCGTGAAGCGCAACGGCATTTTGTCCAAGTCGGTTTACGGCGACGGACGCCTCTTCCACGGCCCCGACTTTCAGTGCATCGAAGCCCTCGAAGTCTGCAACCCCGCCAATGCCGCCGCGCTCGTGCGCTCCTCGCCCGCGCCGAAGCACATGATTGCCGCGCCGCTGCGCCCCGCTTGGCTCGCCGACCCACTCGCCCTCGACGCCGCATTCCAGCTCCTGATTTTGTGGAGCACCGCGCAACGCTCCGCGCCGTCGCTGCCGTGTGCGATGCGCAGTTTCCGCCAGTTCGCCGCGTTCCCGAAGACCGGCGGCAGTCGCGTCGTCGCGAGCATCACCTCGGCGGAAACGCCCGTGGCCGTGGCCGACCTCCAGTTCTTCGACCGCGACGGCGGCCTCGTCGCACTCGGCGAAGGCTACGAGTTCGTCGTGGACGCCAACCTCCGCGAAGCCTTCCGCCAAAACAGCCTGCCCGCGTGAAGTTCGGCGAACCCATCGCCATCGTCGGCATGGGCGGCGTCTTCCCCGGCGCGCGCTCGCTCGACGAGTTCTGGCAAATCATCGCCACCGGGCGCGACACCAGCCGCCCCGCGCCTGCGGGTCGCTGGCGTCTCAACCCCGCCGACATCCTCCATCCCACGCCCGGCACGCCCGACCGCGTTTACACCGACCGCGCCTGCTTCATCGAAGGCTTCTCCCTCGACCCCGCCGGCCTCGCCCTTGACCGCGACCTCCTCGCGCAACTCGACCCCGTCGTCCATCTCCTGCTCACCGCCGGGCGCGACGCCTTCGCCAGCGCGAAGACCACGAGTCTCGACCGCGCCCGCATCGGCGTCACCCTCGGCCACATCGCGTTGCCGACGGAAAGTTCCTCCAAGCTCTGCGAGGAAATTCTGACGCCGTTGCTGGAGCAAGCGACCTTTGGAAGCGGAACTTCATCTGCTTTCAAAACCCATCCGCTCAACCGCTACGTCGCGGGCCTGCCCGCCGGCCTCCTCGCCCAAGCCCTCGGCCTCGGCGGCGGCACGCGCACCCTCGACGCCGCGTGCGCTTCCTCCCTCTACGCCCTCAAGCTCGCCTGCGACGAACTCCACGCCGGTCGCGTTGACGCCATGCTCGCCGGCGGCGTGTCGCGTCCCGACTCGCTCTACACGCAGATGGGTTTCGCCCAGCTCCGCGCGCTCGCGACCTCCGGCCGTTGCACGCCCTTCGACGCAGCCGCCAGCGGCCTCATCGTCGGCGAAGGCGCAGGCGTCGTTGTCCTGAAACGCCTCTCCGACGCCCTCCGCGACGGCGACGAAATCCACGCCCTCATCCGCGGCATCGGTCTGAGCAACGACCTCGACGGCAACCTCCTTTCCCCCGCGAGCGAAGGCCAGCTCCGCGCACTGCGCCTCGCCTACGCCGCTGCCGGTTGGGAACCCGAGAGCGTCGAGTTCATCGAGTGCCACGCCACCGGCACGCCCGTCGGCGACGCTGTCGAATTCTCCAGCCTGAACCAACTCTGGTCCGACCGCACCTGGCAGCCCGGCCAATGCACGCTCGGCGCGGTGAAGGCCAACGTCGGCCACCTGCTCACCGGCGCAGGCGCGGCGGGCTTGCTGAAAGTCCTCCTCTCACTCCGCCACAATACGCTTCCGCCCGTCGCCAACTTCCAACGCGCCAGCGACAAAATCCCGCTCGGGCAAAGTCCGTTCCGCGCGCTCACGCAAAGCCAGCCGTGGCCGAAGCGCCCCGATGGCCGCCCGCGCCGCGCCGCCATCAACGGCTTCGGCTTCGGCGGCATCAACGCCCACGTGCTCATCGAGGAGTGGACCGGGCAACCGGAGCGCCGCTCTCCGAGCCCGCGCGAATCTACGCCCGCCTTGAACGCCGGGTCGGAGACCGGCGCTCCGCCCGAGACGCCAGACGCCATCCCCCATCCCCTACCCGGCGTCGCCATCATCGGCCTCGCCACCCACATCGGCCCGTGGCGGAACCTCCGCTCCTTCACCGCCCGCGTCCTCGGCGCGGACACCGAGACGCAGCCCGCAGCCCGCCCCGACTGGCGCGGCCTTCACCCCGAAGCCCTCGCCGCGCAACCCGGCTACTTCGTGGACGACCTTGCCATCCCCGTCAGCCGCTATCGCATCCCGCCGCGCGAGCTGGCCGAGCTTCTCCCGCAGCAAGCCCTCATGCTCGAAGTCGCCCGCGACGCCCTCACCGACGCGCGCGTGACCGAGCCGGAAGCCACTCGCACCGGCGTCTTCATCGGCCTCGGCCTCGACCTGCGCACGACGGACTTCCACTTCCGCTGGGCCATGCTCGACCGCGCCAGCGACTGGGCCAACCGCCTGCCCGCCGACGTTTCCGAACACGACGCAGCCGCGTGGGCCGCCCGCGTCGTCGAGTGCGCCAACCCGCCGCTCAACGCCGACCGCACCATGGGCGCGCTCGCCGGCACCAACGCCAGCCGCATCGCGAAGGAATTCCGCATCGGCGGCCAGAGCTACACCGTGTGCAGCGACGACACGAGCGGCCTAAGCGCGTTGGAAATCGCCGTGCGCGCCCTGCAACGCGGCGAACTCGACCTCGCGCTCGCTGGCGGCGTGGAACTCACCGGCGACCTCCGCGCTCGCCTCGCTGAAACCGCGTTGCACAAGGACGCAATTCCCGGTGAAGGCGCCGTGGCCATCGTGCTGAAACGCGTCGAAGACGCGCAGCGTGACGGCGACCGCATCTACGCCATGATTCGTGGAGTGGGCGCAGGCAGTGCCGGCGGTTTGCAACCGCCGCCTCGGTTGCAATCGAACGCCGCCGACGGCGATTGCAAATCGCCGGCACGGACGCTTGCCTCCGCCCGCGCTCTGGCCGAAGCCGCCTTTGACAACGCCACTTCCATCCCCAGCGCCACCGCCGAAGTCGGCCACACCGGAGCCGCCTCCGGCCTCGTGGACTTGGCGAAAGCCGCGCTCGCGCTGCACACGCAGATTATTCCTGCCAGAACCGCTCACGCCGACGCCCGTGCCGGCGGCTTCCAGCCGCCGCCTCTGTCGGGGTCAGAAGCCCCCGACGGCGACTGGAAGTCGCCGGCACCTCAGCACTGGCTCCGCGACCGCGCCGACGGCCCCCGCCGCGCCGCCATCACCACCACCAGCGTGGATGGCAATGCGATGAGCGTGGTATTGGAAGAATGTTCACCAAAGCAGTTCGCAGCCGTTCCCCCTCACCCTGACCCTCTCCCGCCGGGAGAGGGGACAGCCACGCAGCCGGCTCGGAGTCCTGATGCGCTCGGCTGCGGCCCAGCGCGGAATGCGTCTCTCCCTCTCCCAGCGGGAGAGGACCGGCGTGAGGGAGCGCGCGTGCTCGCAGACCAGAGGAACCAAATCCTCCTCAATTCGGCTGCCACCAAGCACACAGACGCTCTCTTCACCTTCGCCGCCGCCGACACTGCGGGGCTGCTCGCGCAACTCGACTCATTCCGCCAACAAGCTGCCGCCGCACCCAACGCCCCGCTCAACACTCTCGCCCATCGGAGCGCGGACACCCACGCCCGCAGCACGGACTCGCGGACTTTGGCGTCCGCGCTCCATCGCGTCGCCTTCATCGCCCAAGACCGCGCGCAACTCGCTCGCCTGCTCGACGCAGCGGCAAACGCCGTTCGCCATTCCAAAGCCGAAACCCTCGACCATCGCGACCGCGACCAGCTCTTCTTCACGCCGCCCGCCGAGCGCGTGTCCGGCAAAGTCGCCTTCGTCTTCCCCGGCGCGGGCAATCACTTCGCCGACATGGGTCGCGAACTGGGCTTGCTCTTCCCTGAAGTCCTCCGCGCACAAGACCGCGAGAACGAACGCCTCGCGAGCCAGCTCTTCGCCGCGCAGTTCTGGAACGCCACCGCACCCGTCACCGACCAGCGCGAGTCCATCTGCGGCCAAGTCGCACTCGGCACGTTTGTCAGCGACATCGCCGTTTCGCTCGGTCTCAAGCCCGACGCCGCGCTCGGCTACAGTCTCGGTGAAAGCACGAGCCTGTTCGCCCTGCGCGCATGGACGGCGCGCGACGAAATGCTCGCCCGCGTCACGGCCTCGACGCTGTTCACCAAAGACCTGACCGGCGAACCCGCCGCCCTCCGCCGCGCGTGGAACCTTCCCGCCGACCAACCCGTCGCCTGGCAAGCCGGCCTCGTGGACCGGCCTGCCGAGGAAGTCCGCACCGCGATGGCTGGCCTCGCGCGCACTTACATCCTCATCGTCAACACGCCGCGCGAGTGCGTCATCGGCGGCGACGCAGAGCAGGTGCGTGCGCTCGTCGCGAAGCTCGGGTGCCACTTCTTCGCGCTCGACGGCGTGAGCACGGTTCACTGCGACTTGCTCCAGCCGGTGCTGGAGCCGTATCGCGAGCTGCATCGCTTCCCCACCACGCCGGCGACGGGCGTGACGTTCTACAGCGGCGGCTGGGGTCGCAGCTACGTTCCCGACCGCGAGACCGCTGCGGACGCCATCGTCGCTCAGGCCAGTGCCACGATTGACTTCCCGCGCGTCGTGCGCGCGGCTTACGCGGACGGGGTGCGCTTCTACATCGAGATGGGGCCGGGCGCGTCGTGCGCGCGGATGATTGGGCAAATTTTGGAAGGCCAGCCGCACATCGCGCGCTCGCTGTGTGTGTCGGCGAAGGAGCCGTTGCTCGATGTGCTGCGTGTGGTAGGGGCGCTGTGGGCGGAGGGTTTGCCGGTGAACCTGGAGCCGCTCTACGGCGCGGTCGAAGAAGAGGCCGCGCCCGAGCCGACTGGCAAGTTGGTCATCATCCCCATCACCGGCGCGCCCATCGTGCCGCCGCCGCTGCCGACGGGGAGCGCACGCGTCCCGCGTGCAGAATCGGGCGTCCCGCCCGATTCGCTCGGCACTCCATCTGTCTCCGTTCCGCGCGAGAGGAAGTCAGACGAGCGAGGTTTTCAGCGCGACGCTGAAAACAGCACGCGGGACGCGTGCGCTCCCCCGAACGACCCGTTTGAAGCCGAGCTGCTCACCGCGATGGCACAGGCGCAAGCGACGACGTTGCAGGCGCACGAGGCTTATCTGGCGTTTTCGGAAGGTGTGTTCAAGACGCTGTCGGAGGCCGTGCAGACGCAGTTGGACTTGGTGGCGCGGGCGGCGAAGGGAGCGTCGCTGGCTCCGTTCGCACGCGGCCCCCTCACCCCGGCCCTCTCCCCCGGTGGGGGCGAGGGAGAAGAGCTCGCGCACTTCGCAGGCCGCGACGTGACCGTGGCGCGTGCCGGTGGCTTCCAGCCGCCGCCCGACGCGGTCGATGCAACCCACGGACGGCGGCTGGAAGCCGCCGGCACGGTGCCGCGCTCCCTCACGCGGGAACAGTGCTTTGAGTTCGCCATTGGCAAGATTGGCAACGCGCTGGGCGCGACCTTCGCCGAAGCTGACTCGTTCCCCACCCGCGTTCGCCTGCCCGACGCGCCGCTGCAACTCGTGGACCGCATCACCGCCATCGAGGGCGAGCCGCGCTCGATGACACACGGGCGCGTCGTAACTGAGCACGATGTTCACGCGGGCGCTTGGTATCTCGATTGCGAGCGCATCCCGACGTGCATCGCGGTCGAGGCAGGACAGGCGGACCTGTTTCTCTCCGGCTTCCTCGGCATTGATTTCCAGACGCGCGGGCTGGCGATGTATCGGTTGCTTGACGCGAAGGTTTGTTTCCATCGCAGCCTGCCGGGGCCGGGCGAGACGATTCGCTACGACATCCGCATCGAACGCTTCTTCCAGCAGAGCGGCGTGTGGCTCTTCAAGTTTAACTTCGAGTCCACCGTCAACGGCCAGCCGCTGCTCACGATGAGCGAGGGTTGCGCGGGCTTTTTCACGCCGCAGGATTTGGCCGCGGGCAAAGGAGTCATCCGCACTTCGTTCCAACTCAAGTCGCAGCCCGGCAAGCGT
Organism: Verrucomicrobiota bacterium; assembly: GCA_039796295.1. Lineage (GTDB taxonomy): Bacteria > Verrucomicrobiota > Verrucomicrobiia > Limisphaerales > SXTU01 > SXTU01. The sequence continues at coordinate 38,009 of JBDKJY010000039.1, forward strand.
CAGGCGGACTGGGAAGACTTCGTGCCGATGGCGGTGGAATCCTATTCAGCGGTGCAACTCGACGCGCTGCGCGAAGGCGATTTGGCGGCATGCTTCGGAGAGAAGTTCGCCGGATTGAAGCTCGAGAATCCCGTGACCTTGCCCGGCGGACGGATGCGGCTGGTGCATCGCATTGAGCGACTGGAGCCGAACGGCGGGCGCTTCGGACTCGGGCTGATTCGCGGCGAGGCGGACATTCATCCCGACGACTGGTTCATCACCTGTCATTTCGTGGACGACCGCGTGATGCCGGGCACGCTGATGTATGAGTGCTGCCTGCACACGTTGCGCGTGCATCTGCTGCGGCTGGGCTGGGTGGCCGAGGCGCGCGCGGGCGTGGCGCTGGAGCCAGTGCCGGGCGTCGTGGGCCAGCTCAAGTGCCGCGGGCAAGTCTTGGAGACGACGAAGCTGGTGACTTACGAGATTGAGCTTCGGGAAATCGGCTACGGGCCGGAGCCGTATGTCATCGCGGATGCGCTGATGTATGCGGACGGCAAGGCCATCGTGGAAATCAGCAACATGAGCCTGCGCTACACCGGCGTGACGCGGGAGGAGTTGCGGGTGACGTGGAATGCGGCCAACACTGGTAGGGACGTGCAGCAGCGCGTCCCTACCACGAAGGCAGCCCTCTACGGCCCTGAGCGCATCACCGCCTTCTCCAGTGGCAATCCCTCCGAAGCCTTCGGCGAGCCTTATCGGATTTTCGACGCCGACGCGCCGCGTCGCATCGCGCGGCTACCACGCGCGCCCTATCAGTTCCTCGACCGCATCACGGAGATTCGCGGGTGCGAGGCGTTCAAGATGGTCGCGGGCGGGGAGGTGTCGGCGGATTACGACGTGCCAGTGGACGAGTGGTATTTCGCCGCGAATCGCCAAGGCGACATGCCCTTCGCCATCCTGCTGGAAATCGCGTTGCAACCCTGCGGCTGGCTCTCGGGCTACCTCGGCTCCGCGCTCACGAGCAGCGACGACCTCTCCTATCGAAACCTCGGTGGCACGGGCACGCAGTTCGCGCCGGTGCGGCCCGGCGTCGGCACGCTCACCACGCGCATCAAGAACACGCGGCTCTCCAGCTCGGCGGGGATGATTATCCAATGGTTCGACTTCGAGGTGTGGGCGGGTGCGGAGAAGATTTATCGCGGCGACACCTACTTCGGCTTCTTCCCGAAAGCGGCGCTGGAGAAACAGGAGGGCATCAAGGGCGCGAAGCTCTGCGAACCGAGTGCCGCAGAGCTCGCGCGCGCCAAGTCCCTCCCCTACCCGACCACCGCGCCCTTCGCCGACACGATGCTGCGGATGGTGGACGATATCACGGTCTTCATCGCCGACGGCGGGCCGAAGGGGCTCGGCTTCATCCGTGGCACGAAACGCGTGAATCCCGACGAATGGTTCTTCCAGGCGCACTTCTACCAAGACCCGGTCGTGCCCGGCTCACTGGGCCTCGAATCGTTCCTCCAACTGCTCAAGTTCGCCGCCGTCGAGCGCTGGGGCCACGCGCCGACGCTGCGCTGGGAAGCGGTGGCGATGAACGCGAAGCACGAGTGGGTTTATCGCGGCCAGGTCATCCCGCGCGACAGCTTGGTCACGGTCGAAGCCATCATCACCGCGTGTGACGATGAGCAACGGCTGCTGACGGCGGATGGCTTCCTCTCCGTGGATGGCCGCGTGATTTACGGGATGAAGAACTTCACCGTGCGTGGGGTTTCGGAGAGCCAAACATGATGCCCAAATATCAACGCGTCTTCCTGTCCGCGCTCGGCTACGAGCTGGGGCCGGTAGTCATCACCACAGCCGAACTGGAGGAGCGCCTCGCGCCCGCTTACTCGCGCCTGAATCTCCAGCCCGGCCAGCTCGAAGCCTGGACCGGCATTGCCGAGCGCCGCTGGTGGCAGCCCAACACGCCGCTCTCGCAAGGCGCGACCGCCGCCGCGCGCAAGGCGTTAGCAAAAGCGGGTCTTAGCGCGAGTGACCTCGGGATGCTTCTCTACTGCGGCGTGTGCCGCGAAAACTTTGAGCCCGCCACGGCCTGCGCGGTCGCGGACGGCATCGGCCTGCGCGGCGGTGCGTTCGTGTATGACTTAAGCAATGCCTGCCTCGGCGTGCTCAACGGGATGATTGAAGTCGCCAACCGCATTGAGCTGGGCCAAATCCGCGCCGGCCTCGTCGTCTCGTGCGAGAGCGCGCGGGAGATCAACGAGATTGCCCTCGCGCGGATGCTCAACGGCACGGGCGGCATGGGGGAGTTCGCGCCAGCCTTGGCGACGTTCACCGGCGGCTCCGGCGCGGTCGCGGTTTTGCTCACGGACGGCTCGTTCCCTGGCTTGCCGAAGCATCGCCTGCTCGGCGCGGTGTCGGAGACGGCGCCGGAGTTTCACGAGCTTTGCCAATGGGGCATGAAGCCCGAGGCGGACGGACACTTTGAGCAGTTCATGTTCACCGACGCCGTGGCCGTGCTGAAAAACGGCACCGCGCTCGGAGCGAAGACTTGGGCTGAGTTTTGCAAAGCCATGAGCTGGACCCCGGAACTGGTGGACCGGGTCATCTGCCACCAGGTCGGCAGTATGCATCAGGACGCGTTCCTGAAATTCACCAGCATCCCGCGCGCGAAGGACTTCAGCACGTTTCGCTACCTCGGCAACATGGGCACCGCCGCACTACCCGTGACTGCCGCCATCGCTGATGAGCGTGGCGTCCTCAAACCTGGCCAGCGCGTCGCCTTCCTCGGCATCGGCAGTGGCTTAACCTGTTTGATGATGGGACTCGAATGGTGAACTTGAGCCCAACCCCATCTCCAATCTCCCATTGCCCATTCCCTCTTCGCACCCCGTGAACTTCCGTCGCGAACTCTACCCCTTTGTTGGCCACACGCTCGACCGCGACGGCATCGGCCTGCACTACCTCGATGAGGGCGCGGGCGAAGCCGTCGTGATGGTCCACGGCAACCCGACTTGGTCCTTCTACTACCGCAAGCTCGTCCTCGGCCTGCGCGGGCGGTGCCGCACCATCGTCCCCGACCACATCGGCTGCGGCCTCTCGGACAAGCCCGACGACGCGCACTACGAATTCACCCTCGCCCGCCGCGTCGCCGACCTCGACGCGCTCATCCGCCACGCGCAGTTGCCGGAGAAAATCACCCTCGTGCTGCACGACTGGGGCGGGATGATTGGCATGACTTGGGCCGCGCAAAATCCGCATCGTATCGCGCGCCTCGTGCTGCTGAACACCGGCGCGTTTCACCTCCCGAAGACGAAGAAACTCCCGCCCTCGCTCTGGCTCTGCCGCAATACGCCCCTCGACGCCCTACTCATCCGCAAGGCCGGACTCTTCGTCCGTCTCGTGGCGCGCTGGGGCGTCGCCACCCGCGTGCTCTCGCCTGTCGAGCGCGACGCCTACCTCGCGCCCAGCACTGCGAAGGCGAGCCGCCTCGCGCAGCTCCGTTTCGTGCAGGACATCCCGCTCACGCCTGACCACCCGACCCACGCGCTCGTCAGCGAAGTGCAGGGCAAGCTCACGCAATTCCAGCGCACGCCCACACTCATCTGCTGGGGCGCGAAGGATTGGGTTTTCGACGACCATTTCCTCGCTGAGTGGAAACGCATTTTGCCGCAAGCGGAAGTTCACCGCTTCCCGGACGCCAGCCACCTCGTGCTCGAAGACAAGCCGGATGAAATCTTGGCGCTGGTGAAGCAGTTCTTCGCGAAGCATCCGGTGAAGGAGTGAACGTGTGCGCCGCGGCCACAACCGACATGTCCGCGCACCTCGCCGCGATGGCCGCGCGGCAGCCAGATGCTCCCGCCGTCCTTGCGCCGCATCGCGACCGCGCCGGTCAGCTCCACTACGACCAGCTCACCTTCCGCGAACTCAACGCCGACTGCGACCGCCTCGCGCGCGGCTTCGAGCGCATCGGCATCCGGCGCGGCGTGCGGACGGCGCTGATGGTGCCACCGAGCCTCGACTTCTTCGCACTGACCTTCGCGCTGTTCAAAGTCGGCGCGGTGCCCGTGCTGATTGACCCGGGCATTGGGCTGAAAAACTTCGGCAAATGTCTCGCCGAGGCGGAACCGACCGGCTTCATCGGCATTCCCAAAGCCCACGCCGCGCGCGTCGTGTTCGGCTGGTCGCGGAGGACGATTTCAATTCCCGTGACGGTGGGGACGAAGTGGTTTTGGGGCGGGCACACGCTTGACGCCGTGCGGCGAGCTGGAGCGGGCGAACTCACCGACCAAGTCGGTTTTAAATCCGGCGCTCCGAACACCGAGACCGCCGCCATCCTCTTCACCAGCGGCAGCACCGGCGTGCCGAAGGGCGTCCTCTACACGCACGAAGTTTTCGCCGCGCAAATCGAGCAGCTCCGCCAGCTCTACGGCATCCAGCCCGGCGAGATTGACCTGCCCACCTTCCCGCTCTTCGCACTGTTCGGCCCCGCGCTGGGCATGACCGAAGTGCTGCCCGAGATGGACTTCACCCGCCCCGCGCAAGCCGACCCCGTGAAACTCGTCGCCGCCATCGAGCGCTTCCGCGTGACGAACATGTTCGGCTCGCCCGCGCTCATCAACCGCCTCGGTCGCCACGGCGAGGCGCTCGGCGTGAAGCTCCCCACACTGCGCCGCGCCATCTCCGCCGGCGCGCCTGTGCCCGCGAAGACGCTCGCCCGCTTCGCCGCGATGCTCCCGCCCGGCGCGCAGGTCTTCACGCCCTACGGCGCGACCGAGTGCCTGCCCGTCGCGAACATCGGCAGCGACGAAATCCTCGGCGAGACGCGCGCGCAAACTGAGTTGGGCAAGGGCGTCTGTGTCGGACAGCCCGTCGCCGGACTCACTGCGAAAATCATCCGCATCACCGACGAACCCATCGCGGCGTGGAGCGATGACCTCGAATTGCCGCCCGGCGAGATTGGCGAAATCACCGTGCAAGCCCCGCAAGCCTCGCGCGCCTATTTCAATCGCGAACAGTCAACCGCGCTGGCGAAAATCCCCGCGCCCGGCGGCGGCTTCTTCCACCGCATGGGCGACCTCGGCTATCGCGACGCGCGCGGTCGCCTCTGGTTTTGCGGACGCAAGTCGCACCGCGTCATCACGCGGGCCGGGACGCTGTTCACCATTCCCTGCGAGGCCATTTTCAATACGCACCCCGCCGTCTTCCGCACCGCGCTCGTCGGCGTGCCGCGCGGCGGCGACACCGAGCTGGTGCTGTGCGTCGAGCTGGAGGCCGGCGCGCGCGGGCAGGCCGAAGCCAAGCTGCGCACGGAGCTGCTGGCCCTCGGCGCGAAGTTCCCGCACACGCACGCGATTCGCACCGTGCTCTTCCACCCCGCCTTCCCGGTGGACATCCGGCACAACGCGAAAATCTTCCGCGAGAAGCTCGCGGTGTGGGCACAGAAGCAACTCGGATGAACGCACTCGTCACCGGCGGCGGTGGTTTTCTCGGCTCGGCCATCGTGCGGGCACTGCGGGCGCGCGGCGACACGGTGCGCAGCGTGTCGCGGCAGGATTACCCGGCGCTACGCGAACTCGGCGTGGAACAAGTGCGCGGCGATGTGGCGGACGCGGCGGCGGTCACGGCCGCCGCAGCGGGTTGCGACATGCTCTTCCACGTCGCGGCGAAGGCGGGCTTGGCTGGGCCTTACGCGGACTACCACCGGGCGAACGTGCTGGGCACGGAGAACGTCATCGCGGCGTGCCGCGCACACGGAATTCGCAGGCTCGTCCAGACCAGTTCGCCGAGCGTCGTGTTCAACGGCCGCGACATGGAGGGCGTGGATGAGTCCGTGCCTTACCCCACGCACTTCGAGGCGCATTACCCGCACACGAAGGCGCTCGCGGAGCAGCTCGTTCTCAAAGCCAACTCGCCGACACTCGCGACCGTGGCGCTGCGTCCGCACCTCATCTGGGGGCCGGGCGACAACCACCTGCTGCCGCGCCTCATCGCGCGGGCGAAGGCGGGGCAGCTCCGTCGCATCGGGACGCAGAGCAAGCTCGTGGACACCGTGTTCATCGACAACGCAGCCGAGGCGCATCTGCTGGCGGCGGACGCGCTCGCGCCCGGCGCGGCGTGCGCGGGGAGGGCTTACTTCATCTCGAACGGCGAGCCGGTTCCGCTGTGGGACATGGTGAACCGGATGTTGGCCGCCGCCGGGCTGCCGCCGGTAACTCGCACGGTGCCGGTGTCCGTTGCGGTGGCGCTGGCGTGGACGTTCGAGACCATCGCGCGCGTGACCGGCAGCACCCGTGAGCCGCGCCTGACGCTGTTCATGGCGCGCGAGATGAGCACGGCGCACTGGTTCGACATTTCGGCGGCGAAGCGGGATTTCGGCTACGTGCCGAAGGTGACTACGGAGGAGGGGCTGCGGCGGCTGGCGGGGCACTTGAAGCGAGGCAACTGATGTTTCCCGACTGGCAAGCCCTCTTCGCCCCGCGACCACTGACCGAACGTGGCATGATTTTGTCGGGGAACGGGTCCGCTCCATCGCTCCGGTTTGCATTCGCCAGCCCGGCTGACTTGGTGAGTTTGTCGGTGGAGCGGTTTCTAACTTCAACCGAGGCGGAACGGGCGGGTGCCTTCAAGTTCGGCCCGCCACGGGAGAATTTCACCTTGGGTCGGCTGGCGGGGAAACTGGCGCTGGTGGCGGTTGATGCAGGGCAACGCGTCGGCGCAAGCGGCCCCCTCACCCCGGCCCTCTCCCCCGACGGGGGAGAGGGAGCAGCGCTGGCGCAGCGGCTGCGGGCCTTTGAAATTGGAAACGGTGCGCGCGGGGAACCGGTAGTGCGGCCCGACGATTTGGAATCGCCGCATTTGTTCGCAACGGGAGCAACGGACGGCGGTTGCAAACCGCCGGCACACGCGGTGAGCCTCAGTCATGTGAACGGGCTGGGCGTGGCAGTGGCGTTTCCGGCGGGCGCGCAGGTCGGGCTGGACTTGGAACTAATTGACGCTCGGCGCGCGGAGACGGTGCGCAAGGGCGTGCCGTTGTCGGCGGAGGAAGAGGCTTGGCTGAAGGTCGCGGAGCTGCCGGAGGCGACGGCGTTGCTGCTGTTATGGACGGCGCGGGAGTCGCTGGGCAAAGCGCTCGAGTGCGGGCTGGCTTGCAAGTGGGAGACGCTGGCGTTGCAGCGAATCGAGGTGGTCGGCGAGGGGATTTGCTCCGGGCGGTTCCTCCATCACCCGCAGTTCCGCTGCGCGAGTTGGGTGGGGCCGGAGGCGGTGATGTCGCTGGCGTTTGCGGCGGCCTGAAGCCGGGGATTGGCCGCAAAGAACGCAAAGAGACGCAAAAGGAAGACAGCGCGGGGAAGCTTGTGGAGATGAAACCGGGCTGGAGAAGGCGTGGCTTCTGCCGTTCCCCTTTTGCGCCTTCTTGCGCTCTTTGCGACTAACTTCGGGGTTCGGGCGGGGAATGTTCGCGGGCGAGACGCCCGGGGAGGCAGTCGGGACGACTGCCCCACTTTGGCTGCGACTACTCCGCGTTCGGGTAGGAGCCGAGCACTTTCACGAAGCTGCACTGAGCGGCGAGTTGCGTGATGGCTTTGGCCACCTTGCCTTCGCTGGAATGGCCGTCGCAATCCACGAAGAAGAAATACTCCCACGCGCGGCGTTTGCTGGGGCGGCTCTCAATCTTGGTCATGTTGAGGCGGAACTTGCGGAAGGGCGCGAGCGCGCGGTGCAGCGCGCCGACTTCGTCCGCGATGCTGAACATGAGGCTGGTGCGGTCGTGGCCGGTGGCGGGGCTGCACTTGCGGCCCAGCACGAGGAAGCGCGTGGCGTTGGCGGCGTTGTCCTGGATGTCGTGTTCGAGCACGGGCACGCCGTATTTCTCGGCGGCGAGCAGGCCGGCGATGGCGGCGGAGTGCTTCTCCTGCGCGGCCAGCTCGGCGCTGCGGGCGTTGGAGGAGGTCTCGACGATTTCCGCGCCGCCGAGGTTCTTGTGGACCCAGGTGCGGCATTGCGCGAGGGACTGCGGGTGGACGTAGAGTTTCTTGATTTGCTCGCGCCGGGACTTGCTCACGAGGCAGTGGGAGATGGGCAGGACGATTTGGGAAACAATCTTCAGGTCGCTGTCCACGAACATGTCGAGCGTGTGCGTTACGACGCCTTCGGTGGAGTTCTCGACCGGCACGACGCCGTAGTCGGCGCGGCCTTTGGCAACCTCGTTGAAGACGTCGGCAATGGTCTTCTGCGCCGCGTAGAGGAGGCTGGAGCCGAAGCGCTGGATGGCGGCTTGATGCGTGAAGGTCGCCTCCGGGCCGAGGTAGGCGATGGTCATGGACTTCTCGAGCGCGAGCGCGCTAGACATGATTTCGCGGTATATGGCGCGGAGCGAGGCGTCAGTGATGGGGCCGGAGTTGTGCTTGCAGATGCGCTGGAAGACCTGGCGCTCGCGGGACGGGACGTAGATTTCCTCGCCGGCCTTGCGCTTGATTTCGCCGATGCCCAGAACGTGCTTGGTGCGCTCGTTCAGCAACTCGACGAGCTTGGCGTCGAGAGCATCAATGGCTTTGCGGTGTTCGGGGATGGTCATGGGTGGGGTGCTCAAGCGCGGCCGCTCACTCGGTGGGCGGCTCCGGCGGGGCAGTCGTGCGCGATTCAGACGTCGCCTCGGTCGGATTCGTCTCGCGTGGGGCCACTTCCTGCATCGAAAGCTGCTCGGGCGGCGCGGTTGCTAGGCCGGGCTCCACGGTCAGTAGGGCCTCGGGTTTCTTGACGGGAATCTTGCGCAACTCGTCGGCGGCGGGGAGGTCTTCCAAGCCACGCAGGCCGAAGTATTCGAGGAACGCCGGCGTGGTGCCGTAGAGCACAGGGCGGCCCACGACTTCAGCCCGCCCAACCTGCTCGACGATGCCGCGCTCCAGCAAGGTCTGCATCACGCCGTCCACGGCGACGCCGCGAATCTGTTCCATCTCCGCGCGCGTGAGCGGCTGGCGGTAGGCGATGATGGCAAGGGTCTCCAGCGCGGGCTGCGAGAGGCGGCCGGGGCGGCTCTTCTCGCCGACGAGGGTTTTAATCCACGGCGCGAACTCCGGCTGGCTGACGAACTGCCACGCACCCGCGACGCACACGAGGCGGAAGGTGCGCGCGGCGGTCGCGTGCTCCTGCGCGAGGGTTTCGAGGACCGTGATGAGTTCTTCGTCCTTGGTCTTCTTGAAGTGCTTGGCGAACGGCTCCTCGGAGTTGTCGGCGGTCTGCGAGAGCACGTCGCGGAGTTCTTTCGGACTCAGCGGCTTCTGGGAGTTGAAGAGGACGGCCTCGATGATGGCTTTGAGTTCCATGCTAGTTCATCCGCAGGTTGAGTTCGGGAACGGGGGCAGGTTCAGCGGGCGGTTCTGGCGGGGGCGCGACGGGCTGGGGCGGGGCCTGGGAAATCTCGATTTCCGCGAACGCCTCCGGCTGTGCGATGACGATTTGCTTCAAGCGAATCAACTCCAGCATCGCGAGGAAGGTCACGACCACCTCGGTGCGGCTGGTGGCGGCGGCGAACAGCTCGGAGAACTTCACACCCGTCCGCTCGCGGATGAGGTTGACGATGGTCTCAATCTTTTCGCTGACGGACCACTTCTCCTCGAAGATGTCGCGCGAGTCCGTGGTGACGAAGCGCTTGAGGATGACGTTGACCGCGTTGACGAGGTCGAAGATGGAGACCTCCATGCGCTGGGCCGGGGCCTCGAAGGACAGCTTGGGCGCGGTGCGGCGATAGACGTTCTCCTGCGTGGCTTCCATCTCCTGAAGCTGACCGGCGGCGTCCTTGAACTTCTTGTATTCCACGAGCTGGCGGATGAGCTCCCAGCGCGGGTCTTCGCCGTCTTCCTCGCCCTCGACGACGGCTTGCTGGTCCTTGGGCAGCAACTCGCGGCTCTTGATATACATGAGCGTGGCGGCCATCACGAGGAACTCGCCGGCAATGTCCAGGTCGAGCTGCCGCATGAGGTCCACGTAGTTGATGAACTCCGTGGCGAGCTTGGTGAGGTTGACCTCGTAGATGTCCACCTCCTCCTTCTTCACGAGGTAAAGCAGGAGGTCGAGTGGCCCCTCGAAAATCTCAAATTGGACTTTGAATTCGGACATTAAACGCCCGGGTTTTCACTCGCGGGTCGGCGGACAGTAAGGGTTGGCCGCACGCTTTGGCAACGCTTTCGCTGGCCAGCGGGCGCTACTTCTGGCTGGCCGGCTCGCGGAAGAGCGTGCGGTCGCTCAGGCTGCGGAAGACCTCCGCGTCCGCGTCGAAGTCGGCGGTGGGGACCCCCATGCCGTCGCGCAACAGCCGCAAGTAGGCGGCCACCTCCGGCGCTGGCGGACCCTCCAGATATGCTTCGCGGAACACGTTCGCGAGCACGCACCGGCGTTGCTCGGGTTGGAGCATCCCATTCAGCACCGTCACAAGGCCTTTCTCCTCAAGCTGTTCGAGGTAGGTCTGGCCGGCATTGATGGCGTCGGTGGTCTGGATGCGGCGCTCCAACGCCTTCACGCGGCGCTCGGCGGTTGCCGGGTGGTGCTGAATCACGCCGAGCAGTCCGGCGCAGAGCAGGTTCATCGGCGTCCAGTCGGGGCCGGAGGGTGTGTCGTTTACCAGCATGCCGATCGAGACGGCGGCGAGCAGTGTCTCGTAGCAACGCTGGTAGCGCTCCTCGGGCATGCCCACCGCCAGCCGCCATTCCTCCAGCATGGTGCTTTCCGCACTGGACACCTTGTTGTCGCTCAGACTCAGGGCAATGAGGTTCGTGACGATGCATTCCATCTGGGCGGGCGTGAGCAGCCGGGGCGCCTCCAAGAGTAGCGCGGCGAAACCGTGCTTCACCACCCACGCACCACCGCGACGGAATGAGTTTTGGTTGCCGAAATGCACCACCACCCAGTCCAGCTCCTCATTTGCGAACTCCCCGTCGCTCTGCGCCAGCGCGTAGGCCGCCGCTGCGCACACTAGGTGCGGCGTCAGCACCGCCGGCGCGCGCATCGTGTTCACCGAGTCCATCGGTGACAGAAGGGCGACGAGCTTTTGCAGGGCTTGATCCTCGGTTTGCGGCAGGCGCAGGACGAATTCCGCCTCGGGGAAGCGGGCTTGGAGCAGCAGGCTCTCCCCCTCCGCCCCGGCCTCCAGCGACGTGGCCTCGGAAATCCGGAAGTCGTGCCGCATGAACTCCCCGCCAGCGGACTTCGAGAAGCAGGCGAGCACCGTGCCATCGCAGGCCAGCCACGTCAGGCCGTCCTCGCCCGCGAGGTCGCAGACGGCGCGCAGCACGAGGTGCGGCGCGCGCTTAAACTCGGCGACAAACTCATTTTGCAACTGTGTCGGGAGACCCATGACGTGCACGAAGGATACGCCGGTGCCCGCCGGGATTGCACATGGAAATTGAGGCGGAGCACGTCCGCCCGACTATTGCTCGAGCTCGTATTTCCGCAGCCCGCTCAACTGCCCCAGCACACGCAGCGCGAAGAGCGGGTTGTTCTTCAGGTAACGCGGCCCGAGCCGGCGCGGCTCCTGGCAGAGCCGGTAAAACCACTCCAGCCCGCTGCGCTGCATCCAGCGCGGAGCCTGCGCTTTCGAGCCCGCCAGCATATCGAAAGCCGCGCCGACGCCGAGCATGAGCGTCGTGTCCAGCCGCGCGAGGTTCGCTGCCATGAAGCGCTCCTGCTTCGGCGTGCTGAGGCCGACCCAGATCATGTCCGGCTTCGCAGCGGCGACTTGAGCGGTGAGGTCGGCCTGCTCCGCGTCGTTCAATGGGCGGAACGGCGGCTCGTAGGTGCCGGTGACTTGCAGGCCGGGAAACTTCTCTGTGAGCACAGCGCGCAACCGCTCCGCCGTGCCGTTCGCCCCGCCGTAGAAGAAGTGCCGCCAGCCGCGCGCTACGGACTCGCGCATCACCAGCGTCATCAAGTCCGGCCCATACACGCGGCCCATCGCGCGATGCCCGGCCAGGTGGCCCAGCCAGACCATCGGCATCCCGTCGGGCGTGTTGAGGAAGGCGCGGTTCAGGATGCGACGGAACTCCGGGTCCTCCTGCGCCTCGCTCACGCCGTGGACGCCGGTGACGCACACGTAACCCTTGCGCCGCTCCGCCACCGCGCGCGCGATGGCGTCCAGCACCGTCGTCAGGTTCAACACGCTGACACCAACGCCGAGGACGTTCACGCGCTGTGCTAACGAGGTCATTCGCCGGAATTAACTCAGGCTTTGCGGTTCAACCAACTTGCCAACAGCATCAGCGTCGTCGTCCCCACAAACCACCACCGAACCGCTCGCTCATAGGCCACAGCGCGGCGGTGAGTTTCACCAAGTGCAACTCCGAACGAGCGATTCAGCACAGTCAAGCAGACTGCAATTGTGAGGCATATTACCTCAACCAATCCGAGGCCGAAGCTGGTCAGGAAGAGCACTATCTGAACTGTGTTCATGGTCTTTCAGACACGCACCAGCAGCCCGATTTCAGACGAAAGTATCTGCTCCCAATCCAGTTCCCCATTATTCGCCTGCTCCAGGTCACCAACAGAACCCTTCATACTTCGCCGGGAGTTCCTTCAGGTCCGCCCAGCCGTTCACGTCGAGGACGTGGTGGTTCGTGGTCACGAGCTTCTTCAGTTCGGCCAGCGGGGCGCACTTTTGCGCGGCCACGATGAGGCCGCGCGGGCCGATGGCGGTGGCGAGGTCAGTGTGCAGGAGGCTGGCGAGGTGCGGCATCTTGGTATCAATCACCCGCTTGTTAGCGCCGACCAGCGCGGCGAGGTTCAGCGCGGGGTCGTAGATGCGCAGCTTGTAGCCGCGGCCCAGGAGCGCCTGCGCCACGTCCACCATCGGGCTTTCGCGCAGGTCGTCGGTGTTGGACTTGAAGGAGAGGCCGAGGATGACGACTTCGCGATGCTCGGTCTCGGTGATGAGGTGCAGCAGGCTCGCGAGGTGGCGGTCGTTGCTGGTAAGGAGATTTTCCAGCATCGGCAGGCTCAGGCCGTTGGTGCGGGCGAGGTTCGTGAGCGCACGCACGTCCTTGGGCAGGCAGGAACCGCCGAAGGGATTGCCCGGTTTCATGTAGTAACTGGAGATGTTCAGGCGCGTGTCCAGACAGAGCAGCGACATGACGGCGCGAGCGTCCACGGCCACGGCCTTGCCGACGCGGCCGACTTCGTTCGCGAAGGTGATCTTCGCGGCGTGGAAGGCGTTGCAGGCGTATTTGACCATCTCGGCGGTAGGCCAGTTCACGACCGACGCTTTCTCGCCAAAGAGGCTTTTCATCAATTCCGCCGGCGGTGCGGAACCGTCGCGCGAGCCGACAACGGCGAGCGAAGGCGTCTCGAAATCCGCCACCGCCGTGCTCTCGCGGAGGAATTCCGGGTAGTAGAAGATGCGCAGCGCGCCGGACTTCTCCAAATCACCGAGCAGTTCGCCCACGAGTTTTGCCGTGCTGCCGGGGAGCATCGTGCTGCGGAAGACGAGCGTGTGCTGCTTCGGGGCCTTGCGAAGCGCGTCGCCGATCTCACGCGCGACGCCGCGCACGTAGTTGAGATCCAATCCGCCGGCTGCGTTGGAGGGCGTGCCGACGCAGATGATGGAGAGTTCCGTATCGGCGATGGCGTCGGCGCAATTCTGGGTGGCGCGGAGGAGGCCATTGACCTTTGCGCTCTTCAGCAAGTCTTCCAGACCCGGCTCGACGATGGGCGGAATGCCGTTGTTGAAGTCCTCAACCTTGGCCGGATGCACGTCCACGCCGACGATGTAATGGCCGTGGCTGGTAAGGCACCCCGCCGTGACCGCGCCCACGTAGCCCAAACCGAAGATGCTGATTCTCATGCGTCGCGGGAGGCTAGGAAACGGCGGGTGAAAAGCAAGGCTCTGGAGCGCGGCGGGGCGGGTGCTATCCTTCGGCACGCCAATGTTCCTCTGCTCCGGGGGGAATGCGCAGCGGAACCGGCTGGCTTGCCTTGCGCGGCTTCAATTTGACAGACTGACGCCGGATGAACCAACAACGTCCTGACCCATCGTGGCAGCAAAAGCTTTCCACCGCCGTGGCCGAGAGCTTCCTCATGCGGAGCGGCAAGCGGCTCCACGAGGAGAACCCGGGCGACATCCAGCTCGGCGGGAGCTTGGTGAACAAGTTCCTGGCGAACCTTTACCTAATTCTTGCGGACTACGGGCGTGGCGAGTTTCCGCCTCAACGGCCACCGCGAGAAGAGGCTTTTCAGGGCGAACGCACTCAGTATGAACGCATCCCCTTCTCGAACCTGGACCAAATTCTCGACGACGCGATGCGTAAACCGTGGGGGGACCGCCGGCTGTTTCCCCAGCATTCGCGCGAGTTGATTCGCATCATCGAGTCCATCGAGCAGTGCGGCATCGAACCCCCGGCCAAGCTGCTGGAGCTCGGCTGCGGCGGTGGTTGGCTATCCGAAATCCTGGCCATCCGCGGCTTCGACGTGACCGGCTCAACCATCGGGCCTTCGGAGACGGCTTACTCCCAGAAGCGAATCGAGGCCTTGAAGGTCAGGAACCTGAACTGCGCGCTGAAGTTCATCGCCTCGCCGATGGAGGAGATTCATCAGCATGTGCCGGCGGGCCATTACGACGCTGCGTTTTGCTACGAGGCGCTGCACCATGTCTTTGACTGGCGAGAGTCGCTTACGGCGATTGACAAGGTCATCAAGCCGGGCGGCTGGCTGTTCCTGTTCAGCGAACCAAGCACACTGCACACTTACATCTGCCACCGCTCAGCCAAGATTTGGCGGACGCAAGAAGTCGGCTTCCGTGGCCGTGACCTGCGCAATCACCTGCGCAGCCTGGGCTATGATCCGGTCAAGGTGGAGCGTCCGGTGTGGGGCGACGGGCTGGCCTCGCTGTTCAAGCGCTTCATGCCGTTCACGATCATCGCCGGCTCGCTGGTCTCTCGCGCCTACTGGATCAGCGCTCGGAAGCGGGGCTAGGTCAAACCGGCGGCGCGTCCTTCACCCAGTAGCCGCCGAGCCGGAAATACCAGCGGGCCAGCCAGCCGGGCGTGAACTTGCGGCCCACCAGCTTCGTGATGTGCGCGAGTGTCTTCCGCAGATAGACCGGCGTGAGGTAATCCCGATGCCGCCGGTCCGACAGGATCAAGCGCAACATCGGCCAGCCGAACTCGAACAGCGATCCGCCCGCCACGATCCGGGGCCGGATATCGGCGAACTGCGGCAGCGCGAGCTGGTCGAGAATCCGCGTGAGCACCTCGCGATGCGCCGCCGGGTCATTGCGCCCGCGCTTGAAGAACGAGGTCGGGTGGATGTTGAAGATGCCCAGCGGCTCGGGGACGTAGCAGAGGCCGCCGCGCAACGCCGCCACATGCACGATGAACCAGTCGGCGTGCCACTTGAGGTCGCCGTTGTAGCGGCCCGCCTCGATCAGCGAAGTGCGGCGGGCCATCACCGTGTTGGTGGCAATGAACAGCTTGCCCGCACGGTCCAGCCGCACCATTTCGTCCGGCGAGAAGTAAGTGGGCCGGTCCGCCAGACCGACGCCGACAAACCAACGCCAGCCCGTGGCGGACTCGCGCCAGTCGCCGATGCCGCAGCACGCGCCGGCTTCCGGGTGCTCGGCCAGAATCTTCATGGACTTCTCGAACAGGCCGGGGAGCAGCACGTCGTCCGCGCCGGGGAAGTAGATGAAGTCGCCGGTGGCCTGCTCCATGCCCCAGTTCAGATTCCACAGACAGCCCCGGTTGCGCTCATTCCGGTGCAGTCGGATTTGGGGATGCTGCTTCTGGTAGCGCTCGATGATCTCGACGCTGTTGTCGGTGGAGCAATCGTCAATGACTATCAGTTCATCCGGCTGCCAGGACTGCGAGAGAATGGAGTCCAGGCAGGCGGGGAGGTAGTGCCCGTGGTTGTAGTTCGGCACCACGATGGAGAGCGTCGGGTGCTTCATGCGGCGGGCCGCTCCTTGATCACACGTGCCGGCACGCCGACGACGGTGCAACGCGGCGGGACCGCCGCGATCACGACCGCGCCCGCGCCGACGATGGCGTCCGCGCCGACCTCGATGCGGTTGATGATCGTGGTTCCGGTGTGAACGTGGCAGCACTCGCGCAAGGTGACGTTGCCGGCCGTGACCACGCCGGGGTCCACCTGGCAGCAGGTTTCCAGCACGTTGTGATGATCAAGTTGCACGCCCGTGTTGATGAGGACGCCCGCCGCGATCTCCACGTTGTAACCGATGATGGAGCCAGCGTTGATCCAAACTCCCGGCTGGATGCTGGCCCCGGACAGGATCAACACGCTGGGATGGATGGCGGAAACCAGTTCCAGCCCGTGGGCGCGCGCGGCGGCGATGGCGCGCAGCCGCTCGCGGTTGTTCGACAGGAGCGGCACCACGCGGCGAATGCCCAGCGCGAGCAAACGCTCCGGCCAGTCCACGGCGGTCAACAAGGGCCGGTTCTTGAAGGAATCCCGCGTGGGGAAGTTCGTCCGCTGCGAAACCCGGCGACGGTTCTCTGCCGCCGCGTCCACGTTCGGCGGCGCGGCCTCCGGATGCACGAAGCAGGCGATATGCAGCCCCGTGGCCGCCTCGAACCACGTCTCCACCTGCCCCGCGTTGCCGTCGTGGAAGCCGAGGACCGCCACGGAATTGGGCCGCACCACGATGTCGGGCGGCGCGCTCATGGTTGGAAACGACCCAGTTCCGCCAGCACGCGCTCGACGTTTTCCATCGGCTGGTCCGGGCCGGACGGCAGGAACAGTCCTTGCGCCGCGAACTTCTCCGCGTTCGGGTAGCGGCCGGGGTCGTTGAAATACGGAGCCGTGTGCAGGTCTGGGTAGAAGGGCCGCGTCTGGATGCCCGTCGCCGCCAGGTGCGCCACGAGCCGGTCGCGCTGCGGACAAAGCACTTCGATGTAGATCGGCACCTCGCCCGCCGCGAGGTCCGCCGGCAGGAAGCGTAGGAACTCAAACGCAGGCAGCGCCGCCGCGTAGCGCGCGTAGACGGCCTTCACCTTGCGGATGCGCTCGGGCAACTGCTCCAGTTGCGCGAGGCCGATGGAGGCCAGCAAGTCCGTGAAGCGGAAGTTGAACCCCGGCTTGGTGTAGGTGCAGTTGATGACGTCGCTCACGCCGTGCGTGCGCATCGCCTTCAAGCGCGCCCCGACCTCGGGGTTGCGCGTGACGACATAGCCGCCCTGGCCGGTAGTAATGATCTTGGCGACGGAGAGGGAAAAACAGCCGGCGAAGGACTGTGCGCCGAGCGGTCCATCGGCGTTGTGCGAACCGAAGGCTTGGGCGGCATCTTCGATCACCTTCAGCCCGTGGCGGGCGGCGATGCGGTTGAGCGCGCGCATGTCGGCGGAGCGGCCGTTCAGATGCACGGGGATGATCGCCTTGGTGCGCGGGGTGATGCGGGCTTCCACCTGCGCCACATCCATCACCGGTCGGTCGGGGAGAACATCCACGAAGACTGGTTTCGCTCCGAGCAGCCAAGGCGCGTGGGCCGTGGCGATCCAAGTCCGGTTCGGCACAATCACCTCATCGCCGGGACCGACCTCGGCCGCGATCAACGCCATCAGAATCGCCACGCTGCCGCTGGTCGTCGCCGCCACGTGCTCCAGCCCGAGCACGGCTCCGACACCCCGCTCGAACTCCTCCGTGATCGGGCCGGCGCTCAGGCGTTTGTTGCGAATGGCCTCGCTGACGCGGCGGATTTCCTCTTCGCCGACATTCGACCACCAGTGGAAAATCTTGGGCGCAGCCATGGCGGGTCAAAGGATGCGCAGCTCCGGCAGCGGCACGATGAAGTGTCCATCCTGATCCAGATACGCCTGGTTCTTCTTCTGGAACGGCTCGAGGAATCGCCACGCCAGCACCAGCACGTAGTCGGGCTTGCGTTCGTAGAGCGCCTGCGTGGGCAGCACGGGCGTGTGGTAGCCGGGGCTGAACGTGCCGTGCTTCCGGGGGTTGTCGTCCACCACGAAGCTCAGGAACTCTCCAATCTCGAAATGGTGCGTCAGCGTCGTGACGGCGTGCGCCGCGCCGAAGGCCGCGACCGTCTTACCTTGCCGCCGCAGGTCGCGCAGCAGCGTGAGCAAGTCCTGCTTCAACTTCTCGATGCGCGCGCCGTAGGCTTGGTAAGTGGGCAGCGCGTGGATACCAGCGGCGGTTTCCAGCCCGATGAGTTTCTCGACGGAACTCTCGGTCGCCCGGGTGCTCTCGGCGCGGCAGACGAGGCCGCGCAGCGAGCCGCCCTTGGTCGGGATGTGCTTCGCCGCGAAGAGCCGCAAACCGTGCCGCTGGCAGAAGCTCTGCATCGGCTTCACCGAGTGGTAGTCGAGGTGCTCGTGGTAAATCGTCTCGAACAGCAGCTTCTCCACGATGGGCAACTGGTAGCCCGTCTCGAACACAAACACGCCGTCCGGCGCGAGCAGCTCCCGCACGCCGTCGAACACGTTGCCCACCTGGTCAATGTTCGCGAGGACGTTGTTCGCTGCGATGAGGTCCGCTGGGCCGCGCTCGCTGCGGAGCCGACGCGCGAGGTCGGTCGTGAAGTATTCCGCCAGCGTCTCGACGCCGGCTTCCGTCGCCCGCCGCGCCACTTCGCGCGCCGGGTCAATGCCCAGAGTCCGCAGCCCGTGCGCTTGAAAGCACTTGAGCAACGTGCCGTCGTTGCTGCCGAGTTCCATCACCAGCCCGTTGGCCGGCGGCTTGGCCACCGCCACAATGTCGGCGGCGTATTGCTGGTAATGTCGGTCCAGCCCGAGCGACGTGGAGGTGGTGTAGAGGTAGTTGCCGTAAAGAGTTTCCGGGTCCACCACGTCGAGCAGTTGCGCGTGGCCGCAATCGCGGCAGAGGAACAGGTCGAGCGGGAAATGCTCCTGCGGCGTGTCCTTCAGCGCAGCCGACACAAAGCCATCGGCGACGGGCGTGGGCTTCAATTGCAACGCGAGGTCGAGCTGCGGGCTGTCGCAGAGGCGGCAGGTGGTGCGGCGGAAACAGGATTGGCTCATGAGGGAAACTTAGTTGGCCGGACTGCGGCTGCGCTTGAAGGCGGCGACTGCCTCGTGGACCCGCTGCGTAAAGGCCGTCACTGCCTCGGGCTGGTCTTCCGTCGGTGCCCACGGCGCGAAGACCGTGTCTTCCCGCCGGAACGGCCCGCTGGTCGTCTCGTGAAACACAAACACCGGCGAGGTAATCAGCAGCGTGTGATACACCGGCTCGCCCACGCGGTAGAAGAACGAGTCGCAGGAGCGATACTCGCCGAGCGCCACCACGTCGCGAATCGAGCCGTCCTCATGAAAGAAAACCGCCTCTGCTGTCCCCTCGATGACGTGGAGCGACTCGCACTTGCCAAGGTGCTTGTGCGGGCGCACGTAGCAGCCGCGCTCGTGGACGATGAGCATCTCGTGCAGGCGGTCGTTGCTGTCGGGATGCGCGCAGATGCGCTTGCGCCGTCGGGGATTTTGAGCCGCCTCCGCTTTCAATGCCGCGATGTCCGCGCCAGCAATCTGGACGATGCGGTCGGCGGCAAACACCACCTCGGCGTTGAAGGACTTGAGGTTCACGTTCCAGACCCTTTCAAGCGCGATTCCCAATGACAAGCGCGTTCCGGCTCGCCGGGAAGATGGACGTCATCTGTCCGCCGCGTGCGACGAACTCTTGGTTGCGCGCGATGACCTTCGGCTCCGCTTCGGGACTGACGGCGAGCAGGCAGAGCTTGATGTTCTCGGTGAGCAGGCTCGCCGAGCCGCGAATCGGCAGGCGCGCGCCGGGGAGGAAATGGTTTTGCTTGTGCGGGTTGTCGTCCGCGAGGAACTCGACGAACTCCGCCAGCCCGAGCAGGTGAATCCAGGTGCAAGCCAGATGGCCCGCGCCGAGCACGGCAATCTTCCCATGCCGCGCCCGGAAGTCCGTCAGGAACCGACGCAACTCCGCGCGCCGCACCGGCAGCGACGCCGCGAAGGCCCGTGCCCGCGCCTGTTCGGCGGCGAGCACTTCTCCCGCGAGCACCACCGGCGCGTCCGCCGCCGTCTGCGTCACGCCGACGAGGCAGTTCTCAAAGGGATAAGGATGGCTCGCGAAGTCCACCAGCGTCGCGCCGCCCGTGGTGACGGTGCCCTGAAACGTCGCCGGGGTGAAATAGACCGTGTGCTCTTCCCAGAGCGTCGTGATGTCCTTCAGGTCGAAGGCGAGCGTGCAATCCGGCACTTCGAAGACCACGTAGCCGCCTGGCTTGGCCAACGCGCGCACTGCCGCGATGAACCCGCGCAAGTCATGCGCGTGTTCGAGGATGTGCCGCGCGATGACGAGGTCCGCGCCGCCGCGCTTCGCCGTGACCGCCGCCGCTCGCGTCACGTCGAGCCGCGCTTGGATGGACTCCACGCCACAGCCCTGCTTCGTGATGCCGAGGTCGCCCGCCATGTCCAGCCGCCACGTCGCGAAGCCGCGTTGCTGCAAGCGCGCGAGCAACGTGTCGTCCTTGAAGCTCACGCCCGCGCACACTGCGCCCGGCTTCAGGCCCGGCAACGTCGCCAGCGTCTCCGCGACCGCGTCCAGATGACCTTCCGGCTCGTTGTAGGCAATCCAGTCCACCGCCGGCACCAGCTCCGCCGCCGGCACCGGGTCGAGCGTCTGCACCAGCCCGCACGCGCCGCACTGGCCGATGACCATCGGGTGCGAAAACTCCGGCGCGTCCGCCGCCGTGAGGTAGCGGTTGCAGATGGGATGCGGGCCGAAGTCGCGGAGCAACTCCACGGCGGTGGCCTGGCAGGAAAGACAGTTTCTCATGGCAAATCAGGTGGCGGCACTGCGCTGCGCCTCGACGGTCAACCGCACGCCTTCCCCCAAGCTGGTGAACTCAAAGCCCGGCAAGACCGCGCGCAGCCGCGCGTTGTCGAACCCGTGGTCCGCCTTGCCCTTCGAGCGCAGACGTTGCGTGACCGGATGCCGCAGCGGCATGCACGACTCCACGGCAGCGATGGCGTCGAGGTAGTTGCGGCTGCGACCACTGACGAGGTTCAGCACGCCGGTGGCGTCGTGGAAAAGCAGTTCGCCCAACGCCCACGCCGCGTCGGCTACGTAGATGAACTCGCGCAGCTCCGTCCCGTCGCCCCAGAGCGTGATGGGCTCGCCGCGCAACGCGGACTTGATGAAGCCCGTCGGGCCGTAGCCGCCTTGGTCGCCGGGACCGTAGATGAGCGGCGGGCGCACGCAGAGGAGCGAGGTGCGGCCATTCTGCTCCGCCGCCTTCCGCAGCAGCAGCTCGGACGCGAGCTTCGCCATGCCGTAGTAGGAAGCGGCGCGCGGTGCGGTATCCTCGGTGATGCTCGTGTCCGTCGTCTCCTCGCCATAGACCGCCGTCGAGCTGAGGAAGAGGAAACGCGCGACCGGATGCTGCGAGAGCACGCGCGCGAGGTTCGTCGCGAGGTTCAGGTTCGCGCTGAAGCTGTCGAGGTGGTCGCCCATCTGCCGCTTGATGGCCGCCAGCGAGACGACGGCGGTGTCCGGCGTGAACAGGTCGGCGAGCTTCGCTGCCTGCTCCGCGACCGTGAGGTCCAGTGACGGCAGCGTGCGGCCTACAATCTCCGTGTCCGGGGCCAGCACCTTGAGCCGCGCGCACAGATGCGTGCCGATGAACCCGCCGCTGCCCAGCACCACGATGCGGCGGAACTGCGGCTTGCCTCCGGCGTTAGCGCGCTCGCTCATCGGCGGTGTCCTACCAACTCCGAATCGGAGTCCGCAGAATGGCGAGCTGTCACGGCGCACTCCGACTCCCTCTCCCTTCCTCGTGTATGGACCGGAGACATGGTGGACAGGTGTGCGGGGACATGGGGGACACTTGCCGCCTCGTGGCGGCAGCGTGGTGCCCTATGCCTTGGCTTATGAAAGACCTGCTTGCGATGCGCCTTGAGTTT
>JBDKJY010000040.1:0-56974 GCA_039796295.1 Verrucomicrobiota bacterium
CGCCCCGACTACCGCCCCGACTACCGCGCCGATGACCGCCGCGACGACCGCCGTCCCAGCTACCGCCGCGACGACCGCCCCCCCGCCGGCCCTCCCCCCCACCTCGAGCACCGCATCATCCGCTCCGAAGGTGCGAAAGCCGACCAACGCCCCCTCCCCCCGGAGCGCTCAGAAATGGCCGCCCCCATCTCCGCCGCCCGCGACCTCGCCGCCCGCGTCCTCCTCCGTCGCCTTCAAGGCCACGCCTTCGTCGAAGACCTCCTCGACGACGCCCTCGCCACCACCAAGATGCGCCCTGACGACCGTCGCCTCGCCCAAGAACTCGTCTACGGCTGCGTCCGCTGGCAAACCACCCTCGACTGGCTCATCGCCCGCAAAACCGAAGGCCGCCCCCAGCAACCCAACGTCCAAGTCTTCCTCCGCCTTGGCCTCTACCAACTCTTCTTCCTCGACCGCGTGCCCCCACACGCCGCCTGCTACGAAACCGTAGAAATCGCCAAACGCCACGGCCTTGAATTCCAAGCCAACTTCATCAACGCCATCCTCCGCCGCAGCGACGCCGAGCGCGCCACCCTCACCCCCGAACTCGCCGAGCTGAAAAACACCCAACCCGACCTCGGCTACTCCCACCCCGACTGGCTCGTCCAACGCTGGACCGAACGCTGGGGCCCCGAAGACACCCGCCGCCTCCTGGAGTGGAACAACACCGCCCCACCCACCCACGTCCGCGTCAACACCCTCAAGACCGACCCCACCAAACTCATCGAACGCTGGCGCCTCCACGAAAACGTGGAATACGACTTCGTCCGCTGCCCTTGGACCGAGGAAGGCCACGTCTTCACCCTCAAGACCCACCCCACCCTCGCCAACCTCGACAGCTTCCGCTCCGGCGACTTCTACATTCAAGACCCCAGCACCCTCCTCGCCGTCCAAGCCCTCGACGCCTGGGCCGGCGAAAACATCCTCGACCTCTGCGCCGCGCCCGGCGGCAAGACCTGCTACATCGCGCAGAAGATGGAAAACGACGGTGAACTCCTCGCCTGCGACCTCACCGCCGACCGCCTCCGCCTCGTCACCGAGAACTGCACCCGCCTCGGCGTCACCTGCGTGAAGACCCTCCCCCTCGGCGACTTTCCCGAGGCTGCGTTGATCCAGATGAAGTTCGACAAAATCCTCGTGGACGCCCCGTGCTCGAACACCGGCGTCCTCCGCCGCCGCATTGACCTGCGCTGGCGCTTGCAACCCGAAGAAATCACCCGCCTCCGCGCGACCCAACTCAAACTCCTCACCCTCGCCGCCGCCCACCTCAAACCCGGCGGCACCTTGGTTTACAGCACCTGTAGTTTGGAACCGGAAGAGAACACCGAAGTCGTGCAGGAATTCCTCACCGCCCACCCCCAGTTCAAACTGGAATCCGAGCAATCCCTCCTCCCCTTCCGCGATGGCGTGGACGGTGCCTACGTGGCGAAGCTGAAGAACTAACCCCCGTCCACGAACTGCCCATCGGGGTGCAGGAAGGGGGATTTTATAAGAAGCACAGGAATGCAGGTGGGGCGGAACGCGGCTGCGACCGCTTCACCTCCTGCATTTCTGTCCTCCTTATAAATCCCCTCCTCCTGCCTCCGTAGTTCCCCTTCGGAACCCCGCCTAAATCCGCACCTTGAACGCCTCGCCGTGTTTCAGCGACAGCGCGAAGCCCGCCATCAGCTCGGGAATCTGTTCCAAGTCCCGCAAGTTCACCATCTCCACCGGCGAGTGCATGTAGCGGTTCGGCAAACTGATCAGCCCGCTCGCGATGCCCCCGCGCGTCCAGAAGATCGCATCCGTGTCCGTGCCGCTCGACGCGCTGGTCGCCTCGTGTTGCAGGGGAATCTTCAGATGCGCCGCCACCTGCTCCAGCCGCTCGATGACCGCCGGGTGATTGCACACCCCGTGCGTCACCGTCGGCCCGCTGCCGAGCTTGATGTCCCCGTGCATCTGCTTGTTGACCGTCGGGTAATCCGTCGCGTGCGTCACGTCCACCACCAGCGCCACATCCGGCTTGAGCGAATACGCAATCTGCCGCGCCCCCAGCAAACCGACCTCCTCCATGATGTTCGACACGAAGCAAATCTCCGCCTTGAGCCGCTTCTTCTGCGGGCGCAGCAGCCGCAACGCCTCCGCCACCGCGAACGTCCCGATGCGATTATCAAACGCCCGCGCCACCGCCAGGTCCCCGCGCAGATGCTCGAACTCATTCGTCATCGTGATGGGGTCGCCCACGCGCACGAGCGACTGCGCATCCGCCTTGTTCGCAGCGCCGATGTCAATGAACAGGTCCGCGATCTCCGGCACCTTGCGTTCCTTCTCCAGCTTCGAGAGATGCGGCGCGACATTGCCGATGACGCCCTTCACCGGCCCCTTGCGCGAATGCACCTCCACCCGCTGCGCCTTGGCCACGATGGCATCCACCCCGCCGAGCTTGCGCACCCAGATGAAGCCATTGTCATCAATGAAGTTCACCACCAGCGAAATCTCATCCGCATGCGCAGCCAGCATCAGACGCGGCCCACCGCCCTTGTTGAGCACGGCGACACAATTTCCGTAAGCATCGGAAAACGTCTCGTCCGCGAACTCCTTCACATAATCGAGCCAGACCCGCTGCCCGCGCGCCTCATGCCCCGAGGGACTGGGCGTGTTAACCAACTTGGTGAGGAAGGACAGTGATTCAGAACGCATGGGGGCGGAGGTTAAGCAGCCGCCGACGTAGTCGCAACCTTCAGGTTGCCCACTCTTTCAGAGAATTGCTCTCGTCCATCGCCAGCATCTTGCTCGCCACGGGATCGCTCTTCAGCGGCCGTTTGATGAACTCAACGAACGGCACCTTCTCAGCGCACGACTGGCAGGTGATGAACTCCTTCCTCGCTTCGAGCCGACGACAGACCGGTCGAGATCCTACGCCGCCTTCCTTCGTTCCGGGCACACGCTCCGCCGGTCGCCATCACTTCAGCCGGTCGTCGCGCAACTCCAGCACGGCTTGCTTGGTGAAGTCTTCGCCAGTGAAGATGAGTTGGGTCACGGGTTTGCCGGGTGCTTTCTTCTGCGCGGTGTGGATGGCTTTCGTGGCGTCCATGTAGCGGATGCGGCCTTCGCTGGAGCGGATGATGAGCAGCACGGGCACCTTTCCTTTTCCCGCCCAGTAGCCGGCGTAGTGCGGCTTCATCGCGAAGACCTCGCTGCCGTCCTTGCGAGGTTTCAAATGTGAGTCGCCCGACTTGAGCTGCACGCGGAAGGTGATGCCGGTCGCCTTCTTCTTGCTGTCGCGGAACTCGATCTCGCCGTCCACGCCTTCGTCGGGCTCGGCTTGGATGCGGTAGATTTGGCCGGCCTCGCCGACGAGCGCCATGACTTCGCCGACCATCACTTGCTCCATGGATGCGGTGTTCTGCTTCTCGCCCGCCGTGCGTCCCGCTTCATCCGCTTTCTCACCGCCTTCCTTGCTGATGAATTGCTGCTCCAGCACGTCATCAACTAGGATGCCCGCTCCGCAATGGGCGCAGAACACCTTGGCGCCTTTTTTCTTCGATGCGCGAGCAACGTCAATGGCAGTCCTGTCCAGTGCTTCCTTCCCGCACTTTGGTTTCGGGCAAAAATAATTCCGCAGCCGCTCCACGTCCTTTGCCTTGGCCGTGAGATGGTCGTGGACGAACTGCTGGAAGGCCGCTTGCACATCGGCGTCGAGCTTGTCGCCGAAATACACGTCCAGCTCCCCGCGCTCGCCGCTTTCCCGCATCGTCAGTGCGGCGAGCTTGCCCGTCGCGGTGGTGAAGTCCGCGGCCTGCCGGTAGAGCTTCGTGCCGGAAAAGAGGCCGCTGTAGTGCAGGCGGACGACCAGCGTGCAGTAGATCTCCTCCAGCGGGCCGGCGAAGCGATACACCACCGTCCGTCCAGGGCGCGGCGGCGGCGTCGGGCGCGGCAAGCGCACGTAGTTCGGGAAGACCAGCATCGACCCCTTCGAGGTCTCCTGCTTCCACGCGAGCGCCCTTTCCAGAAAGAGCGCGACCAGCGCGGGCAGGAGCTGCTGCTCGTCTTCCATGGAGAGACGCGGCGTGCCGTCCGCTGGCAGTCTGCCGGGCTGAATGAGGTCCATCGCCACGTGGCCGAGCTTGTTGTCGGACTCACCGGCCAGCTTCACGAGTGTGGAGGCGTAGCTGTTCACCCAGCAGGGATTGAGCACCACGAGGTCGCCGTAGGGCAGCGCGTGGAGCACGCCTTCACCGGCGAGCAGGCCCGCCACGGCGCGGAGGTCTTCCGGGGTGAAAGTGAGATGCGGTGCGGCATTGCGCACACGGGCTTCCAGTTCGCCGGGTTTCACCACCACGCCGCCGGGGCCTTTCTGGTCGCGCACTGCGAGGATGGCGTCCTTCAGTGCGGGGAAGTTTTCCTGCGTGCTACGAAACTCCAGCCTGTCCCACGGCAGCAGCTTCCCGATGAGCGCACGCAGTTCCGCCGCCCCGGGGTGCTTCTTCCGCTTCGCGGCGGTGAGGATGGGGCCGTGCAGGCTGCGGGCGGCGGCCCAATCGCGCACTTCGTCCAGCGTGAGGCGCAGGCCGGGGCGGTCGCAGCGCGCGGCGGTGAGGATGCCGGGCACGGCGTGCTTCTGCGCGACCTTGCCCAGCGCGTGCTGCCAGTAGCCCACGGTCTCAAAGAGGTCCGGCTTCTGCGGGTCGAAGACGAGCACCGCCAGCGCCGTCTGCTCCATGAAGAGCTGATGCGTGAGCCGGTAGTCGGGCTGGCCCGCGAGGTCCCACAGCCACACCTCGCGCACCACGTCCGGGTCGTCGCCCGCGCCCGGCAGCACCAGCCGCTGAATCTCCATGCCGTGCGAGGATTCCGTCTTCTCCCAGCGGTCGTGCCAGAGCCGGAGCGCCAGCCCGCTCTTCCCCACGCCGGAATCGCCCAGCAGCACCACCTTGGCATTCACATATCCGCGCTTCCGGGAAATGGCGGCGCGCGCCAGGACCGGCGCGGGGATGTCCCATACGCGGAGGGTCTTGTCGGTGCCGACCGAGGCGATGCGGCGGGCATCGGGGGTGATGGCGATGCCAAACACGAAGCCCGTGTGTCCGCGCAGCACGGCGAGGCACTCGCCGGTCTCCGCCGCCCAGAGGCGGACGGTCTTGTCCTCGCCACCCGAGACGCAGAAGCGCCCGTCGGGCGTTACTGCCACGGCACACACTTCTCTATTATGCCCCTCGAAAGCCGCGACACGGCGGCCGTCGACGAGATCCCATTTCGCAACTTTGCCATCTCCTGTGCCAGTAAAGGCAAAGCGACCATCGCCGGACAGGCTCACGGGCGAGTGATCCCCGATATTCTCTTTGTAAATGACCGACTTCACGACCTTGCGCCCGGACCAGAGGGCCAGCCCGCCACCGAGAGCTGCACCGACAATCTGGCTGCCATCCACCGAGGCTGCGACGCCAAAGAGGCGCGTGAACGGAACCTTACACTGCGCGATGAGGGTCCCTGTATTCGCATTCCAGCGACGAAGATATCCCTCCATTGCCACGCTCAGCAGTTCGTATCCATCCGCAAGAAAGGCTACGCTGCCTACGATGCCGCTGTGCTCTTTCCTGATGACGCCGTGCCCTTTCCACTCGCGCAGCACGCGAGTCGTGGAGACGTCGAAAAGGCGAATGGTTCCTTCCCAATCTCCCACCGCCGCGCGGTTGCCATCCGCCGTCACCGCGAGGCCATAAAACTCCTTCCCCTTGCACACGATCTCCCCCTCCGCCCCGTCCTCCGCCAGCGCCCAACGGCGCACCGTGCCATCTTGGCTGCTCGTGAGCGCAAAGCGCCCGTCCTCCGGCATCGCTACGCGAAAGACAGTGCCCGTGTGCCCTTTGAACACCCGCACCCGCACATCCTTCTCCGTGGCAGGCGGCAAGCCGTGCGTGGGCTGGGAAACATTGGCGGGTGCGGGATTATCTTTGGTGGCTGCCATACGCGCTCTTCTATCGTGACCTTGGGAATTGCTGGGCGGATGTTCCGCAGGTCGTCCATCAGTGGCAAGCCTTGAGTTGGAAGGCTGAAAGCCCGTCCTGTGACAGCCTGGGGTGGAGCGAACACCGTGAGCGCAGCCCCAGGTAATCCGGTTTCAAAACGTCTCTGGGCTGTAAGCCAGGGACTGGCCGATGCGGGCAACGTGGTGGCTCGGGGTGACGCGCTTACAGCGCTCGATTCGATACGGGGGATGATTCCTGGGGCTTCACCCCAGGCTGTCATCGGTTGGGCTTTCAGCCCGGGGACCGTTGGCACCGGTAGGTGGTCGGTGGTCGGCTCGGCCAACCCGGAGGGTTGACGGAACTTAGCCGGGGGTGACACCCCCGGTTTCGAGCCGGAGAGGGTCACCGCCCCGGCAGGGGCGGAGGAAAGCGGCGGGATGGCGGTGGTGTTTGGCAGGCGGCGTTCCGGCACCCCTCTGGGGTGCGGGATTGTCGGGGGCGCATCCGGGGGCGTTGCCCCCGGCTAAGTTCCGGCAGCCCTCCGGGCTGGGTTTGCTCAACCGACCGCTGATTTACACCTCTCCCAGTCGTCCGTCACCATTCCTTATCCGTTCTGCATCGCACGGGAACGTCCTGCATCGTTTCCCGGACGATCTGCATCACTCCTTTGCCGTCCTGCATTTTCCCCCGAGCGTCCGGCAGCGCTTTTTGACCGCCCTGCCCCGTTGCGGAAGCGATCGACGGCATTGCTGCGCGGCCCGGCAGCCTTGCGCGGTCGTCCGTCGGCAGTGCGGACGGCGGAGGGTGGTTGCAGATCGGTGTCGGGAGGTTGCAGATCATTCTAGCGCGATGCAGGACGACCGGGGTGGGTTGCAGAACTGCCGGGGCTTGATGAAACATAAAGGCACGAAGGACACAAAGGCTCCCGGATGGTAGTTTTCTGAGAACTAATCCTCGGTGGACGATGACGGAGTGCTGCGCGGACGCCAAGGCGTGCGCCTTCTCCATGAACCCGGTAGGGCCGACCTGCTGGTCGGCCGGCGTGAGGCGTGATGGCAGGCTGAGGCCGCGCAGCAGCGCGGCCCCACCCGGTTCATGGGAGCAGCCTGCCGCAGTTGTCTGTTCGCTTCAGTTTCAGTGTCCTGGCTTCGTGTGCTTCGCGTCTCCGGGGTCCAACTCCGGCTTGGAATGACTGCCATTTGACAAACGTTCCGAGGTGAATATTTTTTGCCTCACTGGAGGTAGTTCCTCCCCAAAAGAGAAAGGTTCTGTATGGCAGAAAAATACCAGGAAGATCATCAACGTGGCTTGCAGACGGATGGCGTCTGGGGCACGCACTCACCCGCGTTCAAGGCGGGCAAACTGACCCTCGCGGCGCACACCGCCGACGTGGGTGACATCCTCATCAAGGCGAGTCTTTGGGAGGCGGCGGGCAGTGCGCTGGAGACGGCGCGCGATAATCGCGACACGCTCGACATGGATCTGAAGTCGTTGTGCGTGCATGGGCCGGACGCCATCCAGGGCGATCTGGAGGAGGGAGACGAAATCCTGGATGACCTGCCGCCGATCCGGGGCATCCGCATGACGAACCCGGAACAGACGCTGGCCCGCGCGCGCAAGCTGGTGCCGGCGTGGACGAAGGCGAACGCGCGCCGCCTCGCCGCCGTGCCGCCGGACCCGGAGCTGAAGGCGAAGGGCAAGACGCTGGCGCAGACGCAGACGGCGATGGCCGATCTGGCGGCGGCGTTGCAGAACGTGCAAAACAAGTTGAGCGACGAGCGCAAGGCATCGGGCGCGCTGGACCGGGCGGCCACGAAGGTGGAGAAGGGAAACAAGAAGTGGTTCGTGGCGTGGCAGGGTGAGTTCGCCGTGGGCTCGCCGGAGCGCGACGCGTTGGATCAGATTGATACGAACGCGGCCCCGGCTCCGGTGGCGGTGCAGATCGAGACGGTCACGCCGGGTGCGGGCGGGGCGTTTGCGGTGGATTACACTGCCGGTGGCGGCGCGCACGCGAGCGCTCTGCTGCTGCAATGGCAGGTGGTGGGCGTGGACGCAGACTACACGCACGCGGTGGCGCTGAATCAGGCGGGGCAGACGGTGGCCACGGGTGCGGCAACCGGAGCCACGGTGAAGTTCCGCACGAAGGCGATGAACAGCGCGGGCGTGACCTACAGCACGGTGGAGACCGCGACGGCGGTGTGAGCCGCAGCCTGTAGCGGCGGTCTGTGACCGCCGCTACAGGTTCATGGGTGCCACGCACGTTCAACCAGCCTGTTGGTCGGCCGCTGTGCCCCGTTGCAAGCCGAAGCCGCGCAGCCATTACGGGGTTGGAGTTCACTTACCGTTGGTGGCCGTTGGAGCGGGTGCCAAGTGGCACCGGATTACTAGGGGAACAAGTCCGACCGCTTGACTTGCCCCCGCTCCTGCCAAACGCTCCCGGCCCGATGCAGCCGAAGCCGGACAATATCCTCAAACACGTCGCCCTCGTGGGCGTCATCGCCGTGGTGGGCTACTTCAGCCTCTACGCGCTGGACATGCACCTGCGCATGCGCAAAGGCCCGTGGGAAGTGACCTTCGCGACGGAGACGAACGGCACGCCGTATCTCGTCGTCAACCAGGCGGCGCTGGGCGTGCGCGAGGTGAAGGTGCGCTTCCCCGGCGAACAAATCGCGTTGACCAACGCGCCGGTGACGGTGCGCTTCAGCGAGCCGAACACGAAGCCGGCGTTTGGGGAGCTGCGCTTCCAGGACGCGACGTATCTGCCGGGCACGGTGACGTTGCTGGCCTTCAACCACGAGGTGGAGTTCATCCAGCGCGGGCTCGTGCTGGACCGCCAAGAGCGCGCGTGGCAGGCGGGGATGACGGTGGAGTTGTCGCCGACGAATCAGGCCCCGCCGCTGCGGACCAAGGCGCGCAAGCGGAATTACTAGCCGCCTTGGCGCGGGTTTGTAACCCGCAGCGCTCGCGCCCAGCCGGGGTCGCTCGGTCTGCCAGCGGGTTGCGGAGTCGAGCACCGCTGCGGGCCCCAGTCCCGCGCTCCAAGGTGGCATTCAGTCCCGGTTCTGTTACGCTCCCGGCCTGTGAAGACAGCCACCGCCGTTCTCAAGTTTCTCCTCACCACCGCGCTTGCCCTGTCCGCTGCCGCCACCGCACTGGCGCAAGGAACCGCGTCCCCAGCCGCCACCGGACTCGCTGCTCTCCGGGTGCCGGAAGGGTTTCAGGTCGAACTCGCCGCCGGACCGGCGCTCGCGCCCTATCCGATGTTTGGCGCGCTGGATGAACGCGGGCGGCTCTTCCTCGCCGAGTCTTCCGGCAAGAATCTTCCCGGCCTGGCCATGGTGCAAAATCCCGAGTGCCGCATCCGCCGGCTGACGGACCAGGATGGGGACGGGGTGTATGACGGGAGCACGGTTTTCGTGGACCGCGTCGGGTTGCCGATGGGCGTGCTCTGGCATGAGGGCGCGCTGTTCGTGGCCGCGCCGCCGGAGCTGCTGCGTTTCGATGACCTGGATGGCGATGGGCGGGCGGATCAGCGCACGATTCTTTTGAGCGGCTGGCAGGTGCAAGGAGTGGCGAGCTTGCACGGGCCGTTCCTCGGGCCTGATGGTTGGCTCTATCTCACAGATGGGCGGAGCGGCTTTGACATTCCCACGAAGGAAGGCACGCGGTTGCAGGGCAAGGCGGCGCGCATCTGGCGCGTGCGGACGGATGGCTCGCGGCTGGAGTCGTTCGCCGGCGGTGGGTTCCCGAACCCGGTGGAAGTGGTCTGGACGCCAGCGGGCGAGATGGTGGGCACGGTGAACGTGTTCATGAACCCGCAGGCCGGCCAGCGGGACGGGCTGGTGCACTTCCTCCACGGCGGCGCTTACGCCAAGTGGCACGAGAGCATCGCGGAGTTCAAACTGACCGGCGACTTGCTGCTGCCGATGACGCGCTTCGCCCGCGTCGCCCCCACCGGGCTGGCGCGGTATCGCGGCCCAGGGTTCGGCCCGGAATTTCACGGCAACCTCTTCAGCGCGCAGTTTAACGCGCACCGCGTGCAGCGGCACGTCGTGGCCCGTCACGGCGCGACGTTCACCACGGCGGACTCGGACTTCCTGGTCTCGCGCGACCCCGACTTTCATCCGACAGATGTGGTGCTGGACGGAGACGGCAGCCTGCTGGTGGTGGACACCGGGGCTTGGTATGTGAACCAGTGCCCGCTGGCGCTGAGTAGCAAGCCGGAGCACCGGGGCGGCATCTACCGCGTGCGCCGCACGGACGCCGCGAAGGTGAACGACCCGCGCGGCGAGTCGCTGAACTGGAAGCAGCTCCCCCCCGCCGCGCTGGCGAAGCTCCTCGAAGACCCGCGGCCGTGCGTCGCGGACCGTGCGATGGAGACGCTCGTGAAGCGCGGGGATAACGGCGTCGCGCCGCTTGTGGAACTGCGGCGCAAGTCCACCAGCACGGAGGCGAAGTGTGCGGCGGTGTGGGCGTTGGCGCACGGCGGTTCGGCGAAGGCACAGGCGGAGGTGCGCGCCGCTCTGTTCGACGACACGCTGGAAGTTCGTATCGCGGCCGCGCAGGCGGTTGGCTTGGCCGGTGACGGCGAGGCGCTCGAAGCCTTGCACCTGCTGCTGCTGCGCGATCAGGCGCCGGTGCGCCGCGAGGTGGCCACGGCACTCGGGCGCATCGGGGACAAGCGCAGCAACGGCCCGCTCATCACCGCCGCCGCGCGCGCGGCCGACCGCTTCGAAGAGCACGCCATTACTTACGCGCTGATCCAAAACTTCTCACGAATGACGAACCAGAGCATCGGCGGCTCGATCCCCCAGTTGTTCACGCTCCCGCCGCGCAGCGCGAAGGCCGCGCTCCTCGCGTTCGACCAGATGGACGGGAGCCAGCTCGTGATGGCGCACGTCGCGCCGCTGCTGCGGAGCCGGGACGCGGAGTTGCGCCGTGCCGCGCTCGGCGTCTTCTCCCGCCACCCGGACTGGGCGGCGGGCGTGCGGGACTACTTGGTTGAGCGCGTGCGGGCCGACAAGTGGGAGGCGGGCGAGGAGGAACTGGTGCGCGAGTCGCTGTTTAACTTCGCCGCCGATGCGAGCTTGCAGAGCGCCATCGCCGTCGCGCTGAACATGCCGACGACGCGGGAAGAGCGGCGGTTGTTCCTGCTCGAAGTGTTGGAGCGCAGCCCGCTGAAGAAGTTTCCGGAGCCGTGGAACCAAGTCCTCGGCGCGCTGCTGGATGGGCAGAGCACCACGCTGCGGCTGCGCGTGCTGGCGCTGCTGCGGACGCGCGGGTTGACGGAGTTCGACCGCGAGTTGCGACGCTTGTCGGCGGCTCCAACGGAAGCAACGCCAGTGCGTGTGGCCGCCGTCGCCGCACTGGCGGGCCGAACGCATCCGCTCGCGACGAATCTCTTCGAGCTCCTCGCCGCGACGTTGGCGGACAAGGACTACGCGCCCCGTAGCACCGCCGCGCAGGTGCTGGGCAAGGCGAAGTTGAGCGAGGCACAGTCAGTCGCCCTCGCGGCCAACCACTTGGCGAAGGCAGACAGCGTCGCGCTGCTGGCGTTGGTCGAGGCGTATCGCGGCGGGAAGAGCGAGGCGGCGGGCCGCGCCTTGGTCGTCGCGCTGGAGCAGAGCCAGGCAGCGGCGGACGTGTTGAGCACGACGCAGCTCGGCGACCTGCTCGCGAGCTATCCCGAGGCGGTCCGGGCCGCAGCGAAGCCAGTGCTGGGCCGCATCGAGACACGGCAGGCCGAGCGCAGGAAGCGGTTGGCGGAACTGGAGCCACTGCTCTCGGGTGGCGATGTGGGGCGTGGACGCGCGGTGTTCTTCAATCAGAAGTCGCAGTGCTCCGCCTGTCACGCCATCGGCAAGGAAGGCAGCACGCTGGGACCGGACCTGACCTCCATCGGGGCGATCCGCTCGGGGCGCGACATCCTCGAAGCCATCGTGTTCCCGAACGCCAGCTTCGTCCCCGGCTACGAGCCGATGCGCGTGGAGACGAAGAGCGACGTCATCACCGGCAACCTCGTGCGCGAGGACAGCAGCGCCGTGGTGGTGAAACTTAACGCCGCGCTGGAGCAGCGCATCCCGCGCAGTGAGATCAAGAGCATCACGCCCGGCACCGTGTCCATCATGCCCGAGGGCTTGGCGGCAGGGCTGACGAAAGAGGAGTTGCTGGACCTGCTCGCATTCCTCCAAGCGCAGAACGGGGAGCAGTGGTTGTCGCCGGAGCGAAGGGGAAAGTGATTCGCCCTTTCGGGTGTCCGCCACCGGGGGAGGTGCTGACGCGCTGCCCCCCCGGCGCAGCCGCCGCATTCATCCTGTCAGGCGCACGCCTTGGTAAACTTTGACGGCAGAACCTTCCGCCAGAAACGCTGAGGATGGCTTCCGACTGAGGCTTTCGACAAACTGTTCACCGTAGAGATCGGCCACATCACAATCCAGTTTTGTGTGAGCAACATCGTAAACCTGCCAGCGGGGATGTTCGACCCGATATTCCAGCGTCGAGCCGTCGCGTTGTGAGTTGTAGCCCCAATAGTGTTCCGTGATGAACTCGGCTTCCGAACCTTCGGCCAGCGGTTGCGCCGCGCTGCGTGTGGCCAGCCGCAAACTGTTTTGTCGGCCCCGGAAGAGCCAAGAGTATTCCGCCGACTTGACGGAACCAAATTCTGTTTCAATCCGATGGGCCATCGGCAAGGCGATGTAGGGTTCGTTGTAAAGTTTGCGTGCAGTGAGCGCGATGGCTGCGCGTGGAACGATTTCTTTGATGAAGACCACACCACGCCTCCATCCGTCTTCGGCTTTGCGCCGGACGTAAATCCGCAAGTTCACTTCTTCAAAATTGAGGTGGAACGGAACCGGGATTCCAAACACGCGCGTTTTCAAAAACAGAAAACCAACGACCGAAACCAAAGTCCGTCCCTGCCATACATCAAGTTCCGTTCCCGCCGGGACAAAAGGCGCGAGCACCGCCGGTGCAATCTGGTAGTTGAGCATTGCCAAATACTTCCACTCGGCGGTGAGAAATACTTTCTTGCTGGCGTCGTTCACTGGGTTGCCCCAAACAGTTTTTCCACCTTGGCCTTCACCGCCGCATCCATCTTGATGAGCGGCGGCCAGGGGCGTTTGAAGCCTTCGCCGGGAATTTTCTTCG
The DNA here is from genome assembly GCA_039796295.1 of Verrucomicrobiota bacterium. Lineage (GTDB taxonomy): Bacteria > Verrucomicrobiota > Verrucomicrobiia > Limisphaerales > SXTU01 > SXTU01. The sequence continues at coordinate 13,134 of JBDKJY010000040.1, forward strand.
TCGCGTCAATGCCGAGTTTGCTGCCGCTGGCGATTTCGCTGGTGGCGTGGTCGAGCACGTCGGATGGGCCTTTGGTGAAGATGCTGTCGCGTTGCGGGTCGGTGTTGGCGCAGAGGCGGAAGAGGACTTCGCTGGTGTTGTGAACGTCCACGTCGTCGTCCACCACGATGATGTATTTGGTGAACATCATCTGGCCCATGCCCCAGAGGCCGTGCATGATTTTGTAGGCTTGCATCGGATAGGTCTTGCGGATGCTCACGAAGACGAGGTTATGGAAGACGCCTTCCGCCGGCAGCGCGATGTCCACGATCTCGGGGAAGTTCATCTTGAAGATGGGCAGGAAGAGTTTCACGGACGCGCCGCCGATGTAGAAGTCTTCCATCGGTGGGATGCCGACGATGGTGGCGGGATAAACGGCGTCTTTGCGGTGCGTGATGGCGGTGACGTGGAAGACGGGATATGGCTCGGGCAAGGTGTAATAGCCGGTGTGGTCGCCGAACGGGCCTTCGTCGCGGAGCGGTTCGGTGGGGTCAACGTAGCCTTCTATGACGAAGTCGGCGTTGGCGGGGACTTCGAGGTCGTTGGTCTCGCACTTCACCAGCTCGACGGATTTTTTACGGAGGTAACCGGCCAAGAGGAATTCATCGAGGCCGTCGGGCAATGGCGCGGTGGCGGCGAAGGCGAACACCGGGTCGCCGCCGAGGAAGATGGCGACGGGCATGCGCTCGCCCTTCTCGTAGTAGCGACGGCCGTGGCGGGCGGCGACTTTCTGAAGCTGCCAGTGCATGCCGGTGGTTTTGTCGTCGTAAATCTGGATGCGATACATGCCGACGTTGCGCTCGCCGGTGTCGGGGTCGCGCGTCACGACGCACGGAAGCGTCACGAATCTCCCGCCGTCCAAGGGCCAACACTTGAGGATGGGGATGTCGAGGAGGGTTGAGGACGCGGGGGGATGGGGTCTGGAGTCTGGGGTCTGCGGGGCGGGCGGCCACGGCTCGGTGCGCGTGGGCGGGGCGTCGAACTTGTGGATCACTTCTTTGCACGGGCCGTCCTTGACGAGCTTGGGCTTGGCGTGGCGGAGGTCGAGGGCGGTGCTGAGGAGTTTGAGGGTTTCGCGGAAGCCGGTCGGGGGCTTGGCCTTCATGAGCGCGCCGAGTTCGGCGGCGGCTTCATCCACGGAGTTAGCACCGAGGCTCATGGCCATGCGGCGGTGGGAACCCAGGGTGTTGATGGCGACAGGGAAGGGCGAAACGACGCCGTTCACGGTGGGCTGCTCGATGAGCAGGGCCTTGCCGCCACCGAGGGACTTCATTTCGCGGTCGGCGAGTTCGGTGATTTCCAGCTCGGTGGCGACGGGTTGGGAAATGCGCCGCAGCTCCCCTGCCCTGTCGAGCGTTTGAACCCAGTCCCGGAAGGAATCGAATGCCATGCCGCGAGGCTAGCAGGCGGTGGGCGAGATGCAATTCAGGGGGCGGGCGGCAGGCGGGAACATTCTCGCCAAACCGGGATGGGTCCGCCGCCTCACCTTGGCGGCTACTTGCTGCCAGGCTTGGTGGCCGGAGTGGCGGCGAGATCGGGAGGGAGCTGGTCAGGCGGGAAGGTTTCCACGTCGAGCTTGATGAGGCTGAAGGCGGGCACGCCAAGATTCACGCCGCCGCCGGAGCGGTCCACGACCATTGCCACACCAGCGACGACGCCTTGGTGGGCGCGCACGATCTCCACGGTTTCCTGGACACGGCCACCTTTGGTGACCACGTCCTCGACGACGAGAAGTCTCTCGCCGGGAGCGATTTTGAAGCCTCGACGGAGAACGAGCTTACCCTCCTCTTTCTCCACGAAGATGAAGCGGAGGCCGAGCTGGCGCGCGACTTCCTGGCCGATGACGAGGCCGCCCATGGCAGGGGAAATCACAGTAACGGCACCTAGGCCGCGCAACTTGTCCGCCAGCGCGGCCCCGAAACGCTCCACGATGGGCATCTGCTGGAGCGCGAGCGCGCATTGGAAGAACTGGCGGCTGTGCAGTCCACTGCGGAGGATAAAGTGGCCTTCGAGGAGAGCGCCGGTTTGGCGGAAGAGGGAGAGGGCTTCTGCGTTCGTCATTCGGTGAGCTTAAAGGTGTGGGCGGAAGGGTGGCAAGTTCGGGGACGGGCGGCAGAAATACAAAAGCCCGCCGTGGGGCGGGCCTTTGCACGAACGAACGCTCTTGCAGCTTCAAGCGAGCTACTTCTCACCCTCGCCGCCGAGGGAATCCATCAGCTTGATGAGCGGCATGAACATCGCGATGACGATGCTGCCGACGACGACGGCCAGGAAGATGATCATGATTGGCTCGAGGAGCGAGGTCATGCCGGCGACGGCGTTGTCCACCTCTTCCTCGTAGTTGTCGGCCACCTTCATCAACATCTCCGGCAGCGCGCCAGTTTGCTCGCCGACGTCCACCATGGAGACGACCATGGGCGGGAAGATTTTGGAGGACTCCAGCGGGGCGGTGATGGATTCGCCCTCTTTGACGCTGTCGTGAATGGCCTGCACGGCCTCCGCGACCATGATGTTGCTGGAGGTCTCACGGACGATGTTGAGGGACTGAAGAATCGGCACACCGGAGCTGACGAGTGTGCCCAAGGTCCGGGTGAAGCGGGAGATGGCGACCTTCAGGATCACCGGGCCAAACACCGGCATGACGAGCAGGAACTTGTCGAATACGCGGGCGCCGAACTTGGTGCGGACGAACAGTTTGAAGGCGATGACGATGCCCGCGATGATGCCCCCAGTCGCGAGAAAGTTGTGCTGGATGAACTCGCTGATCGCCAGCACGAGCAGGGTAAACTCGGGCATCTGGCCAGGCCCGAGCATGTCGTTGAAGATTTCCTTAAACTTCGGGACGACGACGGTCATCAGGAGGACGACAATGCCGACGGCGACAGTAAGCACGGCGACCGGGTAGAAGAGCGCGGCCTTGACCTTGCCTTTAATTTTCTCGGCCTTCTCGGCGAACTCGGCAAGACGAGTGAGCGTGACTTCAAGCACACCGCCCAGCTCACCGGCCTTCACCATGTTGACGAAGAGTTTGTTAAACGTCTTGGGATGCTGGGCCAGCGACTCGGAGAAGGTGCTGCCGCCCTCAATACCGAGCGCCAGTTTGCCGAGAATCTCCTTGAGCGTGGGATCCTTCTCCTGCTTCGCCAACACGTTCAAACCACGCAAGAGCGGCAGACCGGCGTCCACCAGGGTGGCGAGCTGGCGGGTGAAGGTGCAGAGGGCCTTGGTGCCGACCTTGCCGCCCATGCCGGGAATCTTGATGTTGAACTGGAGCGCGCCGCCCTTGGGCTTGCCCTTGGCCCCGGCCTTGCCAGCGGGAGCCTTGGCGTCCTTGGAGTCTTTCTTGTCCTTGTCCTTGCCCTTGCCTTTGTCGGACTCCACTACCTTGGTCGGAAAATAGCCCATCTCCTTGAGGCGCGTGAGGGCCTCATTCTGGTTGGCTACGTCCAAGGTGCCCTTGGTGGGCTTTCCCTTGGCGTCCATCGCTTCATAAGTGAAGACAGGCATAAGTTCCTCCAGTGTTAAGTGTATCTGACGACTTCTTCAACGGTGGTTTTACCTTCGAAAATCAACCGCAAGCCATCGTCGCGGATGGTGGCCATGCCCATCTCCATGGCCCGTTGGCGCATGATGGTGGAGGGGACACGCTCGTTGATCATGGTGCGCACCTGATCGTTGATGCTCAACAGCTCGTAGATGCCGGCGCGGCCCTTGTAGCCGGTGTCGTTGCATGTCTCGCAGCCGCGCCCGTAGTAGAAAGTCTTGTCGCCCAGGTCGAAGGTCGAGAGCTTCAGTTGGGTGAGCTGGTTCTCCGTCGGCTCGAAGGGCGAGCGGCACTTGGCGCAGACCGTTCGGACCAGACGCTGGGCGAGCACCCCCATCAAGGTGGACGAAATGAGGAACGGTTCAATGCCCATGTCCACAAAGCGGGTGACGGCCCCGGGCGCGTCGTTGGTGTGGAGCGTGGAGAGCACAAAGTGGCCGGTGAGCGACGCCTGCACAGCGATGGAGGCGGTCTCTAGGTCGCGCATCTCTCCCACCATGATGATGTCTGGGTCTTGCCGCAGGAAGGCGCGCAGGGCCTTGGCGAAGGTCATGCCGGTGGTCTCGTTGATGGGCACCTGCATGATGCCCTCGATGTCGTATTCCACCGGGTCCTCGGCAGTGATCAGCTTGGTGTCGAGCGCATTGACGGCCCGCAGGCAGGCGTAAAGCGTGGTGGTCTTACCGCAGCCGGTGGGGCCGGTGACGACGAAAATGCCGTTGGGGTTCGCGATGATGTCGCTGACATTTTTCATGACCAGCGGGGTCATGCCCAGATTCTCCAAGTCGAGGCTGACCGCGCCCCGGTCCAGCACGCGCAGCACGATGGACTCACCGAACTTGGTCGGCAGGCAGGAAACGCGGAGGTCAATACGCTTACCAGCCAGGCTCATGGAAATGCGCCCGTCCTGCGGCAGTCGGCGCTCGGAGATGTTCAAGTTCGCCAGCACCTTGATACGGGAAATAACCGGCGTGGCGAGGTATCGCGGCGGCGGTGCCATCTCGTAAAGCGCCCCGTCCACACGGTAACGGATCTTGAACTCATCTTCGAAGGGCTCGAAGTGAATGTCGCTCGCGCGGTCCTGCACCGCTTGGTAGAGGATGAGGTTGACGAAGCGGATGATGGGCGTCTCGTTGGCCATGTTGGCCAGCGCGTCTGCCGACTCCTCCTTGTTGGCCGTGGCCTCGAGTTCCTTGACGGTGTCCTCCCCCAAGTGAAGTTCGCCGAGGATCTCGTCAAACGATTCCGCCTTTTCCGCGTAGAACTTGGCGATGGCCGCTACGACAGCACTTGGGTCCGCCACCACCACATGCAACTCCTTACGGACGATGAACCCGACCTCGTCCAAGAGGGCCGGGTTGAGCGGGTCGGCCAACACCACGCGGAGCGAGTCTCCGTGCATCTCCAGGGGCAGGCACTGATACATCCGCGCGGTGGCGGACGGGATGGCCGCGATTACCTCGGGGTCGATGTTGAGGTCCTTCACCCCGGTCACCACTTCCGTGCCGAGGTGCTCGGCGATGAGGTTAAGCTGGGTGTCGAGGTCCACGATACGGGAGTCCACCAGGATCTGCCCGATGGACTTGCCGCTCTTGTTGTTCTCCTGCGTGACCTCCTCCAGTTGCAGGTCGTCAATCAGCCCGCGCTCGCGGACGAGTGCCAGTAACGGGTCTGAGATGCTGGATGACATGGCTATTTTTCCTTCTCGGCGGCGGCGGCTTCCTTCTCGGCGTCGGCCTCCTGAAGTTTGCCGAGGATGGCCTGGGTATCAATGCACCGAGTGACCACGGTATCGCGGGCGATGCGGCCCTTGATATACCAGTCCAACAGGCCCTGATCGAGGGTCTTCATGCCATACTTCGCACCGGTCTGCTGCTCTGAGATGAGCCGGAAGGTCTTGTTGTCGCGAATCAGCGCGGAGATCGAGTTGGTCATCACCATGATGTCGTGGATGGCGAGCCGACCGGGTTTGTCACTGGTGGGCACCAGAATCTGGGCGACGACAGAAACCAACGCGGTGGAGAGCTGGATGCGGATGGTTTCCTGCTGCTGCATGGGGAAGGCGTTGACGATGCGGTCAATCGTCTTCGCGGCGGAGTTGGTGTGCAGGGTGCCAAAAACGACGTGGCCGGTCTCGGCAGCGGTCAGTGCGGCATCAATGGTTTCCAAGTCGCGCAGCTCACCGACGAGAATCACTTCTGGGTCCTGGCGCAGCGCACGGCGCAGGGCTTCGGCGAAGCTCGGCACGTCAATGTGAACCTCGCGCTGGGTGATGACCGCCTTCTTGTGCTTGTGATAGAACTCGATGGGGTCCTCCACCGTGATGATGTGCGCGTGGTCGGAGGTTTCGTTGATGATGTTCACCATCGAGGCCAGCGTGGTGGACTTGCCGGAGCCGGTGGGGCCGGTCACCAGGATCATGCCGCGCGGCTTGTGGATCAACTCGTCCACCAGCGTGGGAGAGAGGCCGATCTGGTCAATGGTCAGCAACCTCGTCGGAATTTGCCGCAGCACGAGCGCGAAGTTCCCCTTCTCCTTGAAGGCGCTGACGCGGAAGCGCGCCAGCTCGCCGAACGCGAAGCCGAAGTCCGCACCGCCCTTGGTGCGGACCTGCTGGATGTTGTCCTCGGAGGTGATGCTGGTCATCAGCTCTTCGGTGTCTTCCGGGGCGCATGGCGGCCCCTGAATGCGCTCCAGCACGCCGTGCGCGCGGATGCACGGCGGGATGCCTACGCGCACATGCAGGTCGGCGGCCCCCTCGGAGACCATCAACTGCAACAAGTCCGACATTTGATATGTTCCCATAGTCGTTCTGGATCAATTTGCTGGTCCGCCTCTGACGTGTTCGTCGGCCACGGTGTTTTTGATCACCTCATCCGCCGTCGTCATGCCGGCAATGACCTTCCGCGCACCGTCTTCGCGCAAACTCCGCATTCCCATTTCGCGTGCCCGGGCACGCAGGGCCACACCGGAGACCTTGTCGAAAATCAACTTGCGCACGCTGTCGTCCAGCACGAAGACCTCGAACACCCCGAACCGACCGCGGTTGCCGGTCTTGTTACAATTCTCGCAGCCCACCCCCTTGGAATACTTTGCGCCGGGCAGATTAGGATCCAAGCTGAGGGTCTTCAACTCGACCTCCGACGGAATGTGCGGCGCGATGCACTTCTTGCAGATACGGCGCACCAAGCGCTGGGCCATCAGCGCGCGCGAGGCCGTGGCTACGAGGAACGGCTTGATGCCGATGTCCACGAGACGTTGCACCGCGCCCGGCGCGTCGTTTGTGTGCAAGGTGGAGAAAACGAGATGTCCAGTGAGCGCCGCGTTGATGGCGATGGTCGCAGTTTCCAAGTCGCGAATTTCCCCCAGCATCACCACGTTGGGGGCCTGACGAAGCATCGCGCGCAATGCCGCCGCGAAGGTCAGGCCGATGATCTCGGCGACCTGCACTTGGTTGATGCCGCCCAACACGTATTCCACCGGGTCCTCGACCGTGATGATCTTGCGGTCGGGGCGGTTGATGTAGTTAAGGCAGGAGTAAAGCGTGGTCGTCTTGCCGGAGCCGGTGGGACCGGTGACGAGCAGAATCCCGTCGGGCAAGCCGATCAACCGCTCGAAGGTCTGCTGGTCGTCGGTGAGGAAGCCCAGTTCGGTCAAGCCCAGCTTGAGGCCGGACTTGTCGAGAATACGCATGCAGATGCTCTCGCCATGCACGGTGGGCAGGGAATTGACGCGCAGGTCAATCGGCTTGCCGGAAATCTCAAGCTGGATGCGTCCGTCCTGCGGGATGCGCTTTTCGGCGATGGACATGGCCGCCTGAATTTTCAGACGACTGATGATCGCGTTCTGAAGCTTCTTCGGCGGGCTGTTGACCTCCTGCAAGCAGCCGTCAATCCGGTAGCGCACGCGCAACCGCTTCTCCAGTGGCTCGATGTGGATGTCCGATGCACGCGTCCGGTAAGCGTCGCCGATGATCGTGTTGACCAACTTGATGAGCGGCGCGTCCGCGTCTGCCGCAGCCTCAGCGTCCGCCTCCGCGTTCGGATCCGCAAAACCGACGTCAATCTCCCCCTCGGTCATGTCCTGAATCATCCCGGCCACCGACTCCTCCGCCGTGGCGTAATGCTTCGCAATGACCTGCAGCACCTGCTCCTCAGTGGCGACGCGGAACTCCAGATTGTCCACCTTCAGCACGTGGCGCAGGCTGTCCATCGTGTCCAAGTCGGACGGGTCAGTGATGGCCACGATCAGGGTGCCTTCGCCGTAATAGACCGGCACGCACTTGTATTTGTTGGCGATGTGACGCGGCAGGACTTGGAGCGCGTCGTCCTTCAGCGTGAGGCCGCTGAGGTCCACCGTCTCCATGCCGAACTGGATCGCCTTGGCCTGGGTGATGTGCGCCGCACTGATGATTTGCGTCGCCACCAAGCGATCAATCACCCCCTGGTCGGTGAACTCGCCAGACTCAACCTCCGCGCGGGCTTGGGCGACATCCTCGTTCGTCACCAAACCCATGTCCGCGAGTGTATCGACCAGATAATCGTCTTTAACAGGCACGGCTTAAATCAGTTGAACGGCGTCTGCCGGGATACTAGCGGCGGCTGACTGACTGTCAAACCCGGCGTCATCGGAACGCCTTGAGAATACGCAGCCCCCCGCCCTTTCCCAATACGGAAAAACCACGAAAAACCAGTCCACCAAACCCAATGGCGGAACGCGACCAGCCCTAACCGCACTGCGCCCCCTCGTCGAATCCCTGCTGCCGCAGCGCCTCGTAGAGCACCAGCGCCACGCAATTGGACAAGTTCAGCGAACGCGACTCCGGGTTGAGCATCGGAATCCGCAGCCAAGCCTCGCGGTTCGCTTCCAACAACGCCTTCGGCAACCCCGCCGTCTCCCGCCCGAACACCAGAAAGTCCCCGGCCCCGAACCGCGCCTCGTCGTAACGCCGCGGCCCGCCCGACTCCACGAACCACAACCGTGCCCCTGCGGGCAAGGACGCCGCGAACTCCGTCCAGTTCCGCCAACGCCGCCACTCCACCTGCCGCCAATAGTCCATCCCAGCGCGCTTCAAGGTCGCGTCGTCCAGCTTGAAGCCGAACGGCTCCACCAGATGCAACTTGGTCCGCGTCGCCGCGCACAGCCGGGCGATGTTGCCCGTGTTCGGCGGAATCTCCGGCTCGACGAGGACGACGTTCATTCCGGGCGCGGCTTCGGGTTCAAGTTCTTCGGGTCGTAAAGCACCCGCCACAGGAACAACCCGTGCGCCGGCGCCGTCATCCCCGCCAAGCACCGGTCGCGCGACGCGAGAATCCGCCGCACGGCGTCGCTGGGAATCTTCCCCTCCCCCACCTGCACCAAAGTCCCCACGATGCCCCGGCACATCTTGTAGAGAAACCCATCGCCCTCGATGACAAACGTCAGCAACGCCCCACGCCGCCGGATGTCGCACCGCGTCAAGGTCCGCACCGTCGAGTCCGTGTCGTAAGTCGGGTTCGATCGCACCGACCGAAAGTCGTGCTTGCCGACGAAGTCCCGCGCCGCCGACCGCATCGCTGCCAAATCCAGTTTCCGCTTGCAGTGCCACGCCTGCGTGCGCAGCAGCGGATTCATCGCCGCGTGATTCCACACCTGGTAGCGATACTCCTTCCCCGCCGCGCTGAACCGCGCGTGAAACTCCGCCGGCATCCGCCGCGCCGATTGCACCCGGATGTCCTCCGGCATATGCGCGTTCAGCGCCAGCAGCAGCCGCGCTGGCGTCATCCGCCACTCCGCACGCGGCACCTCGAAGTGCGCCGCCATGCCCAGCGCATGAACCCCCGTGTCCGTGCGGCTGGAACTAAAAACCTTCGGCCCGCTCGGGAACAACTTCCCCAGCGCCGCCTCCACCAACGACTGCACGCCCACGCCCGTCTTCTGCGTCTGCCAGCCATCGTAGCTCGAGCCGTCGTAGGCGATGGTGAGTTTCAATTTGACCATGCTCACGACTGCTTTCAACCGCAGATGGACACAGATGAAACACAGACGAGGAAGTTCATTAGGAGAGCAGGCGTGCAGGAAGAAAACGCCACCGCCGGGCCAATCCCTGCTGCCCTCCTGCTCTCCTTATAGCAAAGCCCTTCCCCATCTGTGTTCCATCTGTGTTTCATCTGTGGCTAGAAAACGTTCAGCTCTGGCTGTCCAGGAAGCTCTGCAAAATAATCGCCGCCGCCGTCTGGTCCATCTTCCCCTTCTGATCCCGTGCCTTGTGGCCCGCCTGCCGGAGCATCCGTTGCGCCTGCACCGTCGTCAGCCGCTCGTCCCATGTGCGCATCGGCACCGTGACCGTCTCGCGCAGCTTCGCCATGAACGCGCGCACCTTCTCCGTCGCCGGCCCCATCGAGCCGTCCATGTTGCGCGGCATCCCCACGATGATCTGCTCCGGCTGCAACTCCGCGAGGAGCTGATTAAACCGCGTCATGAAAGCTTCCCACGGCTCCGCCGGGATGAACTCCAGCGGCCGGGCAATCATCCCCAGTTCATCGCTCACCGCGACGCCGACGCGAACGGTTCCGTGGTCAAGGGCAAGAATGCGCACACCGAGATTGCCGCAAATGAACGCCAGGAGTGCAAAGCAATTCGCCGCGCCTTGATTCACTCCCTCTCCCCACCTCAACCGAGAGCAGGACCGGGCGTGAGTTCACCAGCGTCCCCTAAAAACAGGGCGTCGTCAGTAGCACCAGTCGCCCGTCGCAACAAAGTCCCGACTCCGGGGCACCGGCTTCGATGGATCGGCATTCAGCGCGGCTTTACGGAACTTGGACAGCTTCAGCGACTTTCCCGCCAAGCCTTGTGCCAGTTCCAAGGGCCGGGCCGAATTGATCGCCCCCAGACATCGCACCTCCGAGAGAGAACTTCCCCCAACCACTACAAATCCCGACTATCCCTCCACTACTCTGGCAGCTTCTCCTCTTCGCCGTCAGCCGTCACCAGCCGGCTCAACTGCCGCACCTGCCAGAGCATGGATGCCTCACGCGTGAACCACTCACTCACCTCCACATGGAACTTCCAGCCGTCCCGACCTAGCAGTTCATTGAAAACGTCGCTGCCGGATTGAGCGGCATGGAACTGCGTAAGTCTGAGACTGCATGCGTGGCCAAGTGAATCCCCAGTCCGACCTGTTGAGCCTGCTCTCGCCCGCGAGCCGCGTGCCCCAGCACCACCCGCTGCGCCGCGTCAAAGCCCTGGTGGACGAAGTCCTGCGCGACCTCTCCCCGCTCTTCGACGAGAGGTATGCCCGGTTGGGCCGCCCCTCCATCCCGCCCGAACGCCTGCTCAAGCCCAAGGTCCTGCAAGCTCTCTACACCATCCGCTCCGAAGCCCTGCTGGTCGAGGCGCTCGACTACAACCTGCTCTTCCGCTGGTTCCTCGACCTCAACCTGCTCGACCCGGTGTGGGACAACTCCACCTTCAGCCAGAACCAAAACCGGCTGCTCCAGCACCGCACCGCCGAACTCTTCTTCGCCCGCTTGGTCGCGCTGGCCCGCGAACACGGCTGGGTGAGCGACGCTCACTTCACGGTGGACGGCACGCTCATCGACGCGTGGGCCAGCCGCAAGAGCTTCCAACCCAAGACCGGCGCCCAGGCCCCGCGCGACGGTGCCCCCGGCAACTCCAGCGTGGACTTCCACGGCGAGCGGCGGAGCAACCCGACGCACGAAAGCACCACGGACGCTGAGGCCCGGCGCTGCGCAAAGGCAAAGAAGCCAAGCTCTGCTTCGGGCTGCACGCGCTGAGGGAGAACCGCCACGGCCTGTGCGTGCAGGCGCAAGTGACTTCGGCCACCGGCGTGACGGAACCCGCCGTCCCGACCGAACTGCTCGCCCGGCAGGTGGACCAAGCCGAGCATCCGCCGCAGACCGTGGGCGCCGACAAGGGCTATCATAACGCGGAGCTGGTGAGCTTCTGCCGGGAACACGGCATCGCCCCGCACGTCGCGCAAATCAAGGACCGCGAAGCCAAAGGCCTGGATGGTCGCACCACGCGGACACTGGGCTACCAGCCCGGCTACCAGAATTGGTATGGCGTCAACTCCATGGCCACGACGGTTGGAGCCACCAACTTGAACGCTATGATGGCTGGATTGATTGGGCGTTATGCGGGAGTGCCGCAAATCTACAAGTGTCCCGCCGACCGCGCGCTGGACCGCGCGCTGGGCATCCCCCGCGTGCGGAGTGTGTCCATGAATGGCTACCTCGGTGGGCAGAACAACGGCCAGTTCTACCCCAACATCCAGACCTCGACGTATGCGAAGCTCACCCGGCTGGATGGCATGCTCAACCCCACGGAGCGGTTCGTCTTTCTCGACGAGGAGCCGACCGGGTTGAACGACGGCATCTTCTGGGTGGCGGATCCGCTGCCGACGGCCACGAAATTCATCGACTATCCCGCGAGCTATCACAACGACTCCTGCGGACTCTCCTTCGCCGACGGTCACTCGGAGACGCACCGGTGGATCGACAAGCGCACGCGGACGCGCAATGGGGCCGATGCCAACAGCGGGGTGGACACGCGCTGGCTGATCACGAAGACGAGTGAGTGAGTTTCCCGCGCGGGTTTCGGCGCAAATCTGCCGCGCCACGGAATTGGTTCTTGAATCACCCGTTTCGTTCCGGCGAAATGACGGGGCGGATTTTCTCGTATGACGCTCACGGACATTCTTCGAAAAGAGCAAATCGTTGCAGACCTCAAGGCCAGCAACCGCTGGGAGGCCATTGACGAGCTGCTCAACCTTCTCGTCCACTGCGGCAAGATCAAACCCGAGAACCGCGAGGCCATCGCCGCCGTCGTGCGCAAGCGCGAGAACTCCATGAGCACCGGCATCGGCTTCGGCATCGGCATCCCACACGCCAGCACGGACCTCATCCCGGAGGTCATCGGCGCGTTCGGGCGCAGCCCCACGGGCATCAACTTCGACGCGCTCGACAACCAGCCGGTGAAGCTCGTCATGCTCTTCCTCGTGCCGCAGGGCCAGTTCCAGAAGCACCTCCACACGCTCGCGAACATCGCCAAGATACTGCACAACAAAGATTTTCGCACCGCCCTCGAAGCCGCTCCAGACGCCGAGGCCATGTGTAAGGCCATCGCGGAGCAGACGCCGAAGAAGTAGTTGGCGCGGGGCCTCCCCTGCCCTGTCGGCTGGCCTTCTTACCGCTTTTCCCGCCGCCGGTTTCCGCTACACTCCCCCCATGCCGTCATTCGACATCGTCTCCAAAGTCAACTCGATGGAAGTGGAAAACGCCGTGAGCCAGGCCCAGAAGGAGCTGGCCACGCGATTCGACTTCAAAGGTTCCAAGGCCGAGATCAAGCTGGAAAAGCTCGAGGTCAAGCTCACCGCGCCCGATGCCTACAAGATGAAGACGCTCGTAGAGATCGTCCTGAGCAAGCTCGCCAAGCGCGGCATCAGCCTCAAGAACGTGGACGCGGGCGAGCCGGACCTCTCGCCGCTGGGGCACGCGCGTCAGAGCGTGAAGATCAAGGAAGGCATCGAGGCCGCCGTGGCCAAGCAGATCAGCACCTTCATCCGCGATGGGAAATTCAAGGTCACCTCCTCCATCAACGGCGACGAGGTGCGCGTCACCGGCAAGAGCCGCGATGATTTGCAGGCGGTCATCGCCGCCGTGCAGGCAAAGGATTTCCCGGTGGCGCTGGGCTTCGTGAATTTCCGGGATTGAGCGCCGTGGCCGCGCCGCCCCCAGCCAGCTACCTCGACTCGCCGCTCACGCAGCTCGGTTGGAACGCCCGCCTCGAAGCCGCCTTCGCCCCGCATCGCCCCGCTGGCCTCGTGCCCGCCCGTGTGGCGGTGGAGCACAAGCACTTCTTCACCGTCTTCACCGTGGACTCCGAGGTGCCCGCACAGGTTTCCGGCAAACTCCTGCACGAGTCCACGCTGGCGGCGATGCCCAAGGTCGGCGACTGGGTGGCGCTGACGTTGCACGAGGAGCAGGAGGCGAAGGCGACGATTCACGCCGTTCTCCCACGCGCGACGCAGATCTGCCGCAAGGAAGCGGGCCGCAAGGACCTCGTGCAGGTGCTGGCCGCCAACATTGACGTGGTCTTCGTCGTGCAAGGGCTCGATGACAACTTCAACCTCCGCCGCCTCGAACGCTTCCTCGTCATGGTCCACGAAGGCGGCGCGCAGCCGGTGATCCTCCTCAACAAGACCGACCTTTGTCCGCAGACCGCGCAACGGCTCGCGGACGTGAAAGCCAACTTGGGTGAGACGCCGGTGCTCGCCGTCTGCGCGCTCACGGGGACCGGGGTGAAGTCCCTCTGGAAGTGGATCCGCCCAGGCGAGACCGTCGCCTTCATCGGCTCCTCGGGCGTCGGCAAATCCACGCTCATCAACCGCCTCTTCGGCGAAGAGATTCAAGACACGCTGCCCGTGCGCGAGTCGGACGCGAAGGGCCGCCACAGCACCACGCGCCGCGAGTTGCTCGTCCTCCCGCGCGGCGGCGTGGTGATGGACACGCCCGGGACGCGGGAGTTCCACCTCTGGCTCGCGGACACGGGCTTGCAGGACACCTTCCCGGAGATCGAGGAGATTGCCCTGCGCTGTCACTTCAGCGGCTGCGGCCACACGGTGGAGAAGCAATGCGCGGTGCTCGGAGCCGTGCAAGCGGGCGAGCTGACCGCTGACCGTTACCGGAACTTCCTCAAGCTGCGCGGCGACTTGCAGAAGCTCGAAGAGGCCACGCGCCGGACCAATCTCGCCCGCAAACGCCGCGACCAAGCGGCGCAGCGCAGCTACAACCAGTTCCGGCGCGGGTGGTCGGGTGAAGAGTGAACCTCCCCGCGCGCTTGAGGAGCTGAGGACGGGACAACCAAGCTGCACAGCGCCAGCGCCTGCCGCCGCATCTGGAGCCGGGGACTCTAACCAGATGCCGATTAGCAGCCACAGGTGAAACACGGATGGCTTCAAGGGATACCAGTATCAGGCTCAGCTTCGCCCGCCTTCCCGTCCGCCTTATCTGTGTTCACCTGTGCTCATCCGTGCCTAAAAGTCCGGCGTTCCGGCCAAAAAGCGGTCGCCCCGCTGCGCTCTGCCGCCGCACTTCATATAGCGCCCTCAGGCCAGAATCTCCCGGATGACGTGGCCGTGGTCGATCTCCAGCCGCTTACGACCCGGCACTTCGAGACGGCTCAAATCAATGCCGAGCAAGTGGCAAACCGTCGCGTGCAAGTCCGTGACGTAGTGGCCCTCGCCTTGCGCGTGGTAGCCCAGCTCGTCCGTCTCGCCGTGAACCACGCCGCGCTGGATGCCCGCGCCCGCCATCCAAATCGTGAAGCCGTGCGGGTGATGGTCGCGCCCGTCCTTGTTGCCGCCGCGCTGTTCCATGCCCGGGGTGCGGCCGAACTCCGTGCAGAAAACCACGAGCGTCTCGTCCAGCAAGCCGCGTTGCTTCAAGTCGTGCAGCAGCCCGGCCACGGGTTTGTCCACGCTCGCGCACAGCCGCGTGTGGTTGTCCTTCAGTTTTGAATGTGAATCCCAAGTGCCGTAGCCACTGGGATACACCTGCACAAAACGCACGCCGCGCTCCACCAACCGCCGCGCCGCGAGCATGCGCTGACCGGCAACTTTCGTCGCGTCCGCGTCCAGCCCGTAGAGCTTCCGAGTCGCCTCGGTCTCCGGCGCGAAGTCCAGCACCTCGGGCACGGCCACCTGCATGCGGAACGCCAGCTCGTAAGCCTTGATGCGCGCGCGCAACGCGTCGTCCTGCGGATACTCCACGGCGGCGAGGCGGTTCAGCTTGCCGATGAGTTCATACTCCGCGCGCTGTTCGTGGGCGGACTGGCGCGGGTCGCGCTGGCCGAAAGGCAGCGGGTTCTTCGGGTCCAGCGTGAGCGGCACGCCCGCGTGCTCCGGCCCGAGGTAAAGCGAGTTGACACTCCAGTGCGTCGTCGAGTTGGTCGGCCCGCCGAGCGCGACAAACTTGGGCAGGTTCTCGTTGAGCGAGCCGAGGCCGTAGTGAACCCACGCGCCGAGGCTGGGCTGCTGTTCGTCGAGCCGATGGCGGCCCGTGTGGATTTGGTTCTCGGCGAAGTGGTCGTTGTCCGTCGTCCACATGTTCCGCACGAACGCGAGGTCGTCCGCGCACGACGCGAGGTGCGGCCACCAGTCGGTCATCTCCACGCCGCACTGGCCGCGCGGCGCGAAGCCCACCTGCATCGGGTAGATGCTCGGATACACGTCGCGCACGTTGACCTCTTGCGCGGGCACGGAGCGGAAGCGCTTGTGGTGCTTGTCGGACGTGAGCGGGTTCGCCAGCGGCGTCTTGTCGAAGGTCAGCCCGGCGTATTTGGTCAGCGCCGGCTTCGGGTCAAACGTCTCGACGTGGCTGTAGCCGCCGCTGAGGAAAATCCAGATGACCGACTTGGCCTTGGGCGTGAAGTGGGGCCTGCCGTCGGTTGGAGAAAATTTCGGCTGGGCCGGTGAAGCCGCCTTCGCCAGGCCGTCGTTGAACAACGTCGCGCCCAGCGCTAGCCCGGTGAAGCCCAGGCCGAGGTCGGAGAGGAACATCCGGCGGGGGAGCGTGTCCTGGACTGCGGTGGCAAGCGGAGCGCGACACCGCTTTTCCGTCCCGCAGAGCGGTTCAGGGTCGAGCGCGTCATTCCGCTCCGCAGGAAGCGAAAGCGCCGTCGCCGCCGCGCTCTGCCGGCGCAGTCCAAGACGCACGTCGTCATTCTGGCCGGGCGTGTTCATTTGGGTGCGGTGGGTTTCTTTTCTTCGCCAAGTGAATCCCAAAAATCCTGCGCCCGCCGCTTCGCGAGTTCGATTTGGGCGGGAGTCAATTTGAGGGACAGCGCATTCCGACTTCTCACGGGTGAGCCGATTGGGTGGTTCCCCTTCTCAATCGCCAGGTGAAACCATTTGTATGCCTCGACTGGGTCCTTGACGAAGACCGTTCCTTCTTCAAACGCGTGGCCCAACGCAACCCAAGCATCGAATGAACCTTGCTTCGCCGCCTTCACGAACCAACTGAGCGCTACAGGCGCAGTTTGTTGACGCATAGCTTTGTCCTTCGGCGTGCTGCCCCGCGTTGCTGTGACCTCTTTGTAAAAGTGCTGTCCGAGATAAAGTTGGGCCTCCATCACGTTGTTAGTGGCAGCAGCAAGATACCAACGATGGCTCTCCGCTTTGTTATGCGGAACGTAGGACTCCATGCCGATATGCCCCCTTGCCAGGTGAAGCTGTGCTGCCGCATCCCCAGCCTTTGCTTTCGCGACTATCTCCTCAAACGGCGTGTCCTTGAGTAGCTTCTGCGATTCGGCTGCCGTGAGCACCCCAGCGCTGGACAAGAATGAGGCAGACGCGAGGACAGCTAACAAGACGAGTTTGGAGGAGCGCATGGTTCGGTTGTTCAGCGGACAGTAAGGAAATCGTTCTGGTTCAGCAATGCCCGGACGAGGCTTTCGCGGGCGCGAGCTTCACCGTCCTTCGCCACCGCTCTGCTCTGCCGCTGAAGGAACGCCTCGCACTCGGCGAGTTCCGCGCGGCTGGGCGGGCGGGTGAGGATTTGCTCGAAGGCGGCGGTGATGAAGGCGGCGTTCTCCGACGCTGGCGCTCCGAGGCGCTTGGCGATGGCGGGCGTGTGGTCGTGGACGAGCTTGCTGTTGGTGAGCGCGAGGGCTTGCTGCGGGATGACGCTGCGGGTGCGGCGGTAGCACTCGTTCGGGTCGGGCGCGTCGAAGAGCGCGCTGAACTCGCTGCGGCCGTCGGACTCGGGGTTGAAGCTGTAGTAGAGGCTGCGGCGCGCGGTGGTGAGCGCGTCCTTGTTCTCCAGCTCCTGCCCGCCCATGCGCGGGTCCAGCGCGCCCGCGAGGTGCAGGATGCCGTCGCGCACGACCTCGGCTTCCATGCGGCCGGGGTTCATGCGCCAGAGGAGTTTGTTCTCCGGGTCCACCTTGTCGTTTCCTGCGGAAGAGGAGCGCCGATACGCCGCGCTCGTCAGGATGAGCCGGTGCAGATGCTTCATGCTCCAACCGCTCTCCATGAACTCGGCGGCGAGCCAGTCCAGCAGCTCGGGGTGCGTGGGTGGCTTGCCACTGCGACCGAAGTCGAAGACGGAGGCGACGAGCGGCTCGTGGAAGTGGCGGGCCCAGATGTGATTCACGGCCACGCGTGCCGTAAGCGGGTTCTCGCGCGAGGCAATCCACTCGGCGAGCGCCTTGCGCCGGCCGGTGCTCTCGCGCGGATAGACGGGGCTGAAGGCGGTGTAAGTCTCGGCCAGCTTCGGGTCGGCGAGGGCGGCCTCGGCCTCGGCTACAACCTTCCTTGCGGTGGTCAACGCGGTTTCGGCCTTCGTGAGCGCGGCCTTGGTGTCGGCTTTAGCTTTGTCGTCCTTCGCGGCGGCGGAGTTGGTCGTCGCTGTGGCCAGAGCAGATTCGGCTTTGACCAAGGCTTCCTTTCCGGCGGCGAGTTTGAACTGGCGCTCGGCATTGCTGGCGGCGCGGGTGAGCAAGTTGGTGTCCGGCCGAGCAATGCTCGGCGCTCCGAGCTTCACTTCATCTGCGGCGAGGCGGGCGAAGACGGACGCACGCTCGGCTTCGGCGGTGGCGAGGCGGGCTCCGGTCAGCGCGGTCTTGTTCGTGGCAACAACTTGCTTCGCCGCTGCCAGACCATCGTCCACGCGTTTCACTTCGGCCTCGCGGATAAAGGGTTTCGCACCGGGATACGACACGGTTGGGGGCAAGGCGACGGGCGTTACTTGCAGCGGCTTGCCACCGAGGAATGCCGGCATGGTGGCCAATACCGGCGGACGGTTGGTCAGGCGGTTGCGCTCGTCGCCACCGGTGTAGAACCACGTCTTGGCCGCCGGGTCCTTGTCGAAGACACGCACGGAGCCGAGGCGCTGGACCTTGCGGTTCTTGCTGTAGTCGTAGTCCTGGAACGGGCCGGGGTCGGCCTCGCCGGGCCAGCGGTCCTGGCGCACGTAGAGCGGCTCGAAGAAGGCGCGGAAACTGAAGTAGTCGGCCTGCGTGATGGGGTCGTATTTGTGGTCGTGGCAGTGGGCGCAGTTGAAGGTGAGGCCGAGGAAGGCCTTGCCAGTGTGCTCGACGTTCGCGCGCATCCAGTCGTTGGGATTGAGCGCATACCAGTTGCGGACCAGGTAGCCGGTGGCGACGGCGGTCTCGTCGTCGAGCGGCGCGAGTTCGTCGGCGGCGAGCATCTCCTTCACCATGCGGTCGTAACCCTTGTCGGTGTTGAGCGACTTCACGATCCAGTCGCGCCAGCGCCAGATTTGCGGGGCGGAGTTCCACACGTCGGGCACCATGCGGCGACCGAACCAATCGCTGTAACGCCACACGTCCATCCAGTGCCGCGCCCAGCGCTCGCCGTGTTGCGGGGAATTCAACAGGCGGTCCACGACGCGCTCGTAGGCATCGAAGGAAGTGTCGGCGAGGAAGGCGTGGAGTTCCTCGCGCGTGGGCGGCAGGCCGGTGAGGTCGAGATAAACGCGGCGGAGGAGGACGGGCTTTTCGGCGGGCGGGAGCGGGGTGAGTTTGGCGGCGGCGAGGCGGGCGTTGATGAAGGCGTCGAGAGGATTGGCGATTGCCGATTGGCGATTGCCGATTTTGGGAAGCGGCGGTCGGACGACTGGCCTGAACGCCCAGTGGTCGCGCGGACTTGGCTCGGGCTTTTCGTCCTTGGGTGAGGGGGCACCGGCGGCAATCCAGCGGCGGAGCAGCTCGATTTGCTCAGGCTTGAGCGCGTCGCCCTCGGGTGGCATCCGCTCGGCGAGGTCGGTGGCAGAGACTTTAGCGAGCAGCAGGCTCTGCTCCGGCTTGCGCGCGACGAGGGCAGGGCCGTGCTTGCCGCCGCGCTTCATGAGGTCGGCCGTGTCCAGCCGCAGACCGTTGTTCTGCTTCAGCGCGCCATGGCAGGCATAGCAGCGCTCGCGGAGGAGGGGTTTGATTTGCGTGGTGTAGTCCACCTTGTCCGCACTGCGCGCAGGACTGGCAAGCGCAACCACGCTCACGAGTTGGAGAACTCGGATCGCGATTGCCAACCGAACTGAACGTGTGCGCATGGAGGCGGGCTATGTCAACGCAAGCTACGCATCCGACGCGTCAGCGAGAAGGAAATTTCCTGCGAGCAAGGTTGAACTTCCAACCCCTCCCACCTCCCGTTACGCTGCGCCGCGCATGACCAACGAACCGACTCCGCCGGCAGCGCCGTCGCCGTCCACAGCCCCCTCGAAGGGCAAGGTCTTCCTCCGCCGGCTCGCCAGTTCCCTCGCACTGTGGACCGTCGTGCTGGGCGCGCTGTTCTGCGGTAACAAGCTGGTGGCGGACGTGGTGTTCATCCTCATCATGCTACTGCTGGCGGCGTGCGGGATGTTCGAGTTTTACGGACTGGTGCGGGCGCGCGGGCTGGTGTGCTTCCGCAAGTTTGGCATGGCGGCGGGTTTATTGATGGTGGCGGGAACTTTTCTCCATTGCACGGGCCAACTCGGCATCCACGACTCGCCGGCCCGCGTGAATGACTTTGAGACGATCTTCCTCATTCTCTTTGTCCTCGGACTTTGCATCCGGCAGTTCATGGCGAAGGATAACCCGCACGGCATCGTGGCGATGGCGACCACGCTGCTTGGCCTGATGTATGTGCCGTGGCTGCTGAACTTCATCCAGAAGATCGAGTTCTTCCGCTTCCCAGCCGGGGCGACGGCGGACGCCGGAACGTTCTACGTGCTTTACTTCATCCTCGTGACGAAGTTCAGCGACGTGGGCGCGTATTGCACCGGGTCGCTCATCGGGCGGCACAAGATGATCCCGCGCATCAGCCCCGGGAAGACGTGGGAAGGCTTCGGCGGCGCGGTGGTGATCTCGACGGGCGCGAGCGTGATCTTCGCGCACTTCGCGGGCGGCAAGCTCTACGGCATGAATCTCACGCACGCGATCATCCTCGGCGTCGTCCTCAGCATCTCGGCGGTGATCGGCGACCTCATCGAGTCCCTCTTCAAGCGCGAGGCCGGCGTGAAGGACTCCGGCGGCTACTTCCCCGGCATCGGCGGGATTCTGGACTTGCTCGATAGCCTGCTGTTCAATGCGCCGCTCATGTATCTGTATCTGCGTCATGTCCTGACGAGGTAAGGAACGATGCTGGATGCTGTATGAAGCAACGGCATCCAGTATCCAGCGTCTAGAATCTAGGATCCAGTATCGCTCGTGAAAAACGTCGTTCTCCTCGGCTCCACCGGCTCCATCGGCACCAGCACGCTCAAGGTCGCCGATGACCTCCCCGACCGCCTGCGCATCCTCGGTCTCGCCGCGGGCGGCAACTCCGAACTGCTCCTCGAACAAACCCTCAAGTATCAGCCGGCCGCCATCTCCATCACCGACCCGGCCAAGGCCAACGAACTCCAGGCCAGCCTCGGAACCAAGGTCACGGTCCACGCGGGCAACGAAGGCCTCCTCAAGCTCGCCACGATGCCCGAGGCCGACATCGTCCTCATCGCCATCGTGGGCACTGCCGGCTTGCAACCCGCGCTCGCCGCCATCCGCGCGGGCAAGGATATCGCCGTCGCTTCAAAGGAAATCCTCGTCATGGCCGGCGAGATCGTAATGAACGAGTCCCGCAAACACGGCGTCCGCGTGCTTGCCGTGGACAGCGAGCACTCCGC
Source organism: Verrucomicrobiota bacterium (assembly GCA_039796295.1). GTDB lineage: Bacteria > Verrucomicrobiota > Verrucomicrobiia > Limisphaerales > SXTU01 > SXTU01. The sequence continues at coordinate 34,380 of JBDKJY010000040.1, forward strand.
CATCTTCCAGTGCCTCGACGACAAGCCACCCGCCTCCGTCCGCAGCCTCTGGCTCACCGCCAGCGGCGGCCCCTTCCGCGACAAGGCCCTACACCCGAAGGAATCCTTCGCTGACATCACCGTCGAGCGCGCGCTGAAGCACCCGAGCTGGGTCATGGGCCGCAAGATCACGATTGATTCCGCCACCCTCTTCAACAAGGGCCTGGAGATGATCGAGGCCCGCTGGCTCTTCGACATCGGCATGGACCGCGTGAAGGTCGTCGTGCACCCGCAGAGCATCGTTCACTCGATGGTCGAGTTCGTGGACGGCTCCATCATCGCGCAACTCAGCACGCCCGACATGTGCCTGCCCATCCAATACGCCCTCACCTACCCCGAGCGCGTGGGCAGCGACCGCGTGCAGACGAACTTCGCCAAGCTCGGCACCCTCACCTTCGAGGAGCCGGACACCGACCGCTTCCCCTCGCTCAACCTCGCCCGCCGCGCCGGTGAAGTCGGCGGCACCCTCCCCGCCGTGCTCAACGCCGCCAACGAAGTCGCCGTGGAAGCCTTCTGCAACCGCCAGCTCAAGTTCACCGACATCTTCGCCGCCGTCACCCGCACGATGGCCGAGCACCAAGTCATCGAGCAGCCAAGCTTGGAGCAAATCCTCGCAGCGGATACGTGGGCGCGTGCGAACACACTCCGGGTCTCGGCCTAATCCGCTGCTGCCCCCAGCGACTCGAACACCGGCGGTCAATCCCGACGAGTCCGGCCTTGCTGACCGGACAGCGGCTCAACCGGAACCAGCAGCCGGGGAACACAAAGGCGATCCACAGCAGGTGCCGGTATTAAACGCCTCCCACTTTTTGATCTTCGTTTCTTCGTGGTTCTTTCCAAGCCAAGCGACTACCGACCGGCCAGCGGCAGAACACTCGGGGCCGTGTAAACCGCCGGGCCCGAGGGCGGCGTGAAGCGAGCCACGAGCGTCAGCCGGTTCTGCTTAGGTGGCACGCCCTCCCAGCTCAGGGCGAACTGATAGCCGACGCCCAACGAGCTCACCGTGGCATTCCCCGCCAGACCAGTTGCGGGGAAAGACCAGACGCGCGCCGGCTGGGCAGCGCGCAGCTCGGCCTCCCCGAGCGCTCCGGCATAACCCAGCAGCTCCAGCGTGCCAGCGCGGATGGGCATGCCTTTCGCCTGCTTGCGATTGCTAGCAAACACCCGCACGGCGAATCCACTCGGCGCTCCGGGTTGGCTCGACTTCAACGGCACCGGCAACACGAGCAGATGCAGTTCGTGGATGACATCGCTCCGACCGAAGCTCCCACCTCCTCCTGACGGTGTGCCACAGCCGACCAGGAGCAACAAGGCCAGCAGCAGCCCACACGCCGACAGTTTTGCCATAGGTCCCGAGGCTTGAGCGTTCACGAGCCAGTTACCTTCCGCCCGGAAGGATTGGCGGGCGGCGGGGTGATGGCCGGCGGGAAGATCGGGTCCAGCAAGGGCTGGTTGAAGTCGTTGCGCTTCAACTCCTCCTTCAACCGCGAGCGGTCGAGTTGCTCGCGGGTAGCCTCCTGCATGTCGTTCAGCGGGACGGGCGTCTGACTGCTCATCATGATCGTCGGCGTGAGGAAGATCAGCAGCTCGCGCTTCTCCTTCGTGATCTTCGTGCTGCGGAAGGCCGCGCCGAGATAGGGGATGTCGCTGAGGAACGGCAGCTTCCGCACCCGCTTGTCCTCCTGCGTGCCGATGAGTCCGCCGATGATAATGGTCTGGCCGTTCTGAACGCTGACGGTCGTGTTCGCGCGCCGCTGGTTGATGATCGCCACCGTGGCGGAGGCGTTGATCTTCACCTCAGAGCTGCTGATCGAAGAGTTGGTCGTGCCCAGCTCGAGCTTCACGAAGCCATCGGGGCTGATCTTCGGCGTCACGGTCAGGTTCACGCCGACATCTTCGTAGCGGAATGAGTTGATCGTGTCGCCGCGCTCGGTCACGCGGCTGTCGGTGATGAGCGGCACGCGCTGGCCGATGTTGATGGTCGCGGGCTTGTTGTCGGCGGTGACAATTTGCGGACGACTGAGCACTTCCAGTTTTCCTTCCTCATTCAGCGCGCGGAGCAGGAAGCTGAAATCTCCTCCCGTCACCGCTGCGGAGTAACCGCCCAGACTCTTCAACGCCGTAGCCATGCCGAGGTCGCCGCCCACGGAGTAAGGCGTGCCATCGTTGAAATTGCCCTTGTGGGACCAGTCCAGCCCCAGCTCGTGACCGCCCGTCAAGGCGACTTCCGCCAGCAGCACTTGGATCATCACCTGCGGCTGGGCCTTGTCCAACTCGGTGATGAGCTGCTGGACTTGCGTAAAGTAGCGCGGGCTGGCCGAGAGGAGCAGCGTGTTGCTGTTGGTCTCGCCCACCACGGCCACTTCACGTTCGAGCAGCTGCTGCGCGGCCCCGACGGCGTCTGCACCCAGCACCTGCGTCACGCGCAGGCGCTCCTGGTCGAGGAACGTGCGGACGGCCAATGCCACATCCGCCGCCTGCGTGTTCTTGAGCCGGACAACTTCCGTGCGCCTTTCGTTCGCCGTGCCTGCGTCGAGGGACTCGATGATCTGTTCAACCATCTGCACGTAATGATCCGTGCCGCCGATGAGCAGGCTGTTCGTGCGCGGGTCCACGGTGACGGTGAGCGCGGCCTGCTCCGCCGTGCCGAGCGTCGCGCTCGCGGCGTCGTTCGTGCCGCCAGGGCGGACGAGGGTGTATTGGATGGTGCGCTGGCTCGTGGTGGTCGCGGTCGCGGTCATGCGGAACATCTGCGTGAGGATGTCCGCCATCGCGCGGGCCGAAGCGTTCTTGAGGGCGAAGACTTTGATCTTCGCCTCCTGCGGTGAACTGGCGTCCAGACGCGTGATGATTTGTTCCAGCAAACCCATGTAATCCACCGGCCCGCTGACGATGAGCGAGTTCATGCGCGAGTCGGGCGTGATCAAGACGGACTCTTTCAAGGCCGCCGTGATGAGGTCGCGGCCTTCCATCGTGCGCGTGATGAACTGGAGCACCGACTGCGCGTTGGGGTTCTGCTGGTCGGTGAGCGGCGCGGGCTTAGTGTTCAAGGCCGCGTTCAGGATGGTCGAGAGCGTTTCGGCCCGCGCGTTCTTCAGCGGGAAGACTTTAATCTCAGCGACGCGCGCGACCTGCTCGGTGTCGAGGCGTTTCACCAACTCGCCGATGCGTTTGGCGTCCACTTCGCCGCAGGAGACGATGAGCGCGTTGATACGCTCGTCCGCCGTGACCTGAACCGGCATCTGCTGGCCGGGCAACGCCGCCGTGCCTGTCGGCCCGTCGCGGAACAACCCCTGCACCGTGAGCGCCACCTTGCGCACATCGGCCTTCGCGAGCGGGAAGACGTGAATGGCCAACCCATTCTCCGCCGGCTCGGTGTCGAGCTGCTTGATTAGGCCATCGACCGTGCCCAAGTCCTCGACGTTCGCGCCCACGAGCAGCGCGTTCACCCACGCATCCGCGATGATGGTGATGGGGTCGTTCGGCTCGCCCCGCACGCGTGGCGGACGGTTGGCGAAGATGGGCTGCAACGTAGTCTGGAGCTTCGCCGCCGTGGCTTTCTTCAGGGCGAAGACGCGGAAGTTCAACTTGCTGAACGTCCCCTCGCCATCGAGCTGCGGGAGAATGCGCTCGACGAAGTCGAAGGCCTCCTTGCCGCCGGTGACGAGGACGGTGTTGACGCGGTCGTCGGCGATGACTGTCGCGGGCAAGCGGCGCTGGTTCGCGTTCACCGTGAGCGAGTCCGCCGCCTGCTTGGCGGTGAAGAACTGCGTCAGCGTCGTCGCGAGTGAGCTGGCGCGCGCGTGCTTGAGCGCGAAGAGCCGCACGTCTCCGGCAGCCGCCTGCTCCTGCGTGTCCACGCGTTTGATGACTTCGCGCACCACAGCCATCGTTTCCGGGCTGGCACTGACGAAGAGCGTGTTACTGCGCGGATCCACACTCACCGCGAGCTTGTCGGCGGTGGCCGCCGCCGGAGCGCCGCGCAACTGGCCGGGCCGGTAAAGCCCCTGCTGCACGAGCGAACTCAGCATCGCCCCGACGCGCGCAGCGTCGGCGAATTGCAGCGTGAACGTCTCCAGAACGCCGCCCGCGATGACCGGCTCGGCATCGAGCTTCTTCAGCAACTCCTGAATCAACTCCAAGTTCTCCTTGCTGGCGGAGACGATGAGCGAGTTGTTCAACGCGTCCGGCTCCAGCTTGATTTGCGTGGCGGGTAGCGGCGGCTGGCCCGGCAACGACTGTGCGGTGCGGCGCGCGGCGAAGATGCTCTCAATCATCGCGCCCACGCGCGCGGCGTCGTTGTGCTTCAGCGGCAGGACGGTGAGCTGAAGCGACGGATTGTCCATGCGCGTGTCGAGCTTCTGGAGCAGCTCGTCAATCGTGCGGTTGTCCTCCTGATTCGCCGTGATGAGCAGGCTGTTGCTGCGCGGGTCGGGCAGAATCACCGGCTTGTTCCGCTGAATGTCCGTCGTGCGCGCGGCGGCATAGCGCTGGTCGAAGAGCGTCGTCAGCGTCGCGCCAACCAGCCGGGCGTCAGCGAACTGAAGCGCAATCAAACGGATGCGCCCGCTCAAGGCCGTGCCCGCCGTGTCGAGTTGCTTCGCGAGCGCTTCGACCATCTCGAAGCTGTCGCGGCCGCCGCCGACCAGCAGCGCGTTGCTGCGCGTGTCGGCGAGGATGATGACCTTGAGCGCGTCGGACTGGCCCTTGTTCAAGGTCACGCGCTGGGTGAGGCGCGCGTCCATGAGCTTCTGCAACGTGCCGGCCACGACACTCGCGTCCGCGTGCTCCAGCGGGAGGATGCGAATGTCGCGGAGGTCGAACGGCAGCTTCTGGTCGAGCTGCTTCAGCAAGCCCTCGACGATGGCGAAGCTCTTCGCGTTGCCGGAGACGATGAGCGCGCCGGTGCGCTCGTCGAGTGTGATGACCGGCTTGTCCTCGTTGCGCACCGTGGTCGCGCGCTGGCCGGCGTAGAGGTCGGCAAGAATCTTCTGCACTGCCGCCGGCTCCGCGTGGACGAGCGGGAAGATGCGCACGGTCTCCAAGCCCGAGGCGGACGGGATGTCGAGCTGGTCAATCACGTCGCTGATGAGCGGCAGCACATCGCTGCGGGCGGCGACGATGAGGATGTTCGAGAGGTCGTCGGCTTGGATGGTCAACGCGGCGCGGGCCTTGGCGTTCTCGCTGGTGCGCGGCACGGCGGTGGCGTCCTTCAGCGTGCGGAGGCGCGTGACCTGCGTCTTGAGTCCCTCGGTGCCCGGGACAGGCGCGCCCTCGGCGAAAACACTTTGCAACATCGGCACGAGGCGCGTGGCGGAGGCGTGCTTGAGGCGGAACAATTTCAACTCGGTCACGGGGTGGTCGAGCTGCTTGTCCAAATCCTCGATGAGCTTCGAGGCCAGCTCGATGGACTCGGCCTGGCCGCTGAGGATGAGCGTGTTCGAGCGCGCGTCCACGCCGAGGCCCAGCGGGTTGACAAGCGCCTTGCCGGTCAAGCCCTCGGGCTGCGCGCCGGGGCCGCCGGGGCCGGTGGCGAGCGTGCGGCTTTGGGTGAAGATGCTCTGCACCGTGGTCAAAACCGACGCGGCGTCCGCGTGCTGAAGTTTGATGATGCGGACGTTCACGCCCTCGACGAGCTGCGGCGTGTCGAGCAATTCGACCACGGCGGCGAGCGCCTTCAAGTTGTCCGGCGTCGAGGTGAGCATGAGGCGGTTGCCGCCGCCCACGCCGTCAGCGGCAATCTTGATGGGCTTGGTCAGGTCCAGCGTGACGGCCTCGCCGTTGTCGCCAAGCACGCGGAGGCGGCGGATTTGCTCCTGCAGCTCGCGCGACTCCGGCGACTGCAAGCCCTGTGCGCCGGGGCGAATCATGTTCTGCAACACGAGCGCGAGCGCGGCGGCATTGGCCTTCTTCAAAGAGAAGACCATGACTTCGGCCTCGACGTAGGGCGCGGGCTTGTCGAGCGATTGAATCATCTTCTCCACCTGGAGGATGACCGCCTCGCGCGCGACCACCAGCAGCGCGCGCGAACGCGGGTCCACGCCGACCGTGAGCGGCTCGCCGGGGCGGATGAGGTTGAGCTGCGTGACCATCTGCATCACGAGCGGCAGGACTTTCTCGGGCGGCGCGTTGGTGAGCGGCACGCTGCGGAAATCGAGCTGCGCGCTCTGCCCCGAGCCGTCGAGCTGCTTGATGAGCGACTCCATCAACGCGAAGTCCGTCGGGCGCGCGCGCACCACGACGCTGCGCGTGCGCTGCTCGGCGACCACGGTGATGCGCGGCGGCTGCTCCACGGTGCGCACCGGCTCGCCGGGCCGCTGCGGGGCGACGGTGACGGGCGGCATGCGGAGCAACTCATTGAGCGTCCGGGCGACGACGACGGGGTCGGCGTCCTTGAGCGGGAAGAGGCGGAACTCGGCCTCGTTGCTGTAGAAGTTGAGCGAAAGGTCGCTGATGATGCGCTCGATGTGGTCCAGCTCGGAGGCGGGGCCGGAGAGGAGCAGCGAGTTCGCGTTCTTGTCCACGGCGATGACGACTTCGGGAATGGCGTTCGTGTCGGCGGGTGCGGCTTGGGCCTGCGCGGCGGGCGGGTTGGCCGGCGCGTTGGTGGTGCGCGTGACGGGCGGGGCGTTGGTCAACGCGGCCTTGAGCGGGTCCAGCTTCTCGACCACGCGCACGGTGCCGCGCGACATCTGCGGGTAAATGCTCTGGAGCATCTTCGCCATCTGCTCGGCGACGACGCGCTCCAGCGGGCGGAGGCGGACTTGGAGGCTGTTGTCATTGCTCTGCTCGTCGAGGCGGGCAATGAGGTCCTGGATTTGCGCGAGGTCGTTGCGCTTGGCGATTACGGTGAGGGAATTGTTCATCACGTCCGGCTCGATGAGCGGCTGCTCGCCCTTGGGCCGGTCGGTGAAGAGCGCCTCCAGCTTCGTGGACACGTCGAAGGCCTTCGCCTTCTTGAGCCAGACGAACTGCACGTCGCGGTCGGAGCGCTCGGGAGTCTTGTCGAGCGTGGGCAGAATCTTCTCCACCACTTTGAAGTGCGCGGGCGTGCCGGAGATGATGAGCGAGTTGGCCCGCGCGTCCACGACGACGTTCACGCTGGGCGCGTTGGCGGCGCGGCCTTTGGAGCGCGTGACGCCTTGCAGGAGTTGGTCAATGATGACGGAGACCTCCTTCGCCGTGCCGTTCTCTAGCTTGTAGATGCGGATCTCGATATCGTCGCCCTTCATCTCCACGTCGAGCGCCTGGATGATTTTCAGCACGTCCTCGACCTCCGGGTTCGGGCCGTTGATGAGCAGCGTGTTCGCGCCGGAGACGGGCGTGACGGTGGTGCGCGGGAGCTTGCCCTTCTCCAGCTTGGCGGCGAACGAGGTGGTTACGGCGGTGGCGACTTCCTCGGCCTTGCCCTTGGCCAGATGCACGGCGTGGAAGGTCGTCTTGTCGCCGGCGGGCGCCGCGTCCATCACGCGCACGAGCTGTTCGATTTGTTCGAGCTGAAGGCGGTTGGCGTCCACGACGAGCGTGTTGTCGTCGCCGCCCACGCTGATGAGCATCCGGTCCTCGCGGTCCACCGCGCCGGCCTGACGCGGGAAGAGCTTTGCGAGCATCGTCGAGATGGCGAGGGCGGAGTTGCGCTCCAACTGGAAGATGCGGACCTCGCGGCCCATCGCAGTGCCGGCCTTGTCCATCACGTCGGCGGTCTCCTGCATGAGCGCGAGCTGCGCGTCGTTGCCGACGAAGATGAGCTGGTTGCCAGGGATGTCCTCGATGATGAGCGCGCCGGCGGTGCCGACCTCAGGCAGGCTGCGCGCGCGCTCCTCGAAGACTTGGCGCATCTTCGGCGCGGTCTCGGTCGCGCGGCGGCCCTTGAGCGAGAAGACCTTCATCTGCCGCACGAGGTTCGTGCCGGGGCTGGCCTCGAACTGGTCAATGAGCAACGCGGCCGACTGAATGTCCTTCGGCTCGCCGGTGACGATGAGGCTGCGGTTCTTCGCGTCCACGACGACGGCCACGCGCTTGATGGTGCGGCCGGCGAAATCGAACTTCACCAGCGCGTTGGTCAAAATCTCCGTGACTGCCACGGGGTCGGCGGTCTTGAGCTTGAAGATGCGCGAGTTGCCGCCCTGCGGGCCGGTGCGGTTGAGGTCTTTCACCAGTGCTTCCACGACCGCCAGCTCGTTCGTGGCGCCGGTCACGACGATGCGGTTCGAGTTCGTCTCGGCGAGGATGATGGTGTTCAACGCCGTCGCGCCGGGTCGCAGGCGGGACTGCTCGGTGTAAAGCGTCTTGAGCGTGAGCGCCACGCCGATGGCATCGCCGATGGTGAGGTCGAAGAAACGCGTCTCGCGCACTTCGTTCATGGACGGGCCACGGACTTGCGCGAGGATGGCCTCAATCTCGACGAGGTGATTCGTGCGCGCGGTGACGATGACGCGTCCGTTGCGCGTGTCCGGCAGGAACGTCGCGTCAGCGGGGTCGGAGAGCGGACGCGTGCGCCAGCGCTCTTCATAGAGCGAGCGCACGAGCGGCACGAGGCGCGTGACTTCGTCGGCGGGGCCGAGGTCGAACATCTTCGTCGAGCGGTCGCCGGGCGCGGGCTGGAGCTTTTGCAAGTCGTCGAGGATACGGCTGAACAGCTTTAGCTGCGCGTCGTTGCCCGCGAGGATGAGCTGACTGCCGGTGGCATCGTCCATCACGAGCAACTCCGCCACGGCCAGCTCGGGCTGGTTCTTCACCTGGTCGTCGTAGAGCTTGCGCGCCTGCGAGAGCAGCGTGTTCGGCGTCGTGGAGTTGAGCTGCACGACTTGAATCTTCCGCGTGGGCTGCTCGCCGAGCGACTGGTCGAGTTGCTCAATGATGGCGGGCACGGCGGACAGCTCCTTCGCGTCGCCGGTGACGATGAGCGTGCGGGTCTTGGCGTCCACGGAGACGGTCACGCGCTTCTGCACGCGGCCCGCTGCGTCGTAACGCACCAGCGCGGTGGTGAGGACCTCGGCGACCTTCGCCGGGTCGGCGGATTTGATTTTGAAGACGCGCGCCGTCGCACTCTGTCCGCCGGTGGTGTCGAGCTTCTTGACGAGGTCGGCGATGGCTTCGACCTCCGCCGTGTCGCCCACGACAATCAAGCGGTTCGCGCCCGTGTCCGGCGTGATGAGCGTGTCGGGCGTGCGCAGGCCGAAGCGGGACTTGGCCTGTTCGAGGTAAAGCACCTTCACTGTGGCCGCCAGCTCGACGGCGCTCGCGGTGGTGAGGTCGAAGATGCGCGTGTCGCGCACCGAGGTGCGGGCCTTCCCGGTGCCGAGCTTCTGGAGGAGCGCCTCGATTTCCTTCACGTGCTCGGGGCGGCCCGTGACGATAAGCCGGCCGCCCTGCGGGTCCGCGACAATTTGCGCATCGGCGGGGTCGGTCTCCGGCTTGTCCTTCCACTGCTCGGTGTAGAGCTTTTGCACCAGCGGGAGCAGGCGCTCCACGTCGTTGGCGGTGCCGACTTCAATCGTCTTCGTTTCGCGCTGCGCCGGAGCCGTCGCGGCGGGCTGGAGCTGGGTGAAGATGGCTTCGATGGCCTTCAAGTGCTCCGCACGGGCGTTGACGATGATGCGGCCCGAGACGCCGTCGCTGACCATCTGCGCGTCCGCCGCGCCGAGCTGCGGGTTGGCGGCGAACTGCTCCTTGTAGAGCTGAAGCGCAAGCGCCATGACGCGCTTGGCCTCGGCGAGTTTGCCGAGATCAATGACCTTCGTCTCGCGCGCGGCGGGCTGGCCACCGGCGAGCGTGTCGGCAATCTGCTGAATCCCCTCGGCCTGCTGCTTGGTGCCATAGACTGTCAGCCGCGTGCCGCTCGGGTCGGCGTAAATCGTGGCGGGCTTCTGCGTCTTGCCGGCGGATTGCTCGGTGTAAATCGCCGTGACCTTCGGCAACAGCTCGGCGGACGAAGCGTTCTTCACTGCGACGGAATGCAGCTCGCGCTGGGTCTCGTCTGGCTTGCTGTCCAGCGAGGCGATGAGCGACTCGATTTGCGTGATCATCGTGTCCGGCGCGAGGACGATGATGCGCTTTCCATTAGGCGTGATGCTGACGAGGTTCGTCACCGCCCGCCCGCCGCTCTGCGCCACGAAGACCTTCGTCGCGAGCGCGGCCAAGGCGTCAGCGTCGCCGCGCACGTCGATGAGCTTCATGCCTTTCGGCTTGTCCAAGTTCGACGGGTCAATGCCTTCGTTGTCGAGGCGTTGGATGATGGTCTCCGCGTCCTTCAAGTCCGCGCGCGTGCCGGCCACCACGATGCTGTTCGACTCCGGGTCGGCGGAGACGGTGATGCGGCGGATGGGCTGGTTGCGCGCGTCGAACTTCACCATCGCGTTTGAAACGACGCCCACGACCTTGATGGCGGTGGCATTGTTGAGTTTGAAAACCTTCGCACCGCCCGCGCCTTCGGGAGCCTGGTCGAGCTGCTCGACGATGGTGCTCACAGCGAGCAGCTCATTGCGCGGGCCGCTGATGATGAGCCGGTTCGCGGCGGCGTCGGCGACAATTTTTACCGACGGGGTGAACTCCGGCCCGCGTTGGCTCTTGAGCATTTCGTTCACGAGCGGAGTGGCCAGCGCAGCAATCGACGCCGCGTCACCCTGCTTCAACTCCATCACGCGCATCTCGCGCGGTTGCGCCTCGCCCGTGGTGTCGAGCTGCTGGATGACCTTCGACGCGGCCTCGACGGCGTCCGGTTCGCCGCTGAGAACCAGGCTGTTACTGCGCGCGTCCACGAGCACTTTCACCGATTGGGACTGGGCGTTGAGGCTTTTTTCGACGAGGCCGGAAATCTCGGCGGCGAGCGCGGCCTTCAGGCGAATCACGCGCGTCTCCTCGCGTGCGGGCTTTTTGCCGACGGGGTCGAGCTGCCGGATGATGGCCTCGACACGGGTGATTTCCGCGTCCGCGCCGCTGACCATGATGCGGTTGTTCTTCGGGTCGGCAATTACCGTGGCCGCGCCACCGGGCGGCTCGCTCTGCCCCCGGAGCTGCTCAGTGTAAAGCTGTGTCACGAGCGTCGTCAGGTCGGTGGCGGTCCGCGCGTTCAACTCCACGGTGCGGAACTGGCGGGCGAGATTCTGCGTCGTAGCCGTGTCGAGCTGCATCACCAGCTCGCGCACGCGGGTCAAGTCCTTCGCCGTCGCCAGCACGATGATTTGCTTGCCCGACGCGTCGGGGATGAGCTTCGGCTCCATCTGCGGGTCCGTGCCCGGTCCGCCCATCTGCGCCAGGAGCTGCGTGGCGAGCGTGATAATTTCGGTCGGTGTCTTGGCCCGCACGGGGAGGACAACCATGTCGCGGCGCTGCGTCGTGGGCGCGAGGTCCACGACCTGCACGAGCTGCTCAATCTCCTTGAGCTGCTCCGGCGTGGCGGTGACGAGCATCCGGTTGTTCACGTTGTCCGGCACGACGGACGGCTTGGGCTGACCCTCGAAGCGCCGGTCGGCCATGCGGTCGGTGAGCAGCTTCTCAAAGCCGGGGAAGACCGTTTCCATCCGCGTGTTCTTAAGTGCGATGATGGAGAGCTGGCGGTTCAACACAACGCCGTTCTTGCCGCGCAGTTGCATCACCAGTTCCTCGATGCGCAGCAGGTGCGGCTCGCTGGCGGTCACGACGAGCCGACCGTTGTCGTCGCTCATCAGCTTGGCGTGCGCGCCGGTGTCGAGTGCGCCGGCACCGCTCATCTGGTTGCGGTAAAGCTCCTCGACCAGCGGCAGCAGACGCTTCGCATCCGCCGCCGTGCCGACCTCGATGAACCGCGTCTGGAGCGGCTGCGGCTGCGAGGTGCCGGTCTCCAACTGCGTGAGAATTTCCGACGCCGTCTGCAAGTCGCCGGGCGAGCCGGTGATGACGACGCTCTTGCTGGCTGCATCAAACGTGACGCTCGCCGTGGTGTTGCCCGTGCGCCCGCCGCCGGGTTCGCGGCGGGTGAGCGCCTGCGTGATGATTTGCGCGAAGTCCTTCGGCTCGGTCGCGCGCGGGCGGAAGACCTTGGTGAGCGTCACCGTCTGCGTGCGGAGCGCGATGTTGTTGGTGTTGCCGAACTGGCCGGCCGTGCCCTTGTCCACACGACTGATGAGCAAATCAATCTGTTCCAACTGAGCCGCGACCGGCGAGGCGACGATGAGGCGGTTGTCCTTCGAGTCAGCGATGACGCGGGCTTTCGTGGCGGCGGCGGAACCGGTTTCCTTCGGCTCGGCGACGCCGGGGACGGCCTGGCGGATGATGGTGGCCAGCTCCTCGGCCTTGATGTTTTGCAGTTGGTAGATGCGCACGTCGCCCGCCGGCCCTTCGCGCTGCTCGAACTTCGCAATCAACTCCTCCGCCATCGCGATGCGCTCGCGCGGGCCGAACAGGACCATCGTGCGCGAGGCGTCGTCATAGACGGCGGTGATGTAGTCGTTCGGGTCGGGCGGGAGCGTGACCATCGCCTTCGAAGTCGGGTTGAACTCGGTGCGCTTAGGCGCGGTGGCGAGACCGAAGGTGCGGTTGAGCAGGTCGGCGACAATCGCGCCGGAGGTGTTTTGCAGCGCGAAAGTTTTCATCTGCCGCTCGGCGGGAGCCTCGACATCAATCGTCGCGAGCAGGGTCTTGATACGCTGAATGTTCGCGAGCCGGTCGGTGATGATGATGCCGCGCCCGCGCGGGAGCACGGCCATGGAGCCGGCGTTGGAGAGCATCGTGGTGAGGGACTCGGTGATTTCCTTCGAGTCCACGTTCTTCGCATCGAGCACGGCGGTGACGACCTCGCCGAGGCGGACATCGCCCGGCGTCCCGCCGCCGCGCAGGAGTTTCAGCGGGGTAGAGGGCAGCTCCTTGAAGGGCACGAGCTGAAGGTAGTTCGCGTTCTCGACGAGCATGACGCCCTTCATCGAGAGGATGACGTTGAGCGTGTCGAGCGCCTCGGCGTAGGTGTAGGTGTTGGCGTCGTTGTAAGTAAGCGTGCCCTCGGGCTTGGTGGCGGCGAGCAGCGGCTTGTTCGCCATCTGCGCGAACCGCTCAATCACATCGGCGTAGGAAATGCCGTCGAACTGGAAGCGGATGTTGCGCGCGGATGCGGCTGCGCCAACGGGCGCGGCAGGCGCAGTCGCGGCGGCGGGCGCGGTGATTGTGACGGACTTCGCGGGTGCGTTCGTGGTGGGCGCGACCTTGGGCGCGTCCTGCGCCGCGAGGGTGAACGTGCCGGTGGCGAGCGCCAGGGCGAGGAACGTGGAGTGCGTGCGGTTCATATGGGGAACGAGATTACGGTATTGTGCGCGGGGCTTCGACAACAGGTTTCGACAGCTCCGGCGGGAGCTGCGCCAACTCCAACTTCCGCAAGTCCGCCAGCGTCTGGCCGCGCTCGATGGCGAAGAACTCTTCCTTCACCCGCACGATGACACGGCTGAAGGACTGCAGGCCGCTCGCGCCGGGCAACGGCATCGCGCGGTAGTCCACGAGCGCGATGGTGCCGCCGGCGAGCGCGTCGCCGGGTTTGTAGCGGGCGGTCTTCTGGCTCGTGAGATCGCGCACATGAATCTCCGGCTGCCCCTGCCACTCGGAGAGCGACACGATGCGGAACGTCTCCGGTCCCGGCGGTCCCGGCGGCGTGGCGGGCGTGCTCGATGAAGAGCCCGGCGCGTTGCGGGTCGGCGGCACGGGCGGGGGTGGCGGGCGCTTGATGTAGGGCCGCAGGATGTCGCGCACGGGAATCGTGTCGAACTCCCGGCGGCCGGGGGAATCCAGCTCCACCTTCGCCAGCAACGACTCGCGTTTCACGTCAGGCGCCGGGTCCAGAACGAGCGTCAGGCAGCGGAACTGCACGCGCACCACGCCAGGCGCGTCACCACCGGAGACGACGAGGTTCTCCAAGCGCAGCAGGTAAGGCGATTGTTCGAGCAGGAAGAGCAGGTTCACAACGCCCGCCAACGCGCCTTCGCCCTGCACGTTCCAGCCAATTTCACTCGCGCCCCGCATCTTGCGCGGCCCGACGGGCAGACGGGTGAAGCTCACTTCCTTCAAACCGGCACGGAGGATTTGCTTGGTCAACATCTCGCCGGAATGCGCGCTGGTCTCGTCCACGGTGTCGGCGAAGGTCAGCTTGCCGAGACTCTTCAGGCGGTCCTCGGCGGCGAAGTAGTTCCGCCGATCGGTCTGAATTTTCGTGAGCCGCTCGCGCGCGCCGACGATGCGTTTGTCGAGGTCCGTGAGCGGTTTGGTGATGAAGGCGCGCAGGCCCAGGACGCCGCCGAAGAGTGCGGCGCTGCCGAGCACAATCACGGCTAGAAGTTTCTCACGCTGCTTCATCCGCCCCCCTTTCGGCGCGTAGCCGGTTCGAGCGACGCGTCATCCGGCGGGCGCTCCGGCGGCGTCACTTTCGAGAGGTCTATCTTGAGCTTCGCCGGCACGACCAGTTCCACGGTCGAGAGGAATTCATAGCCCGTCTTGTCGGAGCCGGGCGTGATGGCGAGCGGCTTCACCTCGTAGCCGGCAGCGCGCAGTTGCTTCTCAATCTTCGCCAGCACCGCACCGCTCTTCGCGCGCACAGCGAGGCGGATGATGCCCTGGCCGCTCACCGACAGCGACGTGAGGAACACCTCTTCGCTGCGCGGCAACACGGCGGTGAGGTAGGCGTAGTGCAGCAGCCAGTCCCGCTCGCCCTTCACCCACTCGTTCACCACGCCCGCCTGCCCAATCATCTGGCGGTAGATGGGCCGTTGCTTCTCGGCAAGAACGGCTTCGGCAGTGACGGCATCCAGCACCGCCTGCCGCTGGCCGACCAGCCAGCTCTTCACGCCCGCGACGACGATGAACAGCAAGGCCGACGCTGCGACCCCGGCGAGAATCTTTATCTTCCGCAAGTCGCGCTGCACGGCGGGGCGCTTCGGGTTGAGGAAGTCGAAGGGCAAGCCGCCCGCGTCCGCGAAGCCCAGTGCGAGACCGATGCCAGCGGCGGCACCTGCGGCGGCGGGGCGGGAGTCGTCGGGCAATTCCAGCGCGGCGGGGTCGAGCAACGCGACGGGCGTGCTCACGCGCGTGGCGAGCGACGCGACGACGGCGGCCTCGTGGCCGGTCGCGCCCGTGACGAAGAGGCGTGCCAGCGCGCCCCCCGAGCCGGGGCCGCTGTAGCTGTGCAGGCTGCGGACGACTTCGATGCTCGCGGCGGCGACGAAGGCTTCGGCGGTGAGGCCTTGGCTTGAAGTTCCGCCGGAAGGCGGGACTCCGAGCCCGGCACTCCGGCTGAACGGCACAGCCTGGTCGGTGACGACATCAATGCTGAGTTCGTCCGGGCGCAGCGAAACCAACGCGTAGGGCTTTCCGGCATCCGACACGCGGCACGCCTCGACACACCGCGCGCTGGCGCTGGGCAGCAAACCAAGCGCGACGAGCTTCACACCGGCGGCTTCGGCGGCGCGTTGGTAGAACGCGACGACATCGCGCTTCGCGACGGCGACGAGGACTTCGAGTTTCGGCGGAGCGGGCGCGGCTTCGGGCTGGCCGGGTTTGGCGTTCGCGTCAGCCTTGGGCGCGGGCGGGGTGATTTGCCGGTGGACTTGGAAATCAATCACCGCGTCCGCGAGCCGGAACGGCAGGTCCTTGCCGACTTGCAGGTGGACGATGGAGGCCAGCTCGCGCACGTCAGGGATGATCGGGAGCTGGAGCGTCTTGAGCACGACCTGCGCGCGCGGGATGCCGAGCACGACTGGGCCGGGCTTGAGTTTGAGGTGGTCGAGGGCCTTCGCGATGGCGGTGCCGAGCACGGCGGCGTCGGTGCGGTCGGCGTCGGCGGGGAGGTTGAGCGGCGCGACGGACACGCGGGCCACGGCGGGCTGGCCGCTGCGCGTGGTCGTCTGCACGACGCGGAGGGAACGGCTGTCGAGGTCGAGCGCCGTGGCCTGCGCGGGGAGCTTCGAGCGCTGCTCGCGGGTGAGGGAGAATTTCTTCAAGGGGAAGGCGGGGAGAGAGTCGCGGTCAGCCACGGAGGGCCTCCTTCATGTGTAGCGCAGGCTTCCAAGTCTGCTGTGTCGCGGGTTTCCAATCCCTCGTGCCGTGAGTAGTCATTGCGGCTTCGGACGCCGGACGCACAGCCGATTTGGAAACCTGCGCTACGGGCTGCGGACGTGGGCGTCCGCGCTCCTGGGCGGACGTCTCACCGCCGGTCTCGCCACCGATGGGGAACGGCAGGCCGCGCCGCGTCACGTCGCGCAGGTAGGTCACGCGGCGCACGCCGGCGGCGACATCAATGCCGGCTTCGAGCACGCGGTAGCGGCCCGAGGGCAGGCCGTAGCCGATGACTTGGAAGGTGAATTGAAAACTCCGCGCGGTGAGCAGCGGCGCGAGGGCCTTGAACTTCGCGGCGTCCACCACGCCTTCCGAGTAGAGCCACGCGAGGGTCGTGCGGCGCTCAGGGCTGATGCTGCGGCGGGCGGACACGATGGACTCCGCGAGGGCGTCGTCCACGCCGGGGAGCGTGGCGAGGACGGCGAGGCTGGCGGTGTTCACGTTGATGAGGCCGGCGGTCTGCAACTCGGCGGAGGTGGTGAAGAGTTCGAGCACGGTCGCCAGCTCGGCCTTGCCGACGCCGGAGGTGATTTCGATTTCAAGCCCCTTGCCGTCCTTCACCGGAAGTTTGGCTTCGAGCAAGTCGGCGGCGTGCGAGAGCGTGACGTCGTTGGTGCGAAGGGCGGCGAGGAAGTTCGTGAGCGCCGGGGGCAGCTCGGTCTCGGGGAACACAACGTCGGGGCTGTTGAAGTTCACGCGATAGGTTCCGTCGCTGGCGGTGTCGGGGTCGTAGGAGGCGATGGTGAGGAACTGGCTCAGGCCGCGCACGGCGCGCTGTTGTTCGGCGTCGTCGCCGGTGGCGGCGCGTGCGGCGCTGCCGTGCAGCAGCGCGGGGGTGAAGCCGCGCACGAGGAGCAGTTCGTCGAGGGAGGCGAGCGGACCGTTGCGGATGGTGTAGGGGCGCGGGAGGCCGCTGTAGTAATCCTGCTCGGCACCCTCGGGCAGCGGCGTGCTGTCTTCGTCGGTGAAGTCGTGCAGCGCGGCGGCGAGGGCGGGCGTGACGCGCGGTAGCTTTTCGAGGTTCGCGTCGCCGAGGGAGTTCACGTTGAGCTTCGAGGCTTCGTCGGTGAGGCCGAAACGGATTTCGTCCAGCGTCTCGCCATCGCCGGGAGAGAAGACGGTGAAGAACCAACGGTCCGCTCCATCCTCGAACACGAGGCGGTCGCGGAAGGCACCGGGGTTTTGCTGCCAGTCGGTCGCGCCGGGCAGGGCGTCCGCTGCGACGCGTAAGGCTTCTTCGACACCGCTCATCGCCGCCGCCCAAGCCTGCTCGGTGCCCACGCTCGCGCTGGCGGCGGTGTCCGCCGCCTTGAAGCGGAAGAGCAGGCTCACGACGACCATCGAAAGGAGCATCACGAGCACGAGCACGCCGACGAGGATGAAGGCGGGGGCGCGGGAAGGTCCGAGGCCCAAGGTCCAAGGTCCAAAGAAGCTCCAAGTTCCAGACGCCACGGGACGGGTTGCATCAGCGCGGTCGGCTTTGGGATTTAGAGCTTCCGCCAACGCTGCGGACGGCCGGGTGGGCCGAAGCAGATTTTGCAAACGTCTAGTTGGCGGGGAGAGCTTCACGGTTGGCGGGCGCTCGCCACGAAGTTGGTTTCCGGCGGCTTGGGCTGGCCGGCGGGCAGGAAGATGACACGGCGGAAAACTTCGCCGGAGAGTTGGTCGGGAGTTGCGTCGGGTGGCAGTGGTTCGAAGCCGAGCGTTACTTCGACGCCGGGCGGCGGCGCGATGCCGCTCCAGCTATCGAGCCAAGCCGAGCCGTCCCAGAAACGGAAGCTCAGATAACGCACTGCCTCGGTGAGCGGGTCGGTGGCGGTCGGGGCTGGGGCCGAAGCGGGGACCGCTGGCTCGCTGGTGACGGGGGGGCTTGTCTCGCTGTTCGGGTCGGTCGGGGTCGTGGCGAGCGCGGGCGCGAGCGCCGAGGTGATGAAGTCCACCGCCGGTTCCTCGGTGCGAACGAGGCCGCTGACCGAGAGGTTTGTGGCATCGCCCGAGTAGGTGGCGCGATACGCGACGCGCCGGAGGTCGGTTTGCATCCCACCCGGCGCGAGCGGCAGCGCGGTGGTGGCGAAGCGCAAGGAGTTGGAATCGCCGGTGAAGCCGACGCGGTCGTGCGCGGGCGCGACGCGGAGGTCGGCAGCGAGACGGTCCATGACTTGGCGCACGGCGGAGAGGCGCTCGGCCTCATCCATGAGCTGGCCGCGCAGCGAGGTGGACTGCTGGTAGAAGGTCATGGCCACGAGCAGGAGGCCGATGGCGATGGTGATGGCGAGGACGACTTCGAGGAGGGTGAAGCCGGGGGAATGGGGAATCGGACTACGCCGCATGGCCTGGTCGCACCGGCGGGCGCTTGGAGCGCGGACGCCTGCGTCCGCAGTGGCCGCGGACGTGGGCGTCCGTGCTCCAGTGAGTTGGCGTAGCAGGCGCATGGGTCAGAACGCGGCGGGCAGGGCGCTGCGGTTGGGGTCCACGCGGACGACTTGGCTGAGGCGGCGGACCAGTTGGGCTTCCTGGTGGCGGATGATGACCTCGACGCGCAACAGGCCGCTGGCCGCGCCGGTTTCCGTTTCGGTCGGAGACACGATGAGTTCGGCGGTCCACTTGTCGAAGGGCGCGAGGAAGGGTTGCTCGCCAGCCGCAGCCGTCGAGCGGATGCCAAGCTGGATTTCCGCGAGCACGGTGGCGGCGAGGTTGCCGGCGTGGGTGTTGAGGCGCTGGCGTTCGAGACTGTCAGCGGAGGCGTTCATGCCGCTGGTAACGATGGCGGCGGCGGTGACGAAGAGCGCGAGGGCGAGAATGACTTCGAGGAGAATGGAGCCCGTGGCGGCGCGCGCGTGGAACTGCCGCAAGGAATTAGGCGCGGGACCGAACCTCACTTCACACCCTCCGCAGCGGCCTCCGTGGCCGGGGCGGGAGGCTCGGGTTCAGTGGCGTCGGCGACGGCTTGGCGCCGGATGGTGCCCGTCAGTCCCGCCAATCGGACCGTGACGCGCCGGACATCCGTCTCGTCGCGCGAGGTGAGCACGATTTCCACCGAGTCGCCGGTGCCGTCGGGATAGAAGTTCACGACCGAGAAGGGGCTGCGGGACGTCTCCGCAACGGGGGCCTCGGTCTCGGGCACCTCCGCAGTTGCCTCCGAGCTTTGCCCACCGGGCTGAACCTGCTGGATACTGACGTGCTCGCTGATGCTCTGCACGTAGCTCGCCGCCTCCGGCAAATCTTGGAACACGCCGGGGGCACCGACGGGGTTCGCCTCCCACATCACGCGCACCGTTGTGCCGGGCGTTTCCGCCGCGAGGGTCTCGGCATTGTCCCCACTCTCGGCCTCGGGGAAGAGGATGCGCACCTGCTTGCCCGTGCTCTCCGCGTGTGCGCGGGCGAAGCGGAACAATGACTCCATCTGCATCGTGCCCTCGTCGAGCCGCGCGCCGTTGGCCGCCGTGGAGAAGTTGTAAACCACCGCGCCCAGCAACAGCAGCACCAGCACGACGGTCAGCAACTGCTCGATGAGCGTAAAGCCGCGCGTGTGCCGGTGAGGTGGGTGGGGCCGCAGGGTCATGGCTGAACGTCAGGGGTTAGTGCCGCTGGCGGCTTCCGCGCCGTGCTTGATGTCGTCGTCGGTGTCGGGCTGGCCGTCGGGACCGACGGAGAATAGTTTGTAAGGCAGCGCGGATTTGTCATCGCCATCGCCGCCCGCGGCGATGAGTTCGTAGCGGAGCTTGTGGCCCCACGGGTCGTCGAGCGAGGTGCCGGGCTTGATGTAAGGCCCCTGCCACTTCTCCCCCATGCGCTCGTTCTCGAAGGTCGGCTTCTTGGACAGCGCGTCGAGGCCGCCTTCCTGCTCGGTAGGGTAATGACCAAGGTTGAGCCGATAGGTGTCCAGCGCGGTGGCAACCTGCGCGAGCATGAGCTTGGTGGTATTCTTCTCCGCTCCCTTTTGCTGGGGAAGGACGAAGACCACCATCGCCGCCGCGAGCATCAGGATGACGACGATGACGAGGAGAATTTCAATGAGGGTGAATCCCGCCGCGTGACGCGGCAGCCGTTGCGAGTGATGTTTGAATGACAACTTCATGAAGTGCGCAAGTGCGACGGGGTGAGGAAGACAAGATTCAAGAGAAGTGCGGAATAGGAGAGAAAAGTTTCATAAAGGCGCAAACGCCTACGCCCGCAAGGGGTTGGGCGGGCTTGGGAGCGCACCTGCAGCGGTCAGAATCGTCAGGGGAGGAGGATCCCGCTCGGCACGTGGCTGCTTCGGGTGGACTTGGGGCCACAATTTGCGCACTGAACCCGAATTCCGAAATAGCGAAGGGGAGCGCACGCGGCCCGCGTGCAGGTTTGGGCGGTCCGCCCAAACCTTCGTTCACTCACTGACTCTCCCCAGCCGGAAACAAGTGAGTGGAACGAAGTTTTCGGCGGGCCGCCGAAAACGGCCCGCCAGCGGCGGGCGCTCCCCGCGCTAGGCGAGCTTCGCCCGCCGCCGATTTCGGAGTTCGGGCTAAATGCCCACCGCATACCAGCCCGGGGCATTCTTGTTTGGCCTCGGCTGCGGACGTGGGCGTCCGTGCTCCAAATCCGCTATCCGCTACTTCGACCCCAACGAGCTGGCCATCGTGAAGATGGGCAGCAGCAAACCCAGCGCGAGGAAGCCGATGCCCGCCGCCACCACGCATAGGATGAGCGGCTCGATGAGCCGCACCGACTGGTCGACCGAGCGATTCGTCCGGCGCTCGACGGTGTCGGAGATTTGCACGAGCACCTTGTCCAACTTGTTGGATTCCTCCGCCACGGCAATCATCGCCAGGATTTGGTCGGGGAAGAAGTCGCCCTTGGCCAGCGGCTCAGACAAGCGCTTACCGTCGCGCACCGACTCGGTGGCCTCGGCGATACGCTCGGCGAGGATGGTCGAGCCGGTGGCGTTCTGGGAAATCTTCAGCGCGGTGAGCAGCGGCACGCCGTTGGCGAGCATCGTGCCCAAGATGCGGCAGAAGCGCGTGATGGCCAGCAGCCGCAGCGCGTTGCCGACCACGGGGATTTTCAACTGCCAGCCCTCCACCTTCCGCCGCGCGGCCTCGGTCTGGAGATTCATCCAGAGGAAGAAACCTGCGCCCGCGCCGCCGAGTATCAGCAGCCACCAGTAGCCGCGCACCAGCGTGCTGGCGGCGAAGAGGATTTCCGTCGGCAGCGGCTTCTTGGCGTTGGCCAGCAGCGGCTCGAAGCGCGGCACGAAGAACACCAGCGCGCCCACCATCACGAGCGACCCGAGCGCCGTGAGCAACGCCGGGTAAATCAGCGCGCCCATCACCTTGCTGCGCAATTCCTCGTAGCGTTCGAGGAAGCCAGCGAGGTTCCGCAACACGTCTTCCAGAAACGCCGCTCGCTCGCCAGCCTGGATCATCGCGATGTGCAGCGTGGGGAAAACTTCCGGGTAAGGCCGCAACGCGTCGGTGAGCGTCTTGCCCTCGGAGACGGCCGCGCGGATTTCCTTGAGCAAGTCACGCAGACCAACCGCCGGCGTCGAGCGAATGAGCGAGTCCAGCGCGCGGAGCAACGGCACGCCGGAGCCGAGCAAGTCCGCGAGCTGGCCGTAGAGCACGCCGAGGTCGCGCGACTTCACGCGCCGCTTTACGGGCTTCCCGCCGTCCGCCGACGCGCCGCCCGACACAGTGACAGGGAACAGGCGCTTTTCCTCCAAGGCCCGCATCGCCGCCGCCTCGCTCTCAGCCTCAAGCTCGCCGGAGACGCGCACGCCAGCCTCCGTCATCGCGGTGTAAGTGAACTGGGGCATGGTCTTTTAGCCCGCCGTGCACAGCACCACTTCGTCCGGCGTGGTGACGCCGCTGCGGACCTTGTCCCAGCCGTCCTCGCGCAGCAGGCGCAGCCCGCCTTGCTTGGCGACGTTGACGATCTGATACGAAGGCGCGCGTTCGATGATCTTCTCCGCAATGGCATCGCTCATCTCCATGAGTTCGTAGAGGCCACTGCGGCCCCGGTAGCCGGTGTTGCGACAGTTCGGGCAGCCCGCGCCGCGCCAAAGCTTCGCACCGGGCGCGAGCACGAGGTCGCGCGGCAGGTGGGCGCGGTCAGGCTCGTAGTCGGCCTTGCACTTCGAGCAGATGCGGCGCACGAGGCGCTGGGCCATCGAGCCGATCAGCGTGCTGCTGATGAGGAACGGCTCGACACCCATGTCAATGAGCCGCATCGGCGCGGACGCGGCGTCGTTCGTGTGGAGCGTGGAGAGCACGAGGTGGCCGGTGAGCGCGGCTTGGATGGCGGCGCTCGCGGTTTCGAGATCGCGGATTTCACCGATCATCACCACGTCCGGGTCGTGCCGCAGGATGGCGCGCAACCCCTTCTCGAAGGTCATGCCCACCGCCGCGTTTACCGGGATTTGGTTCACCCCGGTCAGGTTGTATTCCACCGGGTCCTCGACCGTGAGCACCTTGAGGCCGGGGCCGACGATGGCATTGAGCGCGGCGTAGAGC